>CAVOLB010000075.1:0-38563 GCA_963696655.1 uncultured Alphaproteobacteria bacterium
CCAGCGTGATGCGGGTCAAAGAGCCGGTACAGGCCACATGGATCGTCTTGCCCAACTACGTGCCTGGCTCGCCGCCTATCCTGACCCCTCACAACCGGGCACGCACCTTCATGCTGCTTGCCGAGCAATCTTTTAACTATGACATTCAGGGGCAAAGTGGTTTTGACGCGATAACAGCCTTGGTCGGCAGGACCCAGTGTTATCAATTCACCTACAGCAGCCTCGACGACGCCCAGCGGGTTTTCAACAATTTGCTGCAGGGGCAGGTTGGATGACGCCGCCGCGTGATCTGATTGTGACCGCCTTGCTCACGCCAGCGGCGATTGCCCGGTTCTCAGATCAGCAATGGGATCTGCTCATTCGACAAGCGCGCCGCACGAAACTGCTGGCTCGTCTGGCGCATACGCTGGAGCGCGCTGGCTTGCTGAAAACAGTGCCAATGGCACCACGCCTGCATCTGACTTCTGCATTGAAACTGGCGAGCAGGCAAGATAGATCCCTGCGTTGGGAAGTCGCCTGCATTTGCAAAGAGCTCGCTGATGCCGGCGTTCGGGTGACGCTGCTCAAAGGTGCGGCCTACGCCATGGCCAAGCTTGCGGCCGCGAACGGGCGAAGTTTCTCCGACATTGACATCCTTGTCCCGAAGGCGGCATTGCTTAACGTCGAGAGCGAGTTGATGCTGCATGGCTGGCAGGGCGGGCATCATGATGCGTATGACCAGCGTTATTACCGTCGGTGGATGCACGAAATTCCCCCGCTGCGCCATGTGCGCCGCGGGACCACCCTTGACGTGCATCACGCCATCCTGCCTGAGACCGCCCGAGTCAAGGTCAATACGCCCGCGCTGCTGGCGGCCGTGGTGCCGCTGCAAGGCAGCACCACACCCAGATGATAGTGATGGTGGTCGTTGGCGTTGAAGCCCGTCACCACGCCCCGCAGGCTGCCAGCGTGGCTGAACTGGGCGTAGAGCAGCGCCACCAGATGATCCCAGCTCTTGAACGACTTGTCGTAAGCGTCCCCGTCCTGGCGCTCCACCAGCGCGCCGAATTGCCGCCGGTCGATCGGTTTGAGCAGGCTCACGAAGATGCTATCCATGTACCGCATGCCCGGTCCCCTTTCTAAGTCTCGACAACCAGAAAGTAACCGCGAAACCCGCGGAAAACCGGGCATGCACCCGCGACCAATCAACTCATTCCCCGGACAGCCCTGCCGTCTTCGGGGGAGGGATAGGGAGGGGGCTGCTCGGCGACCGCGTCATCCCCCTTCCTAACCTTCCCCCGCAAAGCGGGGGAAGGGACCAGACCCAACACGCCCAAAACGAAAAAGGCCGGCCCTTCGAGGGCCGGCCTTTCGCGAAACCATCGTTTCTTCGGCGGATCAGCGCGAATAGAACTCGACGACCAGATGCGGTTCCATCTGAACCGGATAGGGCACGTCGGCCAGCGCCGGGACGCGCACGAACTTGGCGCGCATGCCCTTATGGTCCGCTTCGATATAGTCCGGCACATCGCGCTCGTTCGAGGCTGCGGCCTCGAGCACGACGGCGAGCTGCTTGGAGCGGTCTTTCACTTCGATGATGTCGCCTTCCTTCACCTGGTAGGAAGGAATATTCACGCGCTTGCCATTGACCTTGATATGGCCGTGATTGACGAACTGGCGCGCGGCGAAAACGGTCAGCACGAACTTGGCGCGATAGACCAGGGCGTCGAGGCGACGCTCCAGCAGGCCCACCAGATTCTCGCCGGTGTCGCCACGGCGGCGCGCGGCCTCTTCATACATGCGGCGGAACTGGCGCTCGCCAATATTGCCGTAATAGCCCTTGAGCCGCTGCTTCGCCATCAGCTGCAGGCCGAAGTCGGACGGCTTCTTGCGGCGCTGGCCATGCTGGCCCGGGCCATATTCGCGCTTGTTGAGGGGACTCTTGGGACGGCCCCAGAGATTCACATTGAGGCGTCGGTCGATCTTGTATTTGGATTCGGCGCGCTTTGTCACCGGTGGTTCCTTTGTCTGTTTGTTGTCCCGATAGTTCCATCCCAGACGTCCATTTCCGGACGCAGGCGGACGGGATCACGGCCCAATGGCGCAAGATCCACTTTCTCGGGAATGAGGCGGCAGGTTGTAGCCGCTGCCGCACGGCCTGTCAAAGCCGATTAAACCGTGCAAATTCAATCGGTTGCAGGGGTTTTCCGGCGCCGGGGCCGGTTTTCGCGCTTGGATGACAGTTCTTTGATGATGCCATGGAGGGTGCGGATCTCCTGGCGGGTCAGGCTGGCGCGCTGAAACAGGTTGCGGATATTGCGCACCATCCCCGGCCGTTTCTCGGCATTGCGCAGGAAACCGGAGGCGTCGAGCTCGCGCTCGAGATGGTCGAAGAAGTTGAGCAGCTCCTCCTTCTCGGCCGGCCGGGTGCCATTGACCACCAGCTCGCGCGGCGGCGTCGCGTCACCCGCCTGATACCACTCATAGCCGATCAGCAGCACCGCCTGGGCCAGGTTGAGCGAGGTGAATTCCGGATTGAGCGGGACCCGGATCACCGCATCGGCCAGCGACAGCTCGTCATTCTCGAGGCCCGCCCGCTCCGGCCCGAACATCACGCCGACGCGCTCGCCCTGCGCGGCGAGCGCGCGCATCTCGGCCGCCGCCTCGCGCGGCGTCATCACGGTCTTGATCATCTGGCGATGGCGGGCCGAGGTCGCATAGACGCGGGTGAGGTCGGCCATGGCGGCGCGCGCCGACGGATAGACCTGCGCCTTGTCGATCGCCTCATGCGCGCCCGAGGAGACCTCGCGCGCGCGCTCGTTGGGCCAAGCCTCGCGCGGCCGCACCAGCCGAAGATTGACCAGGCCGCAATTCATCATGGCGCGCGCGGTGGCGCCGATGTTCTCCGGGAGCTGCGGCTCGATCAGGATGACCGCGGGCGCCTCGAGCGAGACCTGCGCCCGGCGGCCGGCGGCGGCCATCAGGATTTCCTTGCAACGCCCTTGGGCGCATCGCTGCGCACGGGAGCCCCGGCGCGATAGAGCTTCCAGCTGATGCCGTCATGGAGAGCGTTGAACGAGGCATCGATGATGTTGGGCGAGACGCCGACCGTCGACCAGCGCTCGCCGCTGTCGTCCGCGCTCTCGATCATGACGCGGGTGACGGCGCCGGTGCCGGCGCTGGGCGTCAGGATGCGCACCTTGTAGTCGACCAGCCGCATATCCTCGAGCTCGGGATAGAAGGCGAGCAGCGCCTTGCGCAGCGCGCTGTCGAGCGCGTTGACCGGGCCGTTGCCGGTCGCGACCGTCATCAGCCGTTCCTCGCCGACCTCGAGCGTGATGGTGGCCTCGGATTCGGTCACCAGCTCGCCGCGCGCGTTCCAGCGCCGGTCGTCCATCACGCGGAAACGCGCGACGCGGAAATATTCGGGGATGCCGCCGAGCTCGCGGCGTGCCAGCAGCTCGAAGCTGGCCTCCGCGCCGTCATAGGCGTAGCCGTCATATTCCCGGACCTTCACCAGCTCGACCAGACTCGCGACCTTGGGATCGTCGGCCTCGATCTCGAGCCCGATATCGCGGAACCGCGCCAGGATGTTGGCGCGGCCCGACTGGTCCGACACGACGATATGGCGGCGATTGCCGACCAGCGCCGGGTCGATATGCTCGTAGGTGCGCGGATCCTTCTCGACCGCCGACACATGCAGCCCGCCCTTGTGCGCGAAGGCGGATTCGCCGACATAGGCCGCGTTGCGCGAAGGCGCGCGGTTGAGCCGCTCGTCCAGCAGACGCGAGAGATGGGTCAGGCCCTTCAGCGCCTCGTGATCGATGCCGAGCTTGTAGTCGGTCTTGAGCAGGAGGCTGGGGATCAGCGAGACGAGATTGGCGTTGCCGCAGCGCTCGCCCAGCCCGTTGAGCGTGCCCTGGATCTGGCGCGCGCCGGCGCGCACCGCCGCCAGGCTGTTGGCGACGGCGTTCTCGGTGTCGTTGTGGCAATGGATGCCGAGCTGCGTGCCCGGGATGGTTTTCGCCACCTCGCCCACGATGCGCTCGATCTCGTGCGGCAGCGTGCCGCCATTGGTGTCGCAGAGCACGATCCAGCGGGCACCCGCCTCGAACGCCGCCTTGGCGCAGTCGAGCGCATAGGCCGGGTTGGCGCGATAGCCGTCGAAGAAATGCTCGGCGTCGAACATGACCTCGTCGACGCGCGTCTTCGCATGGGTGACGCTCTCGGCGATCATGTCGATGTTCTCGCTGCGCGAGATGCCGAGCGCCACGTCGACATGGAAATCCCAGCTCTTGCCGACCATGCAGACCGCCCGGGCCTTGGTCCCGGTCAGGGCCGCCAGTCCCGGATCGTTGCCGGCGCTGCGGCCGGGCCTTCGGGTCATGCCGAAGGCCACGAGCTTCGCGCGCTTCAAGCCCAGGGGCTGGGCGAAGAAGGCGTCGTCGGTCGGGTTGGCGCCGGGCCAGCCGCCCTCGACATAGTCGACCCCGATCTTGTCCAGCGCCTGGGCGATGGCCTGCTTGTCCAGGACGTTGAAATCGACGCCCTGGGTCTGCGCCCCGTCGCGCAGCGTGCTGTCGAAAAGATAGATGCGGCTGTCGTCCATCGCCGAAAAGACCCGGGAAAGCAGGGGATTGGCGGCCGTCGCGCGACCGCAAGCCCATCTTTCTGCCTGGGGAACCCCCCGCCGTCAACCGGCCGGAGGCCGCGTCCCGCGTCTGACTGCCCTGCGCAGACCCCTTATCCTGCAAGACCCTCGCCCATGGCAGAACATCCGGACGCTGCGCTGGCGCGCTTAACCAAGAATGGTCCCGTCATGCCGAGCTTCCTGCCCGATCTCGCGACGCTCCTGCCCTTCCTGGCCGCGTCCCTGGCGCTCAATCTGACGCCCGGCGCCGACATGACCATGGTCCTGGCCCAAAGCCTCGGCCGCGGACGGTCCGCCGGGGTCTGGGCCGCCTTCGGGGTGGCGGGCGGCAGCCTGATCCATTCCCTGCTCGCGGCCTTCGGCGTGTCGGCCCTGCTGCAGCAGTCCGAGACGGCGTTCCTGATCGTCAAATATGCCGGGGCCGCCTACCTGCTCTATCTGGCCTGGCGCGCGGCGACCGACCGCTCCGGTCCGCTGCAGGCCGTGTCCCTGCCGCCCCGGCGCGCGCATCGCGCCTTCCTCGACGGGGTGGTGACCAACCTGTTCAACCCGAAGGTGGCGCTCTTCATCCTGGCCTTCCTGCCGCAATTCGTGGATCCCACGCGCGGGTCGGTCGCCGGCCAGATCCTGTTCCTGGGATTGCTGTTCAATATCGGCGGCACGACCGTGCTGCTGATCGTCGCGCTGTCGGCGAGCGCCGCCCGGGAGCGGATCCTGAATTCGCGCCGCGCCGTGGCCGCGCTGCGCTGGATCACCGCCGGCCTGTTCGTCGGCTTGGCGGCACGTATGGCACTCACACAGCGCTGAGCCTCCGCCGGCCGGGCTTCAGCCGGCTCTGCGCCAGGTCGTCCCCTGCGGCCCGTCATCGAGCAGGATGCCGCGCGCGGCCAGATCCTTGCGGATGCGATCGGCCTCGGCGAAGTTGCGCGACTGGCGCGCGGCCGTGCGCGCGGCGATGGCCGCTTCGATCTCCGCGCTGTCGTCGGCCCCGCCCCGCAGCCAGACCTCGGGCTCCTGCTGCAACAAGCCCAGCAGCGCGCCCGACCGGGTCAGCGCCTGCACCGCCCGCTCCCGCTCCGCGTCGGTCGTGGCCTTGTTCAGCCGATGCACCAGCTCATGCAGATGGCTGATGGCGAGCGGGGTGTTCAGATCGTCTTCCAGCGCCGCCATGACGTCGAGCGGCGCCTCGTCGATTGCATCTTGAACCGGCAGCGCGGCGCCGCCGGCCCGCGCCAGCGCGGTGTAGAAGCGATCGAGCGTGGCCTTGGCCTCCACCAACCCTTCGCGGGTGATGTCGATCGGCTGACGGTAATGGGCCGAGAGCAGCGCCAGGCGGATGGCCTCGCCGCGATGGCCCTCGTCGAGCAGTTCGCGCACGGTGAAGAAATTGCCCAGCGACTTGGACATCTTCTCGCCGCCGACCTGGACGAAGCCGTTATGCATCCAGTAGCGCGCGAAGACCGGCGTGCCATGGGCGCAGCGGCTCTGCGCGATCTCGTTCTCGTGATGCGGAAAGATCAGATCGATGCCGCCGCCATGGATGTCGAAGATCGGCCCCAGCAGCGCCTCCGACATGACCGAGCATTCGATATGCCAGCCCGGACGGCCGCGGCCCCAGGGGCTGTCCCAGCCGGGCTGGTCGGGCGTGCTGGGCTTCCACAAGACGAAATCGGCCGGATGCTTCTTGTAGGGCGCCACCTCGACCCGCGCGCCCGCGATCATCTCGTCGAGCGTGCGGCCCGACAATTTTCCGTAGTCCGGCATCGACGGCACGTTGAAGAGCACATGGCCTTCGGCCGGGTAGGCATTGCCCAGCGCAATCAGCTTCTCGATCATCGCGACCATGCCGGCAACATGCTCGGTCGCGCGCGGCTGATGCGTCGGCGCCAGGGCGCCGAGGGCCGCCATGTCGTCCTGATAGGCCTTGGCCGTGCGCTCGGTCAGCTCGCGGATGGACTCGCCGCGCTCGTTCGCGGCGGCGATGATCTTGTCCTCGATGTCGGTGATGTTGCGCACATAGACGACATGCGCCGCGCCATAGACATGACGCAGCAGCCGGAACAGCGTGTCGAACACCACCACGGGCCGGGCGTTGCCGATATGGGCGAAGTCATAGACCGTCGGTCCGCAGACATACATCCGCACCTGCTGCGGATCGAGCGGAGCGAACGCCTCTTTGCGGCGCGTCAACGTGTTGTGCAGTTGGATCGACATGTCTCGATGATCGCTCGCGCCAGCCCGTTTCAACCCTTGCCGCGCAGCAACCGGGCCGAAGCCCGGGCGCGGCCGATGAGAGGTAGCAAAAGCCGCATCTCGGGTCCATGGTCGAGGCCGGTCAGGGCCTGGCGCAGGGGCTGGAACAAGGCCTTGCCCTTCTTGCCGGTGGCCGAGGTGATGGCGCCGGTCCAGTTCTTCCAGGTTTCCTCGTTCCAGGGCTCCGGCGGCAGCTCGGCCGCCGCGATCCGCGTCAGGTCGACATCGTCGCCGCGGGTGAGGATCTCGCCATGGCAGATCTTCGCCCATAGCTCGATGTCGGCCAGCTTCTCGATATTGCCCCGCACGGCATTCCAGAGCCGCTCGTCGACGTCGGCGCCGACGCGCGCCACGATCTCCTTGAACTCGGTCTCGTGCAGCAGCCGGGCATTGATCTGGGCCAGCTCGTCGCGATCGAAATGCGGCGAGGCCGCGCCCAGCTTGCCGAGATTATGGTCGGGGATCAGCTCGTCCCAGCTATGGACCGGCTTCATCGGATCGCCGGTGCCGAGCCGTGCCAGATAGCTCGCGAGCGCCAGCGGCTCGATGCCGGCGGTCCGCAGCTCGCCGATCGACATGGTGCCGATGCGTTTTGAAAGCTCCTCCCCGCCCTTACCCTTCAGCAGCGGGAGATGGCCGAAGCGCGGTACCGGCCCGCCCAGTGCCTCGAAGATCTGGATCTGCGCGCCGGTGTTGGTGACATGGTCGGCGCCGCGGATCACATGGGTGACGCCGAGATCGATATCGTCGACCACCGAGGGCAGCGTGTAGAGATAGGTGCCGTCCTCGCGGATCAGCACCGGATCGCTCTGGCTCGCCTCGTCGATATGCTGGGGCCCGCGGACCATGTCGATCCAGCGCACCTCGCCCAGATCGAGACGGAAGCGCCAATGCGGCAGGCGGCCCTCGGCCTCGAGCTTGGCGCGATCGGCGGCCGAGAGGGCCAGGGCCGCGCGGTCATAGACGGGGGCCCGGCCCGACTGGAGCTGCGCCTGGCGCTTGAGCGCCAGCTCTTCCGCGGTCTCGTAGCAGGGATAGAGCCGCTCGGATTTCTTGAGCCGGGCGGCGGCTGCGTCATAGACGGCGAGGCGCTGCGACTGCGAGACCTCGCGATCCCATACCAGCCCCACCCAAGTCAGATCCTTGCGGATCTCGTCGGCGAACTCGGCGCTCGAACGCAATTGGTCGGTATCGTCGAAACGCAGCAGGAACTCGCCGGCCTCCTTGCGCGCAAAGAGCCAGTTATGCAGCGCCACGAAGATATTGCCGACATGGAGGTGGCCCGTGGGGCTGGGCGCGAAACGGACGCGGACGGTCATCGGGCCACGGGTCCGGTCGGGCAAGGCCAGGCAAGAGCAAGGGCAAGCGGAAATCGCGGGGTCATGATGGCAAGAGAGATACAACAGCGGGCTTGGATTGACCACGGCCGCCGAAGCGGCATGATGTCGGGGTCGCCGGCGGGCCCTCGCCGGACCCAGCGCCTTCCTTTCCAGCCCGTTTTTCGAGGTTTTCCATGACCGATGCCGATGCCGCGCGCCGAATCCTCAAGGCCGTCGAGGACGGTTTCGACGATCAGATCGCCTTCACCGCGGATTTGACGCGCCAGCCCTCGCTCCGGGGCCAGGAGGCGGCCGCCCAGGACATGATGGCCCGCGCGCTCAGGGACCGGGGGCTGGGGGTCGATCGCTGGCTGATCGATGTGGACTCGATCCGCAACCTGCCGGGCTTCTCGCCGGTCATGGTCTCCTATGAGAATGCCTGGAACGTGGTCGGCGCCTGGCGCCCGCAAGGCGCCCGCGGCCGCTCGCTCATCCTGAACGGCCATATCGACGTGGTGCCCACGGGTCCGGCCGAGATGTGGGCGAGCCCGCCCTTCGAGCCGCGCATCGCCGATGGCTGGCTCTATGGCCGCGGCGGCGGCGACATGAAGGCGGGGCTGGTCGCCGGGATGTATGCCTTCGACGCGGTGCGCCGCGCCGGCTATGCACCGCAGGGCGACATCTATGTCCAGTCGGTGGTCGAGGAGGAATGCACCGGCAATGGCGCGCTCGCCTGCCTGCAGCGCGGCTACAAGGCCGACGCCGCGATCATCCCCGAGCCCAGCCAATGCAAGCTGGGCGCGGCCCAGGTCGGCGTGATGTGGTTCCAGGTGCATGTCCAGGGACGTCCCGTCCATGTGGCGCGGGCCGGCAGCGGCTCCAACGCGATCGAGGCCTGCTTCCCGATCATCCGCGCGCTGCATGAGCTCGAGGAGGAGTGGAACAAGCGCGGCCATCCGGCCTTCGCCGAACATAAGCATCCGATCAATTTCGTCGTCAGCAAGATCAAGGGTGGCGACTGGACCTCGAGCGTGCCGGCCTGGTGCATCTTCGACATGCGTGTCGGGCTTTTCCCCGGCATGGACCTGGCGCAATGCCGGCGCGAGATCGAGGAGACGGTCGCCAGGGCCGCGCGCGGCAATTCCTTCCTCGCCAACAGCCCGCCCAAGATCGTCTATCACGGCTTCCAGGCCGAGGGTTACGTGCTGGAAGGCGGCGCCGAGCCGCAGGCGCTGCTGGAGCGCTGCCATGAAAGCGTGTTCGGCCAGAAGCTCGATCGCATGGCCTTCACCGGCACCACCGACGCCCGCTTCTTCGGCCTTTATGCCGACACGCCGGCCATGGTTTACGGTCCGGAGTCCGAGGACATCCACGGCTTCGACGAGCGGGTGAACATCGACTCGATCCGCCGCGTGACGCAGTCGATCGCGCTCTTCATCGCCGACTGGTGCGGGGTGAAGGCGGGGTAGCGCGGATCGTCGCCGTAGAGGCCGGCACCTCGACGTTGCGTTTATGGTCACCCCCGCGAAAGCGGGGGCCCATCTCTACGCTCGGTGCGCTGGACCAAGATGGGTCCCCGCTTTCGCGGGGATGACCATTGGACGGAATGTCTACGCCCCGAATTCGAACCGGCAATGGTCGTGAGCGCCCTGGGCGGCGCAATGGGTTTCATGGCAGTGGGTTTCGACGCCGTCCTCCAAGAGGAAGCGCATGGCGCCGGTCATGAAGCCTTCGAACATGTAGCAGACCGGCGCATCGGCGCCGTCGGGGCGCTCCAGCACGAAGACGGAATTCCGCAGGCTGATGCTGCCGCGACGCCGGCCGATATCGAGCTCGTCGACCGAGAACTGGCCCCAGCCGCGCTGCGAGAGCCGCTTGAAGTAGTGGCGGAAGGTCGCTTCCGGCGCCAGGCCATGGGTGCGCGCTTCGGCCTGGCACCAATGGATGGCGGATTTCGCCGTGGCCGCGCGCAGGATCTCGCGATAGGCCTCGAGCCCGAGCGCCTCTTCCACCGCGCGGTGATTGTTCACCAGGAAATGGCGCGGCAGATAGACCATCGGCAGACCGTCGGTCCGCCAGATGCCGGTCTCGGGATCGACGTCGATGGGAACTTCGGGCCGGGCCATCCGGGCGCCGAGGTCCTAGGCCGCGCGTTCCTGCGCCTTGGCCTGGGCGATGTTCTTGTAGAGGGCGCCATCCTTCATGATGACGAGGAAGTTCTCCTCCGGCACCATCATGGCGAGATCCTTCAGCGGATCGCCATTGACCAGCAGCAGGTCGGCGAGGAACCCCTCCTTCACCTGCCCCAGCTCGTGGCCCATGCCCATCACCTGGCCGCCGATGCGGGTGCCGCATTGCAGAGCCTCACTGGGCGTGTAGCCGAGCAGATCGACGAAATGCTTGAGGTCGCGCGCGTTGGTGCCCTGGGGCGACTGGGCGAAACCGTAATCGCCACCGATGAGAGCGCGAACGCCGCGCTTGCGCAGCTCGGTATAGACCTTGCAGCTGTCGTCGATGACGCGCTGCATGCCGATATGGATCGCCATCTCGCGGGTGAAGCCCCAGGGCTCGCCCTCATAGAGCGTGCCATAGATGATGCCGATCGCGGGGCCGACGAAGATCCTGTCCTTCACGGACTCCAGCATGTCGAGCGCTTCTTCGTCGGCGGACTCGCAGTGATAGATCACGTCGATGCCGCATTTGACCGCACGCTTGACCGAGGCGGCCGCGCGCGCATGGCAGTTGATCTTCTTGCCAAAGTCCCGCGCGACCTCGACGGCCGTCTGCACTTCGATCTCGCGCATCACGGTCACGCCGCCATGGGCCTTGGGGCCCAGATCGTCGCCGGAGATGTTGACCTTGATATTGTCCACGCCCTCGCGGCAGCAGAGCCGCACGGCGCGCGCGATCTCGTCGGGGCCGTCGGCGATCATGCCGAAGCTCTCGTAATACATATGCTGCTTGCGCTCGTCGCCCAGCCCGGCGGTCACCGTGATCTCGGGGCTGCAGGCCTTGATGCGCGGGCCCGGCAGGCGGCCGGCATCGACCTCGTTGCGGATGACGACGTCGAGGCGGAGCTTCGAGCTCGCAGCGCTGTAGGCGCTGGTGAAGCCGTGATCGAGCAGCGTCTTGGCGTTGCGCATGGTGAGCAGCACATGCTCTTCCGGAGGGATGTTGCCGAGATCGGAATCGTTGACCGCGCCGCCGAAGGAGATATGCGCATGGCCTTCGACCAGACCCGGCATCAGGGTTCGGCCGCGGCAGTCAATCACCGTCGCCCCGTCGGCCGAAAGCTGGCCGACCTGTCGCGCCACGGTTTTGATCCGCTTGCCCTCGACCAGGACATCGGCCGGAAAGGAATTGGCGCCACTGCCGTCCCAGACCATCGCATTGCGGAAGAAGACGCGGTTCATGGATGTTCTCCTGTCCTGCTCTCGAGAGACGTCGCTCTCCGTTGTCTCAGGCACTCGCCAGGGCCTTCCGGGCCGAAGCGGCGCCGATTTCGTCGGCCACGGGGTTGCGCAAGGTGCCGATGCCTTCGATCTCCACCTCGCAGAGATCGCCATGCTTCATGAACAGCGGCGGCTTGCGGGCCATGCCGACCCCCGACGGCGTGCCGGAGACGATGATATCACCGGGCCACAAGGTGATCGCCTCGCTCAGAATGGAAATCAGCGACGCCACGTCGAAGATCATGTCGTCGGTCGAGGCATCCTGGACGGTCTGGCCATTGAGCCGCGTCTGGATATGGAGCCCCTTCCCGCCCGCCGGTAGCTCGTCCGCGGTCACCATGAAGGGTCCGAAGGGGCCGGTATCGTCGAAATTCTTGCCGACCGTCCATTGCGGCGATTTGGTCTGGAAATCGCGGATCGAGGCGTCGTTGAAGACCGAATAGCCGACGACATGGTCGAGGGCCTGGGCGCGGCCGATATGGCGCCCCGCCTTGCCGATGACGGCCACCATCTCGCCCTCGTAATCGAGCTGGACCGAAGCCGCCGGGCGGCGGATCGGCCTGCCATGGCCGATCAAGCTGGAAGCGAAGCGTGCGAAAATCGTCGGGTAGGTCGGCGGCACGAAGCCGCTCTCGATCGAATGATCGACATAGTTGAGTCCGACACAGATGATCTTGCCGGGCGACGGCAAGGGCGGCAGCCATTCGATGGTGGCCGGGTCGATCGCCGGCGCCTTGGCCAGTTGCGCACCGGCCGCGCGCAGCGCGCTTGAACCTTCCGAAATCAGCCCGCTCAACGGACCCGGAAAGCCGGGGTCGCCATCCAGGAGCCCCTGGAGCGCGCCGTTGGCCGATCCGAGGGCCAAACCGACCCGTTGCCCTGACCTATAGGTCGCAAAACGCAAGCGCTGCCTCCCCGAGTGACGTCAAACCGGCCGGTGCCAGGACCTTGCCGTCCTTCCATATATATGTCAACGGATAATATATTTTATAACGGCTGCGGCCCATGACAGGGATAATATATTGCTTTATTGTTCTCTTTCGCTCGTCAGCGCTGAGGCACCGCAATGGCCCGGGATCCCGCCGTGAACCTCACCCAAGGGGCCTATGAGCAGCTGCGCGCCGATCTCCTCGCCTGCCGCATCCTTCCGGGCAGCCGCCTCAAGATCCAGGAGCTCTGCACGCGCCTCTCGGTCAGCCTGGGCGCCATCCGCGAGGCGCTGTCTCGCCTGACCTCGGAGGGGCTGGTGGTGGCCGAGCCGCAGCGCGGGTTCCGCGCCGCGCCGATCTCGCAGGAAGAGCTTCAGGACCTGACCCGGGTGCGCATCGAAATCGAAGGGCTCTGCCTCCGGCGGGCGATCGAGGTCGGCGACGTCGATTGGGAGTCGCGGCTGGTGGCGGCATTGCATCGCCTCTCGCGCACGCCAGAGCGCGCGGCGGCCGACCCCGCGCGGTCGAGCGACGAATGGGCCGAGGCCCATGCGGCTTTCCATGTGGCGCTGGCCGACGGCTGCGACAGCCCCTGGCTCCTGAAGCTGCGCAGCCAGCTCTATGACCAGAGCGAACGCTATCGCCGTCTTTCGGTCCCGCTGACGACCGAGCAGCGGGACATCGGCCAGGAGCATCAGGGCATCGTCGACGCCGCCCTGGCGCGCGACGCCGACAAGGCGGTGGCCCTGCTCTCGGCCCATCTCAGCGCCACGACGCGGATCCTGCTGACGGCCAAGCTCGAGGTCGAGCGGCAGCGCGAGATGGCGGAGTAGAGCTTCCGCCTAAAGCCCCATCCATCGGCGCGCGATCTCGGTGTAGAGCCCGACCGCTTGCTCGATTTTCGCCACCTCGCAGTATTCGTTGGTCTTGTGCGCCATCGCGGTTTCGCCGGGACCGAGAATGACGGCGGGCAGCTGACTCATGGCGGGCACCAGCACCGAGGCGTCGGTGAAGAAAGGCGCGCCGCGCGGATCGAGCCGCCGGCCGGTCACGCGCTCGCAGAGCTCGAAGACACCGGCGACCCAGGCGTCATGCGGATTGCTGGCGATGGCGCCGACATCGACCATGCGCGCGATCTCGGCCTCCTCGCCCAGGAGGGCCTGAATCTCCTCCAAGATGGCCTCGTTCGACTGTCCGGGCACGGTTCGGATATCGACCTGGACGCGCGCGTGATCGGGCACCGAGTTCACATTGAGGCCGCCATTCAGAGTGCCGACATTCAGCGAGGGCCGGCCGAGCTGGTTATGGCCGGGCGCCTTGAACTCATGCTTGGCCAGATGCAGCACGCCCTTGGCGGCCTTGTAGACGGCATTGTCGCCGAGCTCCGGCATCGAGCCATGCGCCGTGACGCCACGAAAGACCGCCTGCAGCCAGAGCGCGCCCTTGTGGCCGATGAGGGGATCGTTGCCGGTGGGCTCGCCGACCACCAGCGCCCCGGCTTGCGGCAACACGTTCTCCAGCCCCGCCAGGAAACGCGCGCCGTCGCAGCCGGTCTCCTCGCCGGCGGTGAAGACGAGCACGAGGCCGGCCTTCCGTCCGGGCAGCTTCGCCACTTCCATCGCCGCCACCGCCATCGCGGCGACGCCGCTCTTCATGTCGCTGGAACCGCGGCCATAGAGCCGGCCGCCGTCGATCTCCGCTCCCAAAGGATCGCGATCCCAGGGCGCGCCCCCCAGCGGCACCGTGTCGAGATGGCCGGTGAAGCAGATCGGCTTGGCATCGGCAGAACCGTCGAGGCGAGCGACGAGGCTGGTGCGGCCCTCGGCGAAGCTGTAGGCCGCGACATCGAAGCCCGCCGCCGCGAGGATCCCGGCCAGGTGATCGGCGCAGGCCTGCTCGTCGCCCGGCGGATTGATCGAGCGCAGCCGGATCAGGTCCTGGGTCAGTTGGACGGCGGAAGGGCGATCGGGGGTCATCGAGACGCTCTTTCAATTCGATCGGAAGACGAGGCCAATAAGCCTACCCCAAAAAACGGAAATGCCGCCGACTCTCGCCGGCGGCATCTCCGCTGACCGGTCAGATTACTGACGCAGGCCCGTCCAGATCTTGTCGTAAGCGCGGGTCGCCTTCTCCTCGCAGGCCGGGGCGAAGGTGATCTTGAGGTCGGCCGGCGGATTGAACTCCGGCGAGGTGCCGATCTCCGGCGGCAGGAACTTGTTCGATCCCACCACCGCCGTCTGATAGCCGGTCGATTTCGACTGCAGCGCGATGTTCTCGGGATCCATCAGGAAGTTGAGGAACTTCTTGGCGTTCTCGAGATCGGGCGCATCCTTCGGCACGGCGACATTGTCCATCCAGCCGACCACGCCTTCCTTCGGATAGACATATTTGAAGGTCGCCTTCTCGGTGCGGGTGGCGAGCGCCTTCCCCGACCATTGCTCATGCATCACCGTCTCGCCTGAAACCTGGCGCTCCACGGTGCCGTCGGAGTTATAGACCTTCACGAAGGGCTTCTGCGCCTGCAGGAGCGCGTTCAGAGCCTTGAGGTCGTCGGGGTTGGTGTTGCATTGCGGCTTGCCGAGATAGACCAGGGCCAGCGACATGACCTCGCTGGGCGAACCGAACATGCCGATCTTGCCCTTGAGATCCGCGGGCGGCTGGAACAGCGGCTTCAGGCTGTCGGTCGGGCCCTTATAGACGGCGGTATCGACGGAATAGGATGTCGTGCCCCAGACCCACGGAACCGAATATTGCGCGTCCGGGTCCCAGGGGCGCTTCTGCCACTGCGGATCCAGGTTCTTGAAGTTCGCCATATGGGCGACATCGACCTTCTGCAGCAGCCCCTGCTTCACGAAGATCGGGATGAAGTCGTTGCTGATGATGATGACGTCATAGCCGGCAGCACCGGAGCTCAGCTTGGCGAGCGCCGTCTCGTTGGAATCATAGGTGTCGATGGTGACCTTGATGCCGGTCTCGTCCTCGAACTTCTTCACCATTTCGGGCGAGGTATAGTCGGTCCAGTTATAGATATGGAGCTCGCCGCCATCGGCCTTCGCCCCTTGCGGCGCGCCCGCGATCACGCCTGCCGCCAGCAGCACGCTGGCCAAACTCGTTTTCCAGTTCTTCATTGTCGTCCTCCCTTTCAGTTTGGTCTTGGGCCGGTCAGAAAGCGCGCCGATATCGCCTGCCGGCCAACAAGGCGGTCGCGACGAAGATCAGCGAGATGACGAGAAGGATGGTGGAGATGGCGTTCACCTCCGGCGTCACGCCGAGGCGCATCATCCCGTAGACATAGACCGGCAGGGTGGTCGAGCCCGCGCTCGAGACCATCATGCTGATGAGGAAATCGTCGAGCGACACGACGAAGGCCATGATGGCGCCCGCCGCGATCGCCGGCGCCAGCAAAGGCAGCGTGATATGGCGGAAGAGACGCCATTCGTCGGCATAGAGATCGCGCCCCGCCTCCTCCAGCGTCCCGCCCATATCGCGCAGCCGCGCCTGGACCGGCAGCAGCGCGAAGGGAATGCAGAAGACCGTGTGGGCGATGATCAGATTGAGCAGGCCGTAATGCATGCCCAGCAGCGAGAAGAAGACCAGGGTCGTGATGGCGACCACGATCTCGGGCACCACCAGCGGCATGGCGATCATGCCGGTGACGATGCCGCGCCCGAAGCGGATGGTGCCGCGCTCGAGCGCCAGCGCGCCCGCGGTCGCGATCACGGTCGAGGCGATGGTGGCGGCCACGGCGATGATGACGCTGTTGAGAGCGGCGGCGCGGATATCGTCGTTGTTCGCGACCTGGACGAACCAGCGCAGGCTGAAGCCCGACCAGACGGTGACGAGCTTGCTGGCATTGAAGGAATAGAGCACCAGGATCAGCAGCGGTGCGTAGAGGAAGATCAGGATCGCGCCGGTGAAGGACGGCAGGCCGGGAGTCCGGCGCCAGTCGAAGGGTCGGGAGACGCGCGCGGTCATGCGTGGCTCCCCTGCGGAGACACTCGGCGCGCCCGGAGCGCGAAGACCAGCAGCACGGTGACGGCGATGACGGTCGAGAGCGCGGCGCCGAAGGGCCAGTTGCGCGAGGAGCTGAACTGCATCTGGATCAGGCTGCCGATCAGGAGCTTCTTGCCGCCGCCGAGGAGGTCGGGCGCCAGGAACGAGCCCAGCGCCGGCGCGAAGACGAGCCCGACGCCGGCAAGCGCGCCCGGCTTGGCCAGGGGCCAGACCACGCGTTTGAAGACGGCGATGCGATCGGCATAGAGATCGTAAGCGGCCTCGATCAGCCGGAAGTCGATGCGCTCCAGCGTCGAATAGATCGGCAGCACCATGAAGGGCAGGAAGGTGTAGACGAGCCCCAGCAGGATCGAGCCGTCGTTATAGAGCAGCGGCAACGGCGCCGACGTGATTCCGACCGCGCGCAGCCCGTCATTGATGAGGCCTTCGTCGCGCAGGATGAGGATCCAGCAATAGGTCCGAATCAGCGTGTTGATCCAGAAGGGCAGCGTGATCAGGAACAGGAGGATCCGCCGGCGCGATTCGTTCTGGCAGACGATGTACCAGGCCACGGGCAGGCCCAGCGCCAGGCAGATCAGCGTGGTCGCGACCGCGAGATAGATCGAGCGCAGAATGATGAAGATGTAGTCGGGCGCGAAGACCAGCGTGTCGTCGAAGTCGCGCTGATACAGGAACTGGATATAGGCGTCGACGGTCAGGGGCAGGTTCACGCCGCCATAGGGGTTGGCGGTCATGAAGGAGTAACCCATGGCGATGAACATCGGGATCAACATGAAGATCCCGATGACCAGGACAGCCGGCGCGATCAGGAAGAGTGTGCGTTTCGCCCCCATCGCCCGCTTCCGCTCAATTCGCCAGCTGGCGTTCGACGCCGTCGGGCCAGTCGACCGCGACCCGGTCGCCATGCTGGAAGCGATCCTCGCTGTCGCGCAGACGCGCGCGCAGCCGGGTGCCTTCGGGCAGCGCCACTTCGTAGAGCGTGTCGAGCCCGAGGAAAGTCACGCCCGAGACGATGCCTTCGATGCGCGCGGGCTTTCGGTTTGGGCCCGAGCGGATCGAGATCCGCTCGGGCCGCACGGTCACGGTGATCGAAGCGCTACGCCCCAGCAGGCCGCCCGGGATCAGATTGGCCTCGCCGATGAAGTCGGCGACGAATCGGCAATTGGGATTGTCGTAGATCTCGCGCGGACTGCCGACCTGGAGGATATGACCGTCGCGCATGACGGCGATGCGGTCGGACATGGCGAGCGCCTCTTCCTGGTCATGCGTCACCAGGATGAAGGCGATGCCGGTCTCGCGCTGCAGCCGCTTGAGCTCGCTCTGCATCTCCTTGCGCAGCTTGAGATCGAGAGCCGAGAGCGGCTCGTCGAGCAGGAGGACGCTGGGCTTGGGCGCCAGCGCACGGGCGAGCGCCACCCGCTGCTGCTGGCCGCCCGAAAGCTGGCTCGGTTTGCGCGCGGCGAAACCATCGAGCCTGACGAGTTGGAGCGTCTCGCCAACCCGCGCCGCGATCTCGGCTTCGGGCCAGTCCTGCATCTCGAGGCCGAAGGCGACATTTTCGGCCACGGTCATATGGGGAAAGAGAGCGTAGCTCTGGAAGACGGTGTTGACGGGCCGCTTCTGCGGCGGCAGCCCGGCCACGTCGAGCGTGCCGATGCGGATGGCGCCCTCGGTGGGCCTGTCGAAGCCGCCGATCAGGCGCAGCAGGGTGGTTTTGCCGCAGCCCGACGGCCCCAGCAGCGTGAAGAACTCGTTGCTGCCGATCTCGACGCTGACGGTCTTCAGCGCATAGACCGTCCCAGCATCCCGGGTGACGAAGGCCTTCGACACGCGCAGCACTTCGATCATCGTCAGATCCGACCCTTGAATGGCGACGGCCTATCCGGCGGCACGCCTCTTTTGCGGCAGCCTGTCCAGGCAGCCGAAGGCCGCCGCGCCCCGCGTCCGTCACGGCCTTGATTGGTCGCGCCGATCCCGAAAGCTTCGCAGCAAAATTATATTTGTCAAACGAAAATATATTTTATGATGCTTAGAATTTAAACTGCGGATAATATATTGAAGCCGGGCCGTGACCGGTTCGGGGAAGGCCAGAGAGGCCCGGATGGGGCGCGACGCCACGCAGAACCTGACGCAAGGCGCCTATGAAGGGCTGCGGGCCGATCTCCTCGCCTGCCGCATCCTTCCCGGCAGCCGGCTCAAGATTCAGAACCTCTGTGACCGCTTCTCGGTCAGCCTCGGCGCCGTGCGCGAGGCGCTCTCCCGCCTGACATCCGAAGGCCTGGTCATCTCGGAGCCGCAACGGGGATTTCGCGCCGCGCCGATCTCGGTCGCCGACCTGCGCGACCTGACGATGGTGCGGATCGAGATCGAGCGGCTCTGCATCACGCGCGCGATCGCGGCCGGCACGGTCGACTGGGAGGTCAAGCTGGTCGCGGCCTTCCACCGGTTGTCGCGCACGCCCGAGCGCGCCGTCACCGACCCGATGCGATCGGACGACGAGTGGGCGGACGCCCATGCGGCCTTTCACTGGGCGCTGGTTGGAGGCGCGGACAGCCCCTGGCTGTTGCGCATCCACAGCCAGCTCTACGCCCAGAGCGAGCGCTATCGCCGGCTCTCCGTCCCCCTCGGCACCGAGGAACGGAATGTCGGCCAGGAGCATCAGAGCATCATGGATGCGGCGCTGAAGCGCGATACGGCCGGTGCCGTCGCGCTCATGACGCGCCATCTCGCGGTGACGACGGAGATCCTGCTGGGCGCGGATATCGAGAGCTCTGCGGCACGGCGGGCGGGGGCCGAGGATCCGGAGGCGGATCGCGGGGAATAGCGGGCGAACGCTTTGAGTTCACCGCCCAAGACGGGCCTGCCTGTGTTCATGGATCCCGGGTCTCGGCAAAGACGCCGCGCCCGGGGATGTAACAACCGCGAGGCGGTTGTTACACCTTCATCGGCAGGATCAGCATCGGCACGCCGCGCATATGGAGCTCGCGCTGCATGGCGAGCGCGGTCTGGTTGTGCAGCAGGCGGGTGACCAGGTTCTCGCGCTGGAACAGAAGTTTCGAGGCGAGGAAGACGCAGTCGGGATACTCCGCCAGCACCTTGTCCGCGAGTTGCGTCAGCTCGGCCATGACGTCGGCGCCGAGCCGGTAATAGGCGGCGGCCGCCATGCCGCGGCGCTGGCAGTAATTGACGAACTGGTCGAGGCTCGCCTTCACCTCTTCCTCGAGCTGCTTCAGCGCATCCTCGCTGCGAAAGCTGGAAGAATCGATTTCGCCGACGCGCAGGAAGATATAATTCTTGAAGCGGTCGCCGAAGAGCTTGCGGGCGGTCAGCAGCGTATGCATGCCCGAGCCGGTATTGGCCCCGACCAGGAAGACCGCGGTCGGTTTCTTGGGATCGAGCGGCGGCGGCTTGTCGACCGGGCCGCCCGGCGCCGTCGCCGCGAAGAGCGCGTCGACCTTCGCCATCTGCCGGCGATGCTCCTCGTAATATTGCCGGATCATCAAGCAGAGGCCGATCACGAGACCCGTGATCAGGATCGTCATCCAGGCGCCCTGGGTGAACTTGGTATAGACCGTGACGCCCAGGATGCCGCCGGTCACGACCGTGCCGAGGACCGCCAGCAGCAGGCGCCCGATGCGCGGGCGGCCATGGCGCAGCTCGGCCAGCCAATGCACCAGCAGGCCGGCGAAGCTGAGCGTGAAACTGATGAAGACGTTGATGCTGTAGAGCACGACGATGATGCTCACCTGGCCGCCGGTCAGGATCAGCACGCCCACCGCCGACAGGCCCATCATCAGCACGCCGTTCTGCGTCACCAGCCGGTTCGAGAATTGCGAGAACTGGTGCGGGACCCACCGGTCGGCCGCCATGTTGGCGAGCACCGCGGGACCGCCGAGGAAGCCGGTATTGGCGGCGACGAACAGCAGGCCGGCCGCGAAGGCGAGGGTCATCAGCATCACGACCGACAATGCCGGTGAATCCGCGCCCAGCAGCTGCTCGAGGATCAGGCGGAAGGTCGCGGCGTTGAGGGTCCGGCCATGCTCGGGCACCACGGACCAGAGCAGATAGAGGATGATCAGGCCGCCGGCGGTGAAGGCCAGCGAGGTGGCCATATAGGCCATGGTCCATCTTGCGCTGCGGACCCGCGGCTCCTTCAGCATATGGACGTTGTTCGAGACCGCTTCGATGCCGGTATAGGTGCCGCCGCCCAGCGCGAAGGCCTGCAGCACGACCGCCAGCATCGCCGGCAGCCCGATGGCGCCGACCAGATTGCGGGTTTCCGTAATCGTGTCCGGGACCAGGGTCGGCAGCCGGTCCGCATGCATCGACATGCCGAGGACGATCAAACCGCCATGGGTGACCAGGAAGCCCAGGAAGATCGGCATCAGCACCAGCACGACCTCCTTGATGCCGCGCAAGTTCGCGACCAGGAGCGCCAGGGTGATGACGATTTCGACCGGCAGCTTCCAGGGCTGCCATTCCACCGGAAGCAAGCTGAAGAGCGCGTCGACGCCGCTGGCGATCGAGATGGCGATCGTCAGCATGAAATTGACGATCAACGCCGAGCCCGAGATCAGGCCGGCCTTGGGGCCCAGCAGCACCGAGGCGATGCGGTAACCGCCGCCGCCCTGGGGGAAGAGCTCGATGACCTGGATATAGCCGAGGCAGATGATGAAGACGGTGATGGCCGTCGCCACGGCCAGGTAGAGCGCCAGATGGCTGTAGCCCATCAGCGCGAGGAAGGATTCCTCGGGCCCGTAGTTGGCCGACGAGAGTCCGTCCGCGCCCAACCCGACCCAGGCCAGGAAGGCGACCAGCAGCATGCCCTCGCGATGCTGGCTCGCCAGCGGATTGCGCGGCGCACCGATCACGATGCGCTTCAGGCGCTTGAAGTAGGCCCTTCCAAACATGCTTGCCGGCCGGCGCGAGCGCCGGCCATCCCTTGTCGTTTCTTTGGTCTTCTTATCGGCGCAACAGGAACTCGCGGCCGACCTTCACCATCGGCTTGCCGTCATATTCGATGATGTCGGCTGTCGCATAGGTTTCGGTCCAGCGCTGTGGCAAATAGGAGCCCGTCCCGATCACGTCGATCGGCGCCTTGGCGTCCGCCATCACCTTGCATTTGGCCGGATCGAATCCGGAGGAGGCCACCAGCTTGACCTTCTGGAAGCCCGCATTGTCGAGCGCATCGCGCATATGCCAGCAGGCCGCGGCCGAGACGCCGGCGCCGACCAGATAGCGCAACTCCGCCTCGCTGCGATAGCCGCGGATCGCGGCCGGTGCGTGGCGCTCCAGCGCCGCGTAAGACGCCGGCGGATCGAGCCCTTCGATGAAGCGGCTGCCGGGCGTGTCGATCCGCACGCCCAGCGTTCCGGCCTCGGCCATCTCCGGAAAGCGGCGGCAGACCGCCAGGGAGTCCGTGACTTCGCGCGCGAAATAATCGACCAGCACGGTCATGTCCTGGCCGGGGAAGCTTTCATGGAACATCTCGGCCGCGCGCAAGGTGGAGCCCGCATAGCCGATGAAGGCGTGGGGCATGGTGCCGAGCCCCTGCGTCAGGCCGAAATAGCCGGCGGTCGCGGTGGTGGCGTTGCCGATGAAGCCCTTGGCGTTCACCTTGCGCCGCGCGCGTGCCGAACCGACGCTGGCGGCATAGGCCATGATCTCGGCCATTTCCAGCCCGGCGCAATGGCGCGCATCCATGGCGAGGAAGGCCACCTTCGGCAGATCGGCGCACATGGTATAGGCGTTGAAGGCGGCGACGCAGGCGGGACCCAGCTTCTGCAGGAAGATGGTCTCGAGATCGCAGAGATGGAACAGCGAGCCGGCGATATAGAGGATCGGCTCGCCGGCGCCGACCCAGCGGCCTTCGGCATAATTGACGTCGATCTTGAACTCGGTCCCGCGCGCCTTGGCCATCGCCTGGAGCCACTCGACCGCCAGACGCGGTGCGGAGACGACGGGGCGGCGCATGAACACGGCATAGGTCACGCGCCGGTCGCCGAAGCGCCCCACCGCCTCCTTGGTGCGCATAAAATACTGGTCGGTCCAGGCCGCTATCTCGTCGGGCTCGGGCTTCATGACCGCGTCGCTGTTGGAGCGGGGATGATCGGGTTCGATCAGGAAGCCTGGGCGACGCGCTTGCCCGCGGCCAGCCGTTCACGCTTGAGCGACTCCGCGATGAGGAAGGCCAGCTCGAGCGACTGGCTGGCGTTGAGACGCGGATCGCAATGGGTGTGATAGCGATCCGCGAGCCGCTCGTCGGTGATCGCCTGGGCGCCACCGATGCATTCGGTCACGTCCTGGCCGGTCATCTCGAAATGGACGCCGCCAGCATGGGTGCCTTCGGCCTGATGCACTGCGAAGAAGCCGCGCACCTCGGACAGGATGCGGTCGAAGGGCCTGGTCTTGTATCCGGACGAGGATTTGACCGTGTTGCCATGCATCGGGTCGCAGGACCAGACCACCTTGGCGCCGGCGCGTTCGACCGCACGGATCAGGGCAGGCAGCTTCGCCTCGACCTTGTCATGGCCCATGCGCGCGATCAGGGTCAGGCGGCCCGGGATGTTCTGCGGGTTGAGGATCTCGATCAGCCGCAGCAGATCGTCGGTCGGCATGGTCGGGCCGCATTTGAGCCCGATCGGATTCTGCACGCCGCGCAGGAACTCGACATGAGCGCCGTCGGGCTGGCGGGTGCGATCGCCGATCCAGAGCATATGGGCCGAGCAGTCGTACCACTGGCCGGTCAGGCTATCGACGCGGGTCAGGGCCTGCTCATAGACCAGCAGCAGCGCTTCATGGCTGGTGAAGAACTCGGTCTCGCGGATCTGCGGCGTGGTCTCGCCGGTCAGCCCGCAGGCCGCCATGAAGTCCAGGGTCTCGCTGAGACGGTCCGCCAGCTCGGCATAGCGATGGCCCTGCGCACTGTCGGAGACGAAATCGAGATTCCAGCGATGGACCTTGTGCAGGTCGGCGAAGCCGCCTTGCGCGAAGGCGCGCAGCAGGTTGAGTGTGGCCGCCGACTGGTTGTAGCTCTGCACCAGCCGCTCGGGATCGGGACGGCGGGCGTCGGGCGTGAACTCGATGCCGTTGATGTTGTCGCCGCGATAGCTCGGCAGCTCGACGCCGTCGATGGTCTCGGTCGGGGCGGAGCGCGGTTTGGCGAACTGGCCGGCCATGCGGCCGACCTTCACGATCGGGCAGGCCGCGCCGAAGGTCAGCACCACCGCCATCTGCAGCATGACGCGGAAGGTATCGCGGATGTTGTTGGCGTTGAACTCGGCGAAGCTTTCCGCACAGTCGCCGCCCTGGAGCAGGAAAGCCCGCCCCTCGGCCACGGCGCCCAGCCGCTCGGTCAGCCGCCGGGCCTCGCCCGCGAAGACCAGCGGCGGAAAGGCACGCAGCCGGCGCTCGACATCGTCGAGCTTGGCCGGGTCCGGATATTCCGGCACCTGGCTGATCGGCTTGGCGCGCCAACCGTCGGGCATCCACTTCGCGGTCATGAAACTTCCTTTCCTGCTCCCCATTCCCGAGCAAGGTCCCCGCATATACGCCCTCGCGCCTGCCATTTCAACCAACCCCCCGCGATCTGCAGTTGGCCTCCGGGTCAGGGGCAAATAGTCACGCCGGCCAACGCTACCCCGGCCCAGTTTATTATCTGAAATAATTGGCTTTTATCAGACCGGACCGCGAGCCGGTCGGGGTGGTTAAGTCTTGGGATCGGGCTCCGGTGTGCGCAGGGTCACGAACTCCTCGGCGGCCGTCGGATGAAGGGCGACGGTGGCGTCGAACTGGGCCTTGGTCGCGCCCATCTTCACGGCGATGGCGATGGCCTGGATGATCTCGGGCGCGTCGGCCCCCACCATATGGGCGCCCAGGACCCGCTGGCTGGCGCGATCGACCACCAGCTTCATCAGGGTGCGCTCCTCGCGGCCGGTCAGGGTGTGTTTCAAGGGCCGGAAGCTGGTCTTGTAGATGTCGAGCGCGCCATGGCGTCCGCGCGCGATCTCTTCGCTCAGGCCCACCGTCCCGACCGGCGGCTGGCTGAAGACGGCCGAGGGCACCGTCTCATGGCTCATGCGCCAGGGCTTCTTGCCGAAGACCGTGTCGGCGAAGGCGTGGCCCTCGCGGATCGCGACCGGCGTCAGGTTGATCCGGTTGGTGGCGTCGCCGATCGCATAGATATGCGGCACGCTCGATCGTGATTCCTCGTCCACCGCCACCGCGCCCTGGCCGGCGAGCGTCACCCCCGCCGCCTCGAGTCCCATCCCTTCGGTGTTGGCCACGCGGCCCGTGGCGTAGAGGACCTGGTCCACCTGCAAATGCGTGCCGTCCGAAAGCACCGCGGTCAAACCGGGGCCTTCGCGCGCCAGTGATTTGATGTCGGTGCCGAGGCGCAGGTCGATACCCTTCTTGCCGATCTCGCCCGCCAGGAAATGCCGGATGTCCTTGTCGAAGCCGCGCAGGATCTGCTCGCCGCGATAGATCAGGGTCGTCTTGGATCCGAGCCCGTGGAAGATGCCGGCGAACTCGACCGCGATATAGCCGCCGCCGACCACCAGCACGCGCTCCGGCAGGCGCTCGAGATGGAAGGCCTCGTTCGAGGTGATGCCGAGCTCGACGCCGGGATGGCTGGGGCGCTGCGGCCGGCCGCCGGTCGCGATCAGGATCGTGCCCGCGGTGAAGCGCCGGTCCTCGAGATCGATCGTGTGCGGATCGGCCAGGCGCGCGCGCCCCTCGAACACGTCGGCACCGGCGCTGGTCAGGATCTTGCGATAGATCGCGGAGAGCCGGTCGATCTCCTTGTCCTTGTTGGCGATGAGCCGGCTCCAGTCGAAGCGGGGCTCGCCCGGCAGGTCCCAGCCATAGGCGGCGGAATCCGCGAAATCCTCGCGGAAATGCGACGCATAGACGAAGAGCTTCTTGGGGATGCAGCCGCGGATGACACAGGTGCCGCCATAGCGGTATTCCTCGGCGACGGCGACGCGCGCGCCATGGGTGGCGGCGATGCGGCCGGCCCGGACGCCGCCCGAGCCGCCGCCGATGACGAAGAGGTCGTAATCGTAGCCCGCCATTCGAGGCTCTCCTACGCGGCTTGCGGCTGCGCCCTGGGGAGATCCGTAGGCATCGGGCGCGGCGCCAGGGCGCGCCAGCGCCGCCAGGTCAGCAAGGCCATCACGACCACCTCGGCCAGCGGCAGGCCGATCGCGACCCACGGCCCTTCCAGCGGCCAGGGCAGGAACAGCGCCTGGATCCAGCCGGGCCCGAGAAATCCGAGAATACCCGGGATCACCCAATAGAGGATCGCCAGATAGATGAGCGCGGCCAGATCCGGGCTGCGGGCACGCTTGCCGAAATTGAGGAACAGCAGGATCAGGAGATCGCGAAGCGCGAACAGGAGGGCGGCGACGGCCCAGGCGGTCGCGGCCAGAATCCTCACATCGGCGATCCTGAAGATGTCGTAGAAGAGCGGCTGGATCAGCGCCGGATCGGTCTGATCGGTGCGCAGCCCCAGCGCGATCACGAACCAGGCCATCAGCGGCAGCGAGGGCAGCCAGAGCGGCATCAGCCGCGCGGCGCGGCCCCAGTCGCCGGTCTTGAGCGAGATCAGGAACCAGCGATAGCGCACGCTGTCCTTGCTGTCGGCGAAGATCGCCACATAGAACAGCAGGGCCGAGAGCGGCACCGCCACCACCAGCCAGTCGATGCCCTTCGCCTTTGCCGCGGCATCGGTGAAGCCCGCGAAGAAGGCGATCACATAGATCGAGAACAGTGTCCAGGCCCAGGGCCAGACCGGCTTCTGCAGGTCGGCGCAGAGCGCGCGATAGACGGCGAAGAGCGCCCAGGCGAGGAAGCCGGCGGCGGCGGCCAGGAAGAAATTGTTGGGACGGGCCTCGAACCCGTACCAGTCGACCATGAAGCTGACTTCGATGTGGCTGAGATCGAGCAGCTGGGGGCCCGCCGGCGAGAGCAGCACGCCCGCGACGATGCCGAGCCCCTGCGCGATCAGCGAGGAGCCGCGTCCGCCCGCCCGCGCGCGTCCGCGCCGGAGGAGGACGGCCAGCAGTGCCACGGCCAGGGCCGTGGCACCGGCGATCGGGTGCAGCAGGAAGACCTGCCAGCTCTGATCGCTCTCCACCGCCATCACGGCGAGGCAGATGAGCCCGCAATACCAGACATAGCTGGTGGCGCCGAAGAGCTTGCCCCAGGCCATCGAGAGCGGCCCCAGCGCCGACATGCGCTGGCTGTCCCAGGTGCGGTTGGAAATCTCGTCGCCGAGCGAGGCCGCGGCGCGGCGCGTGCCCCAGAGCAGCATGATGATGTAATAGGCCCAGAGCGCCACATGCGAGACCTCGCCCATGTCGCGCCCGCCGATATACCAGGCGAGCAGGAAGATGGCCCCCAGCACCAACGGCGCCGCGATCAGCCGCGGCAGCGTCATCTCGAGCCAGAGATTGCGCAGGAATTCCGGATTCATGGGCGGCCTGCGGGGATTGCCGCCGCCGCGGCCGGCGCCGGCAGCGCGTGGCCGCGGGCGCGGTTGTCCTTGAGCAGGGTGAGATAGGCATCCTGCAGATCGGATTTGGCCGCGGCGAAGCTCGCGACCGGCAGGCCCGCTTCGATCAGGCGGCGCAGCAAGGCAGCTTGGGCCGCTGCATCGCCGGTCGCGACGAAGCGCGCCATCGTGCCTTCGACCAGGATCTCGCCGACTCCGATCGAGGTCAGCACCGCCGGGAGATCGCCGCGCGGCTCGGCCAGCGTCAGCTCGAAGCGCCGCGCGCCATTGGGCGCCACCGCAGCGTCGAGGGAGCGATGTTCGAGGATACGGCCCTGCTCCATCACCAGGAGATGGGTCGAGTAGTCTTCGAGCTCCGCCAGGATGTGGGAGGACACCACCAGCGTCATGCCCTCGTCCTTCAGCCCGCGCAGCACCGCGGCGAGGCCGAAGCGCGCCTCGGGATCGAGGCCGGAGGCGGGCTCGTCGAGCAGGATCACCGCCGGCTCATGCACGATCGCCTGCGCGATGGCGAGCCGCTGACGCAGGCCGCGCGACAGCTCGCCCGCCCGCTGCTGGAGGCGATCGGAGAGCCCGAGCCGCTCGGCCGCGCGCTGGACCGCGGCGGCGCGGCGTTCCGACGGGATCGCCTGCGCCCGCGCCCGGTAATCCAGGCAGCGCGCGACCGTCAGCTCGGCATAGAGGCCGAAGAAATCGGAGAGATAGCCCATGCGCGCATGGGCCTGGCGCGGCACGCGATGAACATCGATCGCATCGAGATAGACATGGCCATGGGCCGGCAATGCCAGCCCGGCCATGCAATTGAGGAGCGTGGTCTTGCCGGCGCCGTTCGGCCCGACCAGGGCGGTGATGGAATGCGGCTCGATGGCGAAGGAGACGCCATCGAGGGCCCGAAATCCCGGATAGTCGAAGACGAGATCCTCGACCCGGATCATCGGGCCCCCAAACTCATGGCGCGAACGCGCGCTCTGTCGATCAGACGCCGCCCATGCAGAGATACTTGATCACCAGAAAGTCATCCATGCCGTACTTCGAGCCTTCGCGGCCGAAGCCCGACTCCTTGACGCCGCCGAACGGGGCGACTTCGGTCGAGATGATCCCGGTGTTGATGCCGACGATCCCGCTCTCCAGGCCCTCGGCGACGCGCCAGACGCGGCCGATGTCGCGGGCATAGAAGTAGTTGGCGAGACCGAACTCGGTGTCGTTGGCGAGCTTGAGCGCTTCCTCGTCGGTCTTGAAGCGGAACAGCGGCGCGACCGGCCCGAAGGTCTCCTCGCGCGCGACCGCCATCTCGGTGGTGACGCCCGTGAGCACGGTCGGCTCGAAGAAGGAGCCACCCAGCGCATGGCGATGACCGCCGGCGAGGATCTTGGCGCCCTTCTTCACGGCATCGGCGATATGCTCTTCGACCTTGTCGACCGCCTTCATGTTGATGAGCGGGCCCTGCTGGGTCTCGCCCTTGAGGCCGTCGCCCACCTTCATCTTCGCGACCGCCGCCGCGAGCTTCTTGGCGAAGGCGTCATAGACGCTGTCCTGCACCAGGATGCGGTTGGCGCAGACGCAGGTCTGGCCGGTGTTGCGGTATTTCGACATCATCGCGCCTTCGACCGCGGCATCGAGATCCGCGTCGTCGAACACGATGAAGGAGGCATTGCCGCCGAGCTCCATCGACATCTTCTTGACCGTGTCGGCGCCCTGCTTCAGCAGGATCTTGCCGACCTCGGTCGAGCCGGTGAAGGAGATCTTGCGCACGATCGGGTTCGAGGTGATCTCGGCGCCGATCTCGCGGGCCGAACCGGAGATGATGTTGATGACGCCGGCCGGGAAGCCCGCGCGCTCGGCGAGCTCCGCCAGGGCGAAGGCCGAATAAGGCGTCTCGGTCGCCGGCTTGATCACGACCGGGCAGCCGGCCGCCAGCGCCGGGGCGCATTTGCGGGTGATCATCGCGTTCGGGAAGTTCCAGGGCGTGATCGCGCCCACGACGCCGACCGGTTCCTTGATCACGACGATGCGCTTGTCCGCCTGATGGCCCGGGATGGTGTCGCCATAGACGCGCTTGGCTTCCTCGGCGAACCACTCGACGAAGGAGGCGCCATAGGCGATCTCGCCCTTGGCCTCGGCCAGCGGCTTGCCCTGCTCGGCGGTCAGGATGACGGCCAGGTCGTCCTGGTTCTCCATCATCAGGTTGAACCATTTGCGCAGGATGTTGGCGCGCTCCTTGGCGGTCTTCTTGCGCCAAGCCGGCCAGGAGGCGTTGGCCGCCTCGATCGCGCGGCGGGTCTCGGCCGTTCCCATGAGCGGGATGGTGCCGAGCACCTCGCCCGTCGCCGGGTTGGTGACGTCGACGGTCTTGCCGGAATCGGCATTGGCCCATTTGCCGTTGATATAGCCCTGCTGACGGAAGAGCCGCGGGTCCTTCAGCGGCAGCTGAGAGGCAACCTTCATGGCGACCTGTTGCATGGTACGTCCTCGAAACAAGGGGTTGGCGGGAGGTTGGCCGGAGTATAGCGGCCGGCCGCGCAGGCGCAATCCGGTCAATTCCCTGAACCATCGGCCATCGCTGAAGCAGACATCTGGCCGCATCCACCCAAATGGGGAGGCAAGCCTCCACCCGCAAATCCCTTGACGCATGACAGGGATGCCGCCCGGGGGTGGCGGCAATGGCCGGATTCGTGCTATCGCCGGGGCCGGTTTTTCACGCCGACGCCATCCGGCAGGCCCTCCCTGCCGCCGCCCTGAACCCTGACGATGGCCGGCGTTTCTCCAAGGAGACATGACCATGGCGACGAATCAGGAAATGTTGCAGCGCCGCGCCAATGCGGTTCCCCGGGGTGTGGGCACGGCGATGCCGTTCTACGCCGCCAAGGCCGAGAATGCCGAATTGTGGGATATCGAGGGCAACCGCTATATCGACTTCGCCGGCGGTATCGCGGTGCTCAACACCGGCCATCGTCACCCGAAGGTGATGAAGGCGGTCGAGCAGCAGATGGGCAAGTTCACCCACACCGCCTTCCAGGTCGTCGCCTATGACGGCTACATCACGCTGGCCGAGCGCCTGAACAAGGCGGCCCCGGGCAATTTCGCCAAGAAGACGATCTTCTTCACCACCGGCGCCGAGGCGCTGGAAAATGCGGTGAAGATTTCGCGTCACTACACCAACCGTCCGGGCGTCATCACCTTCACCGGCGCCTTCCATGGCCGCACCAGCCTGACCATGGCCATGACCGGCAAGGTCCAGCCCTACAAGGTCGGCGGTCCCTTCGTGCCCGAGGTCTATCACGTCCCCTTCCCCAACGCGCTCCATGGCGTCACCGTCGAGCAGTCGCTGGCGGCCCTCCAGACCCTGTTCAAGGCCGACATCGATCCGGCGCGCGTCGCCTGCATCGTGATCGAGCCGGTGCAGGGCGAAGGCGGCTTCAATATCGCGCCGAAGGATTTCGTCCAGGCGCTGCGCAAGATCTGCGACGAGCACAAGATCCTGCTGGTCTCGGACGAGGTCCAGGCCGGCATCGCGCGCACCGGCAAGATGTTCGCGATCGAGCATAGCGGCGTCGCCCCCGACATCATCGCCTCGGCCAAGAGCCTGGCCGGCGGCTTCCCGCTCTCGGCCGTGATCGGCCGCGCCGAGGTGATGGATTCGGTGCCTCCGGGCGGTCTGGGCGGCACCTATGCCGGCAGCCCGCTGGGCGTCGCCGCCGGCAACGCCGTGCTCGACGTGATCGAGGAAGAGAAGCTGCTGGAGCGGGCCGACAAGATGGGCAAGCTCATGACCGAGCGGCTCAACGCCATGGCGAAGAAGAACCGCTTCTCCTGCATCGGCGATGTGCGCGGCCTCGGCGCCATGATCGCGGTCGAGCTAGTGAAAGACCGCACCACCAACGAGCCCGATGCCGACCTGACCAAGAAAGTCGTGACCAAGGCCCAGGAGAACGGGCTGATCCTTCTCTCCTGCGGCGTCTACAGCAATGTGCTGCGCCTGCTGGTGCCGCTGACCGCCAGCGACGCGCTGGTCAATGAAGGCCTCGATATCATCGAGAAGTCGATCGATCAGAGCCTCAATTGATCTGATCGCCATCGAAGGTACGAGAGGGCGGCAGTCGATCCTGCCGCCCTTTTCGTCTTCGCGATCGGCAGCCTACCGGCCGGCCGTGGTTCGATCCGGGCCGCCCGAGGCGCCGGTGCTACAGACTCAATATTGACCGGCTGTCAGATACTGCCCGAGATATTGCTCGATCGACCCGTCGTGGGATAGCGCATGTCCCACCCATGCATCGCGCTCGAACATCATCGGGACCATCTCCCAGACGCACGCGACCGAGCGTTCGCTGACTTCGTGGAAATCCGTTTCGGCCGCGAGGTCCGCATGAAACAACAGCTCGCTGATGATCGAGCTGTGGGTCCACCAGTTGACCAGAAGCCACACATCTTCGTGGTCCCGGTGCAGAAGGACAAAGCCCGTGAAGTGATGATGGGTCTGTTCGAGCCGTGGCAGGTTCCTGTCTATCAGATTGCGAACGGCCGAGAGCATGTCGGCGCTGAAACCTCGCGCCGGGCGCTCTTCGATGCCGTAAAGCTTGAAGCGCCAGCGGCCAATGTCGATGGGCGGCTCGGGCCTCATATGGCGCGCGATGTAAGGCTTGTATCTCAGATCATTCACTGCCGCGGCTCCCCAATGGCCAGGAGGCGGTATTTTCCACGCCCCCTTGCGGATTGTCGATGGTGGCCGGACCGGAATCGAACCTGACGGTGCGTTTCGAACCGAAGTCGAGAAACCCTGAGGCATTCGCCCGCGCAGCCGGGCCTTGTCTTCACTCCACCGTCACGCTCTTGGCGAGATTGCGCGGCTGATCGACGTCGGTGCCTTTGGCGACGGCCGCGTGATAGGCCAGGAGCTGCACCGGGATCGCGAACAGGATCGGCGCCACGAAGGGATCGACCTCCGGCAGCGCCACGGTGATGGCGGCCTTGCCGCCGAGCTTCTTTGCGCCTTTGTGGTCGGAAAGGAAGATCACCCGGCCGCCCCGGGCCATGACCTCCTGCAGGTTGGAAGCGGTCTTCTCGAAGAGATCGTCCGAGGGCGCCACCACCACGACCGGCACGTTCTCGTCGATCAGCGCGATCGGTCCATGCTTCATCTCGCCCGCGGCATAGCCCTCGGCATGGATGTAGGAAATCTCCTTGAGCTTGAGCGCGCCCTCGAGCGCGATCGGGTAGCTGGTGCCGCGGCCGAGGAAGAGGACGTCGCGCGTCTCGGCGATGTCGTAGGCGATGCGCCGGATGGATTCGTCGTGGTTGAGCACCTCGGCCGCGCGCGCCGGGACCTCCAGCAGCGACTGGGAGAGCTCGGTCTCGCGCTTATGGTCGATGGCGCCGCGCGCCCGCGCCGCCGAGATGGCGAGGCAGGCGAGCACGGTCAGCTGCGTGGTGAAGGCCTTGGTCGAGGCGACGCCGATCTCGGGACCGGCCAAGGTCGGCAGCACCAGATCCGATTCGCGCGCGATCGTGCTCTCCGGCACGTTCAGGACCGAGAGGATCTTCTGGCCCTGGCTTTTCGCATAGCGGAGTGCCGCCAGCGTGTCGATGGTCTCGCCCGACTGCGAGATCACCATCGTGGCGCCGCCCTTGGGCAAGGGCGCCTCGCGATAGCGGAACTCGGAGGCGATATCGAGCTCGACCGGCACGCGCGCGATCTGCTCGAACCAGTATTTGGCGACCATGCCCGCGAGATAGGCGGTGCCGCAGGCGACGATGGTGAGCCGCGGCAGGGTCGCGAAATCGAACGGCAGCACCGGCATCTCGATCGTGCGCGCCAGCGGGTTGACGTAGCGCTGCAGGGTGTCGCCGATCACCGCCGGCTGCTCATAGATCTCCTTGAGCATGAAATGGCGGAAATTGCCCTTGCCGACGCGGGCCCCCGTCATCGCCGTCTGCTTGATCTCGCGCTCGACCTTGTTCGGGCCGTTGAAGATCTCGCCGCCCTTGGAGGTGACGATGACCCAGTCGTTCTCCTCGAGATAGCAGATGCGCGAGGTGAAGGGCGCCAGGGCCAGCGCGTCGGAGCCGATATACATCTCCCCGTCGCCATAGCCGACCGCGAGCGGGCTGCCGCGCCGGGCGCCGATCATGAGATCGGACCGGCCGGCGAAGATGACGCCGAGCGCGAAGGCGCCCTTGAGCCGCTCCATGGCGATCGCCATGGCCTGCTGCGGCGTCTTCTGCTGCTCCAGGAGATGGGTCAGGAGATGGGCGACCACCTCGGTGTCGGTCTCGGTCTCGAATTTGCGGCCGAGGCCTTCGAGCTCCTCGCGCAGCTCCTGGAAATTCTCGATGATGCCGTTATGGACCACCGCGACCCGGTCGGTCGCATGGGGGTGGGCGTTGGTCTCGGACGGGCGGCCATGTGTCGCCCAGCGGGTATGGCCGATTCCGATCGTGCCGGCGAGCGGATGGGCACCGACCAGGGCCTCGAGCCGCGCGATCTTGCCCTCGGCGCGACGGCGCTCGATATGGCCGTTGACCAGCGTCGCCACCCCGGCGGAATCGTAGCCGCGATATTCGAGCCGCTTCAGGCCCTCGATCAGCAGCGGGGCGACCGGCGCCTTGCCGATGATGCCGATGATGCCGCACATGATATCCGACCTCCTCGATCTGCCCGCGGCAGCGCCGAAGCGCCGCAGCGGCGGTCCCGTCACTTGCCCGACTTGCGTTTCTTCCCGGATCTGGCGCCGGCCTTCTTGGCCGGTTTCGCCTTGGTCGTTGTCTTCGTCTTCTTGCGTTTGGCGCGGAAGGTCTGGGCCCGGCCGGTCAAATTGACCTGGCGGCCGCGCGCGATCGCCATCGCATCGGCCGGCACATTCTCGGTGATGACGCTGCCGGCACCCACGATGGCGCCCGCCCCGATCGTCACCGGCGCCACCAGCGAGCTGTTCGAGCCGATGGAGACGTTGGGACCGATCACGGTGCGCGATTTGCTGAAACCGTCGTAGTTCACGGTGATGGTCCCGGCGCCGATATTGGTGCCACCGCCGATCTCCGCGTCGCCGATATAGGTCAGATGGTTGGCCTTGGCGCCGGGCCCGAGCCGCGCATTCTTCACCTCGACGAAATTGCCGATATGGACGTCCGGCCCGATCGCAGCTCCGGGACGCAGCCGCGCGAAGGGACCGATGCGCGCTCCCGCCGCGATGCGGGCGCCCTCGATATGACAGAAGCCCTTGATCTCGACCTCGTTCTCGACGGTGACGCCCGGCCCGAAATAGACATGGGGCCCGACCACGACATCCTGTCCCAGTTGCGTGTCATGGCTGAAATAGACGCTTCGCGGCTCGAGCAGCGTCACGCCGCCCTCCATCGCCGCGGCGCGGGCGCGATCCTGATAGACCTCTTCGGCCGCCGCCAGGTCGGCGCGGCTGTTGATGCCCATCAGCTCCTCGACCGGGGCCTCGACCACGGCGCAGTCCCAGCCACGACGGCGGGCCAGCGCCACCAGGTCGGTCAGATAATATTCGCCCTTGGCATTGTCGTTCCGCAGCTCCTTCAGGAGCGGCAGCATGCGCTCGGCATCGAGCACCATGACGCCGGAATTGCAAAGTCCGATCGCGCGCTGCTCGGGCGTCGCATCGCGCGCCTCGACGATGGAGTCGAGGCCGCCGGAAGGGCCGAGCACCAGCCGTCCGTAACCGCCCGGCTCGTCGGGCCGGAATCCCAGTACCACCACGGCCGGACCGTCGGCGCCCCGCCGGCGCTTCAGCATCGCCTCCAGCGTCGCGCTGGCGATGAAGGGCGTGTCGCCATAAAGCACCAGGAGATCGCCCGAGACCGATTTGAGCGCCGTGCGTGCCGCCATGACCGCGTGCCCGGTGCCGAGCTGCTCGCGCTGGACGGCGATTTGCGCGGGTGCCGCCGCTTCCGCCACTTCTTCCATGCCCGGCGCCACCACCAGCACCACCGGATCGCAATGCAAGGGCTTCAGGGCCGCCATCACATGGCCGATCATCGGCCGGTTGGCGATCTCATGCATGACCTTGGGCTTGCGCGACTTCATGCGGGTGCCCTTGCCAGCGGCAAGGACGATGGCAGCGGTTCGAGACTTCGCCATTGCGGGACGCTTCCGGGCTCCAATCGGGGCCGTGTCGGCCCATTTCTCGCCGGGAGGTCGCCTCCGCCCGGACGATAGGGTCTTGTCGGCCGAGGCGCGATCCGGCAAGAACGCCGAAACCAAGCACCGTCAACGCCGCTTGGGGCACCCTGCCACAGCCGCAAGGCCGCTCCAAGAGAGCATCCTTGCGCGCTCCCGTGGCGTTTTCATGGCGGATGGAATTTGTCCCAAAGACGCGATGCTCTGGCCTTCGACCTCGACGGCACGCTGATCGACAGCGCGCCCGATATCGCCACCGCCGTGAACCGGCTCTTGGCCGAGCTGGAGCGGCCCGAGCTCGACCTGCCGGACATCCGGCGCATGATCGGCGATGGCGCCGGCACGCTGGTGGAGCGGGCCTTGACCGCCGCCTCGGTGCCGCATCGCGCCGACGAGCTCAACGCCTATCTCAAGCGCTTCCTGGCCCATTACGAGGCCGAGCCGGTGCGCCTGACGCGGGCCTATGCCGGCGTGCCGGAAACCCTGGCGGTCTTGCGGGCGGCCGGCTATCGCTGCGCCGTCTGCACCAACAAGCCGCAGCGCGCGACCGACATGATCCTCGACGCGCTGGGCCTGGTCCCCTATTTCGGCGCCATCCTCGGCGCCGACGCGGTCCAGAACCGCAAGCCCCATCCCGATCACCTGGCGGCCGCGCTGACCGCCATCGGCGCCACATCGGGCCAGGCGGTGATGATTGGCGACAGCGCCAATGACGTGGCCCCGGCCCGCGCCCTGGCTATGCCCTCGATCGTCATGGCCTATGGCTATGGCCGGGCGCCGCTGAGCGCGCTCGGGGCCGATCTCATCCTCGAGGATTTCGCGGGCCTGCCCGAGGCCTTGCGCAAGATCGAGGCGGGCCTCTAGTCGAAGGAACGCGCCGCTAGGCCTGCCAGTCGGGAACGACCTCGACCAGTGGCTGCTCCGGATCGGCGGCGAGATCGTCCAGCAACGCGACCTCATCCGGGCCGACGACGCGCTGCGATGGCGATGCTGCCCGCCAGTCATCCCAGATCGACGTCTCCCGGCCGTTCAGGACGTAGTGGTCGCGGATGACATTGACTTTGACGAACCACGCGCCGGTGACCTCGCCGTGACCGAAACGATCGGGATCGGCCTTGCCGCTGCGACAGTCCAGCCAGGCCTGCCCCGCCGTCAGGAAAGACTGGCGCGGCACGTCCTTGGGATCGAATCCGATCCGGTATCTGTCCTTCAGCATCCGATCGATTTGCGGATCGCTGAGGCGCCAGCTCTGCGTCGGGTCGTCCCAATATTCGCAGACCCAGTGATCTTCCCAGCCGCTGCCGAAATAGGCCGCAAATCCGCAGCGCAACCGCGCCGGGAGCCCTTGGCTGCGAAGGATCGAGCAGAGCATCAGCGCGAAGTCGCGGCAGGTTCCGAGGGCCCGCCTGGAGGAGGGCCGGCGCGCGTCGAGTCCCTGCGCATCCCTTTGCAGAATGTCGGCCAGCCGATCGGCGATCGGCAGCGTCGTGCGGGAGCTCGCGTGATAGAGGCTCTCATCCAGGCCATGGTCGGCCAGCCAGTCCGCATGGACCAGCAGCCCCTGAATGATGCCGTTGAGGGCGCCGATGTCGGAGGGAAGGCCGGCCAGGGTGGCACCATAGCCGGCCGGATCGGACATGCGGTTATGGTCGATCCATTTCTTCAACTGATCCATGCTTGACCGCCCGCCCCCTCAAGGCGCGGCGCTGGCAACCGTGGTGGCCTGGACCAGCTCGACCCGCATCAGTCCCATCTGGCTCTGGGCCAGGACGCGGACCGGCAGAAGCGGGACATCCTTGACAGCCTGCCCCAGCCAGAGGTCCGTCTTGCTCGGATAGAAGCTGGAGCTGACGGCGTTGGACTGGAAACCCGCGATCAGCTTTGCCGTCGCGGCGCAGTGAAGCGCCTGGCCCTGATAGGTCGAGAACAGGGTCTTCTCGATCACGTCGGGCCCGATCGAGACGAAATCCAGATTGTAGCGGCGCGCGCCATCGAAGATCGGCAGGGATATGTCGCAGCCGCCGGTGCGCAGCACCGTGTCGACGATCGCGACGGCGGCGCTCAGCGGATCCATCGTGCTGAGACCAAGATTCTGCTCGCGCGCGACGCGGGCCTCGACGGTCGGCGGCTCGCTGTGGATATCGACTTCGCCGTTCGGGTGATAGGCCAGCGCCATGGTCTCGTGGGTGCCCAAGAGGTCCATCTGGCTTTGGTAAGTCGACGGACGCACGCTTTTGCTGGTGGCGCCGCCACGCGCTTGGCCTTGCCATTGGAACGCCACCATCTTCGCATAGACGGGCGAGAGGGTGACGTTGGCCGTGATGTCATAATCCTTGGCCGGCCGCGGGCCCGGCGCCATCTCGATCATGAGGTCGATCTGGCCGACCTGGAGCGTGCCCAGATAGCCGTAATAGCTGAGCCGGACCAGCCGGCTCTCCTCGGCCTGGGCCGGCGGGACCAGGCCCGCCAAGACACCCGCCAAGACAAGGGCGAAGGCCAGGCCGGTCAGCAGGGGCGTCAGGCGACGGATCATCGGACGCTTTCGTGGCCGACGAACACCCATTCGCGGTACCAGATGCGGTTCAGCTCTTCCTCGAAGATGGCGGGGTCCGTGTACAGACTGCCGTGTACGCGGTCCGGGCGGACCAGAGCGGCGTAGTCGATCAGCGACGAGCGGGTTGCCATGTCCATGACGGGGCTCCTCTTGCAGGGTATGTCGGGGGCGGTTTCGAAGTGGCGCCTCGGTGGCCAGTCTAGTGCGGTCGCGCCGGGCCGTGAACGAAAAACCGATCGTTCGGTCGAAAAAACCGTCGGCTGAAAGGCATGCCGGTTCAGGTCCGCCCGGCCGGCGGCGTGCCGGGCGTTGCGCCCTCGCGCTCCTCGCCACAGCGGGCGCAGCGCCAGCGGGACGGCGTGCGACCGGGCGCCGCGTGCGGCCCCAGGTCCACCAGTTGCCAGTTGTGATAGCCGTCCTGGCACTGCCGGCGGGCGCGCTCGCCCGACAACTGGTCGCGGCTTCGAAAGCGCAGGATTCTTGCCACCAGCGGTTCCGGAACTCAGGCCGACACGATGCTTGAAAGCTTACGCCCGGTGCCGTCATCGTTGCCGGCGATGCAGGCGGCCAGCTGGCGGTAGCTGTCGATCATCTGCGCCAGGCTGTAGCGGGCGTTGGCGGGGCTCGGATTGGGGCTGACGAAGATGCGCGCCCCGGCAAAGGTCTGCGGCTGCAGGCCGGGCGCGATCACATCCTGCTGCGCCAGCACGTGCCGGCAGAATGCCCGGTATGCCGTGGCCCCGTGAAACCACAGCAGCG
>CAVOLB010000076.1:0-55813 GCA_963696655.1 uncultured Alphaproteobacteria bacterium
TTCCTGGGCGTGATGCTGTGGGGCATTGGCCGGCAGTTGATCGCGCCATCGAGGGTCAGTTATCTCCTGTCGGACCGACGCGCCGTGGCGCTCGACCGCAGGAGCGGCAAGCTGCTGAAGTCGGTTTCGCTCGCCGAGGTGGACCAGCTCGATCAGATCCTGCGCTCGGATGGAAGCGGCAAAGTCATCTTCGATTACGATCTGGTCTACTCGAAGAGCAAAGGCACCACCCGGGCATATCCCAAGCTGGAATTCGTCGACATCGAAGGCGCCGCCACCGTGCGAGCGCTCGCCGAGGAGGCAGCCTTGAAGCTGTTGGCGAAGGCTGACGAAGCAGAGCCATGACAGGTACGGGCGAATGGGGTTCCGGCGGGGCGATCGCGGACCGGTCGCTGTTTCAGCCTTATCTCAAGCCGGGAGAGAGAATCCTCTGGGTTGGGCGGCCAGGCCGAGTTCGTTTGTTCCCTTCTATTGCACGGGCCGAGGGGCCGAGGTTTCTCCTTGCGTGCCTTCTGATGTTTGTTGTCGGTGGAAGCGTGATGTCGGCTCTGTTCTTGGGAATCCTTGCGCTCAATGCGTGGTGGAGACACGCAAATCTGTCCTGGCCCAAAATACTGAACGTAGGGCTTTCCATCGGCTTTTCGATTACCGCATTCTGTTTGGCCGTTGCCTTTACGAAACAGCTCGTATCTCGCTCAATTCAGGTTCGAGCCTTGCGGACAATATCCTATGCCCTGACGGACCGGCGCGCACTCTGCGTCAATCGAAGGAAGTTGTCCGATCCAAAGCAGGTGCGGCTCGCGACTGTCGATCGATTTCATCATGAGGTAATGCCCGATGGCACCGGATCGGTTGTCTTCGGATACCAAAAGAAAGAGCTGGAACGCGAATACCCGGCCGAGACTATCGATGTGCCGCGGTTGGAGTTCGAGGGCATTGAGGCCGCGTCCGTTGTTCGCAAGCTCGCAGAGGATGCGGCCAAAAAGTTGACGTTGCATCCGACACCGTTGAATCGCGAGGGAACGGTCAGCGAATGAACGAAGGCGCCCTTAAGGATTCCGGCCTGCTCGATCGCTCCATGTTCCAGCCCTTTCTGCAACCAGGCGAGAAGGTGATCTGGTCAGGACGGCCTGGCCGCCTGCGTTGGCTCGGGGCAGATAACTGGCAACCGGTGATGCTGGGCTTCGTCACTGTGTTCATGTTGCCGAGTGCGGCCGCCATCGCCTTGATCTGGCGAAATGCGGCTCGGCATGGCTGGAATGCGATTTTTGAGTACTGGGGCCCGCCGACGGCACAGATCGTTTTCACAGCCGGATTCTTGTCCCTCGTCGTTGTCATGATCCGCCGGCGTCTTGGACGCTTGCGACGGACTGTCTACGCCCTGACGGATCGTCGGGCGATCAGCATCGAATTGGACGAGGAAGTGCGGTCTACCAGCGTTGCCCTCGATCTCGTCAACCGCTTCGAGCCGGACATCCGCGCCGATGGCAGCGGCGATCTTGTTTTCGGCTTTCGGCGTGAATATGTGAAAAGCGCTAAGGGCGGCGGTAGCTGGCAGGACAAACCACGGCTCACCTTCGAAGATATCAGCGACGTCGCCCGGGTCTTAAGCCTTGCTCAAGAGGCCCTGGCGAAACTGGGTTATCAACCGGTATCCTGACCCCCATGACCGAATCCGCCACCGTTCCCAGGCTCCGCCACCCCGAGAAGGCCCACAAGCCGGACAATCCGGTCGCGCGCAAGCCCGACTGGATCCGGGTCAAGGCGCCGATGTCGCGGGAATATCAGGAAACCCGCGCCCTGATGCGCCAATTGGGCCTGGTCACGGTCTGCGAGGAGGCGGCCTGCCCGAACATCGGCGAATGCTGGAAGCAGAAGCACGCCACCGTGATGATCCTGGGCTCGGTCTGCACCCGCGCCTGCTCCTTCTGCAATGTCGCCACCGGGCGGCCGGACCGGCTCGATCCGCATGAGCCCGCCCATGTGGCGGAGGCGGTGGGCAAGCTCGGCCTGCATCACATCGTCGTCACCTCGGTCGACCGCGACGATCTCGACGATGGCGGTGCCGCCCATTTCGCCGAGACCATCAATCGCATCCGCGCGGCGGCGCCCGCGACCACGATCGAGGTGCTGACACCCGATTTCCTGCGGAAGGAGGGCGCGCTCGAGACCGTCGTCGCGGCGCGGCCCGACGTCTACAACCACAATCTCGAGACCGTGCCGAGGCTCTATCGCGAGGTGCGGCCGGGTGCGCGCTATTTTCATTCGCTGCGGCTGCTGCAGCGGGTGAAGGAGATCGATCCGTCGCGCTTCACCAAGTCGGGCATCATGGTCGGGCTGGGCGAGACCCTGGAAGAGGTCGCGCAATTGATGGACGACCTGCGCGCGGCCGATGTCGATTTCATCACCATCGGTCAGTATCTGCAGCCGACGCCCAAGCATCACGCGGTCGAGCGCTTCGTGACGCCGGCCGAGTTCGGCGAGATGCGCAGCCTGGCGCTGGCGAAGGGATTCCTGCTGGCGGCGAGCTCGCCGTTGACGCGCTCCTCCTACCATGCGGGCGAGGATTTCGAACGGCTGAAGGCGGCCCGGCTGGCGAAGCTCGCCGCCGCCCACGTCTGATCCTCCGGCGCCGGTTCATCCGCTCCCATGCCCACCCACGCCGAACAGCGCGTCCTGCCCTATAGCCAGGCGCAGCTCTTCGATCTCGTCGCCGATGTCGAGCGCTATCCCGAATTCCTGCCCTGGTGCGTGGGTGCGCGCATCCGCAAGCGGTTGCCGGACGGCACAATGGAGGCCGACCTGGTGATCGGCTTCAAGATGTTCCGCGAGCGCTTCGCCTCGATCGTGAAGCCCGACCGCGCCAACCATCGCATCGATGTCAGCTATGTCGACGGGCCGTTCCGCTATCTCAACAATCACTGGAAGTTCATCGCCGAGGGCGAGAACCGCACGCGGGTCGATTTCTTCGTCGATTTCGAGTTCAAGTCAGCGCTGCTGCAGAAGGTGATCGGCGTCCTCTTCAACGAGGCCGTCCGGCGCATGGTCGCGGCCTTCGAGACCCGGGCCAAGCAGCTCTACGGGCGCGAGGTCGCCTAGGGCGCCCACGGCGGCCCGGTGCCGCCCCCTCATTCCACGCCGCGCTACCCGCGTTTCCCCTGACTCCATGGCCAGGACCGGAATCTCATCGCCATGGCGACGGCTCGACCGCCGTCGTAGAGTTGAATCCGGCCAATCGGACGTCATTCCAACGACTTGTCCGGATGCGCCAAACAACGACCCTGAGCTGACATTCATTGACGGATGAAGCGAGGTAGTGCCGTGGGTGCCGTTATTCGTTGCTTGATTGTGTCGATCGGGCTTTTTCTGCCTTCCCTGCTGGCGGCCTCGGCCGATGCCGCCGCACCGCCGCCGGCGGGTATGACCCAGCAGCAATATGACGATCTGGTCAAAGCGGTCGGGCAGTCGGTCGTCCAGACGCTGACGGAGAAGGGCCTGGTGGCGTCGCCGGCGTCTCCCACCTCGGCCACGCCCGCCAGGAACGAAGAGCAGCTGCTGGCGGAACGGATCCGCACCACCGTCGACGCGATCCCGACGGTCCTCGGCGGTTATTCCGAGGTGGAGGCCGAGCTGTCGCTCCTGCCGGAGCGGCTCGACCGGACGAGCGCCGGCGGTCGCGGGTTGTGGGGCTTTCTCGGGTTGCTCGCCCTGATGACACTCCTGACCATCCTGGCCGACCGGGGCATGGCGCGTCTGACCCGAACCAAGCGGATCGCCGTCGTTCAGCAATTCTCCACGGAAGGCGGTCTGTGGCGCGTAGCGGCACTCGCCATCCTTGATGCCTGCGCGCTTGTCGCGTTATGGGCGGTGGTCCAGTTCTGCCTGGGCAGCCTGTTCGCGAGGGCGGGGTTCCAGACGCAGGTCGCGGCGATCGTTCTCGAAGGGCTGGTGACCTGGCGGGCGTTCTGGCTGCTGTTCCGGATTTATCTCCGACCCGAGCTGCCCGTGATGCGGCTCGTGCCGGTTTCCGACGGCAGCGCCCGCCATATCCTGCGGCTCCTCGTGTTCTGCGTGCTGGTGGGTATCGTGGGCCGGTCCTGGATCGATTTGCTCGCATCGCCGGCGGCCATTTCCGCAGCGATCCTGACCAACAGCTTCGTCGAGATCGCCATCTTCATCGTCGTACTCTTCAGCCTGCGCGGCGCCATGGCAAGCTGGCTCCTCGGACTCATCGGTCCCGAGAACCGGCAAAGGGTCGGGATCAGGGTGGCGCTGGCGCAGCAATGGCATTGGATCGTATTGCCGATCCTGATCCTCCTCGGCGCGGGCCGTGTCTATGACGCGGTGTCGGATCAGTTCGCCTTCCCCTTCGGCGCCATCCTCACGCTGAACATCCTCATCGGCTTGCTGCTCGCCGAGACATTATGGTCGTTCATCCTGAGGCATCATCGCGCCGCTGTCCTGGCGGCGTCCGGCAAGGCAAGTCCCGGCCGATTGCTGCCCTTCCTGGTGCGGGCCGTTCGCGCCACCATGTGGGTCGTGGCGGCCGCCGTCCTGGTGCGGACCTGGGCCGTCGACGTGCTCAACCTGGTCGACGAGCAGGCCTGGAGTCAGTTCAGCCGGGCCTGGACGACGACGGTGATAACGGCGCTCCTTGCCTATTTCGCCTGGGAAGCGGTGCACTTCGCGACCGAGCGGCGGCGCGACCGGCCCAAGGCGGGGGTGACGGGGCCGGAGAGCGAAACCGGCCCGACATCGGTGGGGGCCACCCGCCTCGAAACGCTGGCACCGATCCTGCGGCTCATGCTCGGCATCATCATCATCATCACGGCGGCCCTGACGATCCTGGAGAGCCTCGGCGTCAGCATCACGCCGGTCATCGCCGGCGCCTCGATCTTCGGACTGGCGATCTCCTTCGGCAGCCAGACCCTGGTCCATGACATCGTCTCGGGCCTCTTCTATCTGGCCGACGACGCGTTCCGGGTCGGCGAATATATCGATGTCGGCAAGGCCAAGGGCACGGTCGAGGGCTTCACCCTGCGCTCGATCCGCATGCGCCACCAGAACGGGCAGATCCATACGATCCCGTTCGGTCAGCTCGGGCAGATCACGAATTTCAGCCGCGACTGGTCGACGCTGAAATTCAATCTGCGCCTGGTGCGCGACACCGATCTGGACAAGCTGCGCAAGGTCACCAAGAAAATCGGGGCGGCGATGATGGAGGAGCCCGAGTTCAAGAACGATTTCCTGGAGCCGCTCAAGCTGCAGGGGATCGCGGAGGTGGCCGACACCGCCACCGTCATGCGCTTCAAGATGACGGTGCGTCCGGTCCGGCCGACTTACATCCAGCGCGAGGCCATGAAGCGGCTGATCAGTGGCTTCAAGGAGGCCGGGATCGAGTTCGCCGGCGCCGGGTACGTGCTGCCGACGGTCGCGGCGCCGGCGCCCCTGGCCGCCATGCCGGCCACGCGCTAGTTCAGCGCGAAGACGATCGGCACCAGATAGGTCTGATCCATGCCGGCCGGGGGCGGGGGCACCGGGTTGGCGCGCGCCATCAGATCGCTTGCCTCCTCGTCCAGCAGCGCATAGCCGGAGCCCTGGACGATGCGATAGCGCAGCACATGGCCTTCGCGGTCGATCGCGAACTCGCAGAGCACGACGCCTTCCTGATGCTTGCGCCGGGCGCGGTCGGGATATTCCTTGTGACGGTCGAGCCAGGCCGCCAGCAGGCTCGCATAGTCGGCCTGCTCCGCCGCCGAAGGGCCGGGCGTCACGCTCGCTCCGGTGGGCGTGCCGGCACCGGTGCTGGTCTCGAGCGATGCCGTCTGCGACGGGTTGGCTTTGTCGCTGCTGCTGTCGCCCGCGCTGGCAGCGGATGGCGCTGCTGTCGAAGCGGGAGCGGGCGCCGAAGCAGGGCTTGCGTCCGTGGCGGTCGCTGTCGCGGTGGGCAGGGAGGCGAGCTGCGTTTCGAGCGGCTGCGGAGGCTGCGGCGCCGGCTTTGCGGCGGTCGCGGTCTCGGGCGGCGGCGTCGGCTTCGTTGCCGGCAAGGGCAGGGGCTTCGGTTCCTCTGCGACCTGCTGTTCCTGCGCGGTGGGCTTTTCGACGATCTTCTCGGCTTCCAATGCTTCTTCGACAGGTGGCGGCGGTTCGGCTGACTCCATTTCGACCGGCGGTAACTCCTCGACCGCAACCGCTTCCGGATCCGGCATAGGAACGGGATCCTCGGTTATCGGGGCCGGCGGTGCGCTCTCCTGCTCGGCGGTTTCACTTTCGGCGGGCGAAGGGGCGGGCGCGCTGGGCGCGTCAGCGGCGGGAACACCGCCGCCGCTGACGATCATCACCGCGACGCTGCCCGCCATACCGGCATCGGCCGGGACCGGGGGTTCCTTGGGCCAGGCGAGCAGGAACGCGGCCAGGATCGAGCCGTGAAACAGGGCCGAAAGAATGGCCGGTCGCGACATGTCTGCCGGCAACCGCATGACTCCCCGATGATCGAAAACGTCTTTTTCAGATAATCATTATCATTCTAATTGCGAATGAAACGCAATTGCGATAATCAGAAACCCGTACTGGCCGCCTGATGTGGTGGTTCGCAAAGGGCGGCCAGGCGCTTGGGTGGGATACCGATTGACCTTGAACGCCATCGACACCGACCGGGCCAAGGCCGGGCTGGGGGCGGATGCAGCTTGCACCGCGCCCGCGCGACCCGCGTCTGACCCGCAAACGGACACGCCTTCGGGCGTGAGCAGCCGCGACCTCCTGCGGGGGAGGCAAGAGCTGCTGATCCATCATGGCGACGAGGTCTACCGGCTCCGCCTCACAGGGAGAGGGAAACTCATTTTGACGAAATAGCCGGCGCTGAGGTCAGGGTCGGATCGGCTTGAACCAAGCCGATCCGTGAATCCTGCCCTCGCTCAAGAAAGTAAGGAGACCGATTCACGTCTCAAGCCGTCGGCTTGAGACGACCGGGCTCCGGGCACCGGATCAATCACGCAGCTTTCGTCCCAGCCAGCCCACCCGTCGGTCCATGAAAAGGCCGACGCGCCAGCCCCGGACAATGCTGAACCAGCAAGGACAAGGGGCATGGCGACTCCATTTCGACGCGTGACGACCTATTCCGTATTTCTGGCGCTGCCGATCGCGCTCTGTCTCATCGGCGGCTCGGCAGGGGCCCAACAGACGCAGACGAAAACCCAGACTCAAACGCAGACCCAGACACCCGACCAGACCGGCACCGAGGCGACCGAGGATGGCACCACACCGACACCCACCGAGGCTACGCCGCCGCCGGCCGGCAGCCCGGTCACGCGCATGTCGGTGCCGCCCGTGACCGTCACCGCCACCCGCAATGCGATGGAGGCCTTCGAGTATCCGGGCAGCGTCACGGTGATCGATCAGGAAAAGATCCAGACGCGCATTCCCTCGACCGTCGACGACGTGATGGTCGGCGTGCCCAACGTCACCTTCGCCGGCGGCCCGCGCCGCAACGGCGAATCCCCGATCATCCGTGGCTTCACCGCGCAGGATGTCATCATCCTGCTGGACGGTACCCGGCAGGACCTCATCACCGGCCATGACAGCCGCTTCTTCCTCGATCCGGCCCTGCTGGAATCCGTCGAAGTCGTCCGCGGCGCCTCCTCGGCGCTCTATGGCTCGGGCGGCCTGGGCGGCGTGATCGAGCTGCGCACAAAGGATGCCTCCGACTTCCTGGAGCCGGGCGAGACCTTCGGCGTGAACGCCTTCATCGGTGGCCAGAGCGTGAATGACGAGGTGTCGCCAGGCATCACCATGTTCGGCAAGGTCGGCGACAATCTCGATCTCGTCGGCAGCTTCGTGTTCCGCGATTCCGACAATATCGACCTGGGCGACAACGAGGAGCTCGATGCCGACGACCAGATCCTGAGCGGTCTCGCCAAGGCCAAATACACCGCGGGGCCGCACAGCTTCGAAGCCGCCTGGCTGCGCTATGACGGCAGCGCCACCGAGCCCGGCAATGCGCAATCCACGACGGACGACGGTCTCGAGGACAAGGACATCGTCACCCAGACCTGGCGCGGCACCTATAATTTCCACGAGCCGGGCAATCAGTGGATCGATCTCGACGCGAGCGTCTATTACACGCAGAACGACATCCACGAGAAGCGGATCGACGATCTGGGGCCGGGCCCCGAAGGCGAGGAACTGAAGCGCGATCTCGATACCGTGGGCATGCGGGTCGACAACCGGACCCGGTTCGACCTGGGTACCGACAGCAATGTCGTCTTCACCTACGGCGTGGAAGCCTATCGCGATATGCAGGAAGGCGACGATGACGGCGACGATCTCGCTGGCGTGCCCGATGCGCATTCCAACCTGGCCGGTGTCTTCACCCAGGCGGAGTTCACGGTTCCGGCACCCTTCGGGATGCCCGGCAACTTCCTGATCATTCCCGGCGTGCGGTTCGACTATTACGCGTCGGACAGCGATCTCGGCGACGACAATGTCGATACCGCCGTCTCGCCCAAGATCGCCACGAGCTACATGCCGACCGACTGGTTGATGTTCTATGGCAGCTATGGCTATGCCTTCTCGGCGCCGAATATCAACGACCTCTATCTGACCGGCGTCCATTTCGTCATTCCCCTGGGCCCACCCTTCCCGGACATCGTCAACCACTTCCAGCCCAACCCGGACCTGAAGTCGCAGACCACGCGGACGGTCGAGGCCGGCATGGGGCTCGATTTCGAGGACGTGCTCATGGCGGATGACCGCGCCACGGCCAAAGGCGGCTGGTTCCTGACCTATGGCGACGACCTGATCTCGCGCAACGTGGTCCAGCCGTCGCCGTTCGTGGATTGCAACCCCTTCATCCCGGGCGATTGCGACGGCACGACCATCATCGACAACGTCAACAAGGCAAAGCTGGAAGGCGTCGAGCTCGAGTCCAATTACGAAAACGACTGGGCCATCCTCGGCGTGGCGTACTCGCATATCAATGGCTGGGATCGTGAGACGGGCGACCATTTGGGCGACCTGCAGCCGGATACGACGACGTTCCACGTCGCGGCCAAGATTCCGCCGGCCGACGTGCAGATCGGCTCCTACATCACCTGGGCCCAGGATTTCACCAACACCGACGACCCGGAGCTCGAGCGCGACGGCTATGTGGTGACCGACATCTACGCGGTCTGGGCACCGCAGCAGAAGATGCTGCGCGGATTCCAGCTGGCGGCCGGCATCGACAATCTGTTCGACGAAACCTACACGCGCGTCTTCACGGGCTCGAACGAGTCCGGGCGCAACTACAAGGCCATGATGTCCTACCAGATCGCCTGGTAGGTCCGAGGGAGAGGAGAAGACTATGCTGGACGATGCTACCGTGGCGGAGCGCCGGGATCCGCGCAGCCTCAAGACGATCTGGGCCGAGCACAAGGCGGCCAATCCGAAGCAGCGGATCCGCGATGCGGCCGCGGCACTCGGCGTCAGCGAGGCCGAGCTGGTAGCAACCGATCTCGGCGTCGGCACCAGGCGGCTGCAGCCGCGCTGGAAGGCTCTGATCGAAGCCATGCCGGCGCTGGGACGGGTGATGGCGCTCACCCGCAACGAGTATTGCGTGCATGAGAAGGTCGGCCGCTACGACCAGATCCATCTCAACGACCAGGGCGGCGTCACCCTGGACCCGGAGATCGATCTGCGGCTGTTCTTCGGTCATTGGCAGCATGGCTTCGCCGTGACCGAAGCGCTGGAGCAGGGCGGGGAGCGCCACAGCCTCCAGTTCTTCGATCGCGACGGGCTGGCCGTCCATAAGATCTATCTGAAGCCGGAAAGCGATGTCGCGGCCTTCCAGGCGCTGGTCGCCGATTTCACGGCCGAGGACCAGGGAGCGGCGATTGCGGTCACGCCGGTCGATCCGCCGGCGGCCGACCGGCCGGATGCCGAGATCGATGTGGCGGCCCTGGATGCGCGCTGGCGGGCGCTCCAGGATACCCATGATTTCTTCGGCATGTTGCGGGAGCTGAAAGTGGGCCGCGTGCAGTCCTTCCGGCTGGTGCCGGACGATCTGGCGCTGCAGGTCGACAAGGGCGCCTTCTCGCGCGGGCTGGAGCTGGCGGCCGAGGCGGGCCTGCCCGTGATGATCTTCGTCGGCTCGCCCGGCGTGATCCAGATCCACACCGGGCCGGTCACCACCGTCAAGCGCCTGGGACCCTGGCAGAACGTGCTGGATGACGGATTCAACCTGCATCTGCGCGAGGACGGGATCGACAGCTGCTGGCTGGTGCGCAAGCCGACCAAGGACGGCATCGTCACCTCGCTCGAGATCTTCGATCCTGCCGGGCAGCAGATCGCCTGGATGTTCGGCAAGCGCAAGCCGGGCCAGGTCGAGGACAGTGCCTGGCCGGCGCTCGCTCTCAAGGCGGTCGGTGCGGCTGGATAACGATCATGCTTCAACGCTTGTTGCTGATACCGCTCGTTCTGGCGCTCGGCTTGGCTTTGGCCAAGCCGGGTGTCGCCGCGAGCTTGCGGATCGTCTCGATCGGCGGCGCCGTGACCGAGACTCTCTATGCCCTGGGCTATGGCGGGCAGATCGTCGCCGTCGACACCACCAGCCTCTATCCGCAGGAGGCCCTGGCCCTGCCCAAGGTCGGCTATATGCGCACGCTGGCGGCGGAGCCGATCGTCGCTCTGTCGCCCGACCTGGTGCTCGCGGTGTCGCATGCGGGGCCGAAGAAGATCCTGGACCAGATCGCCGCGGCCGGCGTGCCGGTCGTCATCATCTCCGACGAGCCGACGGTCGAGGGCGTCGCGGAGAAGATCGAGGAGGTGGCCAAGGCCGTGGGCGCCGAGGCCAAGGGCGCCGAGCTCGCCGCGGGGATCGAGAAATCCTTTACCCATATCGAAGCCGTTCTCGCGAAGGACCAGACCAAGCCCAGCGTGCTCTACATCCTGTCGGCCTCGGACGGAGCGCCGCTCGCGGCGGGGCAGAAGACCGCGGCCGACGGCATGATCGCGCTCGCCGGCGGGCGCAACGCGATTCAGGGCTATGAGGGCTACAAGCCGCTCTCGCCCGAAGCGGCGGTCACGGCCAATCCCGATTTCGTCGTGGTCGCGGCCCATGGGCTGGCGACCCTGGGTGGGCTCGAGGGGCTCGCGGTCCGGTCCGACCTGGGCTTGATCCCGGCCGTCAAGGAAGGTCGCGTGCTGGTGCTCGACGCGAATTACCTGCTGGGCTTCGGGCCGCGCGCGGCGGCCGCAACGGCCGAGCTGGCGTCGCATCTGCATCCCGCGCTGGCGGGCGACCTCGCGACACCATGACCGATCCCGCGATCGATTGGAGCTGGCGCCGTCGCTTCGACGGGCTGCCCTTCCTCGGGCTTTCGGTTCTGCTCGCCGTGTCGCTGGTGCTGGGGCTCGGCATCGGCGCCATGGCGATCGGGCCGCTCGACATCCTGTCCACCCTCTCGGCGCATCTCGGCCTGGGCCATTGGCGGGAGGTGGGGGCCAGCGAGCAGTCCGTCCTGATCCATGTCCGCCTGCCGCGCGTCATCCTGGCGGTGCTGGTGGGGGCGAGCCTTTCCGTATCGGGCGCGGCGCTGCAGGGTCTCTTCCGCAACCCGCTGGCCGATCCGAGCCTGCTGGGGATCACCGGCGGCGCCACGGTGGCGGCCGCAGGCACCATCATCTTCGGCGCGCCCTTGGCCGCGGCCCTCCCGCTGGCGCTGGCCGCCTGGCTCCTGCCTTTGTCGGCCTTCATCGGCGCCATGGTCGTGACCGCCATCATCTATGCGATCTCGATACGCCATGAAGGCATGGACATCGCCACCCTGCTGCTGGCGGGGATCGCGATCAACGCGGTCGCGGCCGCGGCCCTCGGGCTGCTGACCTTTCTGGCGCCGGACGGACAGTTGCGCGACATCATGTTCTGGCTCCTGGGCAGCCTCGCCGGCACCGGCTGGCCGCAGCTCTGGCCGGTCGCGATCATGATCCTGGTCGCGATCGCGCTGATCGTCCGCCTGGCACGACCGCTGAACGCGCTGCTGCTGGGCGAGGCCGAGGCGTTCCATGTCGGCTTCGCGATCGAGCCGATCAAGCGCCAGCTCGTGATCGTGACTGCGCTGGCCGCCGGCGCCGCGGTCGCGCTGACGGGCACGATCGGTTTCGTCGGGTTGCTGGTGCCGCATTTCGCCCGCTTCCTGGTCGGGCCCGATCATCGCCGCCTGCTGCCGGCTTCGGCCCTGCTGGGCGCCTCGCTGCTGCTGGTCGCCGATCTCATCGGCCGGCTGATCGTGCTCCCGGCGGAGCTGCCGATCGGCGTCGTCACCAGCTTCGTCGGCGCGCCCTTCTTCCTGTGGCGCCTGCGCCGCCGGGAGGCCTTCTGATGCTGGCGCTCGATCATGCGCGGCTGGACCGGGGCCCGCGCACGGTTCTCGCCGATGCCGACCTCGCCGTCCGGCCGGGCGAGGTGCTGGCCCTGCTGGGTCCCAATGGCGCCGGCAAATCGACCCTGCTGAAGGCGCTCTCGGGCGAGCTCAAGCCGGCCGCGGGCCGCGCGATGCTCGACGGGCGCGATCTCGCCGCATGGTCCGCGGCCGCCCTGGCGCGGCGCCGCTCCGTGCTGCCGCAGCACAACCATCTGGTCTTCGGCTTCACGGTCGAGGATGTGGTGGCGCTGGGCCGGAGCGCGCATGTCGACCATGCGGTGCGCAGCGACGACAACCAGGCGGTCCTGGGCGCCCTGGCCGCGGTCGGCCTCGCCGGCTTCGCGCGGCGCGACTATCGCAAGCTCTCCGGCGGCGAGCAGCAGCGCGTGCATCTCGCGCGCGCGCTGGCCCAGATCTGGGGCGACGGATCGCCCGGCGAGCCGCGCTATCTGCTGCTCGACGAGCCGGTCTCGAATCTGGATCCCGCTTACCAGCAGACGGTGCTGCGGACGGCGCGCTTCATGGCGGCGCGCGGCTGCGGGGTGGTGATCTCGCTCCACGATCTCAATCTCGCCGCGGCCTTCGCCGATCGGGTGCTGCTCATCGCCAAGGGCCGCTTCGTCGCCGACGGCAGCCCGGCCGAGGTGCTGACGCCGGCGCGGGCAGGGGAGGTCTATGGCCTGCCCATGCTGGCACTTACCCATCCCCAGACCGGCGCACCGGTGTTGTTGCCGGCGGCGGTCCCCGGCCTCACGCCGTAAGAGGCGGCGCGATGTTTCAGGACGGTTCCGCGCTGGCGATGCGCGCCTTCCTGCCGGCGAAGGATTTCGCCGCGAGCAAACGATTCTATCTCGAGCTGGGGTTCACGGCGGGATTCGAGACGGAGCAGGTGGCGCTCCTGCAACTCGGCGATCATTCCTTTCTGCTGCAGAACCTCTATGTCGAGGACTGGGCCGCAAACTGCATGATGCAACTGACGCTCATCGATCTCGATGGCTGGTGGACCGGGTTGGATCGCGAAGGCCTGGTGCTGCGTCATGGCGTGCGGCCGCCCGTCGCACCGCGTCTCCAAGCCTGGGGATTGATGGTCGCCTTCCTGTTCGATCCCAGCGGCGTGCTGTGGCATGTGACGCAGGCGCCGGCGGTGATTCGCTCCTGATCGCGGTCTGTCGCGCGACGCCTGACGCCGCTGTTCCCCGCAACTTTCGCGTGGAACCGCCACAATTATGACATCCCGCCTGGTCTCGAGACTGTCGTAGCAAAGACCATGTCATTCATGGCTGGTCCCCCCGCCAGCCTCGTTCGAGGAGTCAGCGCGATGGCAAGATTTGCCGAATATGACCGGGTCCTGCTGCGGACCACCTGCGCCGAAGTTCCGGTGCGGCGCATGACCATCGGCACGGTGCTCGAGGCCTACGGCAATCCGCCCTCCGCCTATGACGTCGATTTCGCGGGTGCCGGCGGCGAGGAATCCTTCACGGTGCGGGCCGACGCGCTGGTGCTGATCCGCGAATAGCGGCGCCCCGTCAAAGCTCGAAGAAAACCTTCCCCTCGATCCGATCGGTTTCGCTGATCGGCCCGTCCAGTTGACGCAGCGTGGCCGCGGCGGCGAGGCAGGCGATCACGCTGTCCAGCGCGTCGCCGCCCTGGTCGTCGATCAGGCGCGCACGATGGGGGCGCGAGGGCGCCAGCAGATAGCCGCGTTCGATCAGCGTCCCGACGATGTCGCCGCGCATGCTGCGTGCGGCGGGCGTCTTCCCCTTATAGGGCCGATAGAGATCCAGACGTTTCAGGACCGACGCCGGACAGGTTTCGGCAATCCACGCGCGCTTGGGGTGTGGCGGCTCGATCGAGATGACGCTGGCCCGGCGCGCGCGGTGGAGCGGCGCCACGATGTCGGCCAGGCCGTGATAGGTCTGACGATAGAGCCGCAGGTTCCAGGCACAGAAGGGCGTCTTCGCGATCCGATCGGTCTGGCGCTTGATCTCTTTGCCCTTGGCGATGCGCTGGCAGGTTTCGCGGAACGCCTCGGCATGCTCATGACGATGGAAGCTGCCGATGAAACTCTTCCAGTCGGCGCCTTGAAGCACATCGCGCGGCAGCCCGACCGGGAAATCGCAGCCGAAGACACCATCGGGCGTGTTCGCGATCAGCCGGCGCAAGGCGGCGAGGGCAAGCCTGCGTTCCGCGCCGGAGTCCGGCAGCGCCGAGGCCGGGTAGCAATCCACCAGCTCGACGCGGTTCCTGCCATCGAGCCGGCCCTCGGCGATCCAGATCGCCTTGCCGGCCAACCGGGCGCCGCTGAAATCGATGCCGAAGGGCCGGCGCTTCGGCGTCACTCGGAGATGGCGTATTCGAGGAGGGCGAGGGCCGTGGCGACGGCCTGCCGGCGGACCGCGGTCCGATCGCCGGTGAAATTGCGCTTCTCGACCAGCGTGCCGCCGCCGCGGGTTGCGAGCCCGAACCAGACGAGCCCGACCGGCTTCGTGGCCGTGCCGCCGCCGGGTCCGGCGATGCCGGTGATCGAGACCGCCATGTCGGCATGGGAGTGGGCGAGGGCGCCTTTGGCCATGGCCAGGGCGGCCTCGGCGCTGACGGCGCCGACGCGCTGGATCAGCTCGGCCGGCACGTCGATCAGCTCGGTCTTGGCCTCGTTCGAATAGGTGACGAAGCCGCGCTCGACCACGTCCGACGAGCCGGCGATGTCGGTGAGCGCCGCCGCCACCAGGCCGCCGGTGCAGGATTCGGCGGTCGCGATCTTCTTGCCGGCGCGACGATAGCGCTCCAGCAGGTCGGCGGGCGCGATCGTGGGGTCCGTCGTCATGCCGGCAGCGCCACGGTCGCCGTCGCCTGCGCGGCGATACCTTCGCCGCGGCCGGTGAAGCCCAACCCTTCGGTCGTCGTCGCCTTGACGCTGACGCGGGCCGTCTCGAGGCCGAGGATGGCCGCGATGCGCTCGACCATCGCCGCGCGATGGGGTCCGACCTTGGGCCGTTCGCAGATGATGGTGACGTCGAGATGCGTGATGCGCCCGCCCTTGGCGGCGACCAGCTCGCCGGCATGGGCCAGGAACTTGGAGGAATCCGCGCCGCGCCATTTCGGATCGCTCGGCGGGAAATGCTGGCCGATGTCTCCGGCGCCGATCGCGCCCAGGAGCGCGTCGGTCAGCGCATGCAGTCCCACATCGGCGTCGGAGTGACCCTCCAGCGCCGCGCTGTGAAGCACGCGGATGCCGCAGAGCATGATGGCGTCGCCGGGCGCGAAGCGATGAACGTCATAGCCACCGGCGCTGCGATATTCCCAGCCGCCCCCGCCCAGCAGCCTTTCGGCGCGCTGCAAATCGCCCTCCGTCGTGATCTTGAAGTTCTCTTCGCTGCCCATGACCAGCTCGACCGCGAGCCCCGTCGCCTCGGCGACCGCGGCGTCGTCGGTATGCTCAGGTCGCCCCGCGGCCGCGCGATGGGCCTCGAGAATGGCGTCGAAGCGAAAGCCCTGCGGCGTCTGGGCGCGCCACAGCCGGTCGCGGCTGGTGGTGGTCTCGATCCGGGGGGTGGCGCCCGCGGCGTCCTTCGCCCGCTTGATGGTATCGACGACCGGCAGCGCCGCGATGGCGCCGGGCGCGCGGCCGATGCCGGCGATCACACGATCGATCACGCCGTCGTCGAGAAAGGGGCGGGCGGCGTCATGGATCAGGACCGCATCGGGCTTCAGGGGCGCCAGGCTCTCGAGCCCGTTGCGCACCGACTGCTGGCGCGTGGCGCCGCCGGCGACGGGCGCCAGCAGCGCGAGGCCGGCGACCGCCGCGTCATAGCGGGCACGATCCTCGGGCGAGATCACGACGCGGACATCGGCGATCCCGGGATGGGCCAGCAGCCGCTCCACGGCATGGCGCAGCACGGCGCGGCCGCCCAGGGGCCGATATTGCTTGGGGATGTCGCCACCGAAGCGTGCCCCCCGGCCCGCCGCGACGATCAGCGCGATCGTCCCGCTCACGAGGCTCTCTCGGGATGGGTCTGGCGAAGCATGGTGCCGGCGAAGCTAGAACCAAGGGCGGACTTTGCCAAGGCAGCAGAAGCGCCCTGCCGGAGGCTTCGTGGCAGAACAAAATGGGCGGTTAGCTATTTTTGCAACCTGGTAGCAATAGATAGGGATGCCATTCAAATCTTTGAGAGTTCTGACTCATAAAGCTGTGCGCCTTTCAAGGTCTCGCCAAGCGTCGCGTGAGACGACGGATGTGGGCGACGAGGATCCAGGCCACGGCGCTTTCGATGGTGGCTTCGAAGTCCTTGGCGAGGCGGCGACATCGGCCGAGCCAGGCGAAGGTGCGTTCGACCACCCATCGGCGAGGCAGCAACTCGAAGCCCTTGGCGGCGTCGGAGCGCTTGATGATTTCGAAGGTCCATTGACCAAGCGCGGCCATGGCGTCGCGTAGCTTGTCGCCACCATAGCCGCCATCGGCGAACACATGGCGCAGCCACGGGTAGAGAGAGCGGATCGACATCAGCACGTCGGGCGCGCCATCGCGATCCTGGATATCCGCAGCGTGAACCTGCACCCCGACCAGGCAGCCCTCGGTATCGGTGACGATATGGCGTTTGCGGCCTTTGATCTTCTTGGCGGCATCGAAGCCTCGTGGCCCGCCACACTCGGTGCTCTTCACAGACTGGCTGTCGATCACCCCCGCCGTGGGGCTGGCCTCTCGCCCGACCCTCTCGCGCAGGGCCGTGACCAGCATGTGGTTGATGTGCGCCAGTAAGCCTTTGTGCGACCAGGCGTAGAAGTAGCTCTGCACCGTCGAGTAGGGCGGGAACTCCTTGGGGATCGCGCGCCATTGGCAGCCGGTCGAAGCCATGTACAGGATCGCCTCCACCACCGAGCGCAGATTTGTCTTTCTCGGCCGCCCCAGTTTGGAAGCCATCGGCATCAAGGGCGCGATCAACGCCCATTCCGCATTCGTCAGGTCGCTTGCGTATCGCAAGGCATCGCGCCGATAGTGCGGTCGGGTGGTTTCAGTCCAGGCCATCGTGATCTCCATTGAGATTCGCAACCCAACGGAATCACAACCGATTGAAATCACCCAACTCCTTTTTCAGTCAGCCTCTGAGATTAAAACAGCGCGGGCTTCATTTTACGAATCGCTGATATCCGAACCACATAGCCCCAATGAATAAAGGCGGCACGATTATCAGCGCATACAATCGATCAGAGCCGTAGTCATACAACCAATCCGGTTCGCCCAACCATAAATACAAAGGAACACCTATAATCCAAAAGAAACTCGCAAATGCCCACAGACGGAACTTCTTTGATTGTCTGAACCAAATGCCAGACACTGTGTTCACTATCCTCTTCCGAAACTTAAACACTAATCCGGCTGTGATCGCTAAGACTGCTATCACGATGATTTTCTCGATTATTGTAGCCCGGCGCTCCGCTGCCCACTGCTCTTCGAGTCGTGCGGCTTCAGCAGCTTCGCGAGCACGTCGTTCCGAAATTACTTGATCGACAGGAATGTTACGCTTGGCTGCCTCGGCTTCGTCTTCAGCTTGTTGCTGTTTCTCGCCTTCTGCGAGCCAATCTGAATATGAGTTGAACGAACTGGGTGACTGCGCGTGAACATTCGTAAGCACCGAAGTGGACAAGATGACCGCAAAAGAAAGAGCGATAAACATCCACTTCATTTTGCCTTCCTCGCGATCTGATCGAAGAATTAGGGTGGGCACTTTTATCCGATGCAAGTCCCATAACTTACAACTTAAGCTAGCATATTGCATCGGCGAAGGTGACGCCGTCACAGTCCGCTCTTATAGTGCCGCGCCATGAGCGGCGACGAACTGATGAGCGGATATCTGTTGAGCCTGGGGGCGGTGGTGGCGCTGCTGCCGGTGACGCTGCTGGTCTGGCGGCGGCCCGGCGTGGCGTTGGCGTCCTTCTGGGTGCTGCTGGCCGTGGCGATCGCCGGGGCCTGCACGGTCGTTGCCGTCCATCAGGGCCATGGCTGGACTCCCGGCCTGTCGCAGGCGCTGTGGGCGACGATCGCCGCCTGCCTGCTGATCTTTGCCGCCCTGGGAGCCCTGGTGCGCGAGAGCCTGCGGCTGTCGCTTCTGTTGCTGCCCTATCTGCTGCTGCTGGGGCTGCTCGCGACCTGTGTGGCGGGGCTGCCCTCGGCACCGCTCTCGGCCGGCGCCGCGACCGCCTGGCTCGACCTCCATATCCTGATCTCGGTTTCGACTTACGGGCTGGTCACCTTGGCCGCGGTCGCGAGCCTCGCCTTGTTCCTGCAGGAGCGCGCCTTGAAGGCGAAGCGACCCACGGCGATCACGCGCGCGCTGCCCTCGATGACCGATTGCGAGACGCTCGAGGTGCGGCTGATGGCGGTCGGCCTCTTCGTGCTGGGCGTCGGGCTCCTGACCGGGATGGCGACGGAATATATGGAAGCGCACCGGCTGCTCGTGCTCGACCACAAGACGGTGTTCTCGCTGCTGGCCTTCCTCGTCATCGGGATCCTGCTGCTGCTGCATCGCGTCAGCGGCCTGCGCGGCCGCAGAGCCGCGCGAATCGCACTGCTGGCCTATCTCCTGCTGACGCTGGCCTATCCCGGCGTCAAGGTCGTGACCCAGATCATCCTCTCCTGATCTTTCCGGGCATCGGCCGGTATCTTCACCTAAGTTACTGCAGCACATAAGAAACTCTTTCTATTGCAGTGCAGCAAAGTTCGCGCCATAGTAGGGCCGATGGGGCGTTATGCCCAATCTCTGTGCATTCGCAGGAGTTGCCCAAATTATGGGCATTGAGATCGGCAAGCATCGACTCGAAGACCCGGTGATTCTGGCGCCCATGTCGGGCGTGACGGATCTGCCGTTTCGCCGCCTGGTCAAGGGCTGGGGCGCGGGTCTCGTCGTGTCCGAGATGATCGCGAGCCAGGCGATCATCCGTCATTCGCGCCAGTCGCTGAAGATGGCCGAGACCGTGCCGGAGGAATCGCCGATGGCGGTGCAGCTCGCCGGCTGCGAGCCCGAGGTGATGGGCGAGGCGGCGAAGCTCAACGAGGACCGCGGCGCCGCCATCATCGACATCAATTTCGGCTGCCCGGTGAAGAAGGTCGTGAACGGCCATGCCGGCTCGGCCCTGATGCGCGACGAGCTGCACGCGGCGCGCATTCTCGAAGCGACCGTGAAGGCGGTTTCGCTGCCGGTGACGCTGAAGATGCGCATGGGCTGGGACGACGCCAACCGCAACGCGCCGAACCTCGCGCGCATCGCCGAGCAGTCCGGCATCCGCATGGTCACGATCCATGGCCGCACCCGCTGCCAGTTCTATGCCGGCTCCGCCGACTGGAGCTTCGTGCGGCAGGTCAAGGAAGCGGTGAAGATTCCGGTCGTCGTCAATGGCGACATCACCACGCTCGAGGAAGCCGGCGAAGCCCTGCGGCTTTCGGGGGCCGACGGCGTGATGGTGGGACGCGGCGCTTATGGCCGTCCCTGGTTCCTCAAGCAGGTGATGCATTTCCTGCGGACCGGCGAGCGCCTGCCCGATCCGCCGCTGCTCCGGCAGTTCGAGACGGTGCTGGCGCATTACCGCGACATGCTCTCGCATTACGGCATCGCGACCGGCGTCAAGATCGCGCGCAAGCATCTCGGCTGGTACTCGAAGGGCCTGTACGGCTCCTCGGAGTTCCGGATCGCGATCAATCATTGCGACTCACCCGACCAGGTCGAGCGACTGTTGGGCGATTTCTACATGCCCCTGCTCGAGCGCGAGGCCGCCTGAGATGAGGGCGCGGACAGCAACCCTGGTTCCGGTCCGTGCTGTCGCAGCGCGCGACCTGAATGCCGACAAGAGCAATGCGGGCGACGATCCGCGCGGCCCCGCCAATCAGGACGGGCCCGCCGCGATCGAGCTGCTCGAGGCGCTGCCGCTGCCCTTGATCGCGCTGGACGAGGCCGATCGCATCGGCGTCGTGAATGGGGCGGCCGAGCAGTTTCTCGGCGCCAGCGCCGCCCATCTTCGGGGGCGCGCGCTGACGGAAATCCTGGTCGGGGATTCGCCGCTGCTGACGCTGGTGCATCAGGTCCGCCAGGACGGGGTGGCTCTCTCCGAAGAAGCCTGCGTCGTGGAATCGCCACGCTTCGGCCGGCGCGAAGCCGCCGTCGATCTGGCCCCGCTGGCAAACCGGCCTGGCTGGGTTGCCGTTCTGCTGCGCGAGCGGCTGATCGCACGCGGTCTCGACCGCCAGGCGCAACAGCAGGGCGCGGTGCGCTCGCTCAATGCGATGGCAGCGCTGCTGGCGCACGAGATCAAGAATCCGCTCTCCGGCATCCGGGGCGCGGCGCAGTTGATCGAGCCCGATCTGCCGCCGGGCCGGCAGATGCTGGCGGTCTTGATCCGCGAGGAAGCCGATCGGATCCGCGGCCTGGTCGATCGCATGGAGATGTTCGCGCAAGCGGCGCCGGTGGCCTTCAGCACGCTCAATATCCACGAGGTGCTGGATCATGTGCGCCATCTGGGCGAGGCCGGTGTCGCCGATGGGCGCGCGGTCATCGCGGACTACGATCCGTCCCTTCCGCTGCTGCAGGGCCATCGCGACCTGTTGATCCAGCTCTTCCTCAATCTCTTCAAGAACGCGGCCGAGGCGACGCTGCCCAAGACCGGCCGCATCCGGCTGATCACGCGCTATCGCCAGGGTGCGAAGCTGACGCGGCCCGGCGGCGGGGCGGCCCCCCATCTGCCGCTGGCGGTCTCGATCGAGGACAATGGAAGCGGCGTGCCCGAGGCCCTGCAGGTGCGTCTGTTCGATCCCTTCGTCACCAGCAAGGCGACGGGCAAGGGCCTCGGACTGGCACTCGCCGCCAAGATCGTCGCCGATCACGGCGGCGCCATCGAATTCGAGAGCGTGCCCGGCCGTACGGTTTTCACCGTGCTGCTGCCGGCCGCTGTGGAGACCTGACACCATGGCCGCCAACACCATTCTCGTCGCCGATGACGACCGCGCCATTCGCACCGTCCTGACCGAGGCGCTCGGGCGCCTCGGCCACCAGGTCCGCACCGCGGGCGACGCCGCCACGCTGTGGCGCTGGGTCAAGGACGGGGCCGGCGATCTGGTCATCACCGACGTGGTGATGCCCGACGAGAACGGCCTGGATCTTCTGCCGCGCATCCGCAAGCTGCGTCCCGACCTGCGGGTGATCGTGATGAGCGCCCGCAACACGCTGCTGACGGCGGTCAAGGCCACCGAAGGCGGCGCCTTCGATTATCTGGCCAAGCCCTTCGACCTGGGCGACCTGCGCAACGCCGTCGAACGGGCGCTCTCGCGCTCGAAGCCGACCCTGGTCGTCGCCAATCCCGGCGATGAAGAGGCGCTGCCGATCGTCGGGCGCTCGCCCGCCATGCAGGAGATCTACCGGCTCCTGGCGCGGTTGATGACCAGCGATCTCACCGTGCTGCTGACCGGCGAATCCGGCACCGGCAAGGAGCTGATCGCGCGGGCGCTGCATGATTACGGCCGCCGGCGCAAGGGTCCCTTCGTCGCCGTCAACATGGCGGCCATTCCACGCGACCTGATCGAGAGCGACCTGTTCGGCCATGAGCGCGGCTCCTTCACCGGCGCCATCAACAAGGCCACCGGCCGGTTCGAGCAAGCCGCCGGGGGCACGCTCTTCCTCGACGAGATAGGCGACATGCCGCTGGAGGCCCAGACCCGGCTCCTGCGCGTGCTGCAGGAAGGCGAGTTCACCACCGTGGGCGGCCGCGAGGCGATCCGGGCGGATCTGCGCATCGTCGCCGCCACCCATCGCGATCTGCGCGAGCAGGTCCGCCGCGGCCAGTTCCGCGAGGATCTCTATTACCGCCTCAATGTCGTGCCCCTGCGGTTGCCGCCCTTGCGCGAGCGCATCGAGGACATTCCCGACCTGGTCCGGCATTTCCTCAACCGGGCGACGGAGGAGGGCGGCAGCGCCAAGATGTTCGACGCCGCCGCGATCGAGCGGCTGCAGCGCTATGAATGGCCGGGCAACGTCCGCGAGCTCGAGAACCTGGTTCGCCGGGTCGCGGTCATCTATGGCGAGGACGTCATCGGCGCCGACATCGTGGCCCGGGAACTGGCCGCGATCGCCAGCGCCGCCACCCCCGGAAAGGCGACGAGCGAGTCGCTGGCCACGGCGGCGGAGCGCCATTTGCGGGACTATTTCGCCGCCCATACCCATGGGTTGCCGGCCCGGGGCCTTTATGACCGGGTCCTGCGCGAAATCGAACGCCCCCTGATCCAGCTTTCGCTGGAGGCGACGCGGGGGAACCAGATCCGGGCGGCCGAGATGCTGGGGCTGAATCGGAACACTTTGCGCAAGAAAATCCGGGAATTGGACATATCCGTCCTGCGCGGCTTAAAGTAGGGCTCTCCTGGCATCCTGGACCACTCCAGCCCGACATGACGATTTAGCCAGGGCCTGAAAGGCAATGCAGGCCGACGACACCGCGCCGAGCGCTGCGGCGGGACGCTCTTGGAGCCCCGAACCGCTTTATCGGTCATTTCTTGACTGGGCGCGTCGCCACTACCTCGAGCGCAAGCTTTCGATAGCGCTGCTCGTGCTGGCGCTTGTCTCGGGCGTGGCGACCTTCGTCTCGATGAGCGGCAGCTTCGGGATGCGCACCAACCCGCGCATCGTGCTGCTGCTGTTGCTGGGCGATCTGGTGATCCTGCTGGCGTTGGGCACGGTCGTCGCCCGCCGCCTCGTGATCCTCTGGCTCGAACGCCGGCGGGGCCTCGCGGGTGCCCGTCTCCATGCCCGCCTCGTGATGCTGTTCAGCCTGCTGGCGGTGACGCCCACCATCATCATCGCCCTGTTCTCGACCTTGTTCCTCAATCTCGGTATGGAAGCCTGGTTCTCGGACCGGGTGCGCACGGCGGTGCACGACTCCCTGGTGGTGGCGCGCGCCTATCTCGAGGAGCATCAGCGCAATATCGGCGGCGACGTGCTCGCCATGGCCGAGGACCTGCGCCGCGAGGGCCCGTTCCTCATGGTCAACCGCCAGCGCTTCGAGCGGCTGATGGATTTCCATGTCCGCGCGCGCGGTCTCAACGAGGCGGTGCTGATCAACAGCCAGGCCCAGGTTCTCGCCAGCGCCGGCTTCAATCTGGTGATGGAGTTCGATCCCGATCTGCCGAACTGGGCGATCGCCCGCGCGCATCAGGGCGATCTGGTGCTGCTGCCGTCCGACACCGGCGACCGGGTGCGCGCCCTGGTGCAGCTCGACCCCGTCTCGGACACCTACCTCTTCGTGGGCCGGCTGGTCGATCCCCGGGTGATCGCGCATCTGAACGCGACCGAGGGCGCGGCCCAGCTCTATGAGGAGCTCGAAGGAAGGCGATCGGGCCTGCAGATCACCTTCGTGCTGATCTTCATCGTGATCGCGCTGCTGATGCTGCTGGCGGCGGTCTGGCTCGCCCTCATCGTGGCGACGCAGCTGGCGCGGCCGATCGGCGACCTGGTCTCTGCCTCCGAGCGGATTTCCCAGGGCGACCTGGCGGCGCGCGTCCCCGAGGCGGCGGCCGACGACGAGATCGGCGCTTTGTCGCGCACCTTCAACCGCATGACCGGGCAGCTCGAGAGCCAGCATAACGAGCTCCTCTCGACCAACCGCGAGCTGGACGAACGCCGCCGCTTCACCGAGCTGGTGCTGTCGGGCGTTTCGGCCGGCGTGATCGGCCTCGACGACGAGGGCCGTATCCGGCTGCCCAACCGCTCGGCCTCGCTGTTGCTGCACAGCGACCTCCTGGCCGCGGTGGGCCGGCCACTGGGTGAGGTGATCCCCGAGCTGGCGCCCGTGATCGAGCAGGGGCGCCGCCGGTTGGGCCGCCCGGCAGAAGGTCAGATCCAGATCACGCGCGGCAGCGAGACCCGGACCATGATCGTCCGGGTGGTGAGCGAGCTCGACGAAGGCGACCTGATCCGGCTGGTGGTGACGGTGGACGACGTGACTGAGCTCATGTCGGCGCAACGCAAGGCCGCCTGGGCCGATGTCGCAAGACGCATCGCGCATGAGATCAAGAACCCGCTCACGCCGATCCAGCTCTCGGCCGAGCGGCTCAAACGGAAATATCTGAAGCAGATCACGACCGATCCGGAGACCTTCATCGTCTGCACCGACACGATCGTTCGGCAGGTGGGCGATATCGGCCGGATGGTGGACGAATTCTCATCCTTCGCGCGGATGCCGGCGCCCGTCCTGCGGCCGGAAAACCTGCTGGATCTGTGCCGCCAGGCCCTGTTTCTGCAGCGCACCGCCAATGCCGCCGTGCAATATCACACCCGCTTGCCCGACGAGCCTGTCATGGTCGTCTGCGACTCCCGGCAGGTGAGCCAGGCGCTGACCAATCTGCTGCAGAACGCGGTCGACGCCATCGACGGCCGCCAGGCGCAACCGGGTGAAACATTGCCACGGGGCGAGATCGAGCTCAGCCTGGAGGTCCAGGCCGACAAGGTCATCCTGGCCGTCGCCGACAATGGCCGCGGCCTTCCGCCGTCGGGACGCGAGCGGTTGACCGAGCCTTACGTCACGACGCGCGCCAAGGGAACGGGCCTGGGCCTTGCCATCGTTAAGAAAATCATGGAAGACCATGGCGGCCAACTGCAACTCGCCGACCGGGCGGGCGGGGGCGCGGTGGTCCGGCTCTTGTTCCCGGTCGGAGCGGAAAGGGCGGCCGAGCCGCCGGTGGACATGACGAACAAGAGCATGGCTCATGGCACTTGATATCCTGATCGTCGACGACGAGGCCGACATCCGGCTGCTGCTGGCCGGCGTCCTCAAGGACGAGGGGTATGAGACCCGCGAGGCGGCGGACAGCACGGACGCGCTCGAGGCGATCGCGCGCCGGCGGCCGAGCCTGGTCCTGCTCGATATCTGGCTTCAGGGCAGCGCCCTCGACGGGATGCAGCTGCTGTCGCTGATCAAGCGCGATCATCCCAACCTGCCGGTGGTGATGATCAGCGGACACGGCAATGTCGAGACGGCCGTCGCCGCGATCAAAGAGGGCGCCTACGACTTCATCGAGAAGCCCTTCAAGGCCGACCGGCTTCTCCTGGTCATCGCGCGCGCCATCGAGGCCATGCGGCTGCGGCGCGAGAACGACGAGCTGCGCCAGCGCAGCGGCAGCGATGCGGAGCTGATCGGCAATTGCTCGATCGTGGCGCAGCTGCGCCAGGCGATCGAGCGGGTGGCGCCGACCGGGAGCCGCGTGCTGATCACCGGCCCGGCGGGCTCCGGCAAGGAAGTGGCGGCGCGCATGCTGCACCGCCTGTCGCGCCGCATCGACGGGCCGTTCGTGGCGCTCAACTGCGCCACGATGCATCCCGATCGCCTCGAGGTCGAGCTCTTCGGTCATGAGGAGAGCGAGGAGCACGGGCCCGCGAAGATCGGCACGCTGGAGCAGGCCCATGGCGGCACCCTGCTGCTGGACGAGGTCTCCGACATGCCGCTCGAGACCCAGGGCAAGATCGTGCGGGTCCTGCAGGAGCAGACCTTCAACCGCGTCGGCGGCAATCGCCGGGTCGAGGTCGACGTCCGAGTCATCGCCGCGACCAACCGCGATCTGGCCCAGGAGATCGTCCAGGGCCGCTTCCGCCAGGATCTCTATTACCGGCTGAATGTGGTGCCGCTGCGCGTGCCGTCGCTCAAGGAACGGCGCGAGGATATTCCGATGCTGGCGCAGTTCCTGATGGGGCGGGCGGCGGAGATGGCGGGCGTGCCGGTGCGGCGCTTTGGCGAGGACGCGTTGGCCGTGCTCCAGACCTATGACTGGCCGGGCAATGTGCGCCAGCTCCGCAACGTCATCGACTGGCTCCTGATCATGGCGCCCGGCGACGCGAACGAGCCGATCGTCGCCCGCATGATGCCGCCCGAGATCGCCGGCGAGACCTCGGCCACGCTGGGCGCCTTCGGCAATGGCGAGATCATGTCGCTGCCGTTGCGCGAGGCCCGCGAGCTGTTCGAGCGGCATTATCTCGATGCGCAGGTGGCCCGCTTCGGCGGCAACATCTCGCGCACCGCGGCCTTCATCGGCATGGAACGCTCGGCGCTGCATCGCAAGCTGCGCGCGCTCGGGATCGTCACCAACGACCGGGAGCGGGTCGAAGGGTGACGGTGACGGGGCGAGAAAATGTTCCCGGTCAGGCTGGAGTTTTTCCTAGAATTCTTATCCCCTCCCCCTTGATGGGGGAGGGTTAGGGAGGGGGTGGGGCAGCATCGCGCTCTTCGATCACCCCCCTTCCTAGCCTTCCCCCACAAGGGGGGAAGGGATTAGAGACGCCATTCTTCTTCCTTGCCATCGCCCTCGTTCGCTCATCCTCATCCTTCAGGTTCGCCTCACCATGTCCCGCATCGCCTATGTCAATGGCCGCTACCTGCCGCTCTCCCAGGCCCAGGTCCATATCGAGGATCGCGGTTATCAGTTCGCCGACGGCGTCTACGAGGTGGTGCCGCTCTATCGTGGCCGCCTGCTCGACGAGGATCCGCATCTCGACCGGTTCGACTATTCGCTGCGCGAGCTGCAGATCGCGCCGCCCATGTCGCGCGCGGCGCTGAAGCTGGTCTTGCGCGAACTGGTGCGCCGCAACGGCTTGAGCGATGCCTTGCTCTATTTCCAGGCCACGCGCGGCGTGGCGCCCCGCGACCATAAATTCCCGGCCAAGACGAAGACGGCCTTTGTCGCCACCATGCGCCGGTCGCGGCCGCCCTCGGCCAAGCAGATCGAGGAGGGAGTCTCGGTGATGACGACCCGGGACATCCGCTGGGAACGCTGCGATATCAAGTCGCTCAACCTGCTGCCCAACCTGCTGGCGAAACAGCAGGCGACGGTCGCGGGCGTCTTCGAAGCCTGGCTGGTGGATGACGACGACAACATCACCGAGGGCAGCTCGACCAATGCCTGGATCGTGACGGCCGACGGCAAGCTGGTGACGCATGACGCCGGCGCCGCGATCCTCAACGGCATCACCCGCCAGCGCGTGATCAAGCTGATGGAAGGCGAAGGGCTCACCTTTGAGCAGCGTGCCTTCAGCCGCGAGGAGGCGATGCGCGCGCGAGAGGCCTTCCTCTCCAGCTCGTCGAGCTTCGTGCTGCCGATCACGCGGATCGACGGCAAGCCGGTGGGCGAGGGCAAGCCCGGCCCGATGACGCGCCGGCTGCGCGAGATCTATGTGGCCGCGGCGCTCGAAGCGCCGGTCGTGATCTGACGGCGCCCCGATGACACCGAAATCCGCCGGCAAAACTTCATTGCGCCTGCCGCGCGCGGTTCTCTGGGATTGGGACAACACGCTGGTCGACAGCTGGGGCGTGATCGCCGACGCCCTTAACACCACGCTGGTGGCGATGGGGCAGGAAGCCTGGACCCTGGCCCAGACCCGGGAGCGGGTGAAGGCTTCGTTGCGCGACAGTTTTCCCGCGATGTTCGGCACGCGCTGGCAGGAGGCCGAGAAGATCTTCTATGACCGGTTTCAGTCGCGCCATATGGAGCTGCTCGAGGCGCTGCCGGGGGCGGAGGCGCTGCTGGCTTCATTGGCGGAACGAGGGGTCTATCAGGGCGTGGTCAGCAACAAGCGCGGACCCTTCCTGCGCAAGGAGGCGGACCATCTCGATTGGAGCCGCTTCTTCGGCCGCGTGGTCGGGGCGGGGGATGCGGTTCGCGACAAGCCGGCGCCTGAACCGGTTTTAATGGCCCTCGAAGGCGGCCCGGTGCCGCCGGGGTCGGATGTCTGGTTTGTGGGCGACACCGACCTCGACATGATCTGCGCGCGTGACACCCGCTGTGTCCCGCTCCTGATCCGCGCCGAGCCGCCGCAGCCCGGCGAATTCGTCGCAATCTCGGAAATGCTGCATTTTCAAAGTTGTGACGAATTACGCCAACTCGTTGACAAACTTTAGAGTTTCCTGAAATTGGCGTTTTGTGCTAGCAAGTCGGCAATTCCGGGACGCGTTTGCCTCCGTCCCGACGCCCAATAGGGATTGTCCATGGACCCCACGCCGGCCCTCGCGCCGGCTCCAGGTCCCAACAAGACCGGGCCCCGAAAACACTTCAGAAAAAGAGGGAGCCAATGGCTACGGAAAAATCGCAGAACGTTCAGGACGTTTTCCTGAATCACATTCGGAAGGGCAAGGTGCCGGTCACCGTGTTCCTGGTGAACGGCGTGAAGCTGCAGGGCATCGTCACCTGGTTCGATAATTTTTCGGTGCTGCTGCGCCGTGACGCGCATTCGCAGCTCGTCTACAAGCACGCCATCTCCACGATCATGCCGGCCCAGCCCGTGCAGCTCTTCGAAGGCGCCAAGGAGGGCGAAGAAGAGTAAGTGGAGGCTCGTCCCAATGGCGGCAGCGGCGATGGCGTGGCTCGCGGCGAGCGCTGCATCGTCCTGACGCCGGTCATGCGGGGCCCCATGGCCCCGGGCCGCGAACCCGAAGCGCGATTGGCCGAGGCCGAAGGCCTGGCGCACGCGATCGATCTCGATGTGGTGCATGCTGAAACGGTCCGGGTCGCCGAACCGAAGCCCGCGACCCTGATCGGATCGGGCGCGGTCGAGCGGCTGCATGGCCTGATCGAAGAACAGGACATCAAGCTCGCGATCGTCGATTGGGCGCTGTCGCCAGTGCAGCAGCGCAATCTCGAGCGCGCCTGGAGCTGCAAGGTCATCGACCGGACCGGCCTGATCCTCGAGATCTTCGGCGAGCGCGCGCGGACGCGCGAGGGCCAGCTCCAGGTCGAGCTCGCCGCGCTCAGCTACCAGCGCAGCCGGCTGGTGCGGTCCTGGACCCATCTGGAACGCCAGCGCGGCGGCTTCGGCTTCATCGGCGGTCCCGGCGAATCCCAGCTCGAGATCGATCGCCGCCTGATCGGCGAACGGATCGCCCGCCTCAAGAAGGAGCTGGCCGAGGTCAAGCGCACGCGCGGGCTTCATCGCGAGGCGCGCAGGCGCGTGCCCTATCCGGTGGTGGCGCTGGTGGGCTACACCAACGCCGGCAAATCGACCCTGTTCAACCGCCTCACCAACGCCACGGTGATGGCGAAGGATCTGCTGTTCGCGACCCTCGATCCCACGATGCGCGTGGTGAAGCTCCGGTCGGGCCGCGATATCATCCTCTCGGACACGGTCGGTTTCATTTCCGATCTGCCGACCGATCTGGTGGCGGCCTTCCGCGCCACGCTCGAAGAGGTCAGCGCCGCCGACATCATCCTTCATGTGCGCGACGTGGCTCATCCCGAGACCACGCTGCAGCAGCAGGAAGTGATCAAGGTGCTGAAGGAGCTGGGGCTCGAGACGCGCCTCGAGTCCGATATGATCGAAGTGCTGAACAAGATCGATCTGCTGGATCCCGCGGACCGCGAGACCTTGCTGCAGCAGGCCGAGCGTCAGGCCCATGCGGTGGCGCTCTCGGCCCTGACCGGCGAGGGCACCGACCGGTTGCTGGCCGATATCGACCAGCGCCTCGCCTCGCAGCGCCAGATCGGGCATTTCAAGGTGCCGCATGGCGAAGGTGCCGCTCTCGCCTGGCTCTACAGCCATGGCGAGGTACTGACCCGGCGCGACGACGAAGAGTTCGCCTATCTCGATGTCCGGCTCGATCCGGCCGATGTCGGCCGCTATCAGCGCCTCTATCCCGCGGCGCCGGCATGACACTCGACATCGACAAGGTCTCGGCCCTGATCGCGCAGGCGGCGGCCGAAGAGGTCATGCCGCGATTCAACAGGCTGAGCTCGGCCGACGTGCGCGAGAAGGGCCCAGGCGATCTCGTCACCGTCGCCGACGAGGCCATGGAACGTCGCCTGACGCCGATCCTGGCCGCGCTGATGCCGGAAGCCCTCGTGGTGGGCGAGGAGGCCGCGGCCGCCGATCCGGGATTGCTGGAGCAGCTCGCTTCCGCCCGTTCGGCCTGGGTGATCGACCCGATCGACGGCACCAGCAACTTCGCCGAGGGTCGCCCCTTCTTCGGCGTGATGGTGGCGCTGCTCGATCGCGGCGAACCGGTCGCGGCCTGGATTCACGATCCGGTGGGGCAGAGCACGGCAACCGCCGCGAAGGGCGAGGGGGCCTGGCTCGACGGCCATCGCACGGGTCGCCGGCTGACCGTCTCCGCGCCGCCGGCCGATCCGGGCGATCTGAGGGGAACGCTGAACGCAGGATTCTTCGGCGATCCTGCGCTGGGTCGACGCGTGCAGTCGCGCCGCGGCCGGGTCCGTGCGGTCAAGTCGCTGCGGGCGGCGGCTCATGAATATCTGCGCCTTGCCAAGGGCGAGGCGGATTTCACGCTCTTCACCCAGCTGATGCCCTGGGACCACGCGCCGGGCGTCCTGATCCATCGCGAAGCCGGGGGCACCGGCCGCTATCTCGACCGCAGCCCCTATCGCGCAGCCCTGACGCAGGCCGTGGGGCTGCTGATGGCGCCCGACGAAACCAGCTGGGTCGCCCTGCACCGCCTGCTGCTCGAGGACGAGTAATCCCGGCCTACTTGGCCAGGGTCTTCTCGAGCGCCGGATAGTCGGTATAGCCCTTGGCGTCGCCGCCATAGAAGCTATCGGGATCGGGCGGATTGAGCGGCAGGTTGCGGCGCAGCCGCTCCGGCAGGTCGGGATTGGCGATGAAGCTCGCGCCGAACGAGATCAGGTCGGCGTCGCCCCGCTGCAAGGTCGCCTCCGCCTTCTCGCGCGTATAGCCGCCGTTGGTCATGATCGGCCCATGGAAGAAGGCGCGCATCTCGCGCGGCAGGATATAGCCGCCGACGGGCTCGGGATCGTCCGGGTAGAAATCGATCAGATGGAGATAGGCGAGGCCGAAGCCATCCAGCACTTTGGCCGCATGGTGGAAGATCGCGCGCCGGTCGCTGTCGGCCGAGCTGCCGAAGACGCCGTTGGGCGACAGCCTGACGCCGACCCGGTCGGGGCCCCAGACATCGCAGGCCGCCTGCGTCACCTCGGCGAGGAAGCGGGTGCGGTTCTCGACCGGGCCGCCATAGATATCGGTGCGCTTGTTGGTGCCGTTCACCAGGAACTGCTCGACGATATAGCCGTTGGCGCCATGGATCTCGACGCCATCGAAGCCGGCCTCCAGCGAGCAGCGCGCGCCATGCCGGAAATCCTCGACCACCTTCTTCACCTCGGCGGTGCCGAGCGCGCGCGGCGCGACATAGGGTTTCATGCCGCTGTCGGTGTAGATCTCGCCCTCGGGCGCGATCGCGGACGAGGAGATCGGCAGATCGCCGTTGGGCTGCATGCTGGGATGCGAGGTCCGGCCGACATGCCAGAGCTGCAGGAAGATGCGGCCGCCGGCCTGATGCACCGCATCGGTGACGGCGCGCCAGCCTTTCACCTGCTCGGCGGTATGGATCCCCGGCGTGTTGGGGTAGCCGATGCCTTGCGGCGAAACCTGCGAGCCCTCGGTGATGAGCAGGCCGGCGCTCGCGCGCTGCCGGTAATAGAGCGCGTTGAGCGCGGTCGGAACATGGCCGGCGCCGGCGCGGTTGCGGGTCATGGGGGCCATGACGACGCGGTTGGGCAGGGTGAGGCGGCCGATCTTGACGGGCTCGAACAGTTTCATGATGCCTCTGGCGTGAGTGGGGTGCGCCGCATGGAGCCACAGCGCCGGCGACGCTTCAACTCTCACGCAAGTCAGTGACTTACCGCAAAGTGACTGCAGGAATGCGTCACTTGCGGCGGCAGGGCTCGCCGCTAAGATGCCCGGCGTCACCCGAAAATCGGAGCCGCACTCATGTCGCAGAACGTCGCTTTCCTTGGCCTCGGGGTCATGGGCTTTCCGATGGCAGGCCATCTGGCCAAGGCCGGCCACAAGGTGACGGTCTTCAACCGCACCGCGGCCCGTGCCCAGGATTGGGTCGCCAAGCATGGCGGCAAGTCGGCACCGACCCCGGCGGCGGCGGCCAAGGGGGCCGAGATCGTGTTTGCCTGCGTCGGCAATGACGACGATCTGCGTTCGATCCTCAAGGGCCCCGACGGCGCCTTCGCGGGCATGGCGAAGGGCAGCGTCTTCGTCGATCACACCACCGCCTCGGCGGAGGTCGCGCGGGAGAGCGCCGAGACGGCCGCGGGCCTCGGGCTGGGCTTCCTCGACGCGCCCGTGTCGGGCGGGCAGGCGGGGGCGGAGAACGGCAAGCTCACCGTCATGGTCGGGGGCGATCCGGCGCAATTCGACCGGGTGAAGCCCGTCATCGACGCCTATGCCCGGGCCTGCACTCTGCTGGGGGTTGTCGGCGCCGGGCAGCTCACCAAGATGGTCAACCAGATCTGCATCGCGGGTCTGGTCCAGGGGCTCTCGGAGGGGGTCAATTTCGCCCTCAAGGCGGGGCTCGATCCGAAGCTCGTGATCGACACCATCTCGAAAGGGGCCGCCCAGTCCTGGCAGATGGAGAACCGGGCCCTGACCATGGCCGAGGGTAAGTTCAATTTCGGCTTCGCAGTCAATTGGATGCGGAAGGATCTTGATATCTGCCTGACGGAGGCGAAGCGCAACGGCGCGCGCCTTCCGGTGACCGCCCTGGTCGACCAGTTCTACGCCGCAGTGCAGGCGCGAGGTGGCGGCCGCTGGGATACCTCGAGCCTGATTCAGCTCCTGATGAAGGATTGAGGAGCAGCCAAGTTACATTAAGAATGTCCGATAGATGGCTATAGATAATAATAAATCTTCGATTCAGGATGGTTATTCTGTGCTGCCTCCCGGGAAGCTCGCCAATCTGGTGACTTGCCTTGAGATGACGGAGAGGCCGGCGCCGAGACCGCAATCCTCCGCGCGCAGCACCCTTTCGCTGCAGAGGATCGCGCAGCCCGACCTCGACAGCTATCGCGCTTTGTTCCGCCGCGTCGGGCAGGACTGGATGTGGTTCTCGCGGCTGGTCATGCCGGACGAGCGACTGCGCCGGATCCTCACCGACCCGAAGGTGGAGATATACACGCTCCGTGACGGCTCCGCCGAGATCGGCCTGCTGGAGCTGGACTTCCGGGAAGAGGGCCAATGCGAACTGGCGTTCTTCGGTGTGGTGCCCGAGGCGATCGGGCAGGGCGCCGGCCGCTTTCTGATGGACCAGGCGATCGCGCTCGCCTGGGCCCGGCCGATCCGGCGCTTCTGGGTCCATACCTGCAGCTTCGATCATCCCTCAGCATTGGCGTTCTATCGCCGCTCCGGCTTTCGACCCTATGCCTTTGCCGTCGAGGTGCATGACGACCCAAGGCTGACCGGACATCTGCCGCGGACGGCGGCACCTCATATCCCGCTGATCGAGCCCTAGCCGCTCGCATCGGGCCGACGCGGGCGACCTGTCCTCGGACGGCGCCTGAATGTGAGGAGGCCCGATGCGAATGCCGCCACGCCTGTCTGCTGCCCCTGGCTGGGAATCCTCCCGCGCCGGCGCCTGGCATGTCAGACCGCGCGGCTCTTTGAAGGGGACGTCATGCACATTGTTATCAGGGTCCTGGCCGTCATGACCGCCAGCACCCTGCTCGCCGCGAGCGCGGCCGCGCAAAGCGCCAAGGACATCATCGGTCCGTCGCCGCTCGTCGCCATCGAGAACGAGGCCCCGGCGCAGCTGATCGTCGATCCGCCGTTGCCCGAGCCGCTGTCGCGAGGGCTCGTCTTCATCCAGTACCGGACCGTGAATCTGCGGGTGGTGCCGGTGTTCGGCAAAGGCGCGCTCGACGTTTCGCCGCGCATCGGCCATGTCCACATCACAGTCGACGACGCGCCCTGGCATTTCGTCGATGCCAGCGGCTCGACCATCATCGTGGTGGGCCTGCCGCCGGGCCCGCACAAGGTGCTGGTCGAGCTGGCCGACCCCACCCATCGCGTCATCACCAGCCAGACGGTGGCGTTCGTCGTGCCGCCGAAAAATCCCTGAGCGCGGCCGTCGGCGGCGAGGCTAGCGCTCTTCCTGCTTGACCCGCTGCCAGAGCGCCTCGAGCGCGTCCAGGCCGGGGCGGGTATCGGCGCCATGCTCCGCGGCGGCGAGCGCTTCCACGCGACGGAAGCGGCGTTCGAACTTGGCATTGGCGCCGCGCAAGGTCTGCTCGGGATCGAGCTCCAGATGGCGCGCCAGATTGGTCACGGCGAAGAGCAGATCGCCGACCTCGTCCGCCAGCCGCTCCTTGCCGGCGCCATCGACCATCTCGGCTTTGATCTCGGCGGTCTCCTCGACGATCTTGTCGAGCACCTGGGCCGCCTCGGGCCAATCGAAGCCGATGCGCGCGGCGCGCTTCTGCAGCTTGGCGGCCCGGGTCAGGGCGGGCAGGGCGAGCGGCAGGCCGTCGAGCTGGCTGGGGGCGGCGCCCTTGGCCGCGGCCTCAGCGGCGCGCTCGCCGGCCTTCTGCTCCTCCCAGGCCACCGTCTGGGCGCCGGCGCTGTCGATGGCCGCGTCGGCGAACACATGGGGATGCCGGCGGATCATCTTGTCGTTGACCGCCCGCACGATGTCGTCGAAGCCATAGAGGCCGCGCTCGCGGGCCATCTGGGCGTAGAACACGACCTGGAACATCAAGTCGCCCAGCTCGCTCTTGAGCTCCTCCATCTGGCCGCGCTCGATCGCGTCGGCCACCTCATAGGCCTCTTCGATCGTATGCGGGACGATGGTCGGGAAATCCTGCTCGAGATCCCAGGGACAGCCGGCGTCGGGATCGCGCAGCCGGGCCATGATGGCGAGAAGGCGGTCGATCGGCGCGAGGCTCTCGGGCGGCGCAGTCTTGGGCTTCGACCGGGTCATCGCGAAACTTCCTTCGGCGTGCCGTCCTCTGTGGCGGGAAGCAGCGCGGTGAGCAGGCCGATGACGGGCAGGAAGGCGCAGACCTGGTACACGAACTCGATGCTGGTCCAGTCGGCCGAGGCCCCCAGCGCCGCCGCGCCGATACCGCCCATGCCGAAGGCGAAGCCGAAGAACAGTCCCGATACCATGCCGACCCGGCCGGGCATCAGCTCCTGCGCATAGACGACGATCGCCGAGAAGGCCGAGGACAGCACCAGGCCGATCACAACGCTGAGGCAGACCGTTGCCGTGAGCCCGACATAGGGCAGGACGAGCGTGAAGGGCAGGATCCCGACGATCGAGGCCCAGATGACCTTCCTGCGGCCGATCCGGTCGCCGACCGGACCGCCGACCACGGTGCCCACCGCGGCCGCGGCCAGGAACACGAAGAGATAGATCTGCGCGTCGCGCGTCCCCAGGGCGAAGCGATGCATCAGGTAGAAGGTGTAGTAGCTGAAGATGCTCGCCAGATAGAAATATTTGGAGAAGATCAGCGCGATCAGCACCAGCACCGCGCGCTTCACCTGGGCGCCCGAGAGCGTGGCATGCCGGACATGAACCCGGCGGCCGGGCGGGCGGGCATGGCCCTGGCTCTTGTACCAATGCCCCAGCAGCGTCAGCACGCCCATGCCGCCCAGCGCCGCGAGCGCGAACCAGGCGAGGCTGCTCTGACCGCGCGGCAGGATGAAGAAGGCAGCCAGCAGCGGCCCCAGCGAGGATCCCAGATTGCCGCCGACCTGGAACAGCGACTGCGCCAGCCCATGGGCGCCGCCCGAGGCCAGCCGCGCCAGGCGCGAGGATTCCGGATGGAAGATCGAGGAGCCGATCCCGAGGAAGGCGGCGCCCAGCAGCAGCATCGGGTAATTCACGGCAAAGGCCAGCGTGACCAGCCCCAGCAGGGTCGAGCCCATGCCGAAGGGCAGCGAATAGGGCTGCGGCCGGCTGTCGGTGAAGAGGCCGATCAGAGGCTGCAGCAGCGAGGCCGTGATCTGGTAGGTCAGCGTCAGCAGCCCGATCTGCCCGAAGCTCAGATCGAAGCCGCCCTTGAGGATCGGATAGATCGCTGGCAGCAGCGACTGCATCATGTCGTTCAGCATGTGGCAGAAGCTGATCGCGCCCAGGATCGGGAACGCGGTCGTGCTGGCTTTGGGCGGCGTGGTGATGGCTTCCGTCACGGGAACGAACCTTTCGATGAGCAGGCCAGTGGGAGGCGGGATCGGCTCTTCATAAGCCCTTGCTTGTCCGAGCGTTTCGACCTGTAAGTCGCATAATGTATATTATGTAAAATGTGAGATGGGTTTCTCAGGATCCTCCTCAAACCCGGCTGCGCCGCGCATCGCCGAGGATCTGCCACAGGACGGCCGCGAGCACCACGGCCCCGCCCCAGAGCGTCGCATCGCGCGGCACTTCCGCAAAGAAGATCCAGACCCAGAGCGGCGCCAAGGGCGTCTCGAGGATGCTGAGCAGCGCCGCCTCGGCCGCGGGAATATATTTGGCGCCCATCATGTAGAGCGCCAACCCCAGTCCCATATTGAGCAGCCCGAACAGCGCCAGGTTCACGAAGTCGACCGGCGTGATGGCACCCACCGGTCCGGCCATGGTGAAACAGATCGCCGAGCCGATGAAGCATGAAAGCCCGGCCGCCTGGATCATCGGCACGCCTTGATAGCGCCGCGTGATGCTGGTGGTGACCGCCATGGTCATGGTCATGAGAAAGGCCAGCAGGCAGCCCGCCAGGCTGCTGTCGCTGCCGCGCGAGGCGCCGCCGACCATGATGGCGACGCCGGCCACGGCCAGGACGCCCGCCAGCAAGGTTCGGGCCGAGGGCCGCTCCTTGAACCACAGCCAGACGATCGGCGCGGTCATGAAGGGCAAGGTCGCATAGATCACGGTGACGTCGGCGACGGCGGTCAGCCGCATCGAGCCGACGAAGGCCATCATGCCGCCCGTGTTCAGCATCGTGACGATGAGCCCAGGCCAGCCCATGGGACGGAACAGCCGGCGCTTCTGGGTCTTCGCGTCCCAGATCATGAACAGCAGGATGAAGAGCCCGCCGAACAGGCCGCGCCAGGCCAGTATGGTCCAGAGATCGAGCGTGATCAGCCGGGTGAAAAAGCCGCCCGTGCTCCAGAAGATGGCCGAGGCCGTGACCATCACCAGGCCCAGACGGTGGCGCGCCCGCGCCTCGCCGGCCGCCAGGGCGACATCGGTCATGGCGTTGCATTCGGCCTTTCGTTGCGGAATCTCGGGAACTGGTCGCTGGCGTGGAAATCAGGGTCCGCGCGCGATCGAGACATCCAGAATTACGGCTTCAGCCGGCGCAGTGCCAGCATGATCCCACCCGCGAGCAATCCCCAGAAGGCAGAGCCGATGCCTGCGAACGACATACCTGACGCGGTCGCGATCAGGGTCACCAGGGCGGCATCGCGTTCGCTCGGCTGCACCAGTGCATTGCCCAGCGCCGAACCGAACGCTCCCAGTAGTGCCAGCCCTGCCACCGCCTCGATCAGCAAGGGCGGCGACGCGCTGATCCAGGCCGTGGCGGCCACCGCCAGCATGCCGAAGCCGATATAGCCGACGCCGGTCGTCACCGCGGCGATGTAGCGGCGGCCGGGATCCGCATGCGCGTCGGGGCCGGCGCAAAGCGCCGCCGTGATCGCCGCCAGATTGACGGCATGGCCGCCGAAGGGCGCCACGATCATGGTGCCGATGCCGGTGGTGACGATCAGCGGGCGCGAGGGCGGATGGAAATTGTTCGCCTGCAGCACGGCGAAGCCCGGAATGTTCTGCGAGGCCATGGTGACCAGGAACAGCGGCAGCGCGATGCTGACCATGGCGCTCCAGGAGAAGACCGGCGGAATGAGCGTCAGTTGCGGCCAGAGCTGGTCGACCGGCGGCAACGGCCCTGCCCCGTTCCAGAACATCAGCGCCACCGCTAGGATCACGGCCGCCGGCACGGCATAGAGCCGCCAGAAGCGCGCGATCACGGCCCAGAGCACCACCACCGGCAGCGCCAGCATCGGAATCTCGGCAATGGCGAGAAAGGGCGCGATGCAGAGATGAAACAACACGCCCGCCAGCATGGCGTTCGCGATCGAGGACGGAATGGCGGCGACGAGACGGCCCAGGGGTTTCCACAGTCCCGCCAGTACGATGAGCGCGCCGACCACCAGAAAGGCCCCCACGGCGGCCGCGAACCCGCCTTCCGGCGCCCCGGTCGTTGCCAGGAGGGCGGCGCCGGGCGTGGACCAGGCGACGCTGATCGGCATCCGGTAGCGCAGGCTGAGAAGAATGCCGAGCAACCCCATGCCGACGCTGAGCACCAGCAATCCCGAGGCCGATTGCGCCGGGCTCGCGCCGACGCCGACCAGGCCCTGGACCACGACCGCGAAGGAGCTGCCGAAACCGACGAAGGCGGCCAGCAACCCCGTCGTGATGGCCTGGCCGCGGGCGGCTTTCACCGGCAGGTCGCTCGCGCGGTTGGCATCCATGGCGTCGACATGTCCCCCTAATGACGAGGGCTGCCCTGCGGCTTGGCAGCCTCTCTCCGGATCTCTATAGTTGAATTGGATCCAATCGACAATCCGGGACCGCATGACCGACAACCTCGCCCAGCTCATCGACCGTTCCCGGCCCCGCTTCCGGACCGCGACCGAGTTCGTCGAGGCGACCCTCAAACAGGCGATCCTGAGCGGCACGCTGGCCGCGGGCGCAGCCCTGCGCCAGGAGGAGCTGGCCGCGACCTTCGGCGTCAGCCGGATGCCGATCCGCGAAGCCCTGCGCCAGCTCGAAGCGCAGGCGCTGGTCGATTTCTATCCCCATCGTGGCGCCGTCGTGGCCGAGATTTCGGCCGAGGACGCCGCCGACAATTACACCATCCGCCTGGCGCTCGAGCCGGTCGCCTTGCGGCTTTCCATCCCGAACCTCAGCGGCGCCGATCTCGATCGCGCCGGCGAGATCCTGGCGGAGATGGATGGCGAGCCGGATCAAAACCGGTTGGGCGAGCTCAATCAGCGTTTCCATATGACGCTCTATTCGCGCGCCGGGCGCTCTCGCCTCCTGTCCCTGGTCGAGCAGCATCTGGCGCAGGCCGATCGCTATCTGCGTTTCCATCTCGCCGCGATGGGCCGGCATCACATCTCGCAAGGCGAGCATCGCGCGATGCTCGAAGCGGCGCAGGCCCGCAAGCCCGCCCTCGCCTGCCGGATCCTGGTCGCGCATATCGGCACCGCCGAGCGGACGCTGCAGGAATTTCTGGAAGATCGCGACCGCTGATCCTGCGCGGGCGCCGGCATCTTTTCTATTCCGGTAAAAAAAATCGCGCGTTTTGAACGCGAAGTCTCGCGCTCGGACAGGTATCGGTTATGTTGATTCTCATGGAATCGATCTCGGTCACATTGCTGGTCGGCGCCGGGCTGGTGGTGCTCAGCATCCTGGCAAGCGCCTATGCCACGCGGCTCGGCGCCCCGGTGCTGTTGATCTTCCTGGTTCTCGGCATGCTGGCGGGGCAGGACGGGCCGGGTGGCATCGTCTTCAACGATTTCCACCTGACCTACATGGTGGGCAGCGTCGCGCTGGCGCTGATCCTGTTCGACGGCGGCCTGCGCACGACCCGCACGGTGTTTCGCCTGGCGCTGTGGCCGGGCCTGTCCCTGGCGACGGTGGGCGTTCTCGTCACGGCCGTGATCGTCGCCTTCGTCGCCTATGAGGTCCTCGATTTCGGCACGGTCGAGGGGCTGCTGCTCGGCGCGATCCTGGCATCGACCGATGCGGCGGCCGTGTTCCTGCTGCTCTCGCGGGGCAATCGCGCCTTGAACCTTCGGGTCCAGGCCACGCTCGAGGCGGAATCCGGCATGAACGATCCCATGGCGGTGTTCCTCACCATCTCCTGCGTCGAATGGCTGCTCCATGCCGGCGACGCCGGGCCGCTGATGGTCGCGCTGTCGCTGGTGCTGCAGATGGCCGGGGGTGCCGCCTTCGGGCTGCTCGGCGGCTGGGGCTTGCGCTGGCTCATCGACCGTATCGAGCTGGCGGTCGGGCTCTATCCCATTCTGGTGGCCGCGGGCGCGCTGGTGCTGTTCGCCGCCGCCAACGCGATCGGGGCCAGCGGGTTCCTCGCGGTCTATCTCGCCGGCATCGTCATGGGCAGCAAGCCGTTCCGCGCGCAGCAGATGGTGATCCGGTTCCATGACGGGCTGGTCTGGCTGGCGCAGGTGGTCATGTTCCTGCTGCTGGGCCTGCTGGTGACGCCGACCGAGTTCTTCCCTCTGACCATTCCAGCGCTGGTGATCGCGCTCGTGCTGATGCTGGTGGCGCGGCCGCTGGCGGTGCTGGCCTCGCTGCTGCCCTTCAGGTTCGACCGCCCCTCCCTCGCCTTCATCAGCTGGGTGGGCTTGCGCGGCGCGGTGCCCATCTTCCTGGGCTGTCTGCCGGTGCTGGCGGGTCTGCCCAATGGCCGCACCTATTTCGACGTGGCCTTCGTGATGGTCCTGTTGTCGCTGGTGGTCCAGGGCTGGACCGCGCCGTCGCTGGCGAAGGCGCTGGGCCTCGAGGTGCCGGCGGAGCCGGAGCCCGATGCCAGCCGGCTGTTCGAGCTGCCGGATGCCGCCGACCGCGACATTCTCGGCTGGCGCATCCCCGAAGACAGCAACGCGCTCGACTATTCGCCCTCGACTTTGCCGTTGCCGCCGCGCACCGGCAGCCTCGGTGTGGTGCGCGATGGCCGCATCCTGCCGCCGACCGAGCCCGGCAAGCTCGAGGCCGACGATTATGTGATTCTGCTGGTGGCGCCCGAGCAGCGCCACGAGGTCGACAAGCTCTTCGCCGCGGGCAGCCGCGAGAGCGAGCAGATCGAGGGCTTGGGTGAATTCATGTTCGATCCCGCAGCGCCCTTCGAGCTCATCGCCAAAGAGTACGGCCTTCCCCTGCCCGCCGACGCCAGAGGCCTCACCATCGGCGACTGGCTCGCGCGCCGGATCGGACGACTGCCGGTCGTGGGCGACCGCGTGAAGCTGACGCCGGTCGAGCTCACCGTGCGCGCCACCGAAGGCGATCGCATCACCCTGGTCGGCCTCGAGCTCGAGGAAGCGAAGGCGCGCCTTCCGCTGCTGCGCTGGCTCGAACGCATGCGGCGGAAGATGGGTGGAGCTTCGCGGGCGTAGGGGAAGCGCAAAAGCGGGGGAAGGAAGGGGAGACAGCTGTTCCCTCCCCCGAAGACGGGGGAGGAGACATGAATCGTTGTTCCTATCCTCGTGCGAGAGCGCTCCGGCCTGGATAGATCGCGCTCTGGCCCAGCTCCTGCTCGATGCGGAGCAGCTGGTTGTACTTCGCCAGGCGGTCCGAGCGGCTGAGCGAGCCGGTCTTGATCTGGCCGCAATTGGTGGCGACGGCGAGATCGGCGATGGTGGAATCCTCGGTCTCGCCCGAGCGGTGCGACATCACCGCGCGATAGCCCGCCTTGTGCGCGACCTCGACGGTCTCGAGCGTCTCCGTCAGCGTGCCGATCTGGTTTACCTTGACCAGCACCGCGTTGGCGATGCCCTTGGCGATCCCTTCGGCGAGGCGCGTGGGATTGGTCACGAAGAGATCGTCGCCGACGAGCTGCACCTTGGCGCCCAGCGCGCGCGTCAATTCGGCCCAGCCATCCCAATCGTCCTCGGCCATGCCGTCCTCGATGGTGACGATCGGGTAGCGCTTCACCAGATCCTCGTAGAACTTCACCATCCCGCCAGCATCGAGCGTCCTGCCCTCGCCTTCCATCGCATACTTGCCGTTCTTGTAGAATTCGCTGGCGGCGACATCGAGGCCGAGCGCCACCTGTTCGCCCGGCTTGTAGCCCGCGCGTTCGATCGCCTTCATGATCGTGGCGAGAGCGACGTCGGCGCTGGCGAGATTGGGCGCGAAACCGCCCTCGTCGCCGACATTGGTCGAATGGCCGGCGCCCTTGAGCTCGGCCTTCAGCGCGTGGAACACTTCGACGCCGATGCGCAGGGCCTCGGCGAAGCTGGGCGCCTTCACCGGCAGGATCATGAATTCCTGGAAATCGATCGGATTGTCGGCATGGGCCCCGCCATTGACGATGTTCATCAGCGGCACCGGCAGCTTGCGCGCGGCCGTGCCCCCGACATAACGATAGAGCGGCAGGCCGGCATGCTGGGCCGCGGCCTTGGCGACGGCCAGGCTGACGCCGAGGATCGCATTGGCGCCGAGCCGGCTCTTGTTGGCGGTGCCGTCGAGCTCGACCAGCATGCGGTCGACCTTGGCCTGTTCCTCGGCCTCGATGCCCGAGAGCGCGTCGAGGATCTCGCCATTGACGGCGGCGACCGCGTCGCGCACGCCCTTGCCGAGATAGCGCTTCTTGTCGCCGTCGCGCTTCTCGACCGCTTCATGGCTGCCGGTCGAGGCGCCGGAGGGCACGGCCGCGCGGCCGAAGGCGCCGCTTTCGAGATGCACGTCGACCTCGACCGTGGGATTGCCACGGCTGTCGAGGATCTCGCGGCCGCTGATGTCGAGAATGGCGGACATGGGTGAAAGGTCCCCTTCCAATATGACGATTCCGTGGTGGCCCGGCCGGCGCCTTGACAGCGGTGCCGGTGCCGTTACCGGCCGCTTATAGGGCCGCGATCAGGGCAACTCAAGCGCTGCCAGATCGGGCGCGCGGCGCGGCTGGTCCTCGGACAGGAAGAACTCGTCCAGCTGTGGCGGCGGCACCGAGGTGCCGGCCAGCATGGCGTGAACCTGACCGCGATGATGAATCTGATGAACGAAGAGATGGGTGAGCACCGCGGACGCCGGATCGACGGGCCGGCGCCCGTTCTCCCGGCGCAGCACCACCGGCGCATCCACGGTCTGGACGGAGAGCCGCTCGCAATAGGCGATCAGCCGCAGATCCATGGCCTGCTGCGCCGGCGTGAGTTCGGCCAGGGTTCGGTAAGGCAGGTTGTAGTCCATGGCTTCGCGATCGGTTGGCATCGCCTCGAGCTGGTCCAGGTAATACCAGTCGACCTCGAGGATATGGAGCAGCGTCAGGGGCAGCGACGGGAAGAAGCTGGTGCGCGTCTTGTTGAACTCGGCCTCGGTGAGGGCGGCACAGGCCTTGTGCAGCCGGTAGTTGGACCAGGCGTTGTTGCGCGCCATGGCTCGAAAATGCTGGACCCACTCCATGATCGTCGTTCCTCTCTCCGATGCGGATTTTGCAGGGGGCGGAAGCGGCGAGGCGAGACCGGGGATCGCACCGATTCCACCCCGTTCGACAGGAGCCTCAGCCTCGCGCTAGTTTGTCGACTCCGCAACCCACGCCGCGCCCGAACCGGAGAAAAAGACCCGATGTTGCCCGTTGGCCCGACCCTGACGAAATTTCCCTCCGGCAAACCGCCGATCCACGGAACGCTCGAGGGTCGTTATGTGCGGCTCGAGCTGGTGGATCCGAAGCGCCACGGGCATCGGCTCTATGTGCAGAGCCATGTTGACGAGGCGACCAAACAACTTTGGACCTATATGCCCTACGGGCCGTGGGACAACGAAGCGGCCTTCATGACCTGGCTCGAATCCCAGGCGCCGCTGACCGAGCCGCAGTTCTATACCGTGGTGGACGTCGCGACCGGCGATCCCAAGGGCATGGTGAGTTTCCTCAACATCCGCCCTGCTCCGCACGGCGTCATCGAGGTCGGCCATATCTGGTATGAGCCGAAGACCCAGCGCACGCGCCTCACGGTCGAGGCCATGTATCTCATGTTCCGCCATGTGCTCGACGAGCTGGGCTATCGCCGGCTCGAATGGAAATGCGATGCGCTCAACGCGCCCTCGCGCTCCGCGGCCTTCCGCTTTGGCTTCCGCTTCGAAGGGATCTTCCGCCAGCACATCGTCTATAAGAACCGCAATCGCGACACCGCCTGGTACGCGATCATGGATCACGAATGGCCCGCGATCCGCGAGAATTTCGAGCGCTGGCTGGAGCCATCGAATTTCGATGCGGCGGGCAGGCAGAAAAGCTCGCTGGGGGACGCGAACCGCGCGCTGACGGGGGAAGGCCCAGGCGGCTGAGAGACCAGCTCGGATCAGTCGAGAGTGTTCAGCCAGTCCTCCACCGCGGCAATCGACGCATTGGGCGTTCCCACATGGTCCGCATCGACCGTCGCATGGCGATCGAGGTGATTGGGGGACACGGACGCGAAGGCTCTGTCTGCGACATTCTGGCTGGCGTCATGCGTCCCCGAAACCCACAGCAACGGGATCGTCAGGCTCGGGAGCACGGTCTGCATCATGGACTTGATCGTGACGATCGGGCTGTGGGGGCCATGAAAGCTCAGGAAGTCGGCGGCGCTGGCACGAACGAGGACGGTCTTGCCCAACACGATATCGGAGAATTCGACGATCGCCCGCCCTTGTCCGGCTTCCACCATATGCTGCGCGGTTTTGAGGCTCAGGACGAACTTGGGAAAGGGCGATGGGTTGGCCGGATCGGCGGCCGGCGCCAGCGCGATGATGCCGGCGAGGTCGTTATGATTGGCCCCGTAGAAGAGTGCCACGGCGCCACCCAGGCTCATGCCGGTGACGACGACCTTCGTCGCGCCCTGTGCCTTCAGTTCCTCGACCGCCCTGTCGATTTCGGCTGTGCAGTCGGCGAGCGGTTTGTCGTAGATCCGGATCTTCGACCAGCACATCTCGGGTGATTCGACGATATAGCCTGACGCCTTCAGCGCCGCCGCGAGCTTGGCGAGTTGCGTCGGCATGCCGGTCTTGCCATGCATCAGCACCAGGCCGATCCGATCGGCGGCGCGAGCGGGCGCGGTGACCACCAGAATGGCGAATAACGCCGATAGCAGCGAAACCCATCGCATCGAGCGATTCCCTCAGGATCCGCTCGATGCTAGGGGTGTCGCGGCCTGCGCCGCAAATTACAGTCGGGACAGGCTCGTCGTCGCGGGTGTCGTCAGGCCGCGGCCTTGGCGACCTTGTCGAACGCCATCAGCCGCTGCAGCAGCGCCGGCATCTGCTTCAGGGGCACCATGTTGGGGCCGTCCGACGGCGCATGGTCGGGATCCTGGTGCGTCTCCATGAAGACGCCGGCGACGCCGACCGCGACCGCCGCGCGCGCCAACACCGGCACGAACTCGCGCTGGCCGCCCGACGAGGTCCCCTGCCCGCCCGGCTGCTGCACCGAATGGGTGGCGTCGAACACGACCGGATAGCCGGTCTCGGCCATGATCGGCAGGCTGCGCATGTCGGAGACCAGCGTGTTGTAGCCGAAGGAGGCGCCGCGCTCGGTCTGCAGGATATTCTGGTTGCCGGTCGAGGCGATCTTCGCCACGACGTTCTTCATGTCCCAGGGCGCCAGGAACTGGCCCTTCTTCACATTGATGGTCTTGCCGGTTTCGCCGGCCGCCAGCAGCAGATCGGTCTGGCGGCAGAGGAAGGCCGGGATCTGCAGGATGTCGACCGCTTCGGCGACCGGCGCGCACTGATCGATCGAATGGATGTCGGTGAGGATCGGGCAGCCATAGGTCTCGCGGAGCTCGGCCATGATCGGCAGGCTCTTCGCCATGCCCAGGCCGCGCTCGCCCTTGAGGCTGGTGCGGTTGGCCTTGTCGAACGAGGTCTTGTAGACGAGGCCGATGCCGAGCTTGGCGGTCAGCTCAGAGAGCGCCTGGCACATCTCATGCGCATGGGCGCGGGATTCGAGCTGGCAGGGCCCCGCGATCAGCGACAGGGGCTTGTCGTTGCCGAAGGTCACCTGACCGACATGGACGTGGCGTTGCTGGGTCATGGCTGTGTCCGATCAAGGAAGGCGTTGCGTTTCAATTTGCACTGTCGGTCATCCCCGCGAAAGCGGGGACCCATCTTGCCCCAACGCTCCGAGTGGAACCTTGGGTCCCCGCTTTCGCGGGGATGACAATTGAGCGGGGTATCATGATCCGGCGCCCACCGCCCCGGCAATGGGCGTATCCGCGCGCCGCCTACACCAACCGGCTCTGCTCGAGGGCGGCGTGGATGAAGGAGGTGAAGAGCGGGTGCGGCTCGAAGGGCTTGGATTTCAGTTCCGGGTGGAACTGCACGCCGATGAACCAGGGATGCTCCGGGATCTCGACGATCTCGGGCAGGATGCCGTCCGGCGACATGCCGGAGAAGCGCAGGCCCACCTGCTCCAGCCGGTCCTTGTAGTTGATATTCACCTCGTAGCGATGGCGGTGCCGCTCGCTGATATGGAGCCGCCCATAGATCTCCGCGACCTGGCTGCCTTCGGCCAGGTTGCAGTCATAGGCGCCGAGCCGCATGGTGCCGCCGAGGTCGCTGTTCGAACTGCGCCGCTCGACCTGATTGCCCTTCACCCACTCGGTCATGAGACCGACGACCGCGTCGGCGCAGGGACCGAACTCGGTCGAGCCCGCGCGCTCGACGCCGGCCAGATGCCGCGCCGCCTCGATCACCGCCATCTGCATGCCGAAACAGATGCCGAAATAGGGCACCTTGCGCTCGCGCGCGAAACGCGCCGCCGCGATCTTGCCTTCGGCCCCGCGCTCGCCGAAGCCGCCCGGCACCAGGATGCCGTTGACGTCCTCGAGGTGATGGACCGCGTCTTCCCGCTCGAAGATCTCGGAATCGATCCAGTTGAGCTTGACCTTGGCGTTGTTGGCGATGCCGCCATGGGTCAGCGCCTCGGCCAACGACTTGTAGCTGTCGAGCAGCGCCGTGTATTTGCCGACGACGGCGATCTGGACATTGCTTTCCGGCTCGCGCACGCGGGTCACGACATGGTGCCAATTGGCGAGCGTGGGGGCCTTGGTCTCGAGCTTGAAATGCCGGCAGACCTCGATATCGAAGCCTTGCTCGTGATAGGCGATCGGCACTTGATAGATCGTGTCGACGTCGAGGGCCGGGATCACGGCCTCGGGGCGCAGATTGCAGAAGAGCGCGATCTTGCGCCGCGATTCCGGCGAGATCGGCCGGTCGCAGCGGCAGAGCAGGATGTCAGGGCGAATACCGACGCTCTGCAGTTCCTTGACCGAATGCTGGGTCGGCTTGGTCTTGAGCTCGCCCGCCGACGGGATCCAGGGCACCAGCGTCAGATGCACGAACATCGAGCGCTCCGGCCCCAGCTCGTTGCCGAGCTGGCGGATCGCCTCGAGGAAGGGCAGGCTTTCGATGTCGCCCACCGTGCCGCCGACCTCGCAGATCAGGAAATCCTCGCCATGGATGTCGGCGGTGACGAATTCCTTGATGGCGTCGGTGACATGGGGAATCACCTGCACCGTGGCGCCGAGATAGTCGCCGCGCCGCTCGCGCGCGATCACGGTCGAATAGATCCGCCCCGAGGTGACGTTGTCGCTGCGCCGCGAGGCGACGCCGGTAAAGCGCTCGTAATGGCCGAGATCGAGATCGGTCTCCGCCCCGTCGTCGGTGACATAGACCTCGCCATGCTGGGTCGGGCTCATCGTGCCCGGATCGACATTGAGATAGGGGTCCAGCTTGCGCAGACGCACCTTGAATCCGCGCGCCTGAAGAAGCGCGCCGAGGGCCGCTGCGGAGAGTCCTTTGCCGAGAGAGGAGACCACGCCGCCGGTGACAAAAATGAACCGCGTCATGGGAGACCTTTATCCCTCGATTTGAACCCGCGCCGCAAGCACAGCCGCGCGCATGGCGCCCATGCAGCGCGCGAGCCGCGGAAACCCTTGAATTCCTGAGACGGCTACTGCTGTCCGAGCGGGACGCTGGGGGCCGTTGGAGTCGTCGGCGCGGTCGTTCCCGTGCCGGTGCCCGAGTTGGTCGGCTGCAGCGGCTGCTCCTGCGCCGGCGGCGGCGTGGCCTGATCGAAGATCGAGACCGGCCCGGTGCCGTGGCGCGCCAGCAGCGCCAGCAGGATGCTGGTGGCGATGAAGCAGGCCGCGATCACCGCAGTGGTGCGCGTCAGGAGGTTCGCCTGGCCGCGACCGGAGAGGAACCCGCCCATGCCGCCGCTGCCGGCGGTGCCGAGCCCGATGCCACCGCCCTCGCTGCGCTGCATCAGCACGACGGCGATGAGCGCGACCGCGAGCATCAAGTGAATCACCAGCACGACCTGTTGCATCGGGGAACCCTGGGTTCTGTCAGTCGGAAGCGATCGGTCCTGATTCCGGACGATCCGGATCGGGTGGCGCCGGAAGGCGCCGGGCGACCGTCAAACGCGCGCCGTTCTACCCGCTTCCCGCGCCCGATGCCAGAGGCAAGTTTGACGCGGTCGAGCAAGGGGTTAGGACGGGTTTCAGAGCCCCTTCCGCGGCGCGGGCGCCCGATCAGGCGCAGGCGCGCGCGATGGTGAGGAAATCCTCAGCCTTGAGGCTGGCGCCGCCCACCAGCGCCCCGTCGACCCCATCGATGGCCAGGATCTCCGCAGCATTGCTGCTTTTGACGGATCCACCATAGAGGATCCGCATGCGATCGGATTCGGCACCCAGATGACGCTTCAGCTCGGCTCTGAGAGCCTGATGCATCGCGCCGATATCGGCCGCGGTCGGCGTGCGGCCCGTGCCGATCGCCCAGACCGGCTCATAGGCCACCACCAGGCCATCGGCGCTGGCGCCCGCCGGCAGGGAGCCGGCGAGCTGCGCGGCGACGACCTTCAGGGCATCGCCGCGATCTCGCACCGCCAAGGTCTCGCCGATGCAGACAACAGGAATGAGGGTAGCCGCCATCGCCGCCTCGGCCTTGGCCTTCACCTCTGCATCGGTTTCGCCGTGATCGGCGCGCCGTTCGGAATGGCCGACGATGACGAAGCGGCAGCCGATATCGGCCAGCATCGGCGCGGCCAGATCGCCGGTATGGGCGCCGCTCGGCTTGTGATGGCAGTCCTGGGCGCCCAAGCGCACCGGCGAGCCCTTGAGACGGTCGCCGACGAGGGAGAGCAGCGTGGCGGGCGGGCAGACCAGCAATTCGCAGCGCCAGGCCCCGCCCCTGACGCCGGCCAGCACTGCATCGGTCAATGCCAACCCGTCGGCCTTGAGCCCGTTCATCTTCCAGTTCCCGGCGACCAGGGGGCGGCGTCCGGCGCGGTTGGTCATCGTTTACCCTCTTCAGCAGCGCAAAACAGCGTGTGGTCGCGGGTGGTAGCATGAGGCAGGACCCGGGCGCCACCGCCCTGCCCGCCGGGCTTTCGGCGGGCTTTCCCCTGTTGCCGCGCCGGGGGGCCGACCCTATGATGCCCGCCGTTTTTCCGCGCCCTTTCGGCGCCTTCGGATCCCATCCTCATGCTCATCGCGCTTCGCAGCAAGGCCGCCACCTGGGTCATCAAGATCCTGTTCGTCTTCCTGGCGGGCTCCTTCGTGATTTGGGGCATCGGCGACATGCTGCGTCAGCGCGTCCAGGCCCCCAATCTGGCGACGATCGGCAATATCAAGATCACCAGCCCCGAGCTGCAGGACGAGTTCGACCACCAGATGCGCCAGTACCGCCAGGTGTTCGGCGAGAATTTCACCAATGAGCAGGCGAAGCAGCTGGGGCTGGTCGACCGGGTCATGGCCGGCCTGGTCGTCCGTGCCCTCTATGACACCTATGCGCAGCGCCTCCATCTGACCGTCAGCGACGCGCAGGTCCGCGAGCAGATCAAGACCGACCCGATGTTCAAGAACAGCGTCGGCGAGTTCGACCTCGGCCGCTTCGCCGCCTTCCTGCAGGAGGTGCGCAACAGCGAGGGCCAGTATGTGGCCGCCCAGCGCAAGGAAATGCTGCGCCAGGAGATCGTGTCGGCCGTCTCCGTCGGGGCGGTCGCGCCGAAGCCTCTGACCGACCGGCTCTATCGCTATCGCAACGAGACGCGCGTCGCCGAAACCTTCGTCGTCGCCGACAACGCGATGCCGGAGCCGGCAGAGCCGACCGACGACGAGGTGAAGGCTTTCTATGACGCCCATCCGGACCAGTTCCAGGCGCCGGAATATCGCAGCCTCGTGATGGTTCGCCTGACGCCCGATCAGTTCGCGGCCGGCCTCACGGTGGCCGACGACAAGCTCCAGGAAGCCTATCAGCAGCGCGCGAAGGAGTTCGACCAGCCCGAGCGCCGCGACGTCGAGCAGATGGTGTTCTCCGATCAGGCGAAGGCGCAGGAGGCCGTGGCCAAGCTGGCCGCGGGCGGCGATTTCGCGCAGGTCGCGCAGGAAATGACAGGCGCCCCCCCGGTGCCGCTGGGCAAGCTCGAGAAGAGCAGCTTCGTCACCGATCTCCAGGCCCTGACGGATGCGGCCTTCGCAACCGATGCCGGCAAGACCGCCGGCCCGATCCAGACGCCGCTGGGATGGCATGTGATCCATGTGCAGTCGGTCGAGCCGGAAGTGAAGTCGACCTTCGAACAGGCCCGTCCCCAGCTCGAGAAGGAGCTGGTCAAGGAACTCGCCATCAACAAGATGATCGACACCGCCAATCAGCTGGACGATGCGCTGGCCGGCGGTGCCACTCTCGAGGACGCGGCCAAGACCCTCGGTGTCCCCGTCACCAAGATCGACCAGGTCGATGCGCAGGGCTTGGCCCCCGACGGCCAGCCGGTCGCGGACGTCGCCGGCAATCAGCTCGTCCTCGGCCTCGCCTCCGCGACCGAGGTCGGGACGACCTCCAGCCTCACCGAAGACCCGAAGGGCGGCTATGTGGTCGTGAAGGTCGACGGCTCAACCCCGGCGGCGACGCGCCCCCTCGATCAGGTGCGCCCGCAGGTCGTGGCGGCCTGGAAGGCCGCCGAGCGCGACAAGGCCGCCGCGGCCCGCGCCGGCGAGCTCGCCGGCAAGCTGGGGCTGAACGGCGATATCCAGGCCCTCGCCGCCGAAGTCCAGGGAACGGTCGCGACCTCGAAGCCGGTCACGCGGAGCGCCAACGACGCCGACGCGCATGTGACGCCCGATCTGGTGACCAAGCTGTTTACGCTGCAGACGGGCCAGACGGCGACCGTCCCGGTCCAGGGCGGCCATGTGGTCGCGCGGCTGACCACGATCAACGAGGCCAACCCCGCAACCGATCCGGCCGGCGTCGACGCGCTGCAGAAGGAGCTCGACGCCGCCTATCAGGGCGACGTGGTGCAACAGTTCGGTGATTCGCTCCGCCGCGAAATCGGGGTGACGATCAACCAGCCCGCCATCGACGCGATGTTCTGAGCCATGCGCGTCGAGCCCAGCCTGGAAGACGTCGAAGCCCGCTATCGCGCCGGCCAACCCACCGTCGTCTGGACCCGGCTGGTCGCCGACCTGGAAACGCCGGTCTCGGCGATGCTGAAGCTCTGCGACGGCAAACCGAACAGCTTCCTGCTCGAATCCGTCGAAGGCGGCGCCGTTCGCGGGCGCTATTCGCTCATCGGCCTGCAGCCGGACCTGATCTGGCGCTGCCATGGCGACAAGGCCGAGATCAATCGCCAAGCGCGCTTCGACGCCAACCGCTTCGAACCCGTCGCCGGCGGGGCGATCGCCTCGCTGCGCGCGCTGATCGAGGAATCGAAGATCGAGCTGCCGGAAGGATTGCCGCCGATGGCGGCGGGCCTGTTCGGCTATCTCGGCTACGACATGGTGCGGCTGATGGAGAAGCTGCCCGACATCCAACCCGACAGGCTGGGCCTGCCGGACGGCGTCTTCCTGCGGCCGACGATCATGGCGGTGTTCGACAATGTCGAGGACATCGTCACGGTGGTGACGCCGGTGCGCCCGCAAGCCGGGCTCGACGCGCGCGCCGCCTATAACCTCGCCTGCGAGCGGCTGGCGGCTGCGGTCGAGCATTTCGACCGCAACCTGCCGCAGCAACGCGAGGCCGCCGGTGGTCCTGCCGAGCTGCCCGAGCCCAGCTCCAACATGGCCTCGTCGAAGTTCCACGCCATGGTGCAGAAGGCGAAGGAGTACATCCTCGCCGGCGATATTTTCCAGGTGGTGCTGTCGCAGCGCTTCAGCCTGCCCTTCAAGCTGCCGCCCTTCGCGCTCTATCGCTCGCTGCGCCGCCTCAACCCCTCGCCCTTCCTCTTCTTCCTCGATTTCGGCGGCTTCTCCGTCGTCGGCTCGAGCCCCGAGATCCTGGTGCGGCTGCGCGACAAGAAGGTCACCATCCGGCCGATCGCCGGCACCCGCCGGCGCGGCGCGAACGCGGCCGAGGACAAGGCGCTGGCGGAAGATCTGCTGGGCGACCCCAAGGAGCGCGCCGAGCATCTCATGCTGCTCGATCTCGGGCGCAACGATGTCGGCCGCGTCGCCAAGATCGGCAGCGTGAAGGTCACCGAGAAATATGTGATCGAGTATTACTCGCATGTCATGCATATCGTCTCGAATGTCGAGGGCGAGATCGATCCGCAGCATGACGCGATGGATGCGCTGATCGCGGGCTTTCCCGCCGGCACGGTCTCCGGCGCGCCCAAGGTGCGCGCGATGGAGATCATCGAGGAGCTGGAGCCCGAGCGCCGCGGTCTCTATGGCGGGGCCGTCGGCTATTTCGCCGCCGATGGTGCCATGGACACCTGCATCGCCCTGCGAACCGCCGTGGTGAAGGACGGCGTCATGTATGTGCAGGCCGGCGGCGGCATCGTCTATGACAGCTCCCCCGACGGCGAGTTCCAGGAGAGCGTCAACAAGGCCAAGGCGCTGGTCCGTGCCGCCCAGGAGGCGGTGCGGTTCGCGTCGGGTGGACGGAATCGGTAGCCGCGCAACGGCCACCCGGTTCTTTCATCCTCCCGCTCATTCATGAGGGGGAGGGTTGCGCAGGCTTAGGCGAGACGAAGTCGAGCCTTAGCCGGAGCTGGGAGAGGGTGTTGCTCGCAGAAAGAGGCCCACCTCTCCCAACTCCGGGTAAGCCTGCGCTTCGCTCCGGCTAACCCTTCGCAACTCTCTCCTCCCGCTACGCGGGCGGAGAGGAAGAATAGTGGCCCATCCTACCCTGTCACCCCATTCATCCGGCGCACGATGGCGCTGATCGGCACCAGCACGAAGCCGCGCTGGGCCGCCGTCGGCAGCCAGCGCTGCAGCGCCGCGATCGTCGCCGGATGCGGATGGCCGATGCCGACCGCATAGCCGCGCTTGCGGGCGATGCGCTCGAGCTCGGCCAGCATCTGATCGATCTTGGCGGGGCTCTGGTCGTCGTCGAGGAACACGTCGCGATCGGCATGGGGTACGCCATAGGCGGCCGCCTCCTTCGAGCCGACGCTGTCCGCGATGGTGCGGGAGTCGAGGAACAGCAGCCCGCGCTCGCGCAGTTCCTGCATCACCAGGCTCATGCCTTCGGTCGAGCGGCTGAACTTGCTGCCCATATGGTTGTTGATGCCGACGATGCCCGGGAGCCGCGACAGGTCCCAATCGAGCCGGCGCTTCAACTCGCCGGGCGCGAGGTCGGTGCGCAGCACGTCCGGGCCGGCATCGAGGCTCTGATCCATCGGCTCCATCGGCACATGGAGCATCAGCTCATGGCCATGCTCGCGCGCCAGCGCCGACTGCTGGTCGAGATGCTCCGCATAGGTCATGAAGGAGATCGTCAGCGGTCCCGGCAAGGCGATGGCGCGCGCCGAGTTGGCGCGATCGAGCCCGACATCGTCGATGACGATGGCGATCATCGGCCGGCCTTGCGTGTCGGGCACCGGCACGGCATAGGCGAGCCAGGTCGCCGAGCCGCCGACGCTGGGCAGGCTCGGTGCCGCGCCGGTGGCCGAGGTCGCGGGTGCGGGCCGTGCGATCGGCGCCGGAGACCTCGTCCACCTCGTTGCTTGAGTCGAGCACGGCGGGCGCGCTCAAGGATTCCTCGTAGACGGGGGCCGCTGGCGTCGGTGGCGGCGCCACCGCGGCGGTCGGCGGCACCGGGGGCTTCGCCAAGGGCTCGGGCGTGAAGCTGGTCACGACCGAGGGCGACGAGCTGGTGGCCGGCGCCGACGCCACGACGGGATGCCGCTTCGCGGATGTGAACCAGCCTTGGCTGACGCCCACGGCCAGGGCCCCCAGCAGCAGGGCCAGCAACAGCCAGAGCGGCGGCCCCGCCAGCCGCAGCAGCGACCGGCGCCAGCTGGGTTTCGGCGCCCGGCCCCGTCGCCGCGGACCGATCGGGAAGATCGACGAACGCGCGGACCCGCGACCCGAGGAACGCTTCCTGCTCCCCGCCCCGCGGCCGTTGCGCCGGCGTGCCGTCATGCTGATATGCCTGTCCTATCCTAGAAGAATGCCCGCGCTTCTATCATATCTGACCCCGAGTCCAATGGCCGTTGCCGGCCTTGGACCGGCCTTCCCGGCCCTGCTATAACCAAGGCCGATGCCATTCGCAGGGCGCTGCAGCGGGCGCCCTCAAGGATTTGAAATGTTTCTGTTAATCGACAACTACGACAGCTTCACCTACAACCTCTATCACTATCTGGGCGAGCTTGGCGCCGAGATGGTGGTGCGGCGTAATGACAAGATTGCCGTGGCCGAAGCGATGGCCCTGACGCCGCAGGGCATCATCATCTCCCCGGGCCCCTGCGATCCCGACCGCGCCGGCATCTGCCTCGATCTGATCGGCGCCGCGAAGGGCAAGATCCCGATCCTCGGCGTCTGCCTCGGCCATCAAGCGATCGGCCAGGCCTTCGGCGGCAAGGTGATCCGGGCGCCCCTGCCCATGCATGGCAAGGTCAGCCGCGTGATCCATCGCGGCACCGACATCTTCGCCGACATCCCGAGCCCCTTCACCGGCACGCGCTACCACTCGCTCATCGTCGAGCGCGACAGCTTTCCACAGGAGCTGGAGATCACGGCCGAGACCGAGGACGGCATCGTGATGGGCCTCGCCCATCGCGAGCTGCCGATCTTCGGCGTGCAGTTCCATCCGGAGAGCATCGCCTCCGAGCATGGCCATCGGCTGCTCGCCAACTTCCTGCGCCGCTGCGGCCATAATGCCCAGGCCATGAGGCTGTCGGCATGACCGCTGCGCCAGCGCCGGCTCCGGCTGGCGATCTGAAGCCGTTGATCGGGGCGGTCGCGTCCGGCCGAAAACTCAGCGAGACCGAGGCGGAGCAGGCCTTCGACATCATGATGTCGGGCAACGCGACGCCCTCGCAGCTGGGCGCCTTCCTGATGGGCTTGCGGGTGCGCGGCGAGACGGTCGAGGAGATCACCGGCGCCGTCCGCGCCATGCGCGCCAAGATGACCCGCATCGAGGCGCCGGCCGGTGCGATCGACACCTGCGGCACCGGCGGCGACCAGTCCGGCAGCTGGAACATCTCGACGGGGGCGGCCCTGGTCGTGGCGGCCGCGGGCGTGCCCGTCGCCAAGCATGGCAACCGCGCCATGTCCTCCAAGACCGGCACCGCCGACGTGCTGCAGGCGCTCGGCGTCAATATCGAGGCCGATATGAGCCTGGTGAAGAAGGCGCTGTGGGAGGCCGGCATCTGCCTGATGCTGGCGCCGCGCCATCACAGCGCGATGCGACATGTCGGCCCGACCCGGGTCGAGCTCGGCACCCGCACCATTTTCAACCTCATGGGTCCGCTCTCCAATCCCGCCGGCGCGAAGCGCCAGCTCATCGGCGTGTTCTCGCGCGACTGGATCGAGACCATGGCGACGGTGCTGGGCCGGCTGGGCACCGAGAGCGCCTGGGTCGTCCACGGCTCCGACGGCATGGACGAGATCACCACGACCGGGCCCACCCATGTGGCCGAGCTCAAGGCCGGCAAGGTGCGGAGCTTCGAGGTGAAA
>CAVOLB010000077.1:0-9151 GCA_963696655.1 uncultured Alphaproteobacteria bacterium
CGTCGACCATAGCCGATCAGGATCGCGTGGTCGGCCAGTGCGGTCATGGGGATGCTCTCGCGCATCGCGCTGCCGGTCTCGGCATCCTTCTCGCGATGCGGGGCCAGGCGGTCGAGGACGGAGAAGGCCAGCGGGTTGAGCAGGATCGAGATGATGGCGCCGGCCAGGATCAGATCGCGGCCCTCCTCGGGCAGGAGGCCGAGGGAGACGCCGAGGCCCGCCAGGATGAAGGAGAACTCGCCGATCTGCGCCAGGCTCGCGGAGATGGTGAGAGCGGTCGAGGTCGGATTGCGGAACAGTTTGACGATGAGGAAGGCCGCGGTCGATTTGCCGAACATGATGATGGCGACGACGGCGGCGAGCGTGACGGGCGCGTCCAGCACGATCGAGGGATTGAACAACATGCCGACCGAGACGAAGAACAGCACCGCGAAGGCGTCGCGCAAGGGGAGGGTTTCCTGCGTCGCCTGCTTGCTGAGCTCGGACTCGCTCAGGATCATGCCGGCGAAGAAGGCACCGAGCGCGAAGGAGACGCCGAAGAGGATCGCCGCGCCATAGGCCACGCCCAGGGCCAGCGCCAGGACCGCGAGGCGGAACAGCTCGCGCGAGCCGGTATGGGCGATGTAATGCAGCAGCCAGGGAATGACGCGTCGGCCGACGATCAGCATGATGGCGATGAAGGCCGCGACCTTGCCGATGGTGATGCCGAGGATCTTGAGGAGCTCGAGGCCGCCCGCGGGCCCGCCCCCGGTGGCGTTGCCGCCCATGGCCTCGGCCAGTGCGGGCAGCAGCACCAGGGTCACCACCATCGCCAGGTCCTCGACGATGAGCCAGCCGACGGCGATCTTGCCGCGCTCGGTCTCGAGCAGGCGGCGCTCCTGCATGGCGCGCAGCAGCACCACCGTGCTGGCGACCGAGAGCGCCAGGCCGAAGACGAAACCCTCGGCCCAGGGCCAGCCCAGCGCATAAGCCAGTGCCATGCCCATCAGGGTCGCGACCGCGATCTGCACGATGGCGCCCGGGATCGCGATCCCCTTCACCGACAGCAGATCCTTGAGCGAGAAATGCAGGCCGACGCCGAACATCAGCAGGATCACGCCGATCTCGGCCAGCTCGTTGGCCAGCCCCTGGTCGGCGACATAGCCGGGCGTGAAGGGCCCGACGGCCACGCCCGCCAGCAGATAGCCCACCAGGGGCGAGATCCGCAGGCGATGGGCGAGCGTGCCGAAGATGAGAGCCAGCACCAAGCCGACGACGATGGTGGCGATGAGGGGCGTGTGGTGGGGCATCGGGCTCCTGGCCGGGGTCCGAGGAAAAGAGATCCGATTGTCCGCAATCGGAGCCACCGGCCGCAACCAGCAATCGACCGATTGCCGGCCTCCGTCATGCCGCAATTCTGAATTTCTAGTGCTGAGCGCCGACCGCGGGCCCGATCAGAACAGCTCGAATTGCGGGCGCTCGCCCTTGGGCACCGCGAAGAGATCGCTGCGCAGACCGATGGCGCCGCCGCCGCGCTTGGCGAGGCCCAGCTTGCGCATGGCGACGCGGTAGCGCTGGCGCAGCAGCTCGGCATAGGGACCGGTGCCGCGCATGCGCGTGCCGAACTTGGCCTGATAGAGATTGCCCTCGCGGGTGTCGCGCACCAGCGACAGCACATGCTCGGCGCGATCGGGCACATGCGCCTCGAGCCATTCGCGGAACAGATCCTTGATCTCGAGCGGCAGGCGCAGCAGCACATAGCCGGCGCGGGTCGCACCCCTTGCCGTGGCGGCAGCGAGGATCGCCTCCAGCTCCGGATCGTTGAGCGCCGGGATCATCGGCGCCGCCAGCACGCCGGTCGAGATGCCGGCGGCGGCCAGCGCCTCGATCGCGGCCAGCCGGCGCGGCGGCGTGGGCGCGCGCGGCTCGAGCTTGCGGGCGAGGTCGGGATTGAGCGTCGTCACCGACACCGTCGCCTCGACCAGCCCGCGCTGCGCCATGCGCGAGAGGATGTCGAGGTCGCGCAGGATCAGCGCCGATTTGGTGACGATCGTCACCGGATGGTTGAAGCGTTCGAGCACCTCGAGAATCTGGCGGGTGATGCCGAGCTCGCGCTCGATCGGCTGATAGGGGTCGGTGTTGGTCCCGAGCCCGATCGGCGCCGGCCGGTAGGAGGGCTTGGCCAGCTCGCGCGCCAGGATCGCGGCGGCATCATGCTTGGCGAACAGTTTGGTCTCGAAATCGAGCCCGGGCGAGAGGCCGAGATAGGCGTGGGTCGGCCGGGCGAAGCAATAGACGCAGCCATGCTCGCAGCCCCGATAGGGGTTGATCGAGCGGTCGAAGCCCAGGTCCGGCGACTCGTTCCAGGCGATAACGGTCTTGCTCTTGTCCGGCTGGACGGTCGTCCGCAGGGGTGGGGCCTCGGCTTCGTCGGCCTGGACCGAGCCCCAGCCGTCATCCTCCAGGGGCCGTTCTCCGGGCTCGTAGCGCCCCGGCTTGTTGGAGACGGCGCGGCCACGGCCTTTCCGGGCCTGAGGCGCCAGGATCGTCGGATCGGGGCCCTGAGGGGCATCGGGTTCGCTGCGCATGAGGCAAGCCTAGCGGCGGTCAAAGAACAAATAAAGAACAAACAATCCACAGGAAATTGCTCAACTGAATGGTTGATCATTGTGCCGGGTCGAATTAAACTCAACCTTATGGTTGAGCAACAAGCCGCGCCCCTCGATACCCTGTTCCGCGCCCTGGCCGATCCCACCCGGCGCGCAATGCTTCGAAGTCTGTCCGAGGGCGAGCACAGCGTCGGCGAGCTGGCCGCGCCCTTCCGCATGTCGTTCGCGGCCGCGTCCAAGCATGTGAAGGTGCTGGAGCATGCGGGGCTGGTGCGGCGCACCGTGAAGGGCCGCTCGCATATCTGCCGGCTCGATCCGCAGCCGCTCGCGGCTGCCGACGAATGGCTGCGCTTCTACCAGCAGTTCTGGCGCAACAGCCTCGACGCCCTGGCGGAGGTGCTCAGCCAACCCGATCCCGATCCCAAGAACCCCGGAGGCAAGAATGGATGACCATGGCATCGTCATCGGCAAGGAGACGATCCGTTTCGAGCGGCTGCTGCCGGGACCGATCGAGCGGGTCTGGAGCTATCTGACGGAATCGGAGAAGCGCGGCAAATGGCTGGCGAGCGGTCCGATGGATCTCAGAGCCGGCGGCAAGGCGGCGTTCCACTTCGACCACGCCTCGCTCTCGCCGACCAGGGAACCGACGCCCGAGCGCTACAAGGCGAAGGCGGAGGGCGTGACGCTGGAAATTCGCGTGCTGCGCTGCGACCCGCCGCGGCTACTCGCCATGACCTGGATGGGCATGATCAAGGAAGGCGGCCCGAAAGAGGATTCGGAAGTCACCTTCGAGCTCGAGCCCAAGGGCGACAAGGTCCGGCTGATCGTGACCCATAGCCGGCTCAAGGACCGCGCCCTGCTGCTCGGCGTCGCCGGCGGATGGCACACGCATCTCGCCATCCTGGCCGACAATCTCGAGGGCCGCGTGCCGCGGCCGTTCTGGTCGACCCACGAGAAGCACAATCTCGATTATGCGGAGCGGCTGAAGGATTTGTGAGCGGGTGAAGTAGAAGCGGGGTCGGACGTCCCGTTGTCTCCTCCCCCGTTTTGCGAGGGAGGATTAAGGAGGGGGCTGCTCGGTCGGAGTTCATCCCTCTCCCTAGCCCTCTCCCATAAGTGGGAGAGGGGACAATATCTCGCTAACCCGCCCGCTTCGTCTTTCGCTAACCCGTCTGCTTCAGATGCTCCAGCAGCCGCGGCATGAGCTCGGTCAGATTGCAGGGACGGAAGCGGTTGTCGAGCTGGTGCTTGAGGATCTCGTCCCAGCCGTCGCGGCAGGCGCTGGGCGAGCCGGGGAGCGCAAAAAGATAAGTGCCGCCGGCGACGCCGCCGACCGCGCGCGACTGGATGGTCGAGGTCCCGACCTTCTGGAAGCTGATCCAGCGGAACAGCTCGCCGAACCCGTCGATCTTCTTCTCGAACACCTGCTCGAAGGCCTCGGGCGTGACGTCGCGGCCGGTGACGCCGGTGCCGCCGGTCGAGATCACCACATCGACCTCGGGATCGGCGATCCAGCGCCTGAGCTGGCCCACGATCAGCGCGATCTCGTCCTTCACGATCTCGCGGCGCACGACCTTATGGCCGTCGCGGGCGATCATGTCGTTGAGGGCTTGTCCGGAGGTGTCGTTCGCGAGGGTGCGGCTGTCGGATATCGTCAGGACGGCGATATTGACCGGGAGGAAGGGTCGTGTTTCGTCAATTCGAGGCATTGCTGGCCACCGCCACGGCCTCGTCGTCTTGCGGGCGATATTGGGGCCAGGCACCGGCCGCCAGCGCATCGAGCGTCGGCGCGTCCTGACCCAATCGTTGCTCATAGATCCACATGCTCGCCAGCACCCGCTCCGCGAAGTCGCGCGTCTCGCGCGCCGGCATGCTCTCGAGGAACAGCAGCGGGTCGTCGTCATAGGCGAACTTGTCGCGCCACTTGGCGAGATTGCCGGGACCCGCATTGTAGGCCGCCGCCATCAACAGCAGATCGCCATTCACGTTGGAGTCTTCAAGCAGGTACTGCACATATTCCTGGCCGAGCGCCATGTTGGTCTCGGGGTCGCTCCAGTCGGGCTTGCCGGTGCCGAGCAGGGCCGACAGGCGCTCGCCGGTATATTTCACGGTGCGCGGCATGAGCTGCATCAAACCCAATGCGCCCATCGGGCTCTTGGCGTCGGGGTTGAAGCCCGATTCCGTCCGCGCCAGCGCGAACAGGAGCGCGCGGTTGACCTTGAAGCCGCCCTTGGGCGTCCAGGCCGGGGTCGGGAACAGGGCATTGTCCAGGCGGAAGCCCGACTTGTCCTCGAGCGAGGCGCCGAGGCCCAGCGTCAGAGAGGGCATGCCGATCTCGTTGGCGATCGCCAGCATTCCCTGGGTCAATTCGGGCCCCGCTTGCGGGCGCAGGAGATGGAATTCGTCGGAGGCGCGCTGGCGCTGGCCGATCTGGATCAAGGCCAGAGCACGCTGGCCGGCACGAGTCGCCATCAGCGCCTCCGCACCGTCGGCGGTCAGGGTCGGATCGGCCCAGGCGAAGGCGGTATCGACGCCGAGCGCGCGGCGCGCGAGCTGACCGTAGAAAGTGCGGGGCTCGCCGGCCGCCAGGCGCAGCCATTCGCTGACCTTCTGCGGCTCCTTGTTCCGGATATGGGCCCGCGCGGCCCAATAGGCGGCGGCGGACTGGACCCAGGGATTGCCGTTGCTCGCCTTGGCGGCCTGCTCGAACAGGGCGGCGGCGAGCTTCGAATTGCCGACGCGCCAAGCTTCCAGGCCCTGCGCCCATTGCTCGGGCTCGGGACCCTTATTGCCACCATCGGGCGTGCCGCCGCGGAAGCTCGAGACGTTCGGCTCGGCCGGGCTGGCCGCATTGGCAGGCTTCTTCTTCAGCGCCAGCGCGTAGATCGCCGGGGCGTCAGGATGGTCGCCATACTTGCTCAGCCATTCGGAGAGCTCGGCATAGCGGGTCCGGTAGGTGGGCGACAGGTAACGCTGTGCCAGGACATGGCCCATCAGCCGCAGATCGGTCAGGGTGCCGATGATCTCATCGGCGCCCTTCCAGTCGGCCTTGTTCTGGAGGCGGAAGATCTGGCGGTAGCGCGCCGCATCCGTCTCCTCGAGGGGTTTCGGAACGGCAATCTCCGGCCCCGTGTCCGGCTGACCGGCGGGCGGCAGGGCTGCCGTCAATGGCAGCGCCCCGCCAGCCGCGAAGGCCGGGTGGGATCCGAACGCAAGGCCGGCGACCAGGACCAACATCGGTCCGATGGCGCTTCTGACATTGCGGCCCGGAAGGCCGGAAAGGGTGCTTGCCATCTGCATAGTGGGGCTACCTAAACGAAGGCTCGGCGGCGTGGCAAGGAAGTTTTAGGGATTGACATCCCAGAGTTTGTGGTTGATTGAAATTTTCCTACCACAAATAGGTTAACCACGAAATTTTCCTCAAATGCCACGGATTGTTAAAGGCCCGACCCTGAGCAATTAACCATGAAGAAACGTAAATAAACCCTAAGCGGGTAGGGACAAATCAGTGGCAGGCTGGGGATAAAATCCGGGTGGATTCGGTCAGGGCCGGTGATCGAGCCGCTCGCGGATCTGGAGCAGGTCGCGCCACGCATCCCGCTTCTGGGCCGGCGCCCGCAGCAGGTATGCCGGGTGATAGATCGGCAAGGTTGGCACCGGCCGGGACATGCCGGCGCTCTGATACTCGAACCATTTGCCGCGGATCCGGGTGATTCCCTCGTTCCGCAGCAGCAGGGTCTTGGCGGCGGCGTTGCCGGCCAGGATCAGAAGCTCCGGCCCCACCAGTTCGATATGCCGTTCGACAAAGGGCAGACAGGCCGCGACTTCCGCCGGCGTCGGGGTGCGGTTGCCGGGCGGCCGCCAGAAGATGACGTTGGTGATATAGACCTGGGTCCGGTCGAGCCCGATGGCCGCCAGCATCCGGTCGAGGAGTTGGCCGCTTACGCCCACGAAGGGCCGGCCGACGCGGTCCTCGTCGCCGCCGGGCGCTTCCCCCACCAGCATCACCCGGGCAGCCGGGTTGCCATCCGCGAAGACCAGGTTGGTGGCCGTCGCCTTCAGCGGACAGCCTTCGAAGCCCTCCAATGCCGCACGAAGCTCTTCGAGGGATTGGGCCGCCTGGGCGGCCCGATAGGCATTGCCGTCGCCGGTGACGGCGCCCGGGAGCGGGCCGGCCGCTGTCGCGAACGGCGGCGGCAGGACGGCCGCGGTCATGAGGGCCGGGGCGGCGGGCTCGGCGGCCGGCGCGCTCCGCCGGACGGGCGCCGGTTCGGCGACCAGGGCGAATCGGTCGATCGGCGCCGCCTCGAGCGCCTCGTCGGCGCCGGCCTCGATCTGCCAGGCCAGCAGCGCCAGGGCCTCGGCCGGATCCAATCCGGCGGCCGAAACGTCGCTGATGTCGGAGGGCTGCGCCATGAGCGGACGCTAACCCGGATTTCCTGTGGAAGTCCGCCGCTTTCTTGGCCGGAAGGCGGCCTTAAGGAATGGCCATCAAGCTGGCGACTTCTGGCCGATTCCGGCGCGGCTGTGCTACACCGCAGCGCCGATTCCGCAGCTCCGATAGGGTGGGTCGCTGCGACTCAATTTCGTCATCCTGGCTTCCTATAGGAATCGAGGAAGACACCGCGAGTTGAGGAAGGGGCCGATGGCGCCGGCCCGATGCGGTTGCGCCTGCATATATATAAGAGTGCGCCAGGGGGGAGAGAGCGGGCATGGAACGGGAGTCGATGCAATATGACGTGGTGATCGTCGGTGCCGGCCCGGCGGGGCTGGCGGCGGCGATCCGGCTCAAGCAGCTGTCGGCCGAGAAGGGCCGGGAGCTGGGCGTCTGTGTCATCGAGAAGGGGTCCGAGGTCGGCGCCCACATCCTGTCGGGCGCCGTGGTGGAGCCACGCGCGCTGAACGAGCTCATTCCCGATTGGAAGGATAAGGGCGCGCCGCTCAACACCCCCGCGGGCGAGGACCGGTTCCAGTTCCTGACCGCGACCAAGGCTTACCGCCTCCCGACACCCCCGCAGATGAACAATCACGGCAACTACATCGTCAGCCTCGGCAATGTCTGCCGCTGGCTGGCGAAGCAGGCCGAAGAGCTGGGTGTCGAGATCTATCCCGGCTTCGCCGCGGCCGAGGTGCTCTATGACGAGGCCGGCCGGGTGAAGGGCGTCGCCACCGGCAATATGGGCGTCGGCAAGGACGGCCAGCCGACCGCGAATTTCACGGCCGGCGTCGAGCTCCACGGCCGCTACACCCTGTTCGCCGAGGGTTGCCGCGGCTCGCTGACCAAGACCCTGTTCGAGCGCTTCGATCTGCGCGAGGGCGTCGATCCGCAGACCTTCGGCATCGGCATCAAGGAAATCTGGGAGGTCGATCCGGCCAAGCATAAGAAGGGCCTGATCTCGCATTCGGTCGGCTGGCCGATGGACAAGGCCACCTATGGCGGCTCGTTCCTCTATCACTTCGACGAGAACCTGGTGTCGGTCGGCTTCGTGATCGGGCTCGATTACAGCAACCCGCATCTCTCACCCTTCGACGAGTTCCAGCGGTTCAAGACCCATCCGGCGATCCGCCCGACCTTCGAGGGCGGCAAGCGGCTCGTTTATGGCGCGCGCGCCATCAATGAGGGCGGTTTCCAATCCATCCCGAAGCTGGTCTTCCCGGGCGGCGCGCTGATCGGCTGCGCCGCGGGCTTCGTCAATGTGCCCAAGATCAAGGGCAGCCATACGGCCATGAAGTCCGGCATGACGGCCGCCGAAGCGGTCATGGCCGCCTTCGAGCGCGGCGAGACCGGCGAGCTGGAGGATTACACCAGCCGGCTCAAGGCCAGCTGGCTCTGGGACGAACTCTATAAAGTCCGCAATATCCGCCCCAGTTTCCATAAGGGACTCTTCGCCGGCATTGCCTACTCCGCCCTCGACACCTACTTGTTCAGGGGGAAGGCGCCCTGGACCTTCCATCACAGGCCGGATCACAGCCAGTTGCTGCCGGCGGCCGAGACCCCGGCCATCGCCTATCCGAAGCCGGACGGCGTGGTCAGTTTCGACAAGACCTCCTCGGTTTACCTGTCGAACACCAACCACGAGGAGAATCAGCCGGCGCATCTGACCTTGAGGGATCCGAGCGTCGCGATCCGGATCAACCTCGCGGTTTATGACGCACCCGAGCAACGCTATTGTCCGGCCGGCGTATATGAGATCGTGCGCGGCAGCGATAGCCAACCGAAGCTGCAGATCAACGCCCAGAACTGTGTCCACTGCAAAACATGCGATATCAAGGACCCTACCCAGAACATAAACTGGGTGGTGCCGGAAGGCGGCGGCGGTCCCAATTATCCGAACATGTGACGGTGGACGAGGGGCCGGACGGATCGCGGTTTCGCTGCCGATGACCGGCACCGACGAAGGAGGAAGCGTGAAGGCTTACAAGATCCGGACCCGCCTCGGTTTGCCCCTGATCATGGCGATGATCGGCTTGTCCTTCGCCGGCTGCACGCCGACGCTCCAGGCGCAGGAGCAGCCGAAGACATTGGCCAGCATACACGTAACGAACCAGGTACGCAGACAAGA
>CAVOLB010000078.1:0-79018 GCA_963696655.1 uncultured Alphaproteobacteria bacterium
AGGTCCAGACGATCTCGCCGGGATCGGCCTGACCGTCCAGGTCCGGGGAGTAGACGATGCGCCGGGCCGACGGGCGGTGGGCAGGCTGGCGCCGGTCACCGGTCCACCGCTGGTGAGGGCGACCGGCGGCGGGTGGCCTTGCCAGAGCTCGACGGATCGAGACCTTGCTGGATGACCCGTTCCGGGTTGGGAAGCTCGCGGAGGAGCTTCGGGGCCTCTTTGAAGACGAGGTTCTCCGCGAGAATCTTGAAGGCCTTCCACTGGGACGCCATAGCCGCCAAGCATAGCGAGAGCGATGCCGAGCGCACCGAAGATCATCGAGGACGCCGCCCAATCCATGGGCGCCTATTACAAGGGCAAGCATGGCGGCACCTTCGGCGATGCCGGGGCCGTGTCCGCGCATCCGCTCAAGAATCTCAACGCCCTGGGCGACGGCGGATTCCTGCTGACCGACGACGACGAGATCGCCCACAAGGCGCGGCTCTATCGCAACCACGGGCTCGAGAGCCGCGACAATTGCGCCTTCTACGGCGTCAATTCACGGCTCGACGTGCTCAACGCCGAGGTCCTGAAATTCCGCCTGACGCGCCTCAAGGGCGTCATCGACCAGCGGCGGCGCAACGCCAACATCTACCGCCAGATCATCAAGCCGGGTCATGTGCAGATTCCCGCGGAGAAGCCGCATGAGGTCGTCTCCTATGTGATGTTCATCACCCAGGCGGACGATCGCGACCGGCTGCAGAAGTTCCTGGCGGAGCGCGGCGTGCAGACCCTGGTCTATTACGGAACGGCGCTGCATCTGCACAAGGCCGCGGCCAGCCTCGGCTATAAGCGCGGCGATTTCCCGGTGGCGGAGCGGCAATGCGACCGCGTGCTGGCGCTGCCCCACATGCAGTATCTCACCGAGGATCAGGTGGCCTACGCGGCCGAGCTGGTGAACAAGTTCTACGGCGTGTGAGCCCGGACATGGCCGGCATCCTGGTCATCGCTCCCCATGCCTTGGATGAAGTGCTCGGCTGCGGCGGCACGATGGCGCGCCATGCCGAGGACGGACGCCGGGTCGATACCCTGATTCTGTTCGGCGACGAGTCCAGCCGCGGCCTGTTGCGGCACGAAGCGGCACCGAAAGCGGCGGCGGCCCTGGGCACGAACGCGCCGCGCTTCGCCGGCCTGCCCGAGAATCGCAGCGACACCCTGCCCCTGGTCGAGGTCGTCGGCGCGGTCGAGCGGGCGATCGCCGAGCTCGGGCCCGACATCGTCTATCTGCCCCATGGCGGCAGCCTGCATATCGACCACCAGACCACTTTCCGGGCGGCGATGACCGCGATCCGCCCCGTGCCGCAACATCCCGTACGGTCGATCTATGCCTATGAGATCGTCTCGAGCACGGAATGGGCGCCGCGGGCGCTGGGCGAACCCTTTTCGCCGACCCGCTTCACCGATATCGAGCGGACCTTCGATCGCAAGATGCGAGCGCTCGACTGCTACGCGGCGGAAATGAGACCCGCGCCCCATGCGCGATCGCGCGAGGGCGTGACCGCCCTCGCGCGGAATCGAGGCCATTCGGTCGGCATGATGGTCGCCGAGGCCTTCATGGTGCTGCGCGAGCTGGACTGAAGGCGCGCTTGCCGGCGTGCCCGATCAGGCGCGCAGGACGAACTCGGCGGGCGGCGGCAGCTGCTTGAGATAGTGGCGGCCCCACGCGACCATGTCGCGGACGCCTTCGCGCAGGCTGATACGCTCCTGATAGCCCAACTCGGTCTTGATGCGGGTGCTGTCGAGCCAGTATTGCGCGTCCTCGCCGACGCGGCCGGGCGTGATGTCGACCAGCTTCTCGAAGGGAACGCCGGTTTCTTCCGCCACCAGCTCGACCAGATGGCGGATGCTCGAGGGCTGCTCGGGCCCGACATTGTAGAGGCGGCCGAACGGCGCCTTCTCCGTCATCAGCCAGATCGCATGGGCCAGGTCCTGGGCATGCATGTAGGATTTCTTGACGGTGCCGCCACCCTGCAGGGGCAGCTTCTGGCCGGTCAGCGCGCAATAGACCGCGCGCGGCAGGATGCGATAGAGCAGCTGGCCCGGCCCATAGGCGTTGGAGGGGCGGATGATGTTCATCGGGAACTTGCGGACCGCCCACAGCGTGTCGAGATGCATGTCGCCGGCCAGCTTCGAAACCGCATAGGGGCTGGTCGGGTGCAGCGGCGCCTCCTCGGACGCGGGCTTCTCGACCGGGCCGTACAGCTCCGAGGTGCCGATCTGGACGAAGCGCTCGAGATAGTCGCGCTTCATGAGGTCTTCGCACATCTTCGCCAGGGCGACGACATTGGTCTCGTAATAGCGGAACGACTTCTCCCAGGAAGTGGCATAGGCGAGGGCCGCGAAATTGACGATCACCTCGGGCTTCTCGCGGTCGAACAGCTCGAACAGCCGGTCCTGCTCGAACACGACATGGATCTGCTCGTAGCGATAGCGGTCGTCGCCCTTGCCGACCTCCAGCGTGAAGGGAGGGGCCGCCGGGGGATTGCGGCCGACGCAGATGACCTTCCGGGGATCGGCCTTCTCGAGCAGGTATTTCGCGAAATGGACCGCGAACACGCCGCCGCCGCCCAGGAGAATGTAGGTTCTCATCGGTCTCTCAGCTCCTCGTCATCGCTTGGGCGATCCCGGCGCGGGAAGGCTCAACGGCGCTTTTGATAGAACGAACGGACCACATCGACAACCCGATCCTGCTCGGCGCGGCTGAGATACTGATCGACAGGGAAGGTGATCACTTCCCGCGCATGGCGATCGGCCACCGGGAAATCGCCCTCCTTGTGGCCGAGATATCGCAGGGCCGGCTGGCGATAGACCGGAATCGGATAATGCACCTTGGCCTCGATGCCCTCGGCCAGGCAATGCGCATGCAGCTCGTCCCGGCGCTCGGCGAACAACACATAGAGCAGATAGACGTTCTTGCTCCGCGGATCGCGCGTCGGAATCCGGAGCTGGGGAATGCCGGCGAAGGCGCGGTCGTAATAGGCGGCCGCGGCCGCGCGCCCCTCGACCCAGTTCGGGACCTGCGGCAGCATATGCTTGCCCACGACGGCCTGGAGCGAGTCGAGGCGGGTGTTGTAGCCCAGGATCTCCATCTCGTCGCGATTGCGCAGCCCGTGATTGCGCAAGAGCCGGCAGCGCCGGTCGATCGCGTCGTCATCGGTGACGATCACCCCGGCATCGCCCCAGACATTGATGATCTTGAGCGGATGCATCGAGAAGGCGCCGGCCAGCCCGAAGGTCCCGGCCTTGCGGCCTTCCCATTCGCCCAGCAGGCTCTGGCAGGCATCCTCGATGACCGGCAGCTTGCGCGCGCGCGCGATCTCCATGATCCGCGGCATGTCGACCACGTCGCCGGTCAGCTGCACCGGGACGATGGCCCTGGTGCGCGGGCCGATGGCGGCCTCGAGCCGGTCGATATCGAGGCCGAACATGTCGTCGCAATCGACGAAGACCGGACGTGCGCCCAGCTCCGCGATGGCGCCAACCGTCGCCCAGAAGGTGTTGGCGGCGGTAATGACCTCGTCGCCGGGCTCCAGCCCCGCCGCCTTGAGCGAGACCTTGAGGGCATCGGTGCCGGAGCCGACGCCGATGGCGTGCCTGGATCCCAGCATGGCGGCGAACATCGCCTCGAACTCGCCGACCACCTTTCCCAGCGTGAAATCGCCCGACGCCACCAGGCGGCGGATGTCGGCGAGGATCGGTTCGGGATCGGCGAATTGCTGGCCGAGCGGCGAATAGCGGACGGAGCGAGGCGTCGATGGGGATGGCATGGGGTCTTCGAATGGGAGGGGGCGAACGGGCAACGGATGTTGGCGGCAGAGGCCGATTGACGATATCATCGATCCCCTTAGGGAGCGAAAGATAATGATTTCCGGCAATTGCGCTCATTGTCACGGGTGCCGTCGGCCGCGCCGCGATTGAGCGCGAGGCCGGTCGACCTGCGGCTCACGAACCCCTCGAAAATTCACGCAACGGAGTACTGTTATGGCTGAGGTCAATCTTCTCGCGCGCCTGCCGCGCTCGCGGCGCAATGTGAATGCCCGCGCGGAGGCCAAGAGCCCGGAGGTGATCGCCACCTCCCGGAAGTTCGGCCAGGAATATTTCGACGGGCCGCGGGAATATGGCTATGGCGGCTATCGCTATGACGGAAGATGGGTTCCCATCGCCGAGGACATTGTCGCCCATTTCGGCCTCAAGGCCGGCGATCGGGTGCTGGATGTCGGCTGTGCCAAGGGATTCCTGGTCAAGGACCTGATGAAGGTCTGCCCCGGGCTCGAGGTGTTCGGCATCGACATTTCGGAATATGCGGTCATGCATTGCGAGCCCGAGGTGGTCGGCCGGCTCCATCTCGGCAGCTGCGAGCATCTGCCGTTCCCCAGCAACAGCTTCAGCGCGGTGGTGTCGATCAATACGATCCACAATCAGAACCGCGACGGCGTGATCCGATCGCTCAAGGAAGTGCAGCGGCTCTGCGGCGGCCGGGCCTATGTGCAGGTCGATTCCTATCGTGACGAAGAGCAGCGCAGGCTCTTCCTCGACTGGGTCCTGACCGCGAACTTTCACGATTACCCGGATGGCTGGCGCAAGGTGTTCGCCGAGGCCGGCTATACGGGCGACTATTTCTGGACGATCGTGGAGTAGTGGCGCTCACCTCCGCGTAGATGCAGCGGGAAGAGCGGCCTGTCGATCAGTTGCGGCTTTCGGACCCTGCGCTCGCGCGGAGCTGACGGGCATAGTCATAGAGCGCGACGTCCCAGCGGACCAACGGCGCCATGGCGGCCTGGATGTCGGCAGGATTTTCCCGATGGGTCTTGCCCTTGACCCAGGCGCGTTTGACGACGTCGTCCGTCGCGTTGTCTCTTGGGATGGCCGCCAGGCGCGGCAGATTCAAGTCGTGCAGAATCTGTTCGAAATCGGCCTCGTATGTTTCCTGGAAGCCGATGTGATTCAGGCGCCGGAGATTGCGTTTGGCGATCTCGAGAAGCGCCGGCCATTCCGATTCCGCAAACGGATAATCGACCAGCCGGCCGGAGAGCTGGCGCACCATGTAGTTGTCGATCATGTTCCGAAGATCGAGATCCGAGGTGGTGAACATGTCCAGCTGGGACATGTCCCTGCATTTCTCCACCCGGCTCATCACCGCCTCGGTGAGGTGATCCTTGGGGTAGTTGGTCATCACCCGATAGAAGGACCGCAGGCGGCTCCGCGGCTCGCGAAGAAACGTGAACATGTAGTCGTCGTCGCGAACGCCGATGCGCTCGACGCTGGCCCAGGAAAAATGGCCGCAGATGAAGCGCGATGCGCGTGCCCGTTCGATTTTTCGATCGTCGGGAGGCTGATGAAGATAGATCTCGCCGAGCTTGCACCGCCGCCCGCCTCGCTTTCCGCCGAGGCAGCAGGTGAGATATTGCTGCGCCGTCATCCCGCCGGTCTTGGGGATATGCATGAAGATGATCCGGCGGGGCTGACTTCGCGACGAACGGAGCATCGAGCGTGTCCGGGCCAAAAGCGTGCCCACGCGCAGACGAAGTGCCACCGGATCGGAAATCACAGAAACCTGGCGCGATTTCAGAAGCACCGGTCCCCCCATCATTAAGTTCTATTTAATAGGGTAAACAGACTGACGTAGTGGGGCAATACCGATGTAACGGGGCGAGAAGGTTGCAGGACTGGCCACAAACTCGCCACAGGGCCTTGTGGGCGTCACCGGGACCGGGCTATCCGATGCGCTCTCGATTGATATGCAGCCAGAGACCGAAGGCGTCGTAGGGCGTGACGCGAAGGTTCTGGATCTCATGGGGCGAGAAGACGCGAAGATCGGCGCCTTCCCGCAGAATCAGAGACTTGACCCTCTCCGCCGCCAGGGAGACCTCGAAGAACGCGCGCGTCTTCATCCCGAATCCCGGCCGGTTCCAGTCGATGTCGATGCGCGTGGCATAGCGCACCGCGTCGGGCGGGAAATCGACCCCGATCTCCTCCGCGAGCTCGCGGCGCAGCGCGGCCTCCTCGCTCTCGCCGGGCTCGATGGCGCCGCCGAAGAGGCCCCAATGATCGGGGAAGAAGATATCGGGGCGGTTGTCGCGGAGCTGCAGCAGATATCCCTGCGGCGGCACGACGATGATCGCGGCGACCGCATCGCGCGGATGCAGGCGCGGGCCGGTCGGCGGGCGTGAGGCGTCGCTCTCCGTCATCGATGTTCCCATGGATCTTTCATGCCGTGAGGACGCGATCGAGCCGTCGATCGGTGCCGCGACGGTCTAGGCACCCGAGATCGCCTCGCGATGGACCTTGCGCAAGCCCTCGATCAGCGGCGTGAAGCGGAACTCGGGAAAGGCGCGCCGGCGCAGTGCCGGATCGAAATGCCGGTGGGTGATCGGCGACTGCCGCGGCGTATGGATCACCTCCGCCGCCGGACTGAAAAGCCCGCCCACCAGCCGCGCCAGCTCGTCGAACGTCACCGACTGCCCGGTGACCATGTTCAGGATGCCGTGGCTGCGATGCCGGAGCACCTCCCGGATCATGGCGACGGCATCGTCGATCAACAGATGATCGCGGGTCTCCTCGCCTTTGCCGCCCAACGTGATCTTGCGATCCTTCTCGGCCAGGCGCCGGAAACGGTTGGCGCCGTAGGAGTTATGCGTATCCGCCGCGCCATAGACGAGGGTCGAGCGCAGGATCGCCAGCGGTCCCTTGAACGCCTGCTGCATCATGAGCTCGCGGGTGCGGTGCATGACGCCGTAGAGATCGATGGGCGCGGCCGGCGTGGCTTCCGAGACGAGGCCGGCCTCGAAGGAATAGACCGCGTCGGAGCTGAGATAGACCAGATGGGCGACAGGCCGCGCCTGCAGGGCCGCCGCCACCGCCTCGCCCATCCGCAGGTTGCGCATGGTGCTGGCGATGTCGCGGCCTTTGTCCGGCGTCACCGCCGACAGGAACACCAGCGCATCCTCGGGCTGCAGCAGGGCGGTCAGCTTGGCGGCCGCATCGGGCGCCGCCAGGTCGAGATCGGCCGAGGAGAGCGCCAGGGTCGGGATGCCCGCGGCCGCGAGATCGCGGACGAGGGCGGCGCCGATGAAGCCGCGCGAGCCCAGCACGACGACGCGGGCGGGCTCGGCGGGAGGGGTCTGTCGATGATCGAAGGTCACGGGCGTTACGGAGCTCCAAGGACGGCTTGCTGAAGGCCGGCCGCACGGCAGGCCTCGGGATCGAGGATGCGATAGGGATCCAACAGGACGCGCCCCTTCATGGCAGCGGCGACGTCGCCGGGCGCAACGCTTCTGAACTGCGGCCAGGGCGTCAGGATCGCCAGCGCGTCGGCGTCCCGACAGGCATCGAGCGGATCCTTGGCCTGAACGATGCCGGGATGATAACGGGCGACGGCGGCGACCAGCGGATCATAGGCCTGCACGATCGAGGGGCCGAGCCCGCTCAAGAAAGCCAGGGCCGGCGAGTTCTTGGTCGAGTGCGTGTTCTCCTTGTAGGCGAGGCCCCAGAGCGCAACGCGCGGATGCTTTACCCGGTCCGCCACCAGCTCGCCGAAGCGGCGCAGGGGCCAGTCCTTGCGGTGGCGGCTGTTGACGAGCATCGCGCGGATGGCGCTCGCATCGGCGCCGGCGGCATCGGCAAGCCGGGTCACGGTCGAGAGGTCGCGCTCGATATTGCCGCCGGAGAGGCCGAGGCCCGGCGTCAGATAGGCATGAGGACCGATGCGGCGGTCAAGCCGCAGGGTGGGAACGATCTCCAACCAGTCGGCGCCCACGCCCTCGGCCAGCTCGGCCAGCGAATTGGCGACCGTGACGCTGGCCGCGAGGCAGCAATTGATGGCGATCTTGGCAAGCTCCGCGCTCTCATAGCGCATCGGCAGGATGGGACAGCCGAACCGCTCGAGATAGGCCCGAAAGGCGGGCGGCAGGGGGCCGGCCGGGTCGGCGCAGCCGACGATGTAGCGTTCCGGCTCGAGCGCACGCTCGAAGGCGCGGCCGAACACCAGGGTTTCGACCTGATAGTAGAGGCTCTCGTCCCGCAGCGCCCGGGTGAAACCCGGCGGCACCTGGCTCAGCAGGACCCGCGTCCGTCCGGCCGCGGCCTTGCCGACGATATCGAGCAGCCGATGGACGGGCTCGAGATCGCTCTCGCCGCTGTCGCCGGTCGGGACATCCGGCGCGACATAGATCGGGTCGCAGGCGGCGAGATCCGGCGCCTGGCTGGTGAAGCGGATGTTCCCCCGATGGGCCGTCCAGATCTCGGCAAGCCTGGGTTCGTCGATCGGGAACCGGCCCTGGCTCAGCTGCGCGACGAGGTCCGCGTTCGGATCGAAGGCGACGGTGGACACGCCCTTGGCCGCCGCCGCGAGGCTCGAGACGAGGCCCAGATGCGTCATGCCCGCAAAGCCGATCATGACGCCAGGGCCTCGGCCGCGAGATTCTTCAAGGTGCGGTTGATCCAGAGATCGTTGTCGAGATTGTCGGGGCCGCCCGATTCGCAGAGCGACTTGAAATGCGCGTACTCCGCCACCCAGGTCGGATCGGGCTGAATCAGCGTTTTCGACGCCTCGTCCGGCCGGCCGCTCGGCAGCTTGCGGTCGCGAACGGTGAAACTGGTCGGGCCCCATTTGCACAGCGATTCAATGTGAGCGCTGCCGTTCTCGGCCAGCAGGTCGCATTTGAAATCGTTGCGCCAGGAACAGAGCGTCATCTCGAGCTCGACCGAGGGCGGTCCGGCCGAGGCGAGCACGACATGATCGAAGGCCCGATTCTCGAATCGATCCGCGGACACGACGCGAAACGGTGCCGCGGGCGGCGATCCCAGCCAGAACAGGATGGTGTCGAGCAGATGCGATCCCAGATCGGGGAGCACGCCGGCGCCGGCATCGCGCCAGGCCGAGTCATGCACCAGGCGCGCCGTTCCGTTGCCATAGAACAGGCGCAAGCGATAGATCCGGCCGAGCCGGCCGCTTTGCAGCAGCTCGCGCATCCGGATGAAATGCGGCTCGAAGCGATGATTATAGGCGGTGTAGAGAACCGCGCCCTTCGCGCGCGCCCGGTCCCGAAGCCCGGCGATGGCGGCATCCTCGTCCGCGATCAAGGGCTTCTCGACCAGGGCATGCTTCCGGTGGGAGGCCAGATAGTCGAGGATGGCGAGCTTGGGCTCGTCCGGCGTGCAGATCAGGGCCGCGTCATAGGCCGAGATCGGCACATCCTCAATTCGGCGATATTTGGCCTCGGGGTTGACCGGGTCGACGGTGGCGGCCAGGTCCGCCCCCGCGACGCTTCGCCTCTTATGGCCCTGGACACCGAGTCCGACAACGGCGACACGCATTTTGGTCAGGTTTTCCGCGGATTTGAGCCGGCTCCGTCGTCTTGACAAGCCGAAACTGAAAGAGTTTATAGCCGATCACGCGCCCCACCCCAAAGCCCCGGAATGACGCGACTCGAAGGCCGGCGAACGGATCGCCGACGCGCAATTCCGGCCCATCGGCAAACGACGGGACCCTCGCGGAAGGCCGGCCGCAGACAGGGCCGGCTCCGCGATACGAGCGCGGCGCATATGGCAACGCTGTCGGTGGCGCCCCCAATCGCGCCATGCCGCGGCAGGAAGGCGATAATCGGATGAGTCACGCAGCTCTGTTCTTCGACGAAGTCGCGCAGATCGCGCGCGAGATCGATCGCGCCGCGATCGACCGGCTCGCCTCGGAGCTGGCGGCGGTGCGGGAACGGCGCGGCCGCCTGTTCCTGCTCGGCGTCGGCGGCAGCGCCGGCAATTGCAGTCATGCGGTCAACGATTTCCGCAAGCTCTGCGGGATCGAGGCCTACACCCCGGTCGACAATGTGTCGGAGCTGACCGCGCGCACCAACGACGAAGGCTGGGACACGGTGTTCGAGGGCTGGCTCGAGGTCAGCAACGTCAACGAGAAGGATGCAATTCTGATCTTCTCGGTCGGCGGCGGCGACGCCGAGAAGAATGTCTCGCCCAATCTCGTCAAGGCGATCGACCTGGCCAAGCGGCGCGGCACCAAGATCTTCGGGATCGTCGGGCGCGCCACCGGCTACACCGCCAAGAAGGGCGACGTGGTGGTCGTGATTCCGGCGCCGAACGCGGCGCACATCACCCCGCAGAGCGAGGGCTTCCAGGCCGTGGTGTGGCATTGCCTCGTTTCCAACCCGGTCCTGCAACGCCGGGCCACGAAGTGGGAGAGTGTCACCGCCACGAGCGCAGCCCCGCGGTGACGGCCGCGGCACCGCGCCGGGCGGTGTTCTTCGACCGCGACGGCACCCTCAACGAGGCGGTGGTCCGGGATGGCCATCCCTACCCGCCGGCCGGCGTCGCGGACATGATTCTCATGCCGGGCGCGGTCGACGCGCTCCAGCGACTGAAAGCCGCAGGCCTGTTCCTGGCCATCGCGACCAACCAGCCGGATGCGGCCAAGGGCCTCACCTCCCGGGCGGCAATCGAGGCGATGAACCGCTGGCTGACGGACCGGCTGCCGATCGACCATGTCGAGGTCTGCTGGTGCCTTGAGGGGCCCGACTGCAAGTGCTATAAGCCGCTGCCCGGCATGCTCTTTGACGCAGCCGCGCGACACAATATCCGATTGGACCAGAGCTTCATGGTCGGGGATCGTTGGCGCGACATCGGGGCCGGAAAAGCCGCCGGCTGCTACACCATATGGTTGCGCAACGACTATGACGTCCCGCGGGAACGACCCGATCGAATCGTGTGCTCGCTCGCGGAGGCGACGGACGTCATCCTCCAACAATTCTAGATGAAGGTCTCACGACCGATGGAACCCGTGCCCTCGATCTCCGATCTGCGGATCAAGATTTTCGCCGACGGCGCCGACCTGAACGGCATTCGCGAAATGTACGCCAAGCCCTTCATCAAGGGGTTCACCACGAACCCCACGCTGATGCGCAAGGCCGGCGTGAAGGATTATCGCGCCTTCGCGCGCGAGGCGATCGCGGCGGTGCCCGACCGGCCGATCTCCTTCGAGGTCTTCGCCGACGATCACGCGACGATGGAAGCGCAGGCCATGGAGATCGCTTCCTGGGGCGCCAACGTCAATGTGAAGATCCCCATCACCAACACCAAGCGCCAGTCCTCGGTGCCGCTGGTCGGCCGCCTGTCGAAGCGCGGCGTCGCCGTCAACGTGACGGCGATGTTCACGCTGGATCAGGTGCGCGCCACGCTGGATGTCCTGTCGGCCGAGACGCCGGCGATCCTCTCGATCTTCGCGGGCCGCGTCGCCGACAGCGGGCGCGATCCGATGCCGATCATGACCGAAGCGGTCCGGCTCGCGGCGAAGGCCCATCCCAAGGCCGAGGTGCTGTGGGCGAGCCCGCGCGAGGTGCTCAACCTGTTTCATGCCGACGCCTGCGGCTGCCACATCATCACCGTCACCAACGACCTGCTGAACAAGCTGGGCTCGGTGGGCAAGGATCTCGAGCGCTTCTCGCTCGAGACCGTGGAGATGTTCTGGCGGGACGCCGATGCCGCCGGCTACAACATCCCGACGCGGGACGCCGCGCCGGTCCTGGCGAATGGAGCTCGTTCGTGAAGTTCAAGAATGTCCTGGTGACCGGCGGCGCCGGCTATGTCGGATCGCTGCTCGTGCCGCAGCTGCTGGATCTCGGCTATCACGTCACCGTCTACGACATCATGTATTTCGGCGACGACTTCCTGCCGAAGCAGGATCCGGCCCTGCGCGTCATCGAGGGCGACATCCGCGACACGGCGAAGCTGGCCAAGGCCTGCCAGGGCCAGGATGTCGTGATCTCGCTCGCCTGCATCTCCAACGATGCGAGCTTCGAGCTGGACGAGCGGCTCTCGACCTCGGTCAATCTGGATGCCTTCGAGCCCATGGTGATCGCGGCCAAGCGCGCCGGCGTGAAGCGCTTCATCTATGCCAGCTCGAGCTCGGTCTATGGCGTCTCCGACAAGCCGAATGTCACCGAGGACCATCCCCTGCTGCCGCTGACGCTCTACAACAAGTACAAGGGCATGTGCGAGCCGCTGCTGTTCAAGCACCAGTCGCCAGACTTCGTCTGCGTCACGATCCGGCCCGCGACCGTCTGCGGTTACGCGCCGCGCCAGCGCCTGGATCTCAGCGTCAACATCCTGACGAACCACGCGATCAACAACGGCAAGATCACCGTGTTCGGCGGCACCCAGCTCCGGCCCAACCTGCATGTGCAGGACATGTGCGACCTCTATGAGCTGCTGCTGGAGCTCCCCGACGAGAAGATCGCCGGCGAGACCTTCAATGCCGGCTACCAGAACATGAGCATCATGGACATCGCGCGCACCGTGCGCGACGTGGTCATGAACGAATTCCCCGACCGGGGCGCCATCGACATCGTCACGACGCCGACCGACGACATCCGCAGCTATCACATCAACTCGGACAAGATCCGCCGCAAGCTGGGCTTCTCGCCGCGCCACACGGTGGAAGACGCGGTTCGCGACCTGTGCAAGGCCTTCAAGGCGAACAAGCTGCCCAACAGCATGACCGACGATCGGTATTTCAACGTCCGTCAGCTGAAGTCCCTGCGCGCCGCATGACCGGGAAGCCTCTGGCCGTCGTCACCGGCGGGGCGGGCTTCATCGGCAGCCATATGGTGGATCTGCTGGTCGAGCGCGGCTTTCGCGTTCACGCGATCGACAATATGGTCGGTGGCCGCGCCGCCAATCTGGCCCAGCACGCTGGCTCCGGCGACGTGGTGCTGGAGACCCGCGACATCCGCGACATCAAGCCGGAGGATCCGTCCTTCCGCGGCGCGCGCTTCGTCTTCCATTTCGCCGGCATCGGCGACATCGTCCCGTCGATCGAGCGGCCGGCGGAATACATGTCGGCGAACGTCCAGGGCACCGTCGCCGTGCTCGAGGCGGCCCGGCAGTCGGGCGTGACCAAGTTCGTCTATGCGGCGTCCTCCTCCTGCTACGGCCTGGCATCGACGCCGACGCGCGAGGATCACCCGATCAACCCGCTCTATCCCTACGCGCTGTCGAAATATCAGGGCGAGCAGGCGGGGTTCCACTGGCACAAGGTCTATGGCCTGCCGGTGAATTCGGTCCGCATCTTCAACGCCTATGGCACCCGCTCGCGCACCTCGGGCGCCTATGGCGCGGTGTTCGGCGTGTTCCTGCGCCAGAAGCTGGCCGGCAAGCCCTTCACCGTCGTCGGCGACGGCACGCAGCGCCGCGACTTCCTCTATGTCACGGACGTCGCCCGCGCCTTTCTCGCGGCGGCGGAGACCGATCGTGCCGGGACCTTCTGGAATCTGGGCGGCGGCAATCCTCAGTCGGTCAACCGCCTGATCGAGCTCCTGGGCGGGGAAAAGACCTACATCCCGAAGCGCCCGGGCGAGCCGGACGTGACCTGGGCCGACATCGGCAAGATCCAGCGCGAGCTGGGCTGGGCGCCGGCGGTGAGTTTCGAGGAAGGCGTGGCCAGGATCGTGGCCACCATCGACTATTGGCGCGAGGCGCCGCTCTGGGATCCCCAGTCGATCGCCAGCGCCACGGAAACCTGGTTCAAATTCATGAAGCAGGCCGGCCGGGAGAACGCATAAGCCATGGATGCACAAAGCCGCAAGCTGGTGAGCCACAAGATCAAGACGGCGCAGGAAGTTGCCGCCATCATCGGCCCCCGCCCGCGCAAGAAGCGGGTCATCATGTGCCATGGCACCTTCGATGTCGTGCATCCGGGCCATGTCCGCCATCTGCTCTACGCCAAGAGCAAGTCGGACATCCTCGTGGCCAGCATCACCGCCGATGCCCATATCCTGAAGGCGGCCCACCGGCCCTTCGTTCCCCAGGATCTGCGCGCGATCAACCTGGCGGCGCTCGAAGCCGTGGACTATGTGGTCGTCGATCCCAACCCGACACCGGTCGAGAATCTGAAGCTGATCCAGCCGGATTTCTACGCCAAGGGCTACGAATATGCCGGCGGCCACAATCCGAAGACCCAGGAAGAGATGCGCACGCTCGAGAGCTTCGGCGGCGAGGTGCTCTTCACGCCGGGCGATATCGTCTATTCATCGTCGCGCCTGATCGAGTCCGGACCGCCGGATATCGGCATCGAGAAGCTGATGATGATGATGGAAGGTGAAGGGTTCGGCTTCTCGGAACTCTACGGCGCCCTGGACAATCTCAAGGGCATCCGGGTCCATGTGGTGGGCGACACCATCGTCGACAGCCTGACCCATTGCAGCATGATCGGCGGGATGACCAAGACGCCGACCATGAGCGTTCTCTATGAGAACAAGGTGGATTATGTCGGCGGCGCCGGCATCGTCGCCAAGCATCTGCGCGCGGCCGGTGCGGACGTGACCTTCTCGACCGTTCTCGGCAACGACGCGCTGAAGGATTTCGTCCTCCAGGATCTGGAGAAGGCGGGCGTCAAGACGCGCGCCATCATCGATCCGACGCGCCCGACGACCAACAAGAACGCCATCGTCGCCCACGATTACCGCCTGCTGAAGATCGACACCGTCGACAATCGCTCGATCTCCGACAAGGTGCTGACGGAGTTCCGGCGCGACATCGCCGAGACCGCGGCGGACATCACCTGCTTCAGCGACTTCCGTCACGGCATCTTCAACCGCATGACGGTGCCGCGTCTCACCGAGGCGATCCCCGCCGGGCGCATGCGCGTCGCCGACAGCCAGGTCGCCAGCCGCTGGGGCAACATCCTCGAGTTCAAGGGCTTCGACCTGATCACGCCGAACGAGCGCGAGGCGCGTTTCGCGCTGGGGGATCAGGACTCGGCGATCCGCCCGCTGGCGACGGCGCTGTTCGAGCAGGCCCATTGCAAGACGCTCATTCTCAAGCTCGGCGATCGCGGCGTTCTCACCTATCGCACCCGGCCGCCGGAGGACCTGCGCACCGTGGCGGCGCTCGACAGCTTCGCGAACAAGATCGTCGATCCAGTCGGCGCCGGCGACGCGCTCCTGGCCTATGCGACGCTGGCCTATTTCGCGACCGGGAACGACGTCCTGGCCGCGATCCTCGGCAATATCGCGGCCGCGGTGGAATGCAGCCGCGAGGGCAACGAGCCGGTGACGCCGGACTCCGTCCATCAGCGCATCCAGGAACTCGAACGGGTCGCCAACCTGGCCTGACCCGGCTGAAGCCGGGTGCTGGGCCCGGCGGGAATCAGCCTTGCTCCATCAGGGCCCGGATCCGCGCCACCACGGCCCCCAATTCGTCGGGCAGCGGTCGATTGTCGCGCTGGAACGGGTCGCCGAACCAGACGGCGTGCCCCTCCTTGATCATCAGGCGATGGATCGCCGTCAGGTCGCGGTCATGCCCGATCGCCCCCAGGCGATCGGCCAGCTCGGCGATCGCCCGGCGCAGCCGGCGCGCGATCGGCCGCGGCAGGAGCTCCGCCAGGCTGCCGAGAACTCCCGTTCCGAAGCCCGCGGAAAGCGGCAGCGGATAGATCGCCAGCGGCCGGCCGAGGCGGCCGATCTCCATCAGCATCGAGATGCTGTCGCTGGTGACGATGAAGCGATCGGCGAGGCCCAGGAGCGCGCGATAGGGATTGCGTTCCCCGCCCGGGCTCCAGCGATGCAGCAGCGAACCCGGCGGCAGCATGCGCTCCAGCACGGCAATGACGGCATCGGGCGTCCGCCGGCTGGTGGTGACGACGAGCGTGCCCCGTTCGCGGGCGGCGAGGTCGGCGATCCCGGCGGCGAGCTGGCGCGCGACCGTCTCGTCGAAGCGCACCGCCTTGGTGCGTCCGCCCACCATGACCGCGATCAAGGGCCGCGGCAGCGGCTCGAGCTCCCGCCGCCAGCCCTCGGTCTCGGCGGCAATGGCGGCCATCTCGATGCGCTGCAGCGGGAAATTGATCCGCAGCAGGTTGGGCTGGGGCGGCAACCGATATTGGACCGAGGCCACCGCCAGATCGAAACGGTCGAGCATGCGCTTGGGCGGCCCGATCAGGGCGATCCGGGTCCGCCCTCGCGACTGTTCCTTGATCCAGAGCGCCACCATCGACATCCGGCGGCCGATGGTGATGACGAGATCGGGCCAGGGGGCTTCGAGCGGATCGGACTTCGCCGGATCGACGTGATGGATCGAGGCGGCGACCCGGGGCTTGGCGTCGGCAAACTCCGGGCGGACGCGAATCTGCTTGGGCTGGCTCGGCCAGGGCAGCGCGTCGGCGACCACCTGCAGCTGCGCGTTGTCGCCGGTCTTGTCCGACATCAGCAGCCAGACGAGGGGCGACGGACGAGCGCCGGCCGGCATCGACGCGCTGGTCTTGGGGTCTGGCGACGGCATGGGCAATGAAGGGCCTGTCACGATCGAGCTGGATGGCCAGCGGGCTAAGGCGCGCCGGGAAGCATCGGCGCGGCCGCTGAACCGACCGCATCATGCGGGCCGGCGCGGGCCTTGTGAACAGGATCCGCATCCGACCCGGGGCGACCGAGGAGCGCATAGACCCGCGCCACGGCACGGTCCAGATCCTGCAAGGGGGCTGGATGCCAGGGGCGCGGATCGTCTTGCCCGAGCCAGCGCGCCCGGTCCAGCGAGACGAAACGGTCCTGGGCCAGCCGGATATCGCGGCTGCGGTTGATCCGCCAGGGCGGCAGGCCGATGGCCAACGCATAGTGGAGCCCGAGCAGACCCTGATCCCTGAGCTGCGACCAGCGCCACCATTGGCGGATGCGCGGATCGCGGGCGCGGGGGCCCCGCATGGCGGCGGGGCCGCCACCGAACTCGAACATGAAGACGGGCCGGCCGGAGGCGCAGGCTTCGGCCAGCATCGACAGGCTGTCGGCGGTGACGATGAAGCGATCGGCCAGTGCCAGATAGCCCAGATAGGGATTTTCCGGATCGGCCGGACGCCAGCGATAGAACTTGTGCGGCACCTCGATCGCGCGATCGAGCGCCTCCATGGCGCCGTGGCCGGTGCGCGGGCTGGTGGTCACCAGCAGCGACCCGCCCTGGGTCCGCGCGAAGGCGCTCGCCTCCCGTCCCAGGCGACGCGCGGTTTCGCGGCTGAACACATAGGGGCCGCTGGAACCGCCGACCACCAGCGCGATCCAGGGATGCGGCAGGTCCGCCAGACGCGGCCGCCAGACGCGGGCGGCCTCGTCGAGCTTGTCGCGCGTCACCTGATGCAGCGGGAAATCGTTGACCAGCACATGGGGATGCTCGCGCAGCCGGAATTGCGGCGGCGTCACGACCAGATCGAGCTCCGCCGCGGGCGTCCAATAGCGCCCGATCACGACGATGCGGGTGTGTCCCCCCGACTGGTCCCGCACCCATTTGGCCGGCGTCTCGTTCTGGCGACCGGCCATGATGATGAGATCGGGCCAGGGCGGCTGGAGCGGGCTCGAGCGCCGCCGGTCGATTCCGGCCAAGGTTCCCTTGCCCCGCAGCGCGAAATAGAGCTCGTAGGGCAGGAACTTCATTTCCTTCACGACATAAGGCCAGCCCAGCGCGTCGGCCAGGGCGATGCTCTGCGCGTGATCGCCGGCGCGATGGCATTTGAAGACCCAGACGCTCGGCGGACGATCGAGTGCCGTTCCCGATTCTCCTGCGGCGACGGCGACCCGGGAATCCATGTCGTTCGACAGTTCAGCCACCGCGGGCCGCATGGGCCAGGCCTGCGGCCCGATCGATCTCGATCTGCCGGCCCCGGCAGAGGCGATTGGTGAGAAAGATGGCGATTGCCGCCACCAAGAGGCCGACCGGCAGGTCGATCAGGTAGTGCCAGCGGGCCACGACGGATTCGATGACGATCCAGGCGAAAGCCAGGACCGCCAGCGGCGACACCCATTGCCGCGCTTTGACCGCGTAGTAGACGATGACGAAGGTGGCGCCGACATGGAGCGACGGCATCGCCGCCAGCGGCTGCGCGAAATACTGCCCGCCATGCTCCGACACCCAGGCGGCACCGCCGGCGAGGACCTGTTTATAGACCTCGTACATCGTCAGCTCCGCATTGGTCGCCAGCGTGTTCGGTCCCTGCTCGTAGATGAAGGGGCCGACCGCTGGCGCGAACAGATAGCTCAGCGGGCCGATCATCTCGATCAGCAGCAGGCCGATCATGTTGTGATAATGCCAGCGCCGGTTGCCGATCGAATGGGTCAGGTAGGACAGCACGAAGACGGCGAAGAAGCCTGCCTGATACCAGATGTCGACCGCCGGGATGACGCGGGCGCCGAGGCCCCGCAGCCAGGCGAACAGGTCGATCACCGGCTGCAGCGCCTGGTCGATGGCGAAATAGCTCTCGTCATAGAGCGCCGGATTGACGACCGGGATCCACATCTTGATGTTGAAATGGACGTAGATGACGAAGATGAAGAGCGCCAGCAGGTAATAGTCGTCGAAGATGCGCCGTCCGAAGGCGGCCCAGGACGGGCGATTCGATCGGGCCACCTGCCGGCCGATCAGCTGAATCACCAGATAGGCGATCGCGGCGAAGATCGGCGGCGCCCAGTAATTGGCGTCGAGGCCGGGAATCTTGCCGGGTCGGGGCTCGGTGAAGCTGATCCCGTAGCGGCGGGCGATGGCGAGCGCGATGGCGAAGAAGCCGAGCACGACCAGGGTGACGATCAGCATGTCGGGCGGAAGGAGCCGCCGCCAGGAGGCCCTGCCCGTCGCGACCGGCGACGCCAGGGCTGCGGGGTCGTCGGCCTTCTCCCAATTCACCAGGAACGCCCTTTCCGTGACGATTCATCGAGACTTGTCGCGGCCGCGCGCCCAAGGTCGTCGTCACCGGCGGGTGCGAGGCGAATCCGGCGGGGAGGCCGGACCGGGCGCCAGACTTACTCGGCCCGCCCGCTCACGGCAAGCCCGCCGCCCGACATAGCGAATGGTCGGTCACGGTCCTGCGGCCTGGGGCCGCAGGACCGTGAGAATCCAGGCTTTGGCGACCGATTTGGGGGCCCGGCAGACCACCCCGCAGGTTGAAGCTGAGGGGGGCGATCGGGTAACACTATCCGGCAGTTTCGGGCCGGATCGGCCGGCCTTGGACTGGGGCCGCGACAGCCTTGGCGGGGCCACTTCGTTCGAGCGGCACTCGGCAGCCCGGATTGGAGTCCGTCGTCGGGCGGCTATGTAGAGCCTCCCCATGCCCCGAGGGCATCCGACCCGGCTCCCCTAAACGACAGGATGAGATGTCCAACAAACGCAACCAGTCCCCCAAGCGCAAAAAGTCGCGGGTTCCCTCGGTGCTGCGGATCGCCGTAGCGACCCCGCCCATCCGCAGCGTCGTCGTCCTTCTCTGCCTGTTGCTGAGCGGCGTCGCCGAAGGCATCGGCGTCGCCAGCCTCATACCGATTCTCGCCGCCGCCGGAGACCCCTCAGGCGCCAAGAGCGGCATGGGAGCGACCGTCATGCGGGCGCTCAACTACCTCGGCCTGCCGACAGATCTGTTGACGCTCATCGTGATCCTCGTCGTCGCTATGATCGGCAAGGCCTTGCTGCAGCTCGCGGCCATGCGCCAGGTCGGCCATGCGGTGGCCGAAGTGGGAACGCATATGCGCCTGGGCCTGGTATCGGCCCTGCTCGATGCGCGCTGGAGCTTCTTCGTGCGCGAACCGATGGGGCGCTTCGCCAATGCGCTCGGCATCGAGGCCATGCGAGCCAGTGAAGCCTACAGCTCGGTCGCGCAGTTCCTGTCCGGCATCATCCAGGCCATGGTCTATCTCGGCATCGCCGCAGCCTTGTCCTGGAAGCTCGCGGTCTTTGCGCTCGGCATCGGGTTGGTGATGATGCTCTCCCTGAGCCGCTTCATCATCATCACCCGCCGCAACGCGCGCAAACAGACCAAGCGCACCAAGATCATGATCGGACGGCTAGCGGACGTGCTCGTCGGCCTCAAGCCGATGAAGGCGATGGGCCGGCAGGCACGCGTCGGCGCGCTTTTCGCTCGCGACATCAATGCCATCGACCTGGCGATGCGCCGCCAACTCTTCGCCCGCCATGCCAGCAAGGTGCTGCAGGAACCGATCATCTTCATCTGCATCGGACTGGGCACTTATTTCGGCAGCACCTATGGGGGCATTCCGCTGCCGGAACTCGTCGTCATGAGCATCGTGCTGGTGAAAACCGTCATGGTCATCGGCAAGGTTCAGGAAGACCTGCAATCCGTGCAAGTAGCTGAAAGCGGCTATTGGTCGATCCACGGCGCGATCGAGGATGCCAAGGCCGCGCGCGAAACCACCAAGCCCGGGCGCATGCCCACTTTGAACGGGGGGATGGAGCTGCGGGACGTTTCAATGGCCTTCGGCGACAAGGTCATCTTTGACCACGCCTCTTTCGTCGTGCCGACCGGCGGCATCACCGCCATCATCGGCGCGTCGGGTGCGGGAAAGACCACGATGGTGGATCTCATCCTGGGACTTCACCAGGCGACCTCGGGTGAGATCCTGATCGACGACCAACCCTTGTCTGAGATCGACGTGATCAAGTGGCGTTCGCTCGTCGGCTATGTGCCCCAGGAACTGATCCTGTTCCACGAATCGATCATGGCCAACGTCACGCTCGGCGAGCCGAGCTTCACCTCGGCCGATGTCGAGAAGGCGCTACGTCAGGCCGGCGCCTGGGATTTCGTGGCTACGCTCCCCGATGGGATCCATCACATCGTGGGCGAGCGCGGCGCACTCCTCTCCGGTGGCCAGCGCCAGCGCATCGCGCTGGCGCGTGCCTTGATTCATCGACCGAAGCTCCTGATCCTCGACGAGGCCACCAGCGCGCTCGATCCGATGACGGAAGCGGGAATCGTCCGCAATGTGCGTGACTTGGTGAACCAGGGTGGCATCACGGTGCTGTCGATCTCGCATCAATCCGCCTGGATGACGGTCGCCGACAAAGTGATCCGGGTGCAGGATGGCGCGGTCGTGGAGACCACGCCCGACATGTTCCCGAAGGTCGTCTCGCTCTGATAGCGAGGCCTCTGGCAGCCTCAGTAGCTCACGAGGCCCATTTCGGCTTTTCGATGTTGATCGTCAGGGTGCGCCGGAGGATTTCCGGGTCGTTGCCGGTGATCGGGCTGACCGAGTGCCAGGAGTTGTAGGTCTTCACGAAGAGGACCGCCTGGTTCGGACGGAAGGCGTAGCTGTCGAGCCGCTCGAAATCCGAGAACTGCGCCTGCTCGTTCAGATAATTGAAAGCGTGCCGGTTGTCCTTCGGGCGCAGCACATCCGTGCCGCCGCCGATCGCCTCGTTCCATTCGCCGGGTCGCGCCATCGAAATGACGAGCGTGATGATCTTGTTCGCATTGTCGGTGTGCGGCAGCAGGAACCCGCCGGCGGCGGACAGCATCGAGAATTCGAAGCGGGCGTTGAGCGGGATGTCTTTCCGGTTGCCCGGAAAGAGGCGCCGCAGCCGGCGCAGGCCCCGCAGCGGCTTGCCGTCCAATCCCAAATCGATGTAGCGCTTCTGCAGCGCCTCGAGCACGCCCGGAATGAAGCCGTCGCCCTTCACCCAACTGTGGAACTCGCGCCAGGTGGGTTGGGCGCGGACATAGTCGTGATAGTTCTTCGGGTTGAACTTCTCCGACAACACGTATTTGTTGCCGAATTTCGGCATATGCAGGAACAGCTCCTTCGGCGGGAAGCTGGCGACGAGCCGGTCATAGGTGCCCTGTTCCATAAGCGGCTGGGCGAGCCCGATCGGAAAGGGCTCGTAGCGCATCTGCAAGCTGTCGAGATTGAAGAACATGGGGCCTGTCGACGGAGCAACGACGTGTCGGAGGAACGCGGGTCCAAGATTATCGTATCGACCAGACCCGTTCCACAGCCATCCGCCCCGCCCGGCCGGCGGCGCCATCCGCCGGAAGACGCCTGCAACGCGGCGCCAGCGCAGCATTTCCGGATTAAAGTCCCGCCGGCCGCGGCGTTCCGTCACGGTGCTCTTCCCGGGCCCGGCACATGGGTCGCCGAAGCGCGCCGGCCTCCGGCTGCGAGCCCACGCCCGCCCCTGGCGCCCACAAACTCGACCGAGTAATCTCCCAACCGCTCAATGGTGGGGGAGCGTGAGTCGGCGTGAAGATCTTAACCGACGGGCGGCAATGGCCGCCCAGCCTGTGGCGGAAGATTCAATTTGGAGTTGCGCGTTGGCTGCGGCGTGCCTTGCGTCCGGAGGTCGAGATCCGGGCCGGTGGGAAGGTCTATCGCTTTCGCTGCGACGGCGATCGCGACCTGCGTCGCTGCCTGAGCGCTCTCGTCAAGGAGCCGGGAACCTGCGCCTGGATCGGTCTCGGAAGTGAAGCCGGGCGAGGTGTTCTACGATATCGGCGCGAATATCGGACTCTACACCATCATGGCAGCCCAGCAGGCCGGACCGTCGGGGCGGGTTTACGCCTTCGAGCCGCACGGCGCCAATTTCGCGCGCCTCGTGGACAATATCGACGCCAACGATCTGGCCGGTTGCGTCAGCCCCTGCAGTTTCGCCCTGAACGACCGCAGCGGGCTCATCCCCTTCAACTACATCTCGCTGACGATCGGTTCCTCCAACAGTCAGCTCGGCTCGCTGCGCGACGGTGAAGAGAAGGAGTTCCGACCCGCGCTGTCCGAACCCAAGGCCGCCATGGCGCTCGACGATCTGATCGCCGATCACGATTTCCGTCCGCCTCACCATCTGAAGCTGGATGTCGACGGCAACGAGCTGCTGGTGTTGCGTGGCATGAGCCGGACCTTGCGGGGTCCGAACCGGCCGCGCTCGATTCAGATCGAGGTCAATCTGCGCGGCAAGGCCGAAATCTTCGACTTCCTGGCGGACCATGGCTATGCGCTGGCGGACCGACATTACACGCGTTCGGGGTTGAGAAAGATCGCTGCCGGCGGAGACCCCGAGGCCTATGCCTATAACGCGATCTTCCGGCCGACATCGAGCTGACGCCGCGGCCTCATGGGGCCTGTGTCAGGACCTCGCCGAGGGCGGCCATCTCGTGCGGATCGAGGTCCGAGACCGCCCAGACCTGCAGGCCGCCGACGCGCCGATGCATCAGGTTGAGGCCTTGACGCATCAGCGGCGCGCCCGCCTCGCCGGCATTGGCCGTCGCGCCCGGCGCATCGTCGGGCAGCACATAGAGATCGACGACATGCTGGCCATGCCTATAAACCAGCACGGCCACCCGACGGCCGCCCACATAGTCGACGCGACCGCCGAGCAGCTCGAAACCCTGCGACGACAGATCGAGCGCCGGCGGCGCCACCTCGACGCGTCCGGCAAACCAGGGCCGCACCGTATGACGATCGGAGGAGGGCACATCGACGCTGTTGGTCGCCGCCAAGGCCCGCAGGTGACTGGAGACCAGGTCATGCAGCAGGAGCTCGGTGGTTGTCGCGCCACTGTTCGGCCCCATCAGGCTGCGGGTCACCCCGACGCTGAGGCTCGCCACCAGCAACAAAGAGGCCGCCACCGCCAGCCACCGCGGCAGGGGCCGGCGTTTCGCCGGCGCCCGGACCGCCGGCGCCGGCTCGGGCTCGGATGCCGAGGCGTGGATCCGGTCGCGCAGGCTTTGCGGTGCCGCATAGCGCGGCAGCGCGCGTTTCATGCCCTCGCGCAGGGCCTGGAGCGCCGCCATCTCCCGGCCGCAGGCGGCGCAGCCCGCGACATGGGCCCTGACCGTGGCCGCGGTGCCCTCGTCGAGCTCGCCGTCGAAGCAGGGCTGAAGCAACATGGCAGCGGTTCTGCAATCCATGAGCGCCCTACCCTCCCTGCCGCGCGGCCCAGGCACGCTTCAACATCTCGCGCGCCCGCGCCAGCCGGGACATGACGGTACCCACGGGCACCTCGAGCAGGTCGGCGATCTCGCGGTAGGAAAGCTCTTCCATCTCGCGCAGCAGGATGATCTCCCGGAAGCCCGCCGGCAACGCCTCCACCAGCTCGGTCAGCATGGAAGCACATTGCGACCAGTGCGCCAGCTCCTCGGGGCTGCGCCCGCCATCGGCAGGAAGATCCCCGTCGCCCGACGTCATCACTTCTTCGAGCGACAGGGGCGAACGGGCACCGCTCGTCTTCGCGACCCAGGTCAGATAGGTCGTGCGCACGATCGCGAGCCACCAGGCGCGCGCGTTGCCGCCTTCGAAGCTGTCGGCATAGCGGACCGCGCGCAGGAACGCCTCATGGACGATGTCGGCCGCATCCTGCTCGCTGCGCGCGAGCCAGCGCACCAGGTTATAGGCCGCGTCCAGATGCGGCAGGATCAGCCGCTCGATACGGCCGGCCTTGTCCTCGGGAGGCGCCGGGCTCTCGTCGCGGAAGGGCGGGTTCATGGGCGGCGACTCTAGGTCACGCGCCCATGGCGGGCCATATGAACCGCGCATAGAAAGACCCCTGCCCGCCTTAAGACCTGGCAATGTTCAGTCTCGACCCGGCGGCCTCCCTCATGGCCGGCGCACCTTGACGACGCCGGTCATGTAGGGATGCAGGCTGCAGAGATAGGCGTAGTCGCCCTCCTTCTCGAACACGAAGCTGTATTCGTCGTCGGTGTCCATGCCGGCCGAGCCGAACAGATGCTCGGCCGAGACCACGCTGTGCACCATCTCGTCGTGGTTGACCCAGACGACCTTGGTCCCCGGCGCCACCGTCACCTCGGCGGGAGCGAAGCTGTAACCGCCGATCTCGATCGTCACGCTGCCGGCGGCCGATGCGGCAACCGGCAGGACGGCCGATGAGCCGAGGACAAGGACGAGCAGGAGACCGGCGATCCGCGCCGGCGCCATCCTCAACGTCATCCTGCCGGCGATCGACATGCGCGTTGTCTCGCGTTCCATGGCCGGGCTCAAACCGTGCCGTCGAGGGGCGCGTCGATTGTCGCCAGCGTCTTCGTCCCCGGAACGACATTGATGCTGCGCGTGCCGAGGAGCTTGCCCAGCTCGGCTTCATCGACCTTGAGCGGTCCCGGTGCCGGGGCTTCGCCCGGCTTCGGCTGCGGATAGGCGGTGGACATGGCCGTGTGGAACGTCACATTGCCCTCGACCTTCTGGATCACCTGATGGATATGGCCGTTGAGGACGGTGACCGAACCGAAGCGCTTCAGATAACTCAGCGCCTGCGGCGCGTCGGCGGTGCCCCAGCCCCAGGGCTCATAGACGGTCCAGAGCGGAATATGGGCGAAGACCAGGATGGGCGTGCTGGCGGACTGGCCGGCAAGATCCTTCTCCAGCCAGGCGAGTTGCTCCGCCCCGAACTTGGTCATGGCCTTCGGCTGGAAGTCGGTGACATTCACCAGACCCACGAAATGCACGCCGTTCTGGTCGAAGCTGTACCAGCCGGTCTGGGCGCTCTCCTGGCCGAAAGCCTTGAGGAATCCGGTCAGGCCGTCATCGAGCGCGTCATGCTCGCCCGGCACGACATGGATCCGGTCGACCTTCATCTCCTGAAGCAGCTCGCGCGCCTGCCCGAACTCGTCGGGCTTGGAGAGATGCGAGACGTCGCCGGTATGGATCGCGAAGGCGGGACGCGGATCGAGCCGGTTCACCTGGCCGATGGCGCGCCGCAAGGTGGCGGCCACATCCGGATTGGCCTCCTTGTTGAAGCCGATATGGGTGTCGGAAATCTGGACGAAGGTGAAGGCGCCGGCCGGCGGCTGGTCGGCGCGCGCTTCGCCGATGAGACCGAGGCTGCGGGGAACGCCGCCGGCCAAAGTCCAAATCAGACCGGTACCGGTCCAGGCCATGCAGCCGAGCATCCGGCGGCGCGTCAGCTCAGGCGATGAATTTTTCGCGACAGTTGGCGACGCGAACGACGTGTCCTGAGAGTTGCGCATGGGATCGTTGCTCCTTTCGAGCGGAAGGGACCCCATCAGGACCGGCGCACCGCGCGTTCCATTCCACCGAAAGAGGGCTCGTCACGGAAAGGTGATGGAACGTTCCGGCGCCAGGCGCGCGGCGATGGAATGCCGCTGCCGAGGACGTCATTCACCGGTTGTCCAATCAGACTAAGCGCACGGGATTCTTCATCTTTCCGAGGCGCGGAGGAGCCACAACTTTGCCCCTCGCTGAGGCCGCGCGGCGACCCTTACGATGCGCAGCTATCCTACTGACGTAACAAGTATTTCTTGGCTGCCCCCGGCGTTTGCAGAGAGCTGGACAAGGGGGCTCTGCTAACGCGTCGGTGCAGGTGACGGCCGACGCCGGTCTTGGCGCTTCCAAGGCCCGATTTGCCGTCACGCTTTTTCGGCCATGAGGCGCCGCTGAAGAGGGGGAGCTTTGGTACGCAGCTTGGCCTTGGTGATGGCGTTGACCATCGGTGTCGGGACTTCGCTCCAAGCGGTCGCCGCGTCGGACGATCTGATGTCGACCGATCCGACGAAAGCGACCGCCCCGGCCAAGTCGAGCGATACCGGAGCGACCACCGAGGAAAACTCGGCCCAGGACGACACAAGGCCCCAGAAGAGCATGCTGAGCGCCGATAGCAGCACCCCCGCTCCTTCCGACATCGGCTCGGTGCAGATCGCCGATGCCGCCTCCGATGCGTCGGGCCCGGTGGTTTCCAGCGACTATCAGCAGCCGACCTTCTCGACGGCCTACGAGGAAGTGCCGCGCGACCAGACGGTGCGCGAACGTCCGCGACCGGAAGTGGATGCGCTGGGCGTTCATCTCGGCGGGTTCTACGCCTATCCGTCGGTCCGCACCTCCGAGATCTACGACGACAACATCTTCGTCACGCCGACCGACAAGCGCGGCGATTTCATCACCGAGATCGCGCCGGAGCTGTCGCTCGAATCGAACTGGAACAACCACGCGCTCAATTTCGACGCCGGTGCCGCCGCGGGCTACTATGCGAGCCACACCGGCGAGGACTATGTCGACTACCATTTCGGGACCGACGGGCGCCTCGATCTGACGCACGACGACCAGCTCACCGCCGCCTTCATCTATCGCCATGCGCATGAGGACCGTTCTTCGCCCGACGACGTCCAGGGCAAGACCCCGACGGAATATGACCTCTATCACGGCGAGCTGGGCGACCAGAATCGCTTCGGCCGCTTCACCCTGAAGCTGGACAGCCAGCTCAACCGCTACAAATACTTCAATGTCGACGCCGACAACGGCACCACGATCGACAACAACGATCGTGATCGCCTCTCCACGCTGCACAGCGTCACGCTCAGCTACGAGATCGTGCCGGACTACGACGCCTATGTGCGGGCGTCCTACAACCGGCAGGACTATGACAGCCAGCAGGACAATCAGGGTTTCGATCGCAGCTCGCAGGGTTTCGAAACGGTGGTCGGACTCGCCATCGATCTGGGCGGCGTGACCCGCGCCGACATCTTCGCGGGCTATCTGACGCAGTTCTATCAGGACTCCGAATTCGACACCGTCTCCGGACCCAGCTTCGGCGGCTCCCTGGTCTGGAACCCGACCGGCCTCACCACCGTGACCGCGACGGTGTCGCGAACCCTGCAGGAAACCACGCAGGTGGGGGCCGCCGGCTATTTCTCCACCGATGCCCTCATCAATATCGACCACGAGCTGCTGCGCAACCTCATCCTCAACGCCTTCGGCGGCTTCATCAACAACGACTATGAAGGCATCAGCCGCAATGACGATATCTGGACCGGCGGCGCCGGCGCCGAATATCTGATGAACCACTATGCGTCGATCGATCTCAAATATCGCTACGACACCCGCGATTCGAGCGAGAGCGACGAGAACTACGAGCGCAATCTGATTCTGCTGAGCCTCGACCTGAAACTCTAATCGACGGATCGGGGACGCTCCGTCGACATCGCGACGGACCGCCCCGCCGCCCCTGCCGGGAGATGACCGTGCTGAACCGTTTGCAGATCCGCCTTTCCACGCTTGCCGTCCTGGGCCTGGCGATGATGCTGTCGGGCCAGGTCCAGGCCGCGAACGATCAGTATCACCTCGGGCCCGGCGACAAGGTCCGGGTGACCGTCTTCGGCGACGACCAGCTGAGCGGCGAGTTCCAGGTGGATGCCAATGGCGCGATCTCCATGCCGCTGATCGGCGAAGTCGACGCCCAGGGCCATACCACGACCGAGCTGGCGAGCGCGGTCGCCGAGAAGCTTTCGAAGGATTACCTGAAGGACCCCAAGGTCAGCGTCGAGGTGATCGACTACCGCCCCTTCTACATCCTGGGCGAAGTCCGCAACCCCGGCAGCTATCCCTTCGTGAACGGCATGCGGGTGATGAACGCGATCGCCCTGGCCGGCGGCTTCACCTACCGCGCCCGCGAGGGGCATATGAAGATCAACCGCGATATCGACGGCCAGGTGCAGGAGCTGGAGGCGGATCAGACCACGGTCGTCCTTCCGGGCGACGTGATCGAGGTTCCCGAGCGCTTCTTCTGATTGGGATCGGTTGTTTCAACGCGGCCAGGCGGGAAGCTGGATCGCCAGACGCGAAAGGAAATTTACCATGGCGGACACGAGACTGCTTGTCCCCCGACCCATCGAGCCGCCGCAACTCCTGGCCCCGGACTGGGCCCAGTCCAGCGGGCCCGACCTCCAGGAGCTGTTCCGGCGGATCTGGCGCCGCAAGCTCATGATCGCGGCCATCGCGGTCGGCTGCACCCTGCTGACCGCGGTCGCGCTGTTCGCGATTGCGCCGCGCTATACCGCGACCGCGCAGGTGATGCTGGATCCCTCGCAGTCGAAGCTGCTCGATGCCAACCAGGCGCTGGCCGGCCTGTCGCCCGATACCGAGGCGGTCAACAGCGCGATCGCCGTGGTGCAGTCGCGCGACCTGGCCGACCGGGTGATCGACAAGCTCGAGCTGATGCGCGACCCCGATTTCAACACCGCGCTCGAACCGCCGACCTGGTTCTCGAGCCTGCTGGATCCGCATACCTATCTCCCGGCGGACTGGGCCGATGGCATCGCCGACCTGCTTTCGAGCGATGCCGGCAGTCCGCCCGACGAGGTGCGTCGCAACCATAATCGCGTGGTCGAGGCCTTCCTCAAGCGGCTCGACGCCGGTGCGGCCGGCGAGTCGCGCGTCGTCAGCGTGAGCTTCCAGGCGGAAAACCCGCGCACGGCTGCCAAGATCGCGAATGCGATCGTCGAAGAATATATCAGCAGCGGCATCGAGCAGCGCACCGCGTCGAGCAAGGAAGTCAATGTCTGGCTGACGCAGCAGCTCGATACCTTGCGCGAGCAGGTTGTCGCGGCCGACCAGGCGGTCGAGGATTATCGCACCAAGAACGGCCTGGTCGAAAGCCGTGGCGACACGCTGGCCACACAGGAGTCGGCCGAGCTCGGCACGCAGCTGGTCATGGCCCGCACCGACCGGGCCGCTGCCGAAGCCAAGCTGCAGCAGGTCCAGTCGCTCCTCAATTCGCCGCAAGGGACCGAATCCGCGGGTGCCGTGCTGCAATCGCCGCTGATCCAGAGCCTGCGCGCCCAGGAAGCGCAGGTCGAGCAGACCATCGCCGACCTGTCGCAGACCTATGGCGAACGCCACCCGAAGATCCTGGGTGCGAAAGCGCAGCTGGCCGATTTGCAAGGGAAGATCCGGCAAGAGATCGGCCGGATCGTCAAGGACTACACCAACGAGGTGGCCGTCGCCCGAGCCCGGGAAGTCTCGATTTCCTCGAGCCTGGAGCAGACCCGCAACCAGGTCGCCAGCCAGAATCAGTCCGACGTCCATCTGCGCTCGCTGGAACGCGAGGCCGATGCGAGCCGGACCCTCCTGGAGAATTTCCTCGCGCAGTCTCAGCAGACCGGCAGCGAGCAGAGCTTCAAGCAGCCGGACGCGATCATCATCTCGCACGCCAGCGAGCCGGAGAAACCCTCCTTCCCGAAGAAGCGGATCCTGCTGGTGCTGGCCCTGGGCGCCTTCGGCATGCTGGGCGTGTTGATCGCGCTGCTGATCGAGGAATTCGACCGGGGCTTGCGCAGCCTGGGGCAGGTCGAGCGTGTGCTGGGCGTGCGGGGCCTGGGGCTGATCCCGGCCGTGCAGACCTGGCTGGGCCGGTTGCGCAAGCCCGAGGACTATGTCGTGGAGAAGCCGGCCTCGGCCTTGGCCGAGGCCCTGCGCAGTCTCCATACCGGCATCGCCCTCTCGGCACGCTCGGAGGTTCCGCGCACGGTGATGTTCGCATCCTCCCTGCCCAAGGAAGGCAAGACCTCGCTGGCGCTCTCCTATGCGCGCGTGCTGGCGCATGCCGGAAAGAAAGTCGTGGTGGTGGATTGCGACCTGCGCCGTTCGGCGCTCTGCCGCCGGCTGGGCCTGCGGCGCAAGGCCGGACTCTCCGACTATATCCGCGGCACCGCCGAGCTCGACGACATCATCCATCCCGATCCGCGCTCGACCGTGCTGATCGTGCCGGCCGGCACGGCGCCGGCCACCAGCGCCACCGACATCCTCGCCTCCGAGCGTCTCGCGGCCTTCCTGCGGGCGCTGGCCGAGCATTACGACATGGTCGTGATCGACACGCCGCCGGTGCTCGCGGTTTCCGATACGCAGCTGCTGAGCCGGCTCGTGGACAAGACCGTCTTCGTCGTGCGTTGGGAAAAGACCCGGGCCGAGACGGCTCTCCTTGCGGTGCGTCAGTTACACGACGCCGGAGCCGACATTGCGGGCGTGGTCCTGTCGATGGTGAACCTCAAGCGCCATGCCCGTTACGGCTATGGCGATGCCGGGTCCTACTATGCGGAGCTGCGTCGCTATTATGTGGGTTGAGGCGGCCTTGCCGCTGGGTCCTGGCCCTTGGTGATGGCCATGACACTCGAGGCGGGCACGGAGCGCCTGGCGCCGCCGTCCTGGCGGCCGGTGGAGTTCGTGCCACGGCAGAACGGATGGCTTAACCTCGCCCTGGGCCATACCCTGCTCCTCCTGCTGCTGGCCTTCGGCATGGTCGGCGCCCGGCCCTTTTCAGGCGCCGACATCGACAGCGCCAGCACCGCGTCCGACGGATTCCTCAATCAGGCGATCTGGCTGGGCGGCGTAGCGCTGGCTCTGCCGCTGATCTTCAGCCGCTTTCGCCTCGCCCTGACCCTGGCAAAACAGGCCTGGCCGCTCCTCCTGGTGATCGCGTGGGACACGGCGACGACCATCTGGTCGCCCTTGCCCGACGTCACGCTGCGCCGCGTCGCGGTCCTGTGGCTCATGTATGCGGCGGCCCTCGGCGTGGCCGTCTCCGGCATTTCGCTGCGCGACTTCCATCGCATAACCTTCCTCATCGCCGGTGCGGTGATGGCGCTCGACATCATGGCCGCCATCGGCATGCCCAGCCGCGGCCTCGACAATGAAGGGCGCCTGATCGGCATGCATGGCCACAAGAACTCGGCCGGCCAGGTCGCCGTGATGGCGAGCCTCTGCTGGTATTTCTATGCCGGGCGCCTCTCCTGGGGCGCCACGCGGATCCTGGTGCTGGGCGCCGCCGCCGTCTTCTACCTCGTGATCTTCGCCACCGGGTCGAAGACCGGCAGCGCGCTTGCCATGCTGGTCGTCATCTGGACCGCGCTGGCCGCCATGCTTTGTCGCAAGGGCCCCAGCGCGGGGGCTCTCTTCGGCAGCGGGCTCGGCTTTCTGGCCCTCGCCGTGGTGGCCGTGCTGATGCTCGCCGGCGTCAGCGCAACCGAGGTCGGGACGGCGGTCTTCGGCGATCTCACCTTCACCGGCCGGTTGCCGCTCTGGGAAGCGATCTGGGATCAGATCATGAAGCATTTCTGGACCGGCTATGGCTTCGGCGCCTTCTGGGACGTGGCCGGGTCGGATAACTCCTTCGGCTTCTCCAAATCAGTCGGATGGCTGGGCGTCGTCGGCCAGGCGCATAACGGCTATCTCGACCTCTTCCTGCAGACGGGTCTCGTCGGCCTGGGACTGGCGCTGCTCTCCCTGGGCTGGATGTTCCGCCTCGGCATGCGGCTGCTCGGGCAACCGCCGCGCCGCCCCTTCGACATGCCGGCGCGCGCCTTCGCCTATGCGATGATTCTTTCCATCGCCCTCTACAATCTTCTCGAGAGCTCCTATCTGCGGCCGCATCACATGCAGGCGGTCTGGCTGTTCATGCTGGTGGCCCTCATGCAGCGTGAGTTGCTGGAGGGGCGTATCGTCCGCCAGAGAATCCTGCTTCAGCGCCAGAGAGCCGCGCAGGCTCACCGGTCGTCGCTGGTGGGGACGCCGCGCGAGCCCTTCCTGACGACTTAGGCAGCCGAGGCCAGGCTCGCCGCCGATCCGCTGCGCCGGCCCGCCTGGAAGCGCTCGAACCAGCAGCCCAGGATGAAGAGCGCGTAGATCTGCCGGTCGAGCGGCTGCGACTGGGACAGATGCTGGCGCCAGAGCGTCTCGATGGCGGCCTGATCGAACAACCCCGTCTGCGGCAGGATGTCGAGCAGGGTGGATTCGACACGAGAGCGCAAGGCGTCGCGCGACCAGGCGCCGAAGGGGATTGGGAAACCCTTCTTCTTGCGATTGACGATCGCGGCCGGCAGATAGCGGCGCGCCATCATCTTATGGACGATCTTGCGCCGGCCCGGCGCCAGGCGGAAGGCGCGCGGCAGGGATTCGACGAAGCGCACCACCTCGAGATCGAGGATCGGCACGCGAACCTCGAGCGCGTAGGCCATCGAGATCTTGTCGGTATAGAGCAGCCAGTCGTCCGGCAGGCAGGTCCGGGCATCGACGCTCATCATGGTCTCGACCGGCTCGCGGCCGGTGCCGCGGCTCCAATCGAGCCAATAGCCGATATCGCCCAGCGCCTTGCCGTCGTCGGCGCGGCCGGTGAGGGCCTGGCGCTGGCCCGCGGTGAAGAGCGCATAGGCCTCGCGGAAGCGTTCGGCCGGCGATTCGATCGGCAGGCTGCGCAGCGCGCGCTGCACCGCCTCCGGCAGTTTGCCATAGCCGCCCATGGCGCGCCCGACCCAGCCGGCCATCGCGGGCGCCGGCAGCAGGCGGCGCAGCACCTCGTTCTGATAACGCGTATAACCGCCCCAGGGCTCGTCGCTGCCCTGGCCGCTCAAAGCCACCGTCACGTCCTGGCGCATGCGGCCGATCAGATGCCAGATCGCCAGCGCGGAGGTGGAGACGATCGGCTCCTCCAGGCTGTCGATCACCTGGTCGAGCGTCGCCATCAGATCCTCGGGCGCGACATTGACGGCCACGAAGGGCAGATCCAGCGCCGCCGCGGTCCCGCGCGCATCCTCGATCTCGCATTCCTTGTGTCCGGCACCGAAGCCCACGGTGTAGCAGGGCAGCGCGCGCCCTTTCTCCTTGGCCAGGGCCGCGACCAGTGCCGAATCGATCCCGCCCGACAGCAGAATCCCGACCGGCACATCCGACAGGAGCTGGCGGTCCACGGCCTCGCCCAGCACCTCGTGATAGCGCTCGACCGCATCGGCGCGATTGCCCGCATAGCGCTCCGCCACCGGCTCGATATAGCGCGTGAGCTCGGCCTCGCCCGTGGCCAGATCGAAGCTGAGGCGGTGGCCGGCGGGCAGACGCTGGATGCCGCGCCAGAGCGTGCGCGGCGAAGGCACGAAGCGCAGCGTCAGGAAACATTGCAGCGCGTCTTCGTCGGCCTCGGGGGCCGTGCCGGTCAGCAGCATCAGCGCCCTCGCCTCCGAGGCGAACGCGATCCCGCCCTGCGGCAGCATCGTGTAATAGACCGGCTTGATGCCGAAGGCGTCGCGGACCAGATGCAGCTTGCCCTCGGCGCGATCGAGCGCCGCGAAGGCGAACATGCCGTCCAGACGCGTCAAGGTCGCCTCGAGACCCTGGGCCGCGAGGAACTCGGCCAGGGTCTCCGTGTCCGAATGGCCGCGGAAATTCCCGGTCAGATCCCGGCGCAGCGCCTGATGGTTATAGGCCTCGCCGTTATAGGACAGCAGCCAGCGCCCGTCGCGGCTCGCCATCGGCTGGTGGCCGGCGGGGCTGAGGTCGAGGATCGCGAGCCGCGTATGACCCAGCACCACCTGCTTGCCGCGCAGCTCCTCGCGGGCGACACCTTCGCTGTCGGGGCCGCGATGACGCAAGGCCGCGAGACCCGCTTCCACATGGACTGCGACCGACGGCGAGACGACCGCACCGAAGATTCCGCACATGGGACTGAGCCTCCGAAATGATCTGGGGTCGGCAATGTCAGGCGGCGCTGCGCAAATCCACGCCTTGCGCGCGGCGCACCGTCGCGAGCACGGCCTGATCGAAGCGCTCGACCATGTGATCGAGATGCAGCTCGTCGCGGGATTTGAGCGCGCCCGCCGCCAGCCGCTGCTGGATCTCGGGCGAATCGACGAAGCGCGCCAGCACATGGGCGAAATCCTCCATGTCGCCGGGTACAATCAGTCCGTTCTCGCCATTGCGCAGATATTCGATCTCCGGGCTGTGCAGCGCATGGTCGCGGGTGATCACCGGCAGGCCTTGCGCGAAGGCGTGATTGACCGCGAGGCCGACGAAACCGGGAATCACCATCGCCGCCGCGACGCGCATATAGCGCGCCACCCGGTCCTGGTCGTAGAGCGCACCGAGGAAGCGGACCGAGGGCAGGTTCACGGCGCGCCCCTGCAGGCTCTCGGCTGCAGGACCGTCGCCGATGATGAGCACCTCGACCGGCTGGCGGCTGAGCTGCATGGAATTGATGCGACGGACGGCCTGGATCAGGAGATCGACCTGCTTGGCCGGCAGCAGCCGTCCGATATAGAGCAGCACCACCGAATCCGGTTTCAGTCCGAGCTGCTGACGCAATTCCGCGCGATCGGTCTGCAGATATTTCGCGTGAAGCCGCGTCTGCGCTTCGACGTCTATGGTGTTTCGCACCACCCAGACCTTGTCGTCGGGCATGCCGATACGCCGGAGATTCTCGGCCCCGCCCTCGGTATAGGCCAGATAGCCGTCGGCCTGGCGCGCCAGCAGATCCTTCACCTGCGAAACCATGCCGAAGGCGAGGCCGGAGGACTTCGCCGTAAATCCCATGCCGACCTTGGCGTGATAGCCAAATCCCCAAAAAATCACAGGCAAGCGACGCTGACGCGCTCGCAAGGCCAGCAGCAGGTTGGAGAGGAATTTGAGCTCGTGGCCCATCACCACGGCATCGAACCGATCAGTCAGGATCCGCTGCACGACAGGCTGATAGATCGCACGCCAGCGCCCCAGCGGGATTTCACGATTATCCACGCGCACATTGGGAAACTGGAGTGGCTCGGGGGCCGCCTGCCAGCCGCTGCCGGTCGGCGGGTTGCCGTGGAAGACGACATATTCCGCGCCGCCGTGCAGGTTCAACTGCTCGAAGAATCGCGCGCGATAGGTCGGCACGAAGCCTTGATGCAGAACGGCGATTCGATAGCTCATGGCGTCGGGGCCTCCTCGCTATTTTGTCTCGGGCGCCGGAAGCATCCGCCGGCCATGCCGACGCCGAGGCTGGGACACGATGTTGCCACTTGCTTGATCCGGGGCGGGACCGCCACGATTGAGCCGCATACTGCACGACACGAGGTCGGCGGCGTGTGACCTCCTCATGGCATTCGGGCACGGCGTGGCTTGCATCACGAAGCGCATATATCGGAGACGATTTAGTCGGGCGGACCGGCGGGCGACGCCTGTGAACGAGGCAGACTCATGCGCCTGATCAGTCCGCCGCATGCCCGGCAGATTCGGGCCCTGCCGCATCTGGCGGATGGCACCTACAGCAATCTCGATATCGACGGCACGATCGATTTCATGACGCGCCGCTATGTGACGCCGATGGCGCAGCGCTACGACCTGAGCGAGGTGACGCTGGCGGACGGTGCTGCGGGCTATGGCTGGCTCTCGATCGCGTTCCTGCTGCGCGGTGGGCGCGACGCGATCCTGATCGATCCGGATGCCCGGCGCCTGGAGAATGCGGAGGAGATCTGTCACATCCTGGGCGTCGCCAATCGCTGCCGCTTCGTCAATCGGACGCTGCAGGAGACGGGGCTGGAAAACGACAGCGTCGATATCTTCGCCTCGATCGAAACGCTCGAGCATGTCGGCCGGCCCAATGTCCGCAACTGCCTGTCCGAAATCGCGCGCATCACGACGGGACTGGTCGTCCTGACGACGCCGAACCGGCTGTTCCCGGTGGTCGCGCACGACACCATGCTGCCCTTCGCCCATTGGCTGCCGCGTCCGCTGCGCCGCCTCTATGCGCGGCCGTTCGGACGCCTGTCGCAGGAGAATGGCAACCGTTTCCTGGCACCCTGGGATCTGCAGCCCCTGACACGGAAGTTCGAACCCGACAGCCGGATTGCCACCTTCCGCACCCTCGACGAGCTCAAGCGCTTCTATCCGCATTACCTGCCCTATGGATCCGACCCGGCCCATCGACTGCGGCAGCGCCCCAATCCACTGCTCTGGCGCTATCAGACGGTCATTGCGACTTTGCTCAGCACGCGCTCCTATTGGCTGGCACCCAACCTCGCCTCCGTGTGGGTCCGTCGGGAAACAGCCTGAGACCGGAACGCTTCCATGAGCCAAGTCAGCATCGTGATCTGCACCTTCAACAGGCCTGCCCTGATGGCAAAGGCGGTCCGCTCCTGCGTGGCCCAGGAAGGCCTGCCCGCGAACACGATCGCCATCTTCGTGGTCGACAACAGCGTCGACGGCAATGCGGCCGCAGCGGTTCAGGCGCTGGCAGCATCCAGCCCGGTCCCGATCGTCTATGTCGGCGAACGACGCTCCAACATCGCGCGCGCGCGCAACGCCGGCATCGCCGCCAGCGACGCTCCCTTCATCGCCTTCCTCGACGATGACGAAGAAGCCAGTCCGCGCTGGATCGCCGGGCTGCTGGCGACGATGGAACGCACCGGCGCCGACGTCGTCTTCGCCCCGGTGCTGCCGCAGTTCGAGGCCGGCCAGGCGCCAGCATGGGATCCGGAGGCGCTTCTCTTCAAGCGCGATATGGGGCTGCCGGACGGCACGCCGGCCCCCTTGCACGCGACCGGCGCCTCGCGCGGCGGCGGCACCGGCAATTGCATGCTGCGGCGTGCGACCTGCATCGGCACGAGCGAGCCCTTCGATCCCGGCTTCGGCGTCACCGGTGGAGAAGACACCGACTTTTTCATGGGGCTGTCGCGCGCCGGCCGCCGCTTCGTCTGGTGCGCCAGCGCGCCCGTCAGCGAGTTCGTGCCGGCGGCGCGCAGCCGGCTGGACTACATGGCGCGCCGAACCTTCCGGCAGAACCAGAGCTATGTGCGGCTGCGCAAGAAGAACAGCACGCGGCCGCTGCTGATGACCGCCAATCTGATGGCGCGGGGTGCCGTCCAGTTGGGGCTCTGGAGTCTCCTGGCCGTCATCGGACGCCTTGCCCGCCGCAGCGACGGTTCGCGCGCCTGGATCAAGATGAATGCCGGCGCCGGCAAGCTGCTCTGGGCGCGCGCCGCCGACAAGCATAGCTGACGACCGGACGAATTCGTGCGCCATCAGGGCGCCGAGCCGGGCATGGCGGTCTTGCCGCCGCCGGAAAAGCAATGGCGCAGGCTCAAGACCGAAGGCGTGATCCCCACATGGCGGACCACGATCCGGTGCAGCCAGAGATTCCAGATCAGCGTGACCAGCAGCGACGCCACCGCTCCGCCCAGCATCCCGAAGAGCGGCAGCAGCAGCGCGTTCAGGGCCAGGGTCGCGACCAGCGAGATCGCGAAGGCCAGCAGGCTCTGGGTCTGGTGGCCCGAGAGGGTGAGGATCTGTGTCACGGGCCCCGCGGCCGCGATCACGAGCTGGCTCACGCCGAGGATGATCAGCGTCACCTGCCCGCGCGCGAAGTCGGGTCCGAAGACGTGCAGGATCTGCGGGCCCGCCACGGCCAGCACCGCGACCGCCGCCAGCGAGGGCCAGAAGCGCAGCTGGGTCGCGCGCGCCACCAGCGACTGCAGCCCCGCGGCGTTCTTGTTGGCGATCAGATGCGAGGCCTGCGGCGACAGGATTGCGTTGATGGCGTAGAGCCCGAAGCTGATCAGGTTGGCGGTGCGGAAGCAGGCGCTGTAGACCGCCATGTCCTCCGACGGCAGGAAGAAGCCGGCGATGGTGAGGCTCATCTCCTGGAAATAGGTCGTGAACAGCACCAGAAGCTGCAGCTCGAGGCTTGTCCGGGTCCAGAACCAGGTGCGGTAGGTCGGCGATGCGCCTTTGCGCAGCGGCTTCAGGCCGCGATCGACATAGACATGCTGGCCGAGCAGCAGGAAAGGCAGCATCGCGACGGTGAAGAGCATCACTAGGCTGGCCGACAGGCCGCCCACGAGAAGCTGCCAGGCGACCACGATCAGCAGCAGGAAGAGCTGGCGCAGGAAGTTCGAGGGCAGGAAGGCCGCGGTGAAATTCGAGATCGACTGCGCGTAGCTGCTATGGAGCTGCAGGATCGCGAACAGCGGCACGCCGACGAAGGCGAGCGCCAGCGCGCCGTCCATGCCGCCGGTTCCCTGCCGCCACCAGAGGAACGCCAGGCCGCCCAGCATGGCGACGATGCTGACGATGAAGGAAAGCTGGTTGCCGCGCCTGAGGAAGCCCGCTACCTCGCCGCGCTGGTCGCGCGCCGCCGCCTGGCGCACGAAGCGGACCGCCGAGGCAGGGTAACCCAGGGTCGTCAGCGACGACATCACCATGCAGGCCGAGAAGGCGAAGACATAGTTACCCAGCTCGGCCGCCCCCATCCAGCGCGCAAGCAGGATATAGGTCAGATAGGTGAGGGCCGTGCCGCCCACGCGCAGCAGGAACACCAGGGCCGACCAGCGGACGAAGGACTTGAAGGTCGCGACCTTGCGCAGCGCGGGATCAGCCGGCTCGGCGGGCTCGGCGATGGCGGCGGGACCCTGCCGGTCAGGCGATGAAGCGGCGACGTGCATGCTCATAGAACTCCAAGTCTCCCGCACAGAGCTTTTCCATCCGGGCGCGGGCGCCGCGGTCGATTTCCGGCTTCTGGAAACGGCCGGAGCGCATATGGTGCAGCCGCAGCGGCGCGCCGAAGACGCCGGCGAACCCCGCCGCGAAGTCGGGCATCCTGTCGGTGAAGCCGACCAGGGCGAATTTCTCCAGATTAACCCGCGCGGCCGCCATCGCCTCGGCGATGCCCGCGGGCGGGACGATCGCTTGCCCGCTGAAGTAGCGCAGCATCACGGTGGCATGACGCCAGCCCACCTCGGAATCGAGATAGGCCGAGAATGACATGTCGATGTAGTTCCCGAGCCGCGCGTCGGCATAGTTCGACACCAGCCGGTCGAGGGGATTGCGCAGCACCGAGACAAAGCGATAGCGGTCGCCGAAGGCGGTGTGCGCCAGCTCGCTGAAGAGAAAATGGCCGCAGACCAAGGGCGCGTCGTCCGCCATGTAATAGAGCATGAGACGTTCGCGATAGGCGAAGATCACCTGCGATTCGGGCCCGTCCTCGTGGATGTTCCATTCCGGCCGCCCCGACTGCAGCGCGGTCGCCCGGCGCGAGGGTCGCGCCAGGATCATCCCGATGCGCTTCTGCAAGGGGCAGAGGCTGCGCATGGCGTCCGTGACCGAGGTCCCGGCGCATTTGGGCACGTGCATATAGAGGCAGTTGTAAGCGAGCGGCCGGCGCAGCGAGCGCAGCGCACGGGCCGCGTAGAGGCGCATCCGTTCGTAGGTCTGGCGCGCCAGCGGCCGCGCTTCGGGATCGGGATTGAGCCCATGCCGCAGCAGGGGCGGCAGAACGGGGGGAGCGTCGGGCGATGGCGAGGTCGGCATGACTCACCCGATCGCCCCCGGTTTGAAGGCTTCCGCGAGCGCGCCCCAGCAGGGCTTGCGCTTGAGCTGATCGTCGAGCGGCAGGGGGCGATTGGGTTGCCCGTCGCTGCGGCGGAAATTGGCACCGGCGTTGGGGGCATTGTACCAGCTCTGCTTGTCGACCAGGCCCCAGGTGAAGACCGCATCGACGGCCTTCTCGGTCAGGGCCGGGCCGATCGTCTTGTAATAGAGCTGCGCGACCTGCTCGTCGCGCTGCGCGAAATCGTAGGGCAGCATGTTGTCGAGCACATCGAGCTCGGTGAACATCACCTTGAGCCCGAGCTGGCCGACAGCCTGGACGAAAGCCCGAATCTTCTCGGAATTGAGCGCCTCGGTCGTCTTGATATGGCCCTGAATGCCGAGCGCATGGATTGGCGTCCCATTGGCCTTATAGGCCCTGAGCTGGTCCAGCACCTTCTTGCGCTGCGCGTCGTTGAAGGAGCTGTCGGCCGTCAGATGGGTGTCGTTCAGGATCAGGATCGCGTCGGGATCGGCCGCGGCCGCGGTGCGGAAGGCGAGATCGACATAATCCGGCCCCAGCACGTCGAGCCAGTGGGAGGAGCGGAACAGCGCATTGGGCACCGGGGCGAAGATCTCGTTGACCACCACCCAGTGGTACATTCTGCCGCGATAGCGGCCGACCACGGTATTGATGTGATCGATCAACGCGCGCTTGGTCGCGTCGACCGTGGAGAGATTCTTCAGCCAGTCGGGAATGTCCTGATACCAGACCAGGCAATGGGCGCCGGCGATCATCTTGTTCTTCGCCGCGTAGTCCATCATCCAGTCGGCGTCGTCGAAGCTGTAGCCGTCGGCCTTCTTGTGGCAGGCCCGCCACATCAGGTCCCAGCCGTTATGCATCACGCCGCATTCGCGGGCATAGGCGGCGGCGAAATCGGGATCCTTGTTGGTGAAACGCAGCTGGTTGTGCGAGCCGAACTTGACGCCCTTGCTCTGCGCCAGCTCGCGCAGGGGCGGCAGGGTCGAGAGGTTGTGGCCGGAGAAGCTCGCCGGCGCAGCCTGCAGTCCGCGCAACGGCCGCAATACGCCCAGCGCCGTCGCGGCGGCACCGGCCGCAATCAGACGCCGGCGCCCGATCGATCCCGAACGGCCGCCCATCACGATAGACCCCCGCGCGCCCATCAGCTTCTCTCGGACGGTCGCTGGTCGAGGCGCGCCGCTCCCGCAGCCTCGGTCGATCCGGCGGGCGCGAAGAGCGCATCGTAGGCGCCCAGCAGAACCGGGACCGAATGTTCCCAGGCGAGGCTCTCGCGCAGGCGGCGCTGGCCGAAATCGGCCATCAGCTTGCGCCGCGGCTCGTCGTCGAGCAGCTGCGCGATCAGCGACGCCATCGCCGTCTCGGCGTTGGCCGGGGCATAGAGTGCCGCCTCCTGCGCCGAGAAGCGCGTCTCGCGCAGGTCGAAGGCGACGATCGGCAGGCCGAAATACATATACTCCATGATCTTGTTCATGGTGCTCTTGTCCGACCAGTCGTTCTTCGGGTCGGGATCGATGCCGATATCGGCCGAGGACAGGATGCGGCAGAGATCCTCGTCGCTGACCCGGCCGGTGAAAGTCGTCATGTCGGCGAGGCCCAGCGTCTGCGCATAGGCCTTGATCTCCGGCTGATGCGGGCCGCCGCCGACAAAGACCGCCTGGATGTCGTCACGGCCGCGCTCGCGCAGATCCTTGAGCGCGCGGAGCATGTAGTCGACCCCGTCCTGCTTGCAGATCTCGCCGAGATAGACCACCAGATGGCGCTTGCCGTTGCGCCAGGAAGGATCGGCCGGGTAGCGCCTGAAGCGCGCCAGATCGGGACCCGACCGCACGATATGGACCTGGTCGGGCCGCATCCCGCCGCGCTCGACCGCGATGCGCTTGTGGCTCTCGTTGGTGGTGATGACCTGGTCGGCGGTGCGGAAGGTCATCCGCTCGAGGAACAGCAGACCCCGATACATGGCGCCGTCGCTGCGATCGAACTTCGCCGCATACATCTCGGGCGAGAGGTCGTGATGATCGAACAGGAAGCGCTTGCCGAAGGGCCGCCAGAACCGGGCCAGCGCCCAATAGGTCTCGGGCGGGTTGCAGGCATGGATCGCGTCGAAGCCGCGGCCCCGGATCGCCACCCGCAGGCTCTTCATCCAGGTGCGGATGAAGCACCAGAGGAACTCGGCCACGAATCCCAAGGCGCCCTTGGCATCGATCGGCAGGCCATAGCGATAGATATCGACGCCCTCGAGCTGCTCGAAGCTGCGGTTGAAGCCCTTGGCCTTGGGACAGATCACGCTGACACCGTAACCGGCCTTGGTCAGGCTGGTGGCTTCGAGCCAGACGCGCCGGTCGAAGGGAACCGGCAGGTTCTGGACGACGATGAGGACGCGACGCTTGGATCCGGATCGGGCCATCATCTCACCAGCAGATGCCGTGATATTGCCCGCCATCCGAGGTGCGGTTGCCGATGCGGGCGAAATCGACGATCACCTGGCCATCCTTGACCTTCTCGAACACCTCGTCATGGCTGGGATCGTTGTTGCCGATCACCACGGTCTCGGCGTGGTCCAGGACGGCGTCGATACTGTCCACCACGAGATTGTAGATGTGCGGGATGTGGTTCAGCAGATAGCTCTTGTTCGAGCCCATCAGCCCCGCCAGCTTGACGTTGCGATCGAAGATGCGCACGTCGTAACCCTTGCCGATCAGATTCTCGACCACGTTCACCATCGGACTTTCGCGCAGATCGTCGGTGCCGGCCTTGAAGCTCAGGCCCAGCACGCCGACGCGCCGATGGCCCTGCTCGGCGATCATGCGGAAGCCGCTGCTGGTATGGCGCTCGTTGCTGGGAATGACGGAGGTCAGGATCGGCAGCTCGAGATCCAGCCGGCGCGCGCGGTAATTGAGCGCGCGCAGATCCTTCGGCAGGCAGGAGCCGCCGAAGGAAAAGCCCGGCTTCAGATATTTGGGCGAGATGTTGAGCTTGGTATCGCGGCAGAAGATATCCATGACCCTATGGCCATCGATGCCGAGCGCCTTGGCGATGGCGCCCATCTCGTTGCCGAACCCCACTTTCAGCGCATGCCAGGCATTGTCGGCATACTTCACCATCTCGGCGATCTCGATGTCGGTATGGATCATCGGCGCGTCGAGGCCCTCATAGAGGCCCGCCAGCGTCTCGCGGCTGCGCTCGTCGGTGGCGCCGATGACGGTCTTGGGCGGATTGAAGAAGTCGTCGACCGCCGTGCCTTCGCGCAGGAACTCCGGGTTGAAGCAGACGCCGAAATCGACGCCGGCCTTCTTGCCCGAGGCGCGCTCGAGCAGCGGGATCACCACGTCGCGGGTCGTGCCCGGCAGCACGGTGCTGCGCATCACCACCACGAAGAAATCCTTGCGCGCCTTGAGCGCGCCGCCGATCTCCTCGCAGACCGCACGCACATAGGTCAGATCGAGATTGCCGTTCTGCTGGCTGGGCGTGCCGACGCAGACGAAGGCGAGGTCGGTGACGGCGACCGCGGCCGGCCCGTCGGTCGTGCCGGTGAGCCGGCCCTCGCGCACGGCCTTGGCGATCAGGTCGCCGATCTTGGCCTCGATCACCGGCGATTCGCCGCGCGCGATGAAGGCGGTCTTGGTGGGGTTGACATCGACGCCGACGATCTGATGGCCGCGCGCGGCCAGGCAGCCGACCGAGACCGCGCCGACATAGCCAAGTCCGAAAATGCTGATCTTCACGCTGTTCACCTGTGACTGGAGGAAGACGCCAGGCGCCCCGTCACCGCGCTGGCGACGGCGGCGGTTCCGGCCGTGGGATCGCGGTCGAACGCGATCCGGGTCTCGAATTCGACCTGGCCCTCGGCGGACCCCTCGCCCAGCAGCGTCCAGGCCGGCTCGCGGCGGCCGAAGCCGGCCGAGTACCAGCCCAGCGGCGGCTCGACCGAGCCGCGCGCCAGGGACCAGGCGAGGGCCTCGGGCAGCGTCATCGAGGCCGAGCGGGCCGCCGTGCCCGCCGGCCATCGCAGCCGCGCGACGGCTCCTTCGAGGCTGACCTCGACGGTGGGGCCGAAATGAAAGGCGAGACGGCAGCGGCCGCGCCGTGCCAGATCCAGCCGGTCGATGACCGCGAGGCCGGGTTCGGCGCGATCGAGGATGACGCTGCGCTCGTGGGACGCGCGCGACGGCAGGCGGCGATAGCCGTCATGGGACGCGCGCCATTCGGCGACCGGCCCGGAATCCAGGCCCGTCGCCGCGATCAGCCGCGAGCGGGCGGGCTTCAGCCAGAAGAACATGCCGCCGGCGACCGACTGATCCTGGCCGTCGAGCTCGAGCGCGTTGTGGGCGAGCGTCGAGCGGAAATAGTTCCGCCAGGCGGGCTCCGACTGGTAGCAGCCGGTGCCGGGATCGGCCAGGATCTCGACCCCGCCGACCCTGAGCTCGATCGAAAGGGCGTCGGCATGGGCATGGGCCGCGAGCGGCTCCAGCCCGTGCGGACCATGATCGCACCGGCACCAGATCTCGTCGCCCGACCGGGTCTGGCCGCGCAGGATGACGATCCCGGCCTGCGGAAACAGGGCCGGCCGCGTTGTCGGGCGCGGCGACAGCGGCAGGGCATCGGGCGCCAGGGCCGTCCAGAAAGCCGCCCGCAATCCCGCAGACCGCGGCGTTGGCCACCAGGGCGCAGCGGTAAAGAGCGCAGCACCGCTGGCGAGCAGGGAATCCGCGCGGGGCCGCTCCGGCGCATCCAGCAGCAGCGCCGTGCAATCGTCGCTGTCGCCCTGGCGGGGCGGCTTGCCGTCGCCGTCGACCCAGCCCGCCAGCGCATCCGTCATGGACTGTGCCGCCACCCAGACGTCGCGGCCGAGCGGGAAGCCGGCCGCATAGCCTTCCAGCATCGCGGTCACGGTCAGCTCGAGGACGAAGAGGTGGTAATCGGTCGCGAGCTCGCGGTTGCTGCCGTCGGCGAAGGTCTGGCGAGGGATCTCCCGGCGGAGTCGGGCCAGCGCCTTCGCGCGCCAGCGGTCGGTCTGAGCGAAACCGCGGAACGCGCAGGAGGCCGCGAACAGCCCCACCGTCTCGGCCAGCAGATGGTTGTTGGCCGAGGAGCCGTGGCTGCGGAAGCGCGCCAGATAGAGCTGATGGCCATAGAGCTGGCGCAGGAAGATCGGGTTGCGCTCGAACAGGGCCGGCGCCTCGCTCCAGCTCTGCAGCAGCCGGCGGATCCAGACCCAGGCGATCAGCCGCATGCCGACCTCGATGCCCATGGTCCAGTGGATGCCGGAGAGAACCGGATTGGCGTCCCACCAGGATTGCAGCTGCATGCCGACCCGCTCGGCATAGCGGGTCTCGCCGGTGAGCGCATAGGCCGCCGCGAGCAGGGTCAAATGATGGTGACGCGACAGCTCCCAGATGCGTTTGACGTCGCGGTCGGGCGCGCCCTGGCGCCAGTCGACGTCGAACCCGTACTCGTTCCGACTGGCGGAAAAATCGCTGCTGCCGTCGCCGAACCAGTCCGGCACCGGAGCCATATCGGTGCGGGTCCGGCCGAACACGTCCCAATGGCCGTCCATGACCCGGTCGGCGGCGGCGACCAGCGCCAGCGTCGAGGGGTCGTCCGCGGCGATGGCGGGCAGGCGCGAGAGCGGCGTGGCGAAGATGACGGGCCCGAGGGTCCGCGGGAACAGGGAGAGGCGGGAGCCCGCCTTGCGGCGCGAGCGCCAGCACGCCTTGCGCGCCGCGTCGCTGGCGCGCAGGACGATTTCGAGCGCCGACATCCGCCGCAGCCTCGCGGCATACCAAGCCAGATTCATCGCGGGCATCCTGCTCCGTCTCGGGTCCCCGGGCGCCGCCCGATCGGGGCCGCCCCGACCGCGACCGTCCAGCGGGCGGTCAATAGGCGTTTTCGCGTTTCAGAACGGCCACGATCGTCAGCAGCAGGATCTTGATGTCGAGCAGGACCGACCAGTTCTCGATGTAATAGAGGTCGTGCTCGACCCGCTTCACCGCCTTCTCGACCGTGTCGATCTCGCCGCGCCAGCCATTGACCTGGGCCCAGCCGGTGATGCCCGGGCGAACGCGATGGCGCGCCGCATACTCGGCCACGATCTCGTCGTAATAGCGGTTGTTGATCTTGAGCGCGGCCTGGTGGGGGCGCGGCCCCACGATCGACATCTCGCCGCGCAGCACATTGATGATCTGCGGCAGCTCGTCGAGGCTGGTCTTGCGCAGGAAGCCGCCCAGCCGGGTGACGCGCGAATCGCCGCGCTTGACGACGTTCTCGCCCGCCGCGTCGCACTGATCGGTGTACATGGTCCGGAACTTGAAGACCTCGATCATCTGGTTGTTGTAGCCATAGCGGCGCTGGCGGAAGAAGACGGGGCCCGGGCTGTCGAGCTTCACGGCCAGGGCGATCAGCCCCAGCAGCGGCGAGATGAGCACCAGGATCGCGGCGGCGAGGAATCGGTCCTCGATCTCCTTGCGGACCCATTTCCAGTCGCTGAGCGGACGCTCGACCAGATTCAGCACGGGCTGATCGGCGACGCGGCCGATCGAGCAGTTCCCGAGCGGCAGGCCCTTGAGGTCGGGGCAGAGGCTGACGGCCACGGGGAGCTGGCGCAGCCGGCGGAAGATCTCCGCCAGCTCGGTCTCTGCCTGGGCCGGCATGGCCACCACGATCTGATCCACATGGACCCGGCGGCAGAACTCGGTCAGGTCGTCGATATTGCCCGCCAGGCCGCGCCCCGCGACGACCGGCCGGCGGTGGCTGAAGCGCTCGTCGAACACGCCGACGATCTCCACGTCGGCACTGTGGCTGGCCTCGACCATGGCGATGAAACGCTCGGCCTCGAAGCCGGCACCGACCACCACAAGATTGCGGGAGAGCCGGCGCTGCCGGGTCCAGTGGCGGACCAGCGCGCTCAGCGCCACGCGATTGACCGCCAGCCCCGCCAGCCCGATCAGGAACCAGCAGACCACCCAGCCGCGGGAGAAATTCTCCCCGGTCCTGGTGAAGAACAGGGCAGCGGCGAACAGCAGCAACACCAGCGACCAGGCCAGCAGCACGCGGCCGAAGCGGCGCAAGGGGGAGCGCAGGGTCGGGTGGGTGTAGAGATGGGCCAGCTGGAAGCCGTTGGCGCAGAGCAGGCCGATGATGGCCACGAAGACCAGGGACAGATCGGCCGCGAGCGCCTGCTGGGCCGGCGGATAGACCCGATAGGCGATCAGGCCGGCGCCGAGCACCGCAACCAGGTCGGCAAGCCGAAGACACCCGGAGACGATTGGCAGCGACACGGTTCGTCTCTCCGATATCATCGAAGTCACCTATCGATTTATTTTTCTGAGATCGCCGGCACGACTGCCGCGGTTGACGCCACGCCTGGGCGTTCGGGGGAGCGGCAGCGTCACGCTAACAGCGAGGGCCAGAGCCTTGGGAAGCAAAGTTGTGGCAGCGTCACCGCCATTGAATCGCGGGTCAGCAATAAGCCGCTCGCAGCGCGCGCTTGCGCCTACCGCGTTTCATGCGAGCCGTGGCATCCTTGTGGCACTCGCTGCGGAGCGAATGATTCCTTCTCGCGCCGCGCACGCATGGTCGGCGATGCCGTCGTCGAAATCGCATCGGTCCGTCATTGATTTGAGCGCCAATGAAGTCGCGGAATTTACCTAGATGAAGAGATCGTTCATGAAAGATCGCGTGTTAATGAATGAGGGAAAGCCGCAACGCGCGCTCCAGGCGCTGCAGCATTTTCTTGAGACGCCGCTGAACCGGTTGCTCGAGAATGTCGGCATGGCGGATGGCGAGGCATCCGTTCTGGCGCTGTTTTGCGATGTGGTTGCGCGCGTTCCCGCCTATCGGCAGTTCCTCGCCGAGCATGGCATCGATCCGGCGTCGATCCGCGACGCGGCCGACTTCTCGACGCTGCCGCTCACCGACAAGGCGAACTATCTCCAGCGGCACAAGCTGGAGGATCTCTGCCGCGACGGCCGTCTCGACAGTTGCGACATGATGGCGGTCTCATCGGGCTCGACCGGCAAGCCGACCTTCTGGCCGCGCTTCCTGAGCGACGAGCTGGTCACCGCCGTTCGCTTCGAGCAGGCCTTCCATGACAGTTTTGCGGCCGACCGGCGCCGCACCCTCGCCGTCGTCTGCTTCGCGCTGGGGACCTGGGTCGGCGGCCTCTTCACGACCGCCTGCTGCCGCCATCTGGCCGCCAAGGGCTATCCGCTGATGGTGGTCGCGCCCGGCAACAACAAGACGGAGATCTGGCGGGTGGTCCGCGAGCTGGCGCCGCAGTTCGAGCAGACCGTGCTCCTGGGATATCCGCCCTTCCTCAAGGACGTGATCGATGGCGGGATCGCCGAGGGTCTCGATTGGCGACCCTTCCAGCTGAAGCTGGTGATGGCGGGCGAGGTCTTCAGCGAAGAATGGCGCGATCTGGTCGGCGCCCGGGCGGGGATCGCCGATCCCGCCTACGGCTCGGTCGCCCTCTATGGCACCGCCGACGCCGGGGTGCTCGGCAACGAGACGCCGCTCAGCATCGCCATCCGCCGTTTCCTCGGCCGCAATCCCGAAGCCGCCCGCGAGCTCTTCGGCGAATCCCGGCTGCCGACGCTGGTCCAGTACGATCCGCGCGCGCGTTACTTCGAGACGCGCGACGGCACCCTGTTCTTCTCCGGCGACAATGGCGTCCCGCTTCTGCGCTACCACATCGCCGACACGGGCGGGCTCGTGCCCTATGAGGAGATGCTGCGGTTCCTGGCGGCGCGCGGCTTCGATCCGGTCGCCGCCTTGTCGGAAGCAGGCGGGCGCGGCGTGCGGCCGCTGCCCTTCGTCTATGTGTTCGGCCGCTCCAATTTCACCGTCTCCTATTTCGGCGCGAACATCTATCCCGAGAACATCACCGTCGGGTTGGAGCAGGAACGGGTCGCGGGCTGGGTGACGGGCAAGTTCGTGCTGCAGGCGATCGAAGGGCTGCAGCAGGCCCCTCACTTGGCGATCGCGGTCGAGCTGGCGCCCGGGATCGAGGCCGACGATACCAAGCGCGACAGCATCGCGCAGTCGATCCTGACGCAGCTCCTGCGCCTCAACAGCGAGTTTCAGGCCTACACGCCGCCGGAATATCGTCTGCCGCGCATCAGCCTGAAGCCGTCCGGCGATCCCGACTGGTTTCCGGTCGGGGTCAAGCATCGCTACACGCGCAAGTAGGAGGAGGCGGCGATCAGGCGGCGCTCTTGCTGCCGCCGGGGCGCTTCTCGATGTCCTTGAGGAAGGAGGACAGATCCTCCAGCCCTTCGGGATTCGCAGCCTCGCCCACCGAGCCGGGATTCTCGGGCGTGAAGGCCGCCATGGTCGCGCCGGTCTGGCGCGCAATCGCCGCCAGCAGATCGGGCGTGCTGATCGGCTTGGAGACATAGTCGTTCATCCCGGCGCCGAGATAGGTCTCCCGGTCGCCGGAAAGCGCATTGGCGGTCAGCGCGATGATCGGCACGCGACCGGCGGCCCCGGGCAGGGCGCGGATCAGCCGCGTCGCCTCGATGCCGTCCATCTCCGGCATATGGCCGTCCATCAGGATGAAGTCGAACTGGCCGATGCCGGCGGCATCGACCGCCTCGCGGCCATTGGCGACGAAGCTCGCCTTGATGCCGGCCGCCTTCAGGATGCCCTCGATCACCATCTGGTTGACGCGGTTGTCCTCGGCGACCAGGGCCCTGAGCCCCGCGCGCAACCCGGCGGCGGGCCCCGCCTCGATCAGCTCGGCGCGATCGAAGCTGCCATCGTCGCGGCGCAAGGGGATCTCGAACCAGAAGCGACTGCCCCGGCCCGGCTCGCTGTCGACGCCGATGCTGCCATTCATCAGGTCCACGAGCTGCTTGCAGATGGCGAGCCCCAGGCCCGTGCCGCCATATTTGCGCGTGGTGGAGCTGTCGGCCTGGCTGAAACGGATGAAGAGATTGGCCTGCGCGGCCTTGGGGATGCCGATCCCCGAATCCTCGACCTCGACATGGATGACGACCCGATCGCTCTCCTCCCGGGTCCGGGCGCGCAGGATCACCTGGCCCTTCTCGGTGAACTTGATCGCGTTGCCGACGAGATTGATCAGGATCTGGCGCAACCGCATCGGATCGCCCACCAGCCGTTCCGGCAGGTCGTCGAGCCCCTCCAGTCCGAGATGGAGCTGCCGCCCGGCGGCGCGATGGGTCATGAGGATGCTGACCGACTGCAGCAGATCGGGCAGCGAGAAGGCGACCGCTTCCAGATCGAGCTTGCGGGCCTCCATCTTGGAGAAGTCCAGAATGTCGTTGATGATCGCCATCAGCGATTTGGCCGACACCGTGATGACGTCGACATAGCCCGCCTGCTCCCGGTCGAGGTCGGTGCGCTTCAGCAGCGACACCATGCCGATCACGCCGTTCATCGGGGTGCGGATCTCGTGGCTCATCATCGCGAGGAACTGCGATTTGGCCTGGCTGCTGGCGGCCGCCTCCTCGAGGGCGTGCGTCAGGCGTTCGGTCGTGGACTGGAGATGCTTCTGGGTGGCTTCGAGCTCGGCCACCGTGGCGCGCAGCCGGGTCGCCTCGCGCTCGGACGCGCGGGCAATCCGGCGATCGGCGAGGGCGCCCGCCATGGCCGCCACCAGGATGATCAGCGTGATGCCGACGATGCCGGCGGCGAGCCATTCGGGACGAATTTCCTGGGCGCGCATCAGCCTCGCCGGATCGGGAACGATGCCAACCGCGGCCATCGCCGTGAAATGGAGGCCGCAAATGGCGCCGACCAGCAGCAGCGTTCCCGCCATCCGGCGACCGCGACGCTGCGGCCCGAAGGCCAGGACAAAGCCGGGCGCACCGAGAAGCAAGCCGATGAACTGCGCCGCGACGACATAGCTGACGCTGTAGGCAAGGCTGCCCGGTACCTCCATCGCCGCCATGCCGGTGAAATGCATGGCGAAGACACCGATGCCGAAGATCGAGCCGCCGGCCAGGCGATGCATGACCGAAGGCTTGCTCGGCCATAGCGCGACGGCAAAGCCGATGCCGGTCAGACCGATCGCGACCGCGACCGAATCCACGGTGAGAAGAACGTCATAGACGACAGGGAAGTTCGGCTTGAAGGCGAGCATCGCGACGAAATGGGTGGCCCAGATGCCGCTGCCCGTGACGAGGGCGGTCCCGAGCAGCCAGCCGATGCGCGCGCCCAGATGGGTGCGCTCGGCGCGCGCAGCCATGTTCACCGCCACGAAACAGGCGGTCGCGCACAGGATGGCGGCCAGAACCACCATGCGCCAGTCATGGTCCTGCGCCAGGCACTGATAGACCCGGAACATGGGCCCGAGTTTGGCGAAACGCGATTAAACGGCCCTTAAACGCTCGGCCAATCACCGCTTCAGGCGATCCGTGGATTTACGGAAGCCGGTCGATGAGGTGCGGGATCGATGTCGCGGCCGCGATAGAGAGCTTGCAGGCAATGTTATGGTGAACGAAACCTTACCCGCAGAATTTTCCTGAAGAATCAAACTGCCACGGGCATGTCGGCATCGGGACCCGATTATCGCCGCTTGTCGCGGCGCGCCTGCAAGGCCCCACGAGCCGAGGGCTTTCGCCTGGCCGGCTTCTCCTCGCCCGGAAACTTTATGCCTTTGCTGAAGCAGATCGAGAGCATCCGGGCCTTCCCCTTGCCGCGGTTGAGGAAGGCGTGGGGCATCTTGCTGTCGATATAGGCGCTGTCGCCGGCCTTCAGGGGCATGGGCGCATAGAGCTCGGTATGGAGTTCGACCTGCCCCTGCAGCACATAGATGAATTCCTCGCCCTCATGCGAGCTCCAGCGCGTGATGTCGGCCAGCTCGCGCGCCTTCACCTCCATCTGGAGCGGGATCATGTGCTTCTGGCGCAGCTCGGCCGAATGGACCTGGTACTCATACATGTCGGTCGAGAAGAAGACGCCGCTGCCGTCGCGCGTCGTGGTCAGACGTCCGGCCGGCGGGCGCGGCGGGGCGCCGTTGAGCATCGCCTCGAAACCCAGCCCGAAGCCCCGCGCGATCTTGAGCAGGGTATCGAACGAGGCCGCGACCTGCGCGTTCTCGACCTTGGACAAGGCCGAGATCGAGACTCCGGCGCGCTTGCCCAGCGCCTGCAGGGTCCAGCGCCGTTGCTTGCGCAAGCTCTTGATGCGCTCGCCGATCTGCGCGGGCGTCAGATCCATGGGTCTCGGGTCCGGTTCCAGGGGCGGGACCCCATCCGACGGCAGGGCCGGCGATTCTGTCAACGGAGAATATTTTTCCTATGGGAAAATCGGCCGGCCGGACTATAAACGGGTCATGACAGCCGCTCCCAACAGCACCCACGGCCCCTCGGCGCAGCGCGAAACCGCGCTCGCCGGGCTGGAAACACCGGCGGTCGTGATCGACCGCGCGATCCTCTCGGCCAATATCGCCCTGGGGGCGGCGATCGCCCGCCAGCACAAGGTGGCGTTGCGCCCGCATATCAAGACGCACAAGTCGCCGGCCATCGCCAAGCTGCAGATGGCGGCCGGCGCCGCCGGCGTCACCGCTTCCAAGACCGACGAGGCCCTCGTCTTCATCGAGGCCGGCATCGCCTCGGTCACGGTCGCCTACCCGCTGGTCGATCGCGCCAAGATCGGCCGCTTGATCCGCGCCGCGAAGATCAAGGGGACCGATCTTCGGATCGTCGCCGACAGCGCCGATGGCATCGCGGCCCTGTCCGACGAGGCCCGGGTGCAGTCGCACCGGCTGCCGGTCTTCCTCAAGGTGGATGTCGGACTGCATCGCTGCGGCGTCGACCCGGCCCTCCCGGCCTCGCGCGATCTCGCCTTGTCGGTGGGCCGCGCGGCGGGGCTTCGGTTTGCCGGCCTCCTTTCCCACGCCGGCCATGCCTATGGCGCGGGTACGCCCGAGGGCGTGCGCCAGGTGGCGCGTCAGGAGCGCGAGCTGATGGTCGGTTTCGCCGGGAGCCTGCGCCAGGCCGGGCTCGACGTGCCGGCGGTCTCGGTCGGCAGCACGCCCACCGTGCTCCTCAATGACGGGTTCGAGGGGCTGAGCGAGGCGCGGCCCGGCAATTACGTGTTCATGGACATGACCCAGGTCGGGCTCGGCGTGGCGCGTCCCGCGCAGATTGCCTTGAGCGTGATCGTCACGGTCGTCAGCCGCAACGACCGCTACGCGATCGTCGATGCGGGCTCGAAGGTGATGAGCTCGGACCGAGGGCCTCACGGTTCCGACAGCGTGCGCGGCTTTGGCGCCGTCTTCACGCTGGATCGGCCCGATGCGCCGGCGATGACGCTGGCGCGGCTTTCCGAGGAGCACGGTTTCGTCGAGCATGAGGGCCGCGATCTCAAGATCGGGTCCCGTCTGCGGATCGTCCCGAACCATTCCTGCCCGGTCGCCAACCTGACCGACCGCTTTGTCGTGATCGACGAAGCCGGCGGCATCGAATACTGGCCGGTCGAGGGTCGCGGCTGCGTGCGCTGACGCGACAGGTGGCGCGCATCGTCGACGCCTCCGGTCCGGCCGATCCTGGCGAATATCTAGACACTCCTGTATAGCGATGCGAGGATCGCCCGCGGATCCGGGGGAGGCCCGGACGCCGCTTTCCACGAGACCCGTCGAGCGGTGGGAGGAGCGCACCGGATGAAGCCTGCGCGATCAGCCGCAACCAGCCATTATCCCCAGACCAAGGCGAGCCGCGAGGATTGGATCCGGGCGGCACTCCAGAGCCTGATCGCCGACGGTGTGGAGCAGGTCAAGATCCTGTCGCTGGCCAGGAAGCTTTCGGTGTCGCGCTCGAGTTTCTATTGGTACTTCAAGCGCCGGGAAGATCTGCTGAGCGAGCTGCTGCGACATTGGCAGGAGAAGAACACGCGATCGATCATCGAACGGGCGCTTAGGCCTTCGCAATCGATCGATCAGGGCATCCTGCATATTTTCGAATGCTGGGCCAATGACAGGCTGTTCGACCCGCAGCTCGATTCCGCGATCCGCGACTGGGCCCGCCGCTCGAAGGCGGTCCGCAAAATCGTTCAGAGGGCCGATAAGAAGCGGGTCGAGGCCGTGACGCGGCTCTTTCTTCGGCACGGCTACGAGGGCTCCGAAGCCTTCATTCGCGCCCGGGTCCTCTATTTCACCCAGATCGGCTACTACGCGCTGGGCCTCAAGGAGTCGCTGCGGCGGCGACACTCCTATCTTGCGGCCTACCTGAAGAGCTTTACCGGGCGCGAACCGAACCGGCAGAACATCGATGCCTTCCTGCGAACCGCGGGGGCGGGTTAGCCGATTGCGGGCGGTTGACGGTCTGCGCCGACCATGATTCCGGTCAGCAAGTCCGCATCGAGGATGCGGCTCAGCCCCAGCGCCGACAGCTCATCGCCGTCCTGACCCGGCGCTCCGCCATCGCGACCGCCGCCTGACGAGGAAGGATCGCGCCTTGCTTCGCCGCGAGAAGCACTTCCGCGGTGTTTGCGCGGATCTTTTCTTCGATGCTGCGAAAGGCGTCGGCGGCCGTGCCGCCGCGAATCTCGACGGCGGCGCAGATCACGCCGCCGGCATTGGCGATGAAATCCGGAACATTCATGACGCCGCGCCGATGGAGGCTGGCCTCGGCTTCGGCGGTCATCGGGATGTTGGCGCCTTGCAGCACCAGGCGGGCCTTCAACCGGTCGACATTCTCCTTGCGGACGACATCCGGCCGCGCCGCCGGAACCCAGATATCGCACTCGGCATCGATCACAGCGTCGGGGCCGGCTTTCCTGCCGCCGGGATAGTCGCGCAGCGACCCGCCCTCCTGCTTCCATGCCACGAGCCGGGCCACGTCGATGCCTTCCTGATCGATCACCGTGCCCTGGCTGTCGGAGGCCGCCACCAGGAGCGCGCCCTTTTCGGCCAGGAAGCGCGCGGCATGCTTGCCGACCGCGCCGAAACCTTGAATCGCCAGCCGCGCGCCCTTCAACGTCACATAGCCTTGGGCCTCGACCACGGTCGCGGCGACCATGATTCCGTAGCCGGTCGCTCCAACCTCGTCGAGCGGAATGCCGCCAAGTTCGCGCGGCAATCCGGCGGCGCGATTGATCTCGTCCTTGACCCACGCCATGCAGCGCTCGTCCGTGCCCATATCCGGGCCCGGGACATAATCGGCCAGATCGCGGATCGCGCCGGCGAAGGCGCGAATCAGCCTCTCCTTGCCCGCCGCCGCCATCTTCGGATCGCCGACGATGACCGATTTGCCGCCGCCATGCGGCAATCCGGCCGCCGCGTTCTTCATCGTCATGGCCCGCGCCAGGCGGAAGCATTCTTCCAGCCCGACATCGGGCGCCATGCGCACGCCGCCGACCGCGGGACCGCAGGCGGTGTTGTCGATGACCACGATCGCGCGCAACGACGCCGACGGCTCATGGATATGCACGACCTTCCTCGGACCGAGCGAATCGGCGAGGGCGAAGACGTCAGACATCGTCCTGTCTCCGGCTGAGGATCATTGGGGCTGCTCAAGCGCGCGGATCATCAAACCGAGGAAGCGCGCCGCTTCGCCGCCCGTGACCGCGCGATGATCGAAAGTCAGGGATAGAGGCATCACGCGCCGCGCCTTGGGGCCCTCGGGGCCCGGCAGGACGCGGGAAAGGAGGCGGCCAGCGCCGACGATCGCGACCTGCGGCGGCAGCACCACCAAGGCCGCATGGATCCCGCCGATGCCGCCGAAATTGGAAAGCGTGATCGTCGCTTCGCGGAAATCCGTCGGGGCCAGCGAACGGCTTTTGACACCGCCGATCAGTGCGGCCAGCTTCGTCCTGACCTCGGCCGGCGCGAGGGTACCCGCGTCGCGGATGACGGGCACGAACAGGCCGTCCGGGCTGTCGACGGCGATCCCGAGATTGACCGATTTATGCAGCCGTCGCGCCCTGGCCTTGCCGTCGTACCAGGCATTGAGGGCGGGCTCGCCGACACAGGCCGCGACCACGGCCTGCAGCAGCCGGATTGTCACCTCGGGCGCCTCGGGCCAGCGATCGACGATCGCCTCGTCGGTGACGGTCGCCGGCACCACCTCCGCATGGGCGCGCGCCATGTTGTCGGCCATCGTGCGTCGCACGCCACGCAACGGCTCATACCCGCCGCCCGCGGAAGGCATCGCTGCGACGGCCCGCTCCAGATCCGCTTTGGTGACCGTGCCGCCGGGACCGGTCGGCACCGCGCGCGCCAGCTCGACGCCCAATTCGCGGGCCAAGGCCCGTACCGCCGGCGAGGCGGCGATCTTGGGGGTCTCGCCCGCCAGCGCCGGCCCAGCAGCCTCGGGTTTCGCCTTCGCCGTCTCCGCCTCGGGAATCTGCCCCACCAAGGTCTCGGACCGCGCCTGGCCGGCCTCATCGAATTCGACCAAGGGCGCGCCGATGCGCCGGCGCTCGCCCGGCTTGCCGAAGATCTTCGCGATCCTCCCGGCACGGGGCGAGGGTATCTCCACCACCGCCTTGTCCGTCTCCACCGACACCAGCGGCTGGTCGGCCACCACATGCTCCCCCGGGGCCACATGCCAGGTGACGATCTCCGCTTCCTGGAGGCCCTCGCCCAGATCCGGCAGATTGAAGATCGGCATCACCGGTACTCCAGCACGCGATGCGCGGCGGCCAGAATCCGCGGCGGGCCCGGGAGGTAATGATGCTCCAGGCGAGGCAGCGGCATCACCGTGTCATAGCCGGCGACGCGCTCGACCGGCGCCAGCAAGGAGGTCAATCCCTCGCTCGCCAGGCGGGCCGCGACCTCGGCGCCAAACCCTCCCGTCAGCGCCGCCTCCTGCAGGATGAGGCAGCGCCCGGTCCTGGCCACGGATTTCAGGATCGTGGCCATATCCAGCGGTTTCAGCGTGGCGAGATCGATCACCTCCGCCGCGACGCCTTCGGCCGCCAAGGCGTCCGAGCTCGCAAGCGCGTCTCGAACCATGCCGCCCCAGGCGACAATGGTGAGGTCCGAGCCTTCGCGGAGGATGAAGCTGCGATCGAGCGGCAGCGCCATCCCGTCATCCTCCACCTCCTCCTTCACGGCGCGATAGGCGCGGGTCGGCTCGAGAAACACCACCGGGTCGGGATCACGGATGGCCGCGAGGAGCAGCCCATAAGCCTTGGCCGGCGAAGAGGGAATCACCACGCGCAATCCCGGAATGCCGGCGAACATCGCTTCGACGCTTTCGGAGTGATGTTCCGGCGCATGGATGCCGCCGCCATTGGGAGATCGCAGGACCATCGGGCAAGTCAGGCGGCCGCGCGTGCGCGTGCGCAGCCGCGAGGCATGGTTCACCATCTGATCCAGCGCCGGGTAGATGAAGCCGCTGAACTGAATCTCCGCAACGGGCCGCATGCCCTGCGCCGCGAGCCCGACCGAAAGCCCGACGATCCCCAGTTCCGACAGCGGGGTGTCGAGGACGCGGGCTTCGCCGAAGCGGGCGAGCAGCCCGTCGGTCGCGCGGAACACGCCGCCATCCCGGCCGACATCCTCGCCCAGCACCAGGACGCGCGCATCTTCCTGCATGGCACGCGCCAGCGCGGCATTGACGGCTTGAACCAGCGTGAGTTCAGCCATCGCTCCGCCCCGGGTTCTTTTGCAGACGCCTGGCTTCGGCCAACGCCGCGTCGCGCTGAGTCGCCAGAGAGGGCGGCAAGGCCGCGTGAAGATGATCGAACATGGCCTCGGGCGGTTCGGGCGGCGTGGCCAGATATCGGTCGGCGGCCGCGGTAATCTCGGACGTGCATTTCGACAGCAGCGCCTCCTCCTCATCGGACGACCAGAGACCCTGCGCCGCAAGATATTGTCGCAGCCGCAACAAGGGCTCTTCCGCCCAATGTCGGCTGACCTCGGCGTCGTCGCGATAGCGGCTGGCGTCATCCGCGGTCGTATGGTCGCCGAGCCGATAGGTCACGGCCTCGATCAGAGTCGGCCCCTCGCCGGCCCTGGCGCACGCCAGCGCGCGCTCGGTGGCATCGGCGACCGCGATCACATCGTTGCCATCGACCTGCTCGGCCGCGATGCCCGCCGCCACCGCCTTCTGCGCCAGCGTCTGGGCGGCCGTCTGGGCGGCACGCGGGACCGATATCGCCCACTGGTTGTTGGCGATCACGAACAAGGCCGGAAGCCGCCAGACGCCCGCGAAATTGATCGCCTCGTAGAAATCGCCCTTGGAGGTGGCGCCATCGCCAAGGGTGCAGACCGCCGCGCGCTTCTCGCCGCGAAGCTTGAAGGCAAGCGCGACGCCGGCGCTGTGCGGCGCGTGGCTGGCGACGGGGATCGAGACGGGAAAGTCCTGACGCGGCCCTGCGAAATCGCTGCCGCGCTCGTCACCGCCCCAATAGAGGAAGAGCTCGTAACTCGTGACGCCACGCCAGAGCTGCGCGCCATGCTCCCGGAACGAGGGCAACAGCACATCGTCCGTCCGCATGGCGCTGGCCACGCCGACCGCAACCGCCTCCTGGCCCAGCGAGGACGCATAGGTGCCCAACCGGCCGGTGCGCTGCAGCGCGATCGCCTTGGTATCGAAGCAGCGAGTCAGGGTCATGGCGCGATGGAGCGCGATCAATCGCTCGCCATTGCGAGCGCGCGCCGGCGCAGCGTCGGCCATGATTCCGCCGGGAGCGAGATAGCGCAGTTGCGGAAAAGCCGCGCCCCACCCGCCCGGCTCCGTTGCCCGTCCCCCGCCGCCTGGGCCCGCCTCGTCCTTTACGCCAGAGGCCATCATCCTGCTTCTCGCTGGCGCCGCTGATGGCGCGCATATCCAGGCTGATGTCGAACCCGGGTCGGCGCCTTGATCAGGATCAACGATATCCAGGGCTTTGGCGGCCTTTGAAGGCGTGGCACCCCCCGAGCGTGAATTTTCGGCCGCGTGCCGAAGTGCCATGTCAGGCTTCCGGCAATGCCAGAACGCGATCCCGCAACGCCTGGGCGATTCTGGCGCTCTGGTCCTTGCCGTCGGCACATGCCGCAAGCTCCCCGGCGGTCGCGGCGGCGCCAAACACCACGCGCAATCGGCCCGGCTTCGGCCAGCGCCGGTTCCGCGGCAAGGCCTCAAACGTGCCGAGGAGCCTGACCGGGACGGCCCGCGCGCCCGTCTCCTGCAGCAGCACCCCCACGCCTCGTAGAAACGGATTGATCTCGCCGGTCGGCGAGAGCCGTCCCTCCGGGAACCACACCAGCCGTCGGTTCTGGCGCAGCACCGCCGCCGCCATCGCCAGGGCGCGCGCCGGCTCCCGGTCCGGATCGACGGGCAGCACATTGCCGGCGCGGCTCACCGCTCGCATGACGGCGCCGGAAAACAGGAGCGCGGTCCATCCGCCCCAGAAGGTGCGGCGCAGATCGGCCCAGCCGAAGGTCGCGGCAAGGACCAGCGGATCCAGATAGCTGGCATGGTTCGGGGCGAAGACGATCGGCCCCTCGGCCGGAATATGCTCACGCCCCCGCACCTCGAGCCGGAACCAGGCCCGTATGACGAGGATCAGGACGGCATAGAGAACCAGGCTGAGGCCGCGCCAGCCGAGGCCCGGTTCGGCCGCCAGATCGGCCGGAACAGTCTGCGCGCCGGCTCTCTCTCGATCCCGATCGTCCGCTGCCGGTGCCCGCACAATCTCCTGAAGGAGATCGCGTAACGTCAGGACGCGCGCGATCGCGGCTTCGTCGAGCCTGACCCGGAAGCGATCTTCGATCTCGGCGGTAAGCTCGATCCATTGCAGCGAATCGACGCCGAGATCGAGCTGCGGGCTGGTGTCGGGGGTCAGGCGGCGGCCGGGATAGCGCGCCAACAGCCACGCCCAGACCGGACGCGACGAATCGCTCTCGATAAGCTGACGGTCTTCCGATGAGAGAGGTTCGGGTTCGGCGTCGGTGACGCGCGCCTTGGCGCGGGCGTAGAGCGCCGGCAATTGATGGCGCTTGAGCTTGCCCAGATGGGTGCGAGGCAGCGGGTCGAGCGTGAACGCACAGCCCCCGACCCGCTCTTGCGGCTTGAGCAGCGCGACCCGCCGCTCGATTTCTTCGCGCAGCAGCCCTTCGACCCGCGCCGCGCCCCGCTCGCGGATCGCCTCGGGCTCCGGCACCACGAGAGCGACCAGAGCCTTGTCGGCGAACAAGACCGCCATTTCCTTGACGAAGGGCAGGGCGGCATAGCGGGCCTCGATATCGTCCGGGAAGAGTTTCTTGCCGCTCGGCAAGGCGATAGTCTCGTTGGCCCGGCCGACGACATGCAGATAGCCGGCTTCATCGAGGAATCCGAGATCGCCCGTCCGAAACCAGCCATCGTCGGTGAAGGCCGCCTTGTTCGCCGCGGGATCTTCGAGATAACCGGAAAACACGCAGGCGCCACGCGCCAGGATGGGCCCCGGCGCACCATCGGGCCCGATCTCGACCCGCAGCTCGACGCCGGTCACAGGCAGCCCTTCGGTATCGAGCCGCGCCTTGTCGGGCGGATTGAAGGTCAGAATCGGCGATGTTTCCGTCAACCCATAACCGGTCAGGACCCGCCAACCCAACCCCTCCAGACGCCACGCGACATCGGAATCGAGTTTCGCGCCACCGGAACTCAACACCTGCAGCGCACCGCCAAATTCGAGATGAAGCCGGCGAAACAGGAGCCGGCCGATGCGCAGGCGCCAATGACGGCGCAGCCAGATCGAAAGTCGCAGGAACCGCTGAAAGAGCCGCAAGGTCGCGGCGCCGCGGCGCGCGATGCGCGCCTCGATCCCGTTCAGAAGCGCGCCATAAAGACCCGGCACGCCGATGATGATGGCCGTGTGCCCCGCTCGAACGGCATGCAGGATCTGGGGCCCGGTAAGCCCGGCCGGAAACACGAGCGTGGCTCCGCTGGCAAGCCCGCCCAGCATGCCGACCGTAAAGGGATAGGCGTGATGCATCGGCAACGGCAGCAACACATGATCGCCCGCCGCGACGATCCGGGCCGCGAGCAGGCTTTCGAGGTCGGCGATGAAGTTGCCATGCGTCAGGGGCACCGCCTTGGGCGTGCCGGTGGTGCCCGAGGTGAACAGGAGCGACGCGCACCGATCGGGCTGAATTGTCGGCAGCCTGTCCGCGGATTCCAGCAGGAGCGATTGCCATGTGCGGACCCTCGGGCGGGAGCCGCTGCCGGCGGTCGGCGGGTCGGCATCGAGAAGATAGACGATCCCCTCGAAACCGCCCCAGCCGGGCGGCAGCCGCGGCAGCCGGTCCTGGGTGGTGAAGAGGCGCCGACAGCCCGCGCGGGCGAGCATGGCCTCGATCTCGGTGTCTTTCGCCATCGCATCGAGCGGCACGGCGGTGGCGCCGGCCGAGACGATGCCGAAATAAGCGACGATCCACTCCGCCCGGTTCGACGCCAGGATCGCGACCGGCTCCCCGGGCTGAATGCCGTCGACGCCGAGGCCATGGGCCAGATGCCGGACATGATCGGCGAGTGCCCGGTAAGACCAGGCTTCAATCCCGCTCTCATGGTCGGCCATGACGGCCGGCCGGTCCCCCAGCCGGTCCCAGCGCTCGAGAAGATCCGGTAGCGTCTTCATCTCGTCCATGACGCCGACCTTTCAACCCGAGCGCCATCCCCGCCCCCGAAAGACCATGACAACATTGTCTGACGGCGGGGTTCATGATCTGAATCAAGTCCGCCAGCGCGCAATCGGGCGATAATGACGCTTCTAACAAGAGGTTCAGCCATGACGATCCCGATCGATATCAGCTTTCGCGACATCGACCCCTCCCCGGCCATCGAGGCGCGCATCCGCGAAAAGGCGGCGACGCTCGAGCGCTTCTTCGACCGCGCCATTTCCCTCAAGGCGGTGGTCGAGGTTCAGAATCGGCACCAGCACAAGGGCAAGCTCTACAATCTGCGCCTACATCTCGCCGTGCCGGGCCAGGACATCATGGTCGGCCATGAGCATAAGCAGGACCATGCGCATGAGGACGTCTATGTCGCCATCCGCGACGCCTTCGACGCCCTGACCCGGCGGCTCGAAGACCATGTCCGGCGGCGCAACGACCAGGTCAAGACCCACGCGGTTCCCGACCATGGCCGCGTTGCCAAGCTGATGCCTCAGGAAGGCTATGGCTTCGTGCAGATGTCCGACGGTCAGGAGGTCTATTTCCACAAGAATGCCGCCGGGAACAGCTTCGACAAGCTCGCCATCGGCGACGAGGTGCGCGTCGTCGTCCAGGAAAAGGAAAGCGAGAAAGGCCCGCAGGCGAGCCTGGTGACGCCGATCGGCAAGCATCATCTGCAGGACGGCGGCAAGCGCTAGAACGGGCACCCCGCCCCGGTCGGCCCCCCGCTCCGCCACCGCGCGGTCCGGACTTGACGCCGGATGGCGCAAGTCCGAATCATGGCGCTGTCCCGGCCCGGGAGGCGGACAATCGCCGGGACAGGGGAGAGACATGGCCGACCTCGACGCCGCCCTGGAGCGCCTGCGGACATTGGCCGAGGGCGGCCTCGAGCAGGCGACGGCCATGCCGCCGGCGATCTATCGCAGCGCCGAGTTCCATGAACTCGAGAAGAGAGAAATCTTCGCGCGCGAATGGCTCTGCGTCGGCCTGGCGGCGGATCTGCCGGCCGCCGGCCATTATCTGAGCTTCTCGATCAACGACCAGCCGGTCTTCGTGGTGCGCGGGCGCGACGGCGTCATCCGCGGCTTCTCCAATGTCTGCCTGCACCGGATGATGCGGCTGGTCGAGGGCCAGGGCAGCTGCCAGCGGCTGGTCTGCCCCTATCATGCCTGGACCTACGATCTCGATGGCAGGCTCCTGGGCGCGCCGCATATGAAGCAGACGCCCGGCTTCAAGCCGCGCAGCCATCATCTGCCTGCGATCCGCACCGAGGTCTGGGAAGGCTGGGTCTATGTCACGCTCAACGAGCAGGCCCCGCCGGTCGGCGAGCTGCTGGCGTCGCTGGCGCCCCTGGTCGCGCCCTATCGGATGCAGAACTATGTCTCGGTCGCGCTCCAGGACCATGTGTGGAACACGAACTGGAAGCTCCTGACCGAGAATTTCATGGAGGGCTATCATCTCCCGGTGGCCCATCGGGCGACGGTCGGCGCCTGGATGCCGATCGAGGACACGCGCTTCCCGACCGAGCCCAACGACCACTTCACGGTCCAGACCTTCACCAAGGACGAGACCGCGCGCTATGGCCGCGCGCATCCTTCGAACACGCGCCTCGAAGGCCATCATCGCTACACCACCGTCATGCCCTCGGTCTTTCCGGCGCATATGTATGTGCTGGCGCCCGATCATCTCTGGTACCTGTCGCTAAGACCCAAATCGCTGAGCGAGGTCCATGTCCGCTTCGGCGTGGCGCTGGCGCCCGAGGTCGTCGCCAACCTGCCCGACCTCGAAAAGGAGAAAACCGAGCTGCTGGCGTTCTTCGACAAGGTGAATGAAGAGGACCGCTTCGTGGTCGAGGGCCTCTATCAGGGCGTGCAGGCGCCGCTGGCCAAGCCGGGACGGCTCAGCTGGCTCGAGCGCGAGATCCACGATTTCACCTGCTATCTGGCGACCCGGCTCGCCGGCTGGCGGCGCAGCGAGTCGCTCTCTCAGCCCAAGCGCGCCGCCTCCTGATCCCTCAGGGGCCGCGATAGCCGAAGCTGACGATGCGGTAGCGCATCAGGATATACATCACCGCGAAGATGAAGAAGACGGCGCCATTGACGAGCGTCGCCAGCGCGAACAATTCCGGCCCCAATCCGAATCTGAGCGACCCCCAGGCCACCGCCGGCAGGGTCGGGATGGCGCCGAGATTGTAGAACGAGATCTCGAGATTGTTGAAGGCGAGGATGAAGCTGATGAGGAAGGCGCCGAAGAGCGAGGGCCAGATCGTCGGCAGGGTGATCTCGATGAAGCTGCGGAAGGGCCCGGCGCCGAACACCATCGCCGCATCGTCCATGTTCCAGTCGTAGCGCACGAGCTGCGCCAGGATGATGAGGAAGGCGAAGGAGGTTCCGGGCACGGCGTTGGCGGCCATGGCAGAATAGAGATTGCCCGGCAGCCCCAGCACCCGCGCATTGAAGGCGAGCGTCGAGATCCCGATCAGGAGCTCGGCCACGAACAAAGGCGCCAGGAACATGAACATGGCGAAGCCCCGCCAGCGCGAGCGGTAGCGCAGGATGCCGATGGCGCCCGCCGCCGCCAGCACGGTCGAGAGCGTGGCGCTGCCCAGCGCCAGCGTGATGCTGTTGGCGAGCGCGTCGCCATAAAGCGAGCTGGCGAAGAGGTCGCCGTAGGACTGCGCCGAGAAATGTGGTGGGAAGGGCCAGACGATATCGGCCGAGAAAGAGGTGTAGATCACATAGAAGATCGGCGCATAGAGGAAGACATAGACGGCGGCCAGCACCAGCCCCATGGCGAGGACCGCCGGCTTCAGCGTCTTGCGCTTTGCGGCGATCATGGGTTGATCACCCCCGTGAAACCGCTGCGCTTCAGGTTGATCGAGCGGCCGATGAGGATGATGGCGACGATCGAGGAGATGAAGAGCGCCACCCCCATGGCCGAGCCCAAGGCCCAGGTGCCGGTCTCGCCGAACTGCTGGGCCAGGCTCATGCCGAAGGAGCTCGATTGCGTGCCGCCGAGGAAACGCTGGGTCACGGCCGAGGCGAGGCAGGGAATGAAGACCACCACCAGGCCAATTGCCGTGCCGATCCAGTTGAGCGGCCAGGTGATCTCGATGAAGGCGCGCCACGGCTTGGCCCCGTTGATCTTGGCGACCTCGAGCAGCTCGAAATTGAAGTTGATCACCGAGAGATAGATCGCCGTGACCATGAAGGGCACATAGAGATAGACGAGCCCGATGCCGGCCGCGAGCGGCGTATACATCAGCACCTGGATCGGCGGCAGCCCGATCTCGGTCAGGGTCATGTTGATGAGGCCGATCGGACCGAACAGCCCCTGCAGCGCGGCGATGCGCAGGATGACGCCGGTGAAGAAGGGGGCGGCCAGGAGCAGCACCAGCAGCAGGCGGTAGCGCCCGCCATGCTTGGCGATGAAATAGGCGACCGGCCAGGCGATGACGAGGCAGGCCAGGGTCACCGAGAGCGCCATGAAGAAGGAGCGCAGGAAGAAGACGCGATAGGCCGGCTCGGTCAGCATCACCCGGTAATTGTCGAGATTCCAGTCGGCATAGAGCTCATAGCTCTCGGTGCGCCAGAAGCTGAACACCACGATCGAGAGCAGCGGCAGGAGCAGCGCGATCATGATGAAGAGCGCACCCGGTCCCGCCAGCAGCGCGAAGCGATAGGCGAAGAGCCGGTGCAGCTTCGTCCGGCGGGGCGTGATCTGCAGCGTGCCGGCGCTCATCGCCTCAGCCCGCGAAACAGGCGCCGCCGCCGGCGGGCCAATGCACCACGACCGCTTCCTCGGGTCGCAGGCTGAGCGCGCGGGGCGTGGCGCTGGCGATGATCTCGACGCCGTCGGCCAGCGTCACGATGTAGTTCGCGGTCTGGCCCTTGAAGATGATGTCACGCAGCTTGCCGGGGAGCTGGTTGCGGCCCTGCAGGCTGGCGCCATTGACGCCGGCCGGCGCGATCTCGAGATCCTCATATTTGATCGAAAGCTGCACGGCGGCGCCCGCGACGGCGCCGTCGGGACAGGGCACCATGATCGAGCGGCCGCGCCATTCCATGCGGCCGAGCGGGCCCTTGGCCTCGACCAGCTTGCCTTCGAGGCGGTTGGCATGGCCGACGAAGCTCGCCACGAAGGCCGAGGCCGGGTTGGTGTAGATCTCGACCTTGGCGCCGACCTGCTCGAACTGGCCGTTGCGCATGACCGCGATGCGGTCGCTCATGGTCAGCGCTTCTTCCTGGTTGTGCGTGACATAGATGAAGGGGATCTGCAGCTCCTTCTGGTAGCGGCGGATCTCGACCTCCATCTCGGAGCGCAGCTCGCGATCGAGATTGGCCAGCGGCTCGTCGAGCAGGAGCAGCTCGGGCTCGGCGATGAGGCCGCGCGCCAGCGCCACGCGCTGCTGCTGCCCGCCCGAAAGCTCGTTGGGGTAACGGCCTTCGAGCCTGTCCAGATGCATCAGCTTGATGATCCAGGCGAGCCGCTCGTCGCGCTTGGCCCTATCGACCCGCTGCATGCGCAAGGGGAAGACGATGTTCTCGGCAACGGTCTTGTGCGAGAACAGCAGGAAGTTCTGGAACACCATGCCGATATTGCGCCCATAGGGCGGCAGATCGGTCACGTCGCGCCCTGCGATCAGCACGCGTCCGGTATCGGGCGGCTCCAATCCGGCGATGATCCGCAGCAGCGTCGTCTTGCCGGAGCCGCTGGGTCCCAGCAGCGTGAAGAACTCGCCGCGATCGATCGTCAGGTCGATGCCGTCGACGGCCGTGATCGGGCCGAAGCGCTTGCCGACGGACTCAAGCTTCAGCGTTGCGTTTGGCACGGCTCTCCCGTTCGCCTCGACTGACCGATCCAGAATATTGGGGCCGCCCCTTGGCGGGGCGGCCCGGCTCCGTGAACGTCCCCCGACGTTACGATGCCTCGACGTCGGACCAGATCCGCTCCCACTTCTCGGGCGAGGAGGGCTGATCGAACATATGCAGCTGGCTAGCCTCGCTGCTGCGATTCTGGAAGTAAAGTTCGATCTCGTTGGGCGAAAGCAGGTCGCGCAGGTCGACGGTGCCGCCATAGCCGGTGCTGCGCACCACCCGCACGTAATTGTCCTTCTTGAGGAAGCTGTCCATCCAGTGATGCGCCAGCTCGACCCGTTCGGAATCGGCGCCCGAGCTGATCATCCAGGTATCGACCCAGCCCAGCCCGCCCTCCTTCGGTTTCAACACATGCTGGATGTCGAAGTCGAGCTTGCCGTCCTGCTTCAGCACCGTCAGATGACGATAGGTCTCGGCGAACTCGGGTGCGGCCCAGACCGCCCCGCCGCGCATCAGCCGGTCGAGCGCGTCATAGTCCTGATAGCGCGTGAGCAGCAGCTTCTTCTGCTGGATCAGGAGCTTCTTGGTCTCCTCGAGCTCGGCGTCGGTGAGATTGTAGGGATTGAAGGGGTTGCCGTCGGGCCGGGGCCCCGAGATGGTGCCGAGATTGGTCGCGGCGAGGATGCCGATCAGCGCGATGTTCTCCTCGAAGCGCGAGTTGGTCGACATCTTGCCCTTGTACTTCTCGTTCAGCAGCAGGCTGATCGAGCCGATATCGCCCGCGGCGACCTGGCTCGAATTGACCGTGATGCCGTAGCCGCCCCAGCAATTGGGCGCCGCCACTTTATGTTCGCCCGACTCGTCGGCGAGGAGCGGGAATTTCGGCGGCAGGAAGTCGGGGAACACGTTCGCCATGCTGGCGATCTTGCCGTAGTCGACCGCCTGGGTGAGGCCCTGGCGGAAATAGAGACGCGGCCAGAAGCCGTCGCCCTGGACGATATCGAAATCCTTGGTGCCGCCGACCTTCATCTTGTTGAAGGCCTCGGAATTGCCGTCGAAGAAGGTGGGCGCGAACTTGGCGCCGAACTTCGATTCGAATTCGGCGATGGTCTCGTTGATGGCGTAGGGCTGCCACATCAGCAGCCGGAGGGTCGGCGTCGCCGCCTCGGCGTTGCTGATGAAGGGCGCCATCGGACGGAAGGCCAATCCCGCACCGGCGATCGCTGCGCCCTTGAGGAGCGCCCGGCGGGTGGTGCCGACGCGGCGCGCCGGTGATGCAATGCGCAGTCTCGTATGAGAAATCGACATGGCGTTCTCTCCCTGTGGGGTGCCGGCAGGCCGGCCGATGGCGTTCGCCATCTTCTTGACCTCCCCAGATTGCAACATAATTGCTACTAAATGCAATATAGTGCTAAAAATGCCTCATCGAGGGACGGCGGTGCCCATTCCCTGGGCGCCGGACCGGCAGAAATCCTCGAGGGGGCACGCACCCGAATCGCCGGCGCCGGCTATAGAGACGGGGGTGCCGGCGACGGGACGGACGAGAGGAAACAGGCGTGTTAGCCGAGGAACGGCAAAACCAGATTCTGTCGATGGTGAACTCGCGCGGCTCGGTGTCGATCACCGAGATCCAGCGCAAGCTCAAGGTATCGCGCGAGACCGTGCGCCGCGACCTGCTGCTGCTGGCCGAGCGCAACCGGCTGCGCAAGACCCATGGTGGCGCCCTCTCGCTCGAGCGCAACGAGCCCGAGATCGAGGTGCGCCAGGTCACCAATGTCGAGGGCAAGCGCGCCATGGGGCGGCTCGCGGCCAGCCTCGTCCCCGACGGCGCGTCGGTGATCCTCGCCAGCGGCACCACCATGCATAGCGTGGCCGATGCGCTGCTGGCGCGCGAGGGCCTCACCATCTTCACCAACAGCATATCGAGCTGCAGCAAGCTCGTCGGGCACAACAAGAACCGCGTCTATATGCTGGGCGGCGAGGTGCAGCCCGCGAACGGGGCCACGCTGGGCCGCGACGCCACCACCATGCTGACGCATTACTTCGCCGATTTCGTCTTCATCGGCGCCGGCGCCATCTCGCCCGCGGGCTGGCTCATGGACTACACCCGCGAGGAAGGCGAGCTGCACAGCCTGATGCTGCAATCCGCGCGCACGCCGGTCGTGGTCGCCGACCACACCAAGTTCAACCGCTACGCTCCGGTCCGCGTCGATAATTTCGACAAGGTCACGCATCTGGTGACCGACCGGCGCCCGGACCCCGCCACCGCCGCCACGCTTGCCAATCTGCCGCTCGAGCTGCTCGTGGTGGGCAGCGAGAATTCATGAGACCCGCCGCCCGCGACCGGTTCCGGACGGCCAGGTCACCGCATTTCTGATTGGAGACGAAAGATGAAGCATGAAGCCCTGCGGCGGGAAATCGTCGCCGCCTGCATCAACATGAACGCCCGCGGCATCAATCAGGGCACGTCGGGCAATATCAGCGTGCGTGTGCCCGAAGGTTTCCTGATCACGCCCTCGGGCATGACCTATGAGGAGACCAAGCCCGGCGACATCGTGGTGATGCATCTCGACGGCACCCATGAAGGCAAGCGCAAGCCCTCCAGCGAATGGCGCTTCCATCGCGACCTGATGAAGACGCGCCCCGAGGTCGGTGCCGTGGTCCATACCCATTCGATGTTCGCGGCCACCCTCTCCTGTCTGCATCTCGACATTCCGGCGGTGCATTACATGATCGCCGCCACGGGCGGCAGCAAGATCCGCTGCGCACCCTATGCGACCTATGGCACGCAGGAGACCGCGGACAATGCGCTGAAGGCGCTCAAAGGCAGCCTCGCCTGCCTGCTCGCCAATCACGGCATGATCGTGCTGGGCCCCAACCTCAAGAAGGCGATGTGGCTCGCGGTCGAGGTCGAGACCCTGGCGGCGCAATATTGGCGGGCACTGCAGGTCGGCAAGCCGAAGATCCTGCCCGACGCCGAGATCCAGCGGGTGATCGAGAAGTTCCGCGGCTACGGCCAGACGAAAGCGGAACCGGTCTCGGGCTCCTGCTGCTGAGAGACGAAGGCTCGGGAGCGATACGGGATGCGATCATGATCGTCGGCGTCGATGTCGGCACGCAGAGCCTCAAAGCGGTGGCCGCCGACTCCGCCCTGGCGCTCCGCGGTCGCGCCGCCGAAGCCTACAAGCCGAGCTTTCCGCAGCCGGGCTGGGCCGAGCAGCATCCGGGCCTGTGGGAACGGGCGCTGGGTCCCGCGATCGCGGCCGCCCTGGCGCAGGCCGGCGTCGAACCCCACCAGATCGAGGCCCTCGGCATCTGCGGCCAGCTCGACGGTTGCGTGCCGGTCGATGACAAGGGGCAGGCCACCGGCCCTTGCCTCATCTGGATCGACCGGCGCGCCGAGGCGCAAACCGCGTCGGTCTCGGCCGCGGCCGTGCGTGCCACCGGCGGGCTGGTGCTCGATGCCAGCCATATGGCGGCCAAGATCAGCTGGCTCAAGCAGCAGGGCGATCCCTCGATCCGCCGCTTCCATCAGCCGGTTTCCTATCTGGTCGAGCGGCTGACCGGCCGCGCGGTCATGGATCACGCGCTGGCCTCGACCAGCATGGTCTATTCGCTGAAGGATCGCCGCTACGACCCGGCCCTCCTCGGCCTGTTCGGAATCGAGGAGCGCGAATTGCCGCCGCTGGCCGAGGCCGCGGAGGCCGCCGGAGCGCTGACGTCGCAAGGCGCGGCGCTTACGGGACTGCCGGCCGGCATTCCTGTGGCCGTCGGCACCGGCGACGATTTTTCGACGACGCTGGGCGCCGGCGTCATCGATCCCGGCCCGGTCGTGGTGGTGCTGGGCACGGGCGAGGTGGTCGGTGCGATCCACCGCGAGCCCCTCATCGACCAAGCGAGCCTGGTCGAGACCCATGCCTATCCGGGGGGCGCCTATCTGATCGAGAATCCCGGCTGGCTTTGCGGCGGCGCGCTGGTCTGGCTCAAGGAGCTCCTGGGCATCGCCAGCTTCGCGGCGCTCGATGAGCTGGCGGCCGAAGCGCCGCCCGGTGCCGACGGGCTGCTGTTCCTTCCGGCGCTGACCGGCGCCATGGCCCCCGAATGGGTCCCAGGCGCACGCGGCTGTTTCTACGGGCTGACGCCCTCGCATGGCCGCGCCCATTGGGCGCGCGCGCTGCTCGAAGGCTGCGCCTTCGCCATGCGCGACGTGACCGACCGGCTGGCGCAGATGGGGCTCCGAACCAACTCGCTGCTGCTCCTGGGCGGCGGCGCCCGCAGCCGGATCTGGGGCCAGATCCGTGCCGATCTGACGGGATTGCCCGTGCAATGGCCGCGCGAGATCGACAGCTCGCCGATCGGCGCCGCCATGCTGGCGGCGGTCGCCTCCGGGCGCATCGCCGATCTGCGGCAGGCGGCGGCACTGGTCAGCGGCACGCGGCAGACCCTGCAGCCGGTGCCGGGCCGGAAGGCCGTCTACGAGGACGCCTATGCGCGCTATCGCCGCCTTTTCGCGGCGCTCAAACCCCTCTACGAACCGGCCCTGCCGGCGCGATGACGGACTTCAGGAGTTGGACGCGGTGACACAGGATATTCTCGCGCAGATCGTCTCGGGCACCTATCCGGACCCCGATGGCGGCTCGCCGCTCCAGGTGGCGACGCGGTCGGTCGTGATGGCGCGATCGCTTGCCGGCAATGAGGGCGAGCTGGTGGCGCCGCTGGGTCTGGGGCCTCGTCTCGCCGTCGTGAGCGACCGCACCACGCATGGCGTGCTCGGCGCGCGCGTGGAGCGCGCGCTCGCGGCCAAAGGCGAGGTGGTGAGCGTGATCCTGCCGAACCGTCCCCATCCCGACAGCGAAACCGTCGCCACGATCCGCGAGGCGACCGCGAGCGCCGATGCGCTGGTCGCGGTGGGCTCGGGCTCGATCAACGATCTCTGCAAATATGCGAGCGCCCAGGACCGCAAGCCCTATGTCGTGTTCGGCACCGCGCCCTCGATGAACGGCTATACCTCGGTCAACGCCGCCATCACGGTCCATGGCCACAAGAAGTCGCTGACGGCGCATGCACCCATCGGCGCCTTCATGGATCTCTCGGTCATGGCGGCGGCACCCGTGCGCATGATCCGCTCGGGCCTGGGCGATTCGCTCTGCCGCCCGACCGCCCAGGCCGACTGGCTCCTCGCCCATCTGCTGTTCGACCAGCCCTATCGCACCATGCCCTTCGTGCTCCTCGCGGCGGACGAGCTGCCGATGCTGGAGGAAACCGATGCGCTGGTCGCGGGCGACATCGCGGCGATGGAGCGGCTGGTGCGCACGCTCCTGCTCTCAGGCTTCGGCACCGCGATCCATGGCAACAGCCAGCCGGCGAGCCAGGGCGAGCATCTCGTCAGCCATTATGCCGACATGCTGGGCGACCATGGCTGGCCCGCCTCCTTCCATGGCGAGCAGATCGGCGTCACCACGCTCAGCATGGCGCGCCTGCAGGAAGCGATGCTGGACGGGCCGCCGCCCAAGCTCGCCCCCGACCGCAACAGCGAGGCCGATTTCGTCGAGCGCTTCGGCGAGGCCATCGGCAAATCCTGCTGGGCCGAGTTCGCGCAGAAGCGGCTCGACGGCCCCCGCGCCGCCGCGCTCAACCAGCGCATCGCCGAGCGCTGGCAGCGCATCCGCGCCACCATCGCCGAGGTGATCTATCCGGTGTCGCTGCTGGAAAAGGCGCTCTCCCGCGCGAACGCGCCGATGAAGCCGCAGGATATCGGCTGGCCCGAGCCCTTCTACCGGACGGCACTGCGCCACGCGCGCGAGATCCGCAACCGCTACACCTTCCTCGATCTCGCCGCCGACAGCGGCCGGCTCGAGAAGCTCGCGGAGAGGATCTGAAGCGAGAGTTGATGAATCTCTGTCCCCTCCCCCGGAACGGGGGAGGGCCAGGGAGGGGGAAGACGCGATACCGAGTCATCCCCCTCCCTAACCCTCCCCCACAAGGGGGGAGGGGATCGAATTTGCTTTCCTTCGTCTGCCCTAGACGCTTTCTTCGCCGAGCTTCGCGGGGAATCCGGGCGCGCGCAGATCGGTCTTGAGCGCGTCTTCCAGAAGCTTCACCACCTGAGTCGACCAGGCGTCCCCGCCATAGGTCTGCTGCGCCTGCTTGAAGATCTGCTGGGTCAGGCCCGCGAGTGCCAGCGGCACGCGGAACTCCTGGCCGAACTTCATCGCGAAGCCCAGATCCTTCAGCGCCAGATCCATGGTGAAGCCGATATCGTAGCTGCCATTGAGGATGAGCTGGCCCTCGGTCTCATGCACGAAGCTGTTGCCCGAGCTGGCGGCGATCGCATGGTAGGATTTCGCCAGATCGAGTCCGCCGCGCTTGGCCAGCATCAGCGCCTCGCCCGCCGCCACCAGATGGATGAAGGCCAGCATGTTGGTGATGACCTTGATGATCGAGGCCGATCCCAGCGGACCCATATGGAAGATCTCGCCGCCCATCGCCTGCAGCGCCGGCCGGTGCAGTTGGAAAAGGTCCTTCTCGCCGCCGGCGAGGATGGTGATGTCGCCGGTGGCGGCGCGATGAACGCCGCCCGTCACCGGGGCCTCCAGCACCGAGATGCCGCGCGGGGCCGCCAGCGCCGCGAGGGTCATGATGTCGTCACGGCCGAGCGTGCTCATCTCGATCCAGGTCCCGCCGGGCCGCAGGCCTTCGAGGATTCCGCCCGGCCCCGCCAGCACGCTGCGCGACACCGCCGGCGAAGGCAGGCAGGTCAGGACCGCGTCGCAACCGTCGGCCAGCTCGCGGGGGCTTTCGGCCCAGCGGGCACCCAGGGCCAGATGGCGCTGCGCCGCCGATCGGTCGATGTCATAGACGGTGACCGCAAAGCCCGCCTTGAGCAGGCTGGCCGCCAGATGGCCACCCAGATGGCCGAGCCCGATATAACCGTACTGCATGATGATGCTCCGCCTATTGCCGGCCGTAGCCGTCGATCGGCCGATAGGTCGGCACGAGATGGAGATCGCTGCCCTTCCAGGGATGGGCGAGCGCCACGGCCTCGTCCAGCTCGATGCCGAGGCCCGGCTCGGTCGGCGGGATCACATAGCCGTCTTCCCAGCGGATCCCCTTCTTCAGGATCTTGGCGTGGAAGCCGTCCCAGCGCTCGATGCTCTCGAGCACGAGGAAGTTCGGGATCGCCGCCGAGAGATGGACGTTGGCGGCCCCTTCCACCGGACCGCAATAGAGATGCGGCGCCACTTGCGCGTAGAAGGTCTCGGCCATGCCGGCGATCTTCTTCGCCTCCAGCAGGCCGCCGACGCGGCCCAGCGCCATCTGCAGGATCGAGGCCGCGCCCAGCTCGAGCACGCGCTTGAACTCGTACTTCGTCGTGAGGCGCTCGCCGGTCGCAATCGGGATCGTGGTCTGGCGCGCGACCTTCGCCATCTCCTCCGGCATCTCCGGCGGCGTCGGCTCCTCGAACCACAGGGGATCGTAAGGCTCGATCGCGCGCGCCAGGCGGATGGCGCCGGCGCTGGTGAACTGTCCGTGGGTCCCGAACAGCAGATCGGCCTTGGTGCCGACCGCCTCGCGAATCCGCTTGCAGAAGAGCGCCGAGCGCTCAATCCCTTCGAGGCTGGGCTGGCGCGGATCGAAGGTCGAGTAGGCGCCGGCCGGGTCGAATTTCAGCGCGGTGAAGCCCATCGCCAGATAGTCGAGCGCGCGCGCGGCCGCCGCATCCGGGTCGTAATAGACCGGCGAATTGGAATAGGCGCCACCATCCTCGGGGCGCGGATAGATGTAGGTGTAGCTGCGGAGCCGCTCATGCACCTTGCCGCCGAGCAGCTCATAGACCGGCTTGCCCAGCGCCTTGCCGTTGATGTCCCAGAGCGCGGTCTCGAGGCCCGACAGCACACCCATCAGCGAGATATCGGGGCGCATCGAATAGCCGCGGCCATGGACATTGCGCCAGAGCGTCTCGATCCGGAACGTGTCCATGCCCAGGACATGGCGCTCGAACACGTCCTTGATCATCTCGACGATGACCTCGGGCTTGAAGGTCGCGTTATAGACCTCGCCGATACCCTCGATACCATTGTCGGTGATCAGCTTGACGAAGATGAAATAGCGCCCGCCCGCCAGCGGCGGTGGATTGCCGACCACGAAAGTCTTCAGATCGGTGATCTTCATGTCGTGCCTCTTTCGGCGCAAAGATTCAGCGTTCGCCGCAATCCCGAGCGATGCGGCGCCAGTAGGGGGTCCGGTCGCAGCGACCTGGCCGGCGAACCGGACCCCGATTGCCGTCAATCCGCGCCTAGGCGAACCACCAGCGTTGCGTGATCTTCAGCCCGTCCACGTCCCAATTGCGCGCGAGCTTGTCGGGATGAGCGACATTCTTCGCGTGGGCTCCGACATAGTTGTAGAACATCAGCACCATCGCGCCGCCGTCGTCATGCACGATCTGCTGCATCTCCTTGTACATGTCGGCACGCTTGGCCTGGTCGAGCTCCGACCGCGCCGCAGTCAGCAGCTCGTTGAAGCGGGCGTTCTTCCAGAACGTCTCGTTCCAGGCGGCACCTTCCGCATAGGCCGTGGTGAACATCAGATCGGGTGTCGGACGGCCGCTCCAATAACCCAGGCACCAGGGTTTCTTCATCCAGACCGCATCCCAATAGCCGTCATTGGGCTCGCGGATGACGTTGATGTCGATGCCGGCCTTGGCGGCGGACTCCTTCATGATCTGCGCCGCGTCGACCGCGCCGGCGAAGGCCGCATCGGCCGCCGATAGATCGACCTTGAGCGAGGTCAGGCCCGCCTTCTTGAGGTAGGACTTTGCCATGTCCGGATCGTAGCCATGCTTCGGCGACGGGTCGGCATAGAAGGGCACGCCCGGTGCGATCGGGCTGTCATTGCCGACCGAGCCATGCCCCAGCAGCACCTTCTTCACGATCTGCTCGCGATCGATCGCGTATTTGAGGGCGAGGCGAACATTGACGTCATTGAAAGGCGCGACGTTGGTGATCATCGGCGCGATGTAATGCGCGAATCCGCTGACCTCGGCGATGCCGATCTTGTCGTTGCGCTGAAGCAGGCTCATGGTCTTGAGGTCGACGCGGTCGATATAGTCGACCTCGCCGGTGACGAGCGCGTTGGTGCGCGCATTTACGTCGAGGATCGGCAGCACCACGATCTCGTCGAACCAGGTGTCGCGGAAATAGTTCGGATTGCGGGTGCCTTCGGCCCGCACGCCGGGCTCGAACGTCTTCATCTTGTAGGGGCCGGTGCCGTCTCCGGACTGCCAGTCCGCCTTACCGTCCTTCGCCGGCATCAGCGGAATGTGATAGTCGGACGCCACATAGGGGAAGTCGGCATTGCCGGCCGAGAGCGTGACGACGACCGTATCCTTGCCGTCGGCCTTGACGTCGGTGACCGACTTCAGCAGCGACTTGGCCGCGGACTTCGAATCGTCGCTGCGGTGATGGTTGATCGAAGCGACAACGTCGTCGGCGTCGAGGGTTTTGCCGCTATGGAACTGAACGCCCTTGCGCAGCTTGAACACCCACTCCGTGGCGCCCTTCGAGGCCTCGAACGTCTCCGCGGCGTCGCCGGTGATGCTGCCGTCGGCCTGGACTTCGGTCAGGCTCGAGCGCAGCGAGGCCCAGCCCCAGATGCCGTTGAAGGTGTCGGGATAAAGGGCGGGATCGAGCGTATCGGTGGTGGCGCCGCTGCCGACCGCAATGCGGAACCGGCCGCCCTTCTTGGGCGCGGCACGGGCGGCGGATACGAAGGCGGTGTTGGCGGCGGCGACGGTCAGGCCGGTCGCGACCGAAAGCTGAATGAAGTCCCGTCGCGACATGCGTCCCTGCGCGACCAGCTTCCTCATCAGGTTCAAATCCATACTGATCCCCCTTGTCCGGTTTATGGCACCTGGTTCAAGGCGACGTCGGAGCCCTTCGGAGGCCTGACGCCGCCATTTGGTCGATGACAGCCTAGAAGGATGGGATCGCACAAATCAAATGAAGCTTTATCGTCTTAAGTTACAGTTGCTTTTTCGGAAGGTTTCTGAATCTATGGGCAACCATGATTCAGAGATCGTGGACGCGGGCAGCGTCGATTGAGGAGACGCTTGCGTTGTGGGCGGCGTCGCTTGGGGAGATCAAGAAGCGGATACGCCCGTTGTTCACGCAAGAGCGTGTTTCGACGAATGCGGGTCTGTTCCTGGAAGGTCTGCTCGGAGATGAGCGGCGCAAGACCGGTTGGATGCGTGCGGAGGCGGCCGGCGATCCCGGCCCATGGCGCCAGCAGGCGATCCTGGGTCGCGGGGATTGGGACGCGGATGCCCTGCGCGACATCGTACGTGACTACGCCATTGAGCACTTGGCGGATGACGATGCGGTCCTGGTGATCGACGAGACCGGTTTTCTCAAGCAGGGCAAGGCGTCGTGCGGCGTGGCGCGGCAATACACTGGTTCGGCGGGCAAGATCACGAACTGCCAGATCGGCGTCTTCGCCGCCTACGTCTCGCGCCACGGTCATGCATTCATCGATCGTGCGCTGTATCTTCCGAAGGAATGGACCGACGATCCAGATCGCCTGGAAGCCGCATACGTGCCTCCCAATACCGGCTTTGCAACCAAACCAAAGCTTGCGACGAGAATGATCGCACGCGCGATGACCGCGTCCGTACCATTCAGGTGGGTTGCCGGTGATGCCGTCTACGGTGTTGGCGACCTCGAACAGCAACTACGCCGGGCAGGCAAAGGCTACGTGCTCGGGGTCGGCAGCGCTCATGTGTTTCAATCCTGGGGCAAGCGGCAGCCGGTCGCCGGCAAGGCGGAAGACATCGCCCGGACGCGGCACCCGTCCGACTGGAAGCGTCTGTCGGCGGGAGCCGGAACCAAAGGACCGCGGCTGCATGATTGGTGTTATCTCGAATTAGCCGATCTCGAAGCCGAGCAATTCAACAGCGCAAATGATGGTCTGTGGACGCGCGGTCTGCTGATCCGTCGTCGCATCGCCGATGGCGATCTCGCCTTCTTCACCACCTGGTGCCCAGCGGGAACATCAATTGAAACGCTGGTCGCGGTCGAAGGCCATCGGTGGGCGATCGAAGACAGCTTCGAGACCGCGAAGAACGAACTCGGGCTCGATCACAACGAGAGCAGGTCATGGCATGGTTGGCATCGTCACGTGTCCCTGGTGATGCTCGCCTTCGCCATGATGGCCGCGATCCGGCATCGTGCCAATCCGCCATTGCCCAAAAAAACGAAACGCCGAACCACAGCAAAAACCAAAGCATCGCCCAAAGCATCGCCACGCCGCCACTGATCCGCTGGTCAATCCAGGAAATCCGCCGTATCGCCGTCAGACTTGCTCGAAAGCGGATCCAACCCGCGCATATCATCGCATGGTCACTCTGGCGTAGAGCTCACCAGGCGGCCGCTCAGCGCGCACACCTCAGATCAAAAAGGCAACTGTAATGCTAGAAGGATGGGATCGCACAAATCAAATGAAGCTTTATCGTCTTAAGACCATGTTTTATTTTTGTGTTACCTTAGCATTACAGTTGCTTTTTCGGAAGGTTTCTGAATCTATGGGCAACCATGATTCGGAGATCGTGGACGCGGGCAGCGTCGATTGAGGAGACGCTTGCGTTGTGGGCGGCGTCGCTTCGAGAGATCAAGAAGCGGATACGTCCGTTGTTCACGCAAGAGCGTGTTGCGACGAATGCAGGTCTGTTCCTGGAAGGTCTGCTCGGAGATGAGCGGCGCAAGACCGGTTGGATGCGCGCGGAGGCGGCTGGCGATCCCGGCCCATGGCGGCAGCAGGCAATTCTGGGTCGCGGGGATTGGGACGCTGATGCGCTGCGCGATATCGTGCGCGATTATGTCATCGAGCACTTGGCGGATGACGATGCAGTGCTGGTGATCGACGAGACCGGCTTTCTCAAGCAGGGCAAGGCGTCGTGCGGCGTGGCGCGGCAATACACTGGTTCGGCAGGCAAGATTACGAACTGCCAGATCGGCGTGTTCGCTACCTACGTTTCGCGTCATGGTCATGCGTTCATCGATCGTGCGCTGTATCTTCCGAAGGAATGGACCGACGATCCGGATCGTCTGGAAGCGGCATATGTGCCTGCCGATGTCGGCTTTGCGACCAAACCAAAGCTTGCGACGAGAATGATCGCACGCGCGATAGCCGCGTCTGTACCATTCAAGTGGGTTGCCGGTGATACCGTCTACGGTGTCGGCGACATCGAACAGCAACTACGTCGGGCAGGCAAAGGCTACGTGCTTGGGGTCAGCAGCGCTCATGTGTTTCGATCCTGGGGCAAGCGACCGCCGGTCGCCGGTACGGCCGCCGACATCGCCCGGACGCGGCGCTCATCCGACTGGAAGCGCCTGTCGGCGGGAGCCGGAACCAAAGGACCGCGGCTGCACGATTGGTGTTATCTCGAATTGGCCGATCTCGAGGCCGAGCAATTCAACAGCGCAAATGATGGTTTGTGGACGCGCGGTCTACTGATCCGTCGTCGCATCGCCGATGGTGATCTCGCCTTCTTCACCACATGGTGCCCAGCGGGAACATCAATTGAAACGCTGGTCGCGGTCGAAGGCCATCGCTGGGCGATCGAGGACAGCTTCGAAACCGCGAAGAACGAATTCGGCCTCGATCACAACGAGAGCAGATCCTGGCATGGCTGGCACCGTCACGTGTCCCTCGTCATGCTCGCCTTCGCCATGATGGCCGTGATCCGTCATCGCGCCAATCCGCCACGCCCAAAAAAACGAAACGTCGTCCTCGGCAAAAACGAAAGCATCGTCCAAAGCATGCCACGCCGCCACTGATCCGTTGGTCAATCCAGGAAATCCGCCGCATCGCCATCAAACTCGCTCGAAAGCGGATCCAACCCGCACACATCATCGCATGGTCACTCTGGCGTAGAGCTCACCAGGCCGCCGCTCAACGCGCTCACCTCAAATCAAAAAAGCAACTGTAATGT
>CAVOLB010000079.1:0-50506 GCA_963696655.1 uncultured Alphaproteobacteria bacterium
ACTCAATGCAGCAAAAGCTGCGCGTTAAGAGACCTAGCATCGCTTTTCGGGGGAATAGTCCCGAGACAAATGTGGGGCAACGAAACCGTCGCACCACGCGCTTTGAGGTTAAGAACAAACTGGGAGGGATCCATGAGAAAGTTACCTGCGGTTCTGTGCTCACTGATTTTGATTTCGGCAAGCGAAGCGGTTTATTCGCAGGAACGAGCGCTCCGTATTGGGCTCACTAGCGATCAGTCCGGGCAATATGCCGATTTCCAGGGTCCAGGGTCAGTACTTGCGGCGCGTATGGCCGTGGAGGACTACGGTGGCAAAGCTGCCGGGCGAAAAGTCGAGGTTCTCGCGAACGACGATCAGAACAAGGTGGATATCGGCGTTTCAACCACTCATAGGTGGTTCGACAAGGAAGGTGTCGACGCTGTTGTTGATGTCGCAAATTCAGGTATCGCACTCGCGATTAGCCAGTTGGCCAAGGAGAAGAACAAGGTTCTCCTCGTTTCAGGCGCTGCAAGTTCGGACCTCACCGGCGCGCGCTGTAACGCAAACACAATTCACTGGACCTACGACAATTGGGCTTATTCCAACGGGTTGAGCCGTATCATTCTTGAAGCGGGCGGCAAGACTTGGTTCTTCATTACAGTCGACTATGCTTTCGGCAAGGATCTGGAAGCCCGCGCATCCGCCGAAGTAACAGCGCGCGGCGGTAAAGTCCTTGGCGCGGTGAGGCACCCAATTGGTAGTGCTGATTTCTCCTCCTATCTGCTTCAGGCACAAGCCTCCGGAGCAGATGTTATCGCCTTCGCCAATGCGGGCGGCGACAGCATCAATTCATTCAAGCAGGCAGCCGAATTCGGATTGAATAAAAAGCATAAACTCGTTGGCTTCGTGTTTGGCATAAACAACGTAGCCGGTCTGGGTCTAGAATCCGCGGCGGTAATTGCCCTATTGGGTTTTGCCTTTACCTATGCACATTCGCAAGAACTAAGCACTTATTCGGATGCACAACCAACGCATCAACACATAATTACCGATTTGGATGCATTCGCGCGCGAATGGGCACGGGCTGCAGTAACCGATCTGAATCAAGAAGAATTGGAACTGTTGGGCACCTTTTTATACTATGATATTGCCACTTCATTCTATGAGCTTGCATTGCGTAATTCCCTTTTGGATTTGCAACGTGGTTCTCAGATTTTGAGTTTTAAGGTTATGAGTCAGGGCAACACGGAAGAATCTACCACCTTATGCGCGCAATTAAAAGCATTGCTTGAACAACTGGAAACGGATCTTGCACCTTCACGCAATTACTTCATTTCAGTATGGCAACTGTGCAATAAAGAAATCGAGCAATGCCAACACAACACTCTGATTTCAGCGGTTGAAAATCTCAAACAACTGGGCCAACGCGCGCTGAACAATTGGGCCGTGGGCAACAAACAAGAAATCACAAAGCTTCTTGAGAAAAGTCATCACACGCTCAGCGAAGTTATAGGCACATTAACACTTTACCATAACGTGCTCAAAGCACTGGCCGATGACACGTTTCCATATGACGAGCAAGCAGGATTTAAAGACATTCAAACAGTAGACAACTGCCTGGGCATTTCACAGGCATTGTATGCGGCGCTGTTTAATGCTGATGTGGCAACCGATGAGATCATGGGAGTTTCCTTGGCATGATCGGACTCAATGCCGCTCTTTTTAATAGTTTGTATCGCGCATTCTATGAAGAACTGGAACAAAAAATCTGTTGCCAATGCCAATTGTAATTAATGAGCAAGGATTTATTCCTGCAGAATTACGCACCCAGGTACTTCCTAACCAGGAGCTCGCGCGAGCCGAAGGGCTTCACCAGATAGTCGTCGGCGCCCATCTCGAGCCCGACCACCCGGTCGATCTCCTCGCTCTTCGCCGTCAGCATCAGGATCGGCAACTGGCTCTGCGCCCGGAGGCGCCGGCAGATGGAGAGACCGTCCTCGCCGGGCAGCATCACATCGAGAATGATCAGATCGGGATGCGTGCGCGCCAGGACCGAATCCATGGCGGCGCCGTCTTCCGCCGTCTCGACGGCGAAGCCTTCCCGGCGCATCGCCTCGGCCACCAGCCGGAGGATGTCGGGATCATCTTCCACGATGAGAAGGGTGGCCGGCGGCGCGCTCATGGCCGCAGTTTTCGCGCATTCCCGCCTGTCCCGCAAGGTGGCCCGGCCCTGTTACAGACTGTTACCTGCCCGTGACCAAACCAGACAAAACGATAGGCGCCGGTCAAACGGCGCTGACATGGCGCGCGCAATCTCCTCGCCATGGCCACCCCCATCGGGGCGGCCGTCAACGCAGTGTCGGGGAGTTCGGAGTCATGAAGAAGCTACTCGCCATCACCACCATCGTCGGCGCCGTGGCGCTCGGCGCCGCCCCGGACGCCGATGCCTGGACGCGGAACAGCACCGTCACGGGCCCCCGCGGCACCACGACGATCCAGGGCTCGGGCAGTTGCGCCAACCACAGCTGCAGCCGGAACGTCATCCGCACCGGCCCCACCGGCAACGTCACGACCCGCCAGGGGAGTGCCGGCTGCGCGGGCGGCAGTTGTACCGGCACCCGCACGACGACCTTCCCGAACGGCAACAGCGTCACCCGCCTGACCACCGTTTCCCGCTGATATCGGTCGCGGCGGCGGCCGCAATTCCGCTCCGCCGCCGCGACCGATCCCGAAAAAGAGAACCGCCATGTCCACCACTGCCACCTTGTTCACCGATCCCAGCATGCGCCTGACGATCCTCGGAATCGCCGGTGCGTTCATGGCCCTGGAGCTGCTGATGAGCCGCCTCGGCCGTCGACATCGCGACACCCATGACGTCGGCGAGAGTGCCGCCACCTTCGGCGTCGCCCTCGGCCATAGTCTCCTGCGCGCGGCGGCGGCCGGGCTGCTGTCCATCCCCTTCGCCTTCGTCTATGGCCACCGGCTGTTCGATTTCGACACCATGACGCCGCTAGCGCTGGGCGCCCTCTTTCTTGCGACCGAGTTCGTCTATTACTGGCATCACCGCGCCACGCACCGGATCCGCTGGATGTGGGCGACGCATTCGGTCCACCACTCGGCGACGAAGTTCAACCTGACGGCCGCGCTCCGTCTCGGTTGGACCGCCGGCCTCTCCGGCGATTTTCTCTTCTTCCTGCCGCTCGCCTGGCTCGGTTTTCATCCCGTCGCCATCGTCGCCATGCTGAGCGCCAACCTGTTCTATCAGTTCTTCATCCACACCCAGATGGCGCCCAGGCTCGGGCCGCTCGAGTGGATCCTCAACACGCCGGCGCATCACAGCGTGCATCACGCCTCGAACGCGACCTGCCTCGACAAGAACTATGGCGGCGTCCTGATCCTGTTCGACCGGTTGTTCGGCACCTTTGCCGAAGCGCCGAAGGACGAGGCGCTCCGCTTCGGCCTGGTCGGCGGCACGCGGACGCTCAATCCCTTCCGCATCGCGTTCGGCGAATGGCTTGCGCTTGTCCGCGACTTTCGCCGGGTCGACACGCTCAAGATGAAATGGCTGGCGCTGTTCGGCCCGCCGGGTGCCGTGAAGTCCGAGCCCTCCCCGGCCGCCCCCTCGACTCCCTCGATGCTGCCGCTCGCCTCGTGATCCCCAGCAGGAGAATGAACATGACCTCGCGCATTTCCCCTCGCCGTCTCGCGGTCTCGGCCATGGCTCTCACGATCCTTGGGGCTGCCCTGTCCGGCCCGGCCTTCGCGGAGACCCCGACGACCACGCCGACGCGAGCGCAGATTCAGGCCGTCGCCAAGGCCTGCCGGGGCGACATTCATCAGTTCTGCGACGGTGTGCAGCCGGGCGGCGGTCGCATTCTCGCCTGCATGAGGGAGCATAAAGACCAGCTCTCCCAGACCTGCCAGGATGCGATGGCGCAGGCCGCGCCGACGGCGCCCACCGGTCAGTGAGAGATCAGTCGCCGGGCTCGGCCGTCAATGCACCTGGCGGTTCTGCGTGTAGTTGATCGGAATGAAGATATAGCCTTTGCCGTCGGCGCGAACATGGCCGAAGGCCGGAAAGGGCAGATGGGCGCCGGCGATCCAGTAGCCGTTCTTGGCGGCATCGGCCAGGACCTGCTGGCGGGTCGCCACCGCCTGCTTCGGGTCGCTGTCCCATTGGATCGCCACGCCGGGATCGGCGAACTGCACGGCGGCGGCATGCATCAGGTCGCCCCAGAGCAGCAGCTTCTGCCCGTCGCTCTCGATCTGATACATGGTGTGGCCCGGGGAATGGCCGGGCGCGTCCACGGCCTTGACCCCCGGAAAGAGCTGCGTATCGCCGGTGAAAGGCTTCATCCGGTTGGCGGCGAGATAGAGGCCCATCGCCTGCCGGGCGATCTTGAAGTTGCCCTGCTGGGATTCAGGCGCGCCGGCCTCCTTGGACTCGTTGAGCCAGTAGCTGACTTCCTTCTGGTTCACATAGAGCGTCGCGTTCGGGAAGACCATCTTCCCGTTCAGCGACAGACCGCCGACATGGTCGCCATGGAGATGGGTCAGCAGGATCGTGTCGACTTCCTCGGGCCGGTAGCCGGCGGCACGCAGATTGTCGAGCAGATGGCCCAGGGTCGGCCCGTAGAGAGTCCCCGCCCCCGCATCGACCAGAATCAGCTTGGTGGCGGTGTTGATCAGAAAGGCGTTGACCGAGGTTTCGGCCGGCAGCCTGAGGTAGGCGTTCTTGAACGCCGACTCCACTTCGCCCGGTTTGGCATTCAGCAGGAGCTGGTCCATCGGGAAATCGGCGGTGCCGTCATTGAGCGCGGTGATCTCGAAGCTGCCGAGCATCAGGCGGTAGAAGCCCGGCGCCTGCGTGCGCACCTGTGGCGCCGCGGCGAAGCCGTCGGCCTGCGCCAACAGGCCGAACGCTGCGAAGGCGATCGCGGCAGCCAGGACCTTGCAGAGGAGGCCGGAGTGACGGGTCATGATGGGGTTCCTGCAAATGGATGAGCCGACGGACGTCGGGGCAAGGCGGCGGCGGGATCTTCGGCGCGGTCGTTCAGCGCCGATGAATGCGAAGTTCGCTCAACAATCCCTTCCCTGACTTTCTCAAGCAAGCATCGAGATCGTTGGCGGGGACCGACGGCAGCAGCCTGACCTGATCGACCGTCGCGATCAGGAGACTTCCCTTGGTCGTGTCGGGAATGTCAGGGACGAGCACGACGCAGTCGCCGCCTTCGTCCTGCTCGACGATGTAAGCGGGCTGCCAATAGTCCTGCCGCTTGATCAGGGCGCTCGCGTAAGGAAGGATCCGTTGTTTGTGCTGCAGTTTCTCTTCGGCCATGGATTTGTAGGTGCCGTAACCGGGCAGGTATTTGATGAGCAGCCCTTCCACGGACTGACGGAACGCCGCCAGAAAGGCGTAGCGCATCAGCAGGCCGCACAGCAGGCAGAGGGCGATGAGGAGCAACCCCGTGGCAACCGTCGTCCCGCCGAGGCCAAAGGAGCTCAGGCCGAAGACCTGGGCGATCTTCTTGCCCACCGAGGTGAGGCCGACCCACGCCTTGGTGATGATGACGACGACGACGATGACGGGCAGCAGAAAGAAAAAACCGGCAATCGCCAGGTTGCGAAGGTTGATCAAGAAGGTCTTCATCGGCTTCCGGCCCCCTCCCGATATCGCGTTTTCCGTTGCCCGCCGACACGCCGCCAAGGCGGCGCGATCGGGCGACGGGCGAGCCCATGGACGGCCGGATGGCCGCGCGACGGTCTTCCACAACTACAGCCGCGAGGCGGTCCGCGACAGTAAAATTATCGGATGCCGGTTCGGGCGAGATGGCAACCCGCAGATCGGACGAGTTGGGCCGGCGTGCCTCGTTGGCCAAAGGCAAGAACCGGGCCGCGACATCAAGAATGAACGAGCAATCAATAGCCTAATCGAAATTCGAGCGGGTGGCCGGTTCAAATCCAGGGCCCGCAGCCGTCTCAATTTGCTGTTGATGGACTTTCCGCACTGGTCGACCCGATCGATTGAAAGCGACGAGCCGGCCCGTACACCCAGACGTATTTCCTGGTCGTGTCGGCTGGCATTCGCGGCTCGTGCCTGGGGAGAGCGTCTCATTTCAGCGCCGAGATGTTGCCGCGACGATTGGATGATAGTAGTGCTAGTGCCTATGGACGAGTGGTCATGCGACTAACTGCGGGAAACGCCGGGCTGAGAGCCTGTCTCGTGCCTTCGGCGACCCGCGCGGAAGATCTGTCACCCGATCGATGGCACTGCGCGATCGCGCGCTATCCCCGGGCGACATCCTTGGAAGGAAACGTGACCGTCCGGAGTCGAAAGGTCGGGGTCGACGCGACCGCGATCCCTTGCCGGACCCTGATCGCGGCGATCGTCTTCTCCGTGTTTTTCTTCCTGTCGTCGGGCAGAATCGCGCAGGCGGATGCCCCGGCCAGCTTTGTCGGCGAGAAGATCTGCGCGAGTTGCCATGAGCCTGAAGCGACGCTCTGGCAGGGATCACATCATGAAAGGGCGATGGCTGTCGCCGATGACACGACCGTCCTCGGCAACTTTGGCTCCGCGACACTCACCCATTACGGCGTGACCAGCACGTTCTACAAGAAGGATGGCAAGTTCCACGTTCGTACGGATGGCCCCGATGGGACCCTCCAGGACTATGAAATCGCCTACACTTTCGGGGTCTATCCGCTGCAGCAGTATCTCATCGCTTTTCCGGGCGGCCGCTATCAGGCGCTCGGTATCGCTTGGGACAGCAGACCGGCGGAGCAAGGCGGACAACGCTGGTTTCATCTCTACCCCGATCAGGAGATCAAGGCTGGCGATTCCCTGCACTGGACCGGGTTGAACCAGACCTGGAACTACATGTGCGCGGATTGCCACTCGACGGACTTGCACAAGAATTTCGATCTCGTCACCAACAGCTACGAAACGCGCTGGGCTGAGATCAACGTCGCCTGCGAAGCCTGCCATGGGCCCGGGTCGCGCCATGTCGCCTGGGCGAAGGCGACATCGACGGGAGCGGTGCCGGACGCAACCGATGAGGAACTCAAAGGCCTGACCGTTTCATTGAGCGACCGGAGCGGTGGACATTGGGTCGTAGATCCGGATAGCGGAATGCCGGTGCACTCGGGCCCGCCGACTCTCAGCCTTCAGATCGACACTTGTGCACGCTGCCACTCGCGCCGATACGAGATCGCGCCGCAATTTCTCTATGGCAGTCCGCTACTCGACAGCGAACAACCATCTCTCCTCGATGCCGGCCTCTACCATTCGGACGGCCAGATTCTGGGTGAGGTCTACGAGTATGGCTCATTCCTTCAAAGCCTCATGGGCCAGAAGGGCGTCTTGTGTGCTGACTGTCACGATCCGCACAGCCTGCAATTGCGCGCCGCCGGCAACGAAGTTTGCGGGCAATGCCACCTGCAGGCCAAATTCGATACCGAAGCTCACTCCCACCATCCGATGGGATCGGCCGGCGCACAGTGCGTGAGCTGCCACATGCCCACCCGCACCTATATGGTGGTGGATGTCAGGCGGGATCATTCGATCCGCATTCCCCGACCGGACCTGTCCATCGCCCTTGGCACCCCGAACGCCTGCAATAGTTGCCACACCGAGCGATCGGCACTCTGGGCCGCCGAAGCCATAGCAAAATGGTACGGACCCGACCGGCGCCAGGAGCCCCATTACGGCTCCACTATAGATGCCGCCCGCAAGGGCCTGCCCGGCGCGGGACCAGCCCTGGCCGCTCTGTCGACGGATAAAAGCGAGCCGGCTATCGTTCGAGCGACGGCAATCTCCCTCCTGACACCGTTCGCTGGAAGCATCACGCCGGAGATGGCCAAAGCCTATCCCGACGCGTTGAAGGACGAGGACCCGCTGGTGCGCGCCGCAGCGGTCAACGCGCTTGACCCGTTTGCCCCCCGGGATCGCCTGCCGCTCGTCGCTCCCCTGCTCCAGGACAAGATCCGGGCGGTCCGCATTGCCGCCGCCCGGTCCTTGGCCCCGGTACCGACGGCGGTCCTCACGCCCCAGCAGAGGTTCGACTTCGATCGCGACAGCGACGAGCTCGTCGCCGCGGAAATGGCGTCGTCTGATCGACCCGAGGCTCACCTCTCCCTCGGCGCTTTCTATGCCCAGGCCGGTCAGGTTGCCAAGGCAGAGGCCGCTTATCGACAAGCCCTCCTTCTGGATCCCCGCTTCACGCCGGCTTTGGTGAACCTGGCGGACCTCTACCGCCAGCTCAATCGCGATGCCGACGCCGAGCCGCTGTTGCGGCAAGCCATCACGATCGATCCCCAGGATCCCACCGCTCATGAATCGCTGGGCCTCTTGGCGGCGCGGCAGGGCCGACTGCCGGAAGCCTTGACGCAGCTGAGGAACGCAAGCGAGTTGGCGCCGGGCAATAGTCGCTACGCCTATGTCTATGCCGTCGCTCTGCATTCCGCGGGAAAGTCGAGCGAAGCGCTCGACGCCCTGAGACGGGCCCACCAGGAGGACCCTGCGGATTTCGATATTCTCTACGCTCTCGCGACCATGTCGCGCGATATCGGCGACACCAAGTCGGCTCTCGACTTCGCCAGGCGGCTCCTGCAGATCGCACCCGACAATCCGGACGCGCAAGCGCTTCTCAATTCTCTCGGAAACCCGTGACGACACGGGAAACCCCAGGGCATTCCCCCGGTCGACCGTAGATTCCGAGACTCAACCGTTGACGGCCCCTCGTTGCGGCATTCAAGGAAGCCGCAATCGAGGCGTCCGACGGGCGCTTGGGGCCCAAGATCGCGTCCTGGAAGGTCGTCAGGTCGCCGCATTTATGAGCTCGCGACCTTGCACCGGAACAAGTCTCCGCTCGGAGCGATTGTCGCTCCGCCGTCCGTCGCCCGCGGCTATTGCGCCGTGGCCGCGTTCAACGCCGCCTCCTTGAGTTTCTTCTCGTCGTCCGGCGTCAGCTTCGGCGGCGCCACGGTCACCGTGAGCTTGTCGATCTTGCCGGTGAAGGCGAAGGGCACGCGGTAATCCTGGTCGTCGACCGGCGTCCCGGTATCCGCGCCGATGTCGAAGGTCTCGTCCCAGGGCAGGGTCAGGGGCACGGTATGCTTCAGGGTCTGCGTCGAGACCGCCTTCCCATCCACTTTCAAGGTTCCCGTTCCGGACCGGCCGAGCCCGCTGATGCTGTTGAAGGCCAAGGTCGCAAAGCCGAGCCCGTCATATTTGAAGTCGTATTCGAGCGTGTGCTTGCCAGGTGCCAGGGTGTCGATTCCCTCCCACCGCACGCGCGTCAGGTCCAGCAGGTTCCACAGGAAGACGGGCTTGCTCTTCAGCATATAGAGGCCGTATCCGCCGAACCGGCCGCCGTCGGTGACGATCATCCCGTCGGCGCCGCCTTCCGGCACCTCGATCTCCGCCGTGATGGTGTAGGAGGTGTTGAGCAGGCTCGGTCCCGTGCCGCGCGGCAACCCCGTGACGGGATTGCCGGAAAAATCGAACACGGTCCGGCCGCCCGACATGGACGGACGGGGCGTCACCATCCGCGTCGCCACCGAGGCATCCAGCGGCAGCACCTGATATTTGGCGAACTCGGCGAACATCAGGTCCGTCAGCTCCCGCAGCTTGGCGGGGTTCGCCGCGGCAAGGTCGTTGTTCTGGGTCCAGTCGCGACCGACGTCATAGAGTTCGAAATTGTACGCGCTGGCCGGATCCGTGATCGCGGTTCCCAGCAACTCCCACGGCGCCCGCTTGGGGATGGCGCTCAGCATCCAGCCGTCGCTATAGAGCCCCTGCACGCCCATCATCTCGAAATATTGCGTGCGGTGCGGCGAGGGCGCGTCGGCGTTGGCCTTGTCGAAGCTGTAGGCCAGGCTCACGCCTTCGATCGGCTTCTGCGCGATGCCGTCGACCATGTTCGGTGCCTTGATGCCGGTGACCTCCAGGATCGTCGGCACGATGTCGATCACATGGTGGAACTGTTGGCGGATGCCGCCGTCGTCCTTGATCCGCGCCGGCCATGAGATGGCCATGCCCTGCCGCGTGCCGCCGAAAAAGGATGGAACCTGCTTGGTCCATTTGAACGGGGTGTCGAAGGCCCAGGCCCACGGAACCGCCATGTGGTTGTAGGTCAGCTCGGAGCCCCAGGCATCGTAAAACTTCATCTGGTCGGCCACCGGCAGTTCGATGCCGTTGAACTGCAGGACTTCGCTGGGCGTCCCGTTGGGCGAACCCTCGGCGCTCGCGCCATTGTCGCCGCTGATATAGATGATCAGCGTATTGTCGAGCTTGCCCATGTCCTGGACGGCCTGGATGACCCGGCCGATCTCATGGTCGGTATAGGCGAGGTAGGCCGCGTAGACCTCTGCCTGCCGGATATAGAGCTTTCTTTCCTCGGGCGTGGTCTGGTTCCAGGATTTCAGCAGCTTGCTGGGCCAGGGGGTGATCTGTGCATCGGCCGGGATGACGCCGAGCTTCTTCTGGTTGGCGAAGATCTGGTCGCGCAGGGCGTTCCATCCCTTGTCGAACAGATGCATATCGCTGATCGTCTTGATCCATTCGGGCGTCGGCTGGTGCGGCGCGTGGGTGCCGCCGGGCACGTAGTAGAGGAAGAACGGCATCGAAGGGTTGATGTCGTTCAACTGGTTCATCCAGTGGATCGCCTCATCCGCCATGGCCGTGGTCAGGTTCCAGCCCGGATGGTCCACATAGGGATAGATCGCGGTGGTGTTGCGGAACAGGTTCGGTTCCCACTGGCTCGCATCGCCGCCGACGAAGCCATAGAAATATTCGAAGCCCATGCCCGTCGGCCATTGGTCGAACGGCCCGGCCTGGCTCGTCTCCCAGGTGGGCGTGTTGTGGTCCTTGCCGAACCAGGAAGTGCGGTAGCCGTTGTCGAGCAGGATGCGGCCGATCGTGGCATTGTCCTTGCCGATGACGCTGTCATAGCCGGGAAAGCCGGACGCCGCTTCCGACACCACGCCGAAACCGACGGAATGATGATTGCGGCCGGTGATCAGCGCCGCCCGGGTAGGCGAGCACAGGGACGTCGAATGGAAGTTCGTGTAGCGCAATCCGGAATTGGCGATCCGGTCGAGCGCCGGCGTGGGGATCACGCCGCCGAAGGTGCTGGGCGCGGCGAAGCCCACGTCGTCCGTCATGATGAGCAGGATGTTGGGGGCGCCTTCCGGCGGCACGATCCGGGGTGGCCACCAGGGCTTGGACTGGTCGGCATTGAGATTGATCTCTCCGCCGAAGGGGGGCGCCGGCGCCGGCAAAACCTCGCCCGGGACCGACCAGGTCCCATCCGGAGAGCCCTGTAGGTTCGTTGCCTCATGCGCGACGACGGAAGGCGTCGTGCCGACGGCGCCGTTGATCTGCTGGGCGGGCGCTGCTGTCGAGGCCAGGATCAGCACGGCAGAACTCAGGCCCAGAATCCAGGTGAAAGCCCCATTCCTCGACATGAACTTTTTCCGTTCGATCTGGTTTGACCTGAATTCATTCTTAGTCGGCAGAGCGGGTCCGCGAATTGATCTACATCACGCCCCGATGCCGTGACAATTGTCACTTCGCGCCATCTCTGCCGGCGCTCTGGCAGGCAGGGCTCCGCAGTTTCGTCGGCTGCACAGGGCGTCCATGGCGCGAATCCGCGATTACCCGATCCAAGAGCACCGCATCCGATGCGCCGACATGCTGCAGCCAGTTCCGGCCAGGCTCGCCGAGCCCGATGGCACCAACGGCCGCCATGAAACGACAAAGCTGAGAGCGGAGCGAAGTCCAGATGCCGCCCATCATCGATGGATGACACAGTCAACCCGGTGAATGTTCGGCCTCGAGCAAGCGGCCATGCTTGCTCGCTCGCTCAGAAAGACGCCGCCACAAATCGTCAACGGCCCTGCCATGCCGGCGGGCATAACCCGCTACGCTGCCGGCGGCGGCGCGACGATCCTTTGCGCCGGCAAGAGCATCTCTCGCTCCTGTTCGACTTCGCGTTCGATGCGGCGGGCTAAGACTGTCCTTGAGGACCCACCTATCCGCATGGACAAGCCAGACGGGCTCGCTCTCGATCTCGCCGGAGAAGTTACGGGTGCTTTCGGTGCAAACGCGTACGCGGCTCGCCGACGAGCTCCCGAACTTCTGCAGGCTTACATACGGTTGATACCTGACCGGGTCATAACCGACTGCGGTGAAGTTCGGCCTGAGGGGTCAAGGGCCGTCCTGGAGAGAATCGCCCAGACGGCCGCTTCTGGCTCGCCGGCTTAAGTTTTCTCTTCGGCTCAGAGCTGGCGTCCCCAAGGGGATTCGAACCCCTGTTACCGCCGTGAAAGGGCGGTGTCCTAGGCCTCTAGACGATGGGGACCTTGCGGCCATGCCGGGGGCGGTGCCGACCCCGGGCGCGCGTCCTGGCGGAACGCCGCGATCCTGTAGCGGGTCGGGGCTCAAAAATCAACCATTCCCGCCGGATGCGGGACCCTGGCGGCGTCCGGTCGCGGCCGGCGCAGCCCGGTTCCGAGCCTAAGAGGCCGTCCCGGCCTCCGCCGGCCCGAGCAGGGAAACGGCTGGAATATGGCAGCGCAGCCGGTGGGTCGCGGTCTCGGACTGCCAAGGCGGCGCCGTCTCGCTGCAGACCGGCCCGATCTGGCGGTGGCACCGGCCGGCGAAGGGGCAGCCGCTCCCCGTCTCGGTCACGCCCTTGTCCGCGATGACGATCTTCCGCCCCTCTTCCGCCACCGGATCCAGAACGGCGGCCAGCAGCGCCTCGGTATAGGGGTGGAAGGGCGGCTTGAAGATCTCCTCGACGGTCCCGATCTCGCAGAGCTCGCCGCGATAGAGCACGGCCACCCGGTCCGACACGGCCCGGACCACGGCCAGGTCATGCGACACGAAGACGATCGTGGCGTCGCTCTCGGCCTTCAGCTTCAGCAGCAGATCGAGAATGGCCGCCTGGACCGAGACGTCGAGGGCCGAGGTGATCTCGTCGCAGAGCAGAAGCTGCGGCTCGGCCGCGAAGCCGCGCGCAATCGCCACGCGCTGCTTCTCCCCGCCCGAGAGCTGGGGCGGGTAGCGATCGAGATAGCGCGCGCCCAGCCGCACCGCCTCGAGCAGCTCGACGGATCGCGCGCGGATCTGCGCCGGCGAGAGCCGGAAATAGAGGCGCAAGGGGCTCGCCAGGATCTCGGCCACCGTCTGACGCGGATTGAGGGAATTGTCCGGGTTCTGGAAGATGATCTGAATCCGCTTCAGCAGATCGGCGCTCCGCTCTTCCGCGACGCCGCCGACATCCTCGCCGCCGCTCAAGGTCGCCCGGCCCGCGCGCGCCGCCAGAAGCCCGCCGACCACCCGCAGGATCGTGGACTTGCCGCTGCCGGATTCGCCGACCAGCCCGAACACCTGGCCGCGCGGAACCTGCAGGCTCATATCCGGCACGATGGCGCGCGACGGCGGGCGGCGTCCCAGGAACCGGCCCCACAGTCCGGGGCGGCCGTAGGCGATCGTGACATGGTCGAGCTCGAGAAGCGTCTGCTCCGGCTGCTCTGGCCCCGCGGTCCGCGGCGGCCGCGGGAGCGGCGCCGCCGCCGCCCGGCTCGTCATCGCCTCCTCGATCCGGAAACAGCGCGCCTCATGCAACGCGGCTGCCGATCTCGCCGCCGGGCGCTCGGCGAGGCAGCGCGGCAAGGCCAGCGCGCAGCGCGCGGCGAAAGCACAGCCCTCGCGGTCCGGTCCGAACGCCGGCGGCTGCCCCGGCATGGATTGCGGCACGACCCCGTCATGGAGCCGCGGGATCGAGCGCAGCAGGCCGATGGCATAGGGGTGAGCCGGACGCCGCAGCAGCTCGCGCGCCGGCCCCTCCTCCACGGTCTCGCCCGCATACATGACGGCCATCCGGTCGGCGACATGGGCGATGACGCCCAGATCGTGGCTGACATAGACCATCGCCACGCCCAGCGCCTTTCGCAGCTCGCCCAGCAGGTCGAGCACATGGGCGCGGGTGGTGACGTCGAGCGCCGTCGTCGGCTCGTCGAGCAGCAGCAGCTCGGGCTCGCCCGCCAGCGCCAGCGCGATCGCCACGCGCTGCTGCTGGCCGCCGGAGAGCTCGTGGGTATAGCGGCCGAGAATGGCGGCCGGCTCCGGAAAGCGGACCGCGCGCAGCAGCTCGAGGGCGCGGGCGCGTCGCCCGCCCGGGGCGACGGCGCTGTGCAGGGCCAGCGCCTCGCTCAACGCCCGGCCGACGGTCATGGTCGGGGTCAGCGACTGGGAGGCGTTCTGCGGCACGAAGCCGATCTTGCCGCCGCGAAGCCGCTCCAGCTCGCGGCCGTCGAGCGAGAAGAGGTCCCGATCCCGAAACCGAACCTCGCCCGCCAGCCGGCGGAGGCCGGGCTTGAGATAGCCCAGCATCGCCAGCAGCACCGTGCTCTTGCCGCAGCCGGATTCGCCCACGATGCCGACCGTCTCGGAGCGATGGACCGAGAAGTCGAAGCCGCGAACGATCTCGACGGGGCGGTCTCGCGAATCCGCGAAACCGACCGAGAGGTCGCGCACCGTCAGCAGGGGCGCGTCGCCGGCGGTCACGCCCCCACCGCACGAACCCGATCGATGCCGAGCGTCTTGCCCAGCGCATCGACCGCCAGATTGATGCCGATGATGAGGACGGCCAGGGCCGTCATGGGTGCCAGCGCCGCCAGCGGAATCACCGTCAGATAGAGCCGCGCGTCCGAGATCATGAGGCCCCAGTCGGCCGTGGGCGGCGTCACGCCGAAGCCCAGGAACGACAAGGAGCTGAAGGCCAGCAGCATCCAGGACCATTCCATGGCGCCCTCGACCAGCAGGATGTCGCGGACATTCGGCAGCAATTCGCGCCAGACGATCCGGGATTTCCTCTCGCCCCGGGCGCGGGCGGCCGACACGAAATCCATGGCGACGATGTCGAGGGTGGCGCCCCGCACCACCCGCACGATCGGCAGCCCGTAGAAGAAGGCCAGGGTCGGCACCAGGACGGCGCCGCCCGTGCCGACGATGCTGGCGATCACCAGCAGGAACAGCAGCCAGGGAATGGCGAGGAACGCATCGATCAGCCGCATCATGATCTGATCGACGCGACCGCCCAGGAAGCCCGCGGCGATGCCGAGCAGCCCGCCCCAGGCGACCGCGAGGAGCGCCGCCGGAAAGGTCGTCGCCAGCGCGATGCGGCCGCCATAGATCGTGCGCGACAGCACGTCCCGGCCCAGCGCGTCGGTGCCGAACCAATGCAGGCCGGAAGGTGCCGCCATGATCGCGTTCGAATCGGTCAGGGTCGGGTTGTAGGGTGCCAGGATCGGCGCGCCCAGGGCGACCGCCAGATGGAGCGCGACGATCGTCAACCCGGCCAGTCCCGATGGGCTGGAGGCCGTGCCGCGCAGAGCGGCGCCGATCGCACCGAGCGCGCCGCGAGGCGGCGAGGATTCTTGCGAGACCGTCGCCATCCCGGTCCTCAGCCCCGCGCCGTCCGCAGCCGCGGATTGGCGGCGAGCGTGAGGAGATCCGCGATCAGATTGAGCGCGATATAGATCGCAGCCAGAATCACGGCGATCCCCTGCACCAGGGGCAGATCGCGATCGGAGATGGCGTCGATGGTGAGCCGGCCGAGGCCGGGATAATTGAACACCACCTCGATCACCACGGCACCGCTCAGGAGCCAGGCCATGGTCAGCGCCATGACGCTGAGCGCCGGCACCAGCGCGTTCGGCAGGACGTGATGGAACACCATGCGCCAATAGGGCACGCCGCGGAGAACCGCCATCTGGACATAGGGACTGGCCAGGACCTGGATGACGCTGGCGCGGACCATGCGCAGCACATGGGCCGTCATGATCATGGCCAGCGCGATCGTCGGCAGGGCGATCGAGGACATCAGCGCGCCGATCGGCGCGTTCGGGGGCACGATGCTGATGCCGGGCAGCCAGCCGAGCCAGATGCTGAAGACCAGGATCAGCGCGGTCGCCGAAACGAACTCCGGCACCGTCATCGCCACCATCGCCGCCGAGGACAAGGCCCCGTCGAGCAGGCTGTCGCGCCGCAGCCCGACCAGGACGCCCAGGAAGATGGCGACCGGAAATCCCAGCGCCGCGGCACTCGCCGCCAGCAGCGTGGTGTTGCGCAGCCGCGGCCCGATGATCGCGAGAACCGGCTTGTTGCGCTTGATCGAGATGCCGAAGTCGCCGGAGACGATGTCGGCGGACCAGGCGGCGAAGCGAACGACAAAGGGCCGGTTCAACCCGAACTCGGCGCGGCATTTCTCGAGCGCCGGTTGATTGGCCTGCCGACCCAGATAGGCCGTGCAGGCATCGCCCGGCAGGGCCTCGACGCCGCAGAAGGTGATCACGATCACCGCCACCAGCGTGATCACCCCCCAGGCAACCCGATGCAGGCACAGCTTCAACATGCGGGGCGCCCGCTACCGGCTATTCGATCGAGATCTTCTCCCAGCGGATGGCGTCCACCACCACCGGCTCGATGCCCTTCACATCGGCACGGAACACGCGCAGCAGGTTCTTGTGATAGGGCAGGAAGATGGCGGTCCGCTCAAAGAGCATCTTCTGCAGATCGACATAAAGCGCCTTGCGCTTCTCGAAATCGGGCTCGGAACGAGCCTTGTCGAGCAGCGCGTCGAACTCCGGATCCTTCCAGCCGGTGGGATTCCAGGCGGCGGTGGAACGATAGACCTCGTTCAGCACCTGGGCGGCCGGACGCTGGCCCCAGCTATCGACGAAGAGCGGCTTCTTCATCCAGACATCGTCCCAGTAGCCGTTCGCCGCCGTCATGGTGAGCTTGACCCGGATCCCCGCCTCCGCCGCCTGGGCCTGATAGGCCTCGACAACGGTCGTCATGTTCTCCTCGACGTCGCTGGTGAAGATCTCGACATCGATGCCGTCGGGATAGCCCGCCTCCGCCAGCAGCTTCTTGGCGCCCTCGACATCGCGATGGCAATCGCCGTTCCAGCGATAGGGATCGCCCGGCCAGACCGGCGTATCGCAGGAGACGGTCCCGCCGCCCTCGCCCAGGACCAGCTTGGTCAAGGCTTCGCGATCGACCGCGAGGCGCAGCGCCTTGCGGACCCGCGGATCGTCGAAGGGCTTGCTGGCGACCTCCATGTCGATCGCGTTCCAGTCGCCGGTCTCGACCCGTTGCGTGGTGAAGGCCGGGTTCTTGGCGAAGAGCGCGCCCTGCTTCGCATCGATCGTCAGCAGCAGGTCGATCTGCCCCGCCAGCAGCGCCTGGACCCGCGCCGCGCTGTCGGTGATGGCGATGATCTCGATATGGTCGAGCTTGGGGCGCCCGAAGAAGTAGTTGTCGTTCGCGGCCAGCACCGTGGTGCCTTCCGGCGCGAGGGTCTCGACCTTGAAGGGCCCGGTCCCGATCGGATGCTCACGGATCGTGTCCTTGGACCCGTCCGGCGTCATCAGGGCGCGGTAGTCGGCCAGCAGCACCGGCAGATCCGCCTCGCCGACCGACAGATCGATCTCCACCGTCAGGGGGTCGACCGCCTTGGCCTCCGAGATGATGCCCAGCACCGCGCGGACCGGCGAATCGAAATCGGGATCGATCATGCGTTTGAGGGAATAGACGACGTCGGCCGAGGTGAAGTCCCTGCCGTCGTGAAACTTGACGCCCGGGCGGAGCTTGAAAGTCCAGGACTTCAGGTCGGGGCTCGACGACCAGGCGGTCGCCAGCTCGGAAATAGGCTCGAACTTCGCGTCGACGCCCACCAGCCGATCATAGACCATGTTCATGGTCGGCCAGAACCGGTTGGCGTCGTAGGGATCCATGTTCTCGGCGCCGCCATAGCCCAGATCATGCGTCAATCGCAGCGTCGCGTCGGCCCGGGCGCCGAGCGGCGCAACCAACATCAGGGCCAAGAAGACAAAGACCATCCGCAGCATCGTTTCCCCCATGGACAGATCGAGCCGATGCGGTGACCGGGCGAGCGCCCGGCGGCACCGCATGCCGTGCCGCTGTTAATAAACGGTCGTTTAGTAATACCGTCAATCCTGTTTTAGCGCCGATCGCGCTCGTGCTGATGAGAAATAATGATACTGCAACATATCGGTAAAAACGCACCGCGCCTTCGCTCTTGACCGGCATATTAATAAACGCGTAGTTAGTAACGATAATGACATCTGGCCTTGCCGCGGCCTGAGACGAAGCATCCGATTGGGAAGAGAACCGGCATGGCGACAGCCCAGCCCAGACAGACCGTCCGGTCCGGAAAACGAGTCCGGGTTCCGCTCCAGAAGGCGGTGGCCAAGAAGATCCGTACGCGCAAGGCCCCGCTCGATCGCAAGCAGGAAATTGTCAGGGCAAGCATCGCCGTGCTTGCCGAGCGCGGCTATGCGGGTTTCACCCTGGCCGAGGTGGCGACGGCGGCCGGCGTGTCGACGGCGCTCATCATCGTGCATTTCAAGAGCAAGAGCTTGCTCCTGAAGGAGGTCCTGAAATGGCTCGGCCATAGCTATTTCGGCACGCTCCATGCCAGCCAGTTCGGCACACGCGGGCGCCCCGCCGATCTGCTTTGGAACCTGGTCGCGGCCGAGTTCGACGAAGTTGCGGTCTCGCCGCATTATCTGGCGGCATGGCAGACCTTCTGGACCGAGACCAGCGCGCGGCGCGCCTATGTGGAACTGTTCGGTGCGCAGGCCCAGCATTTTCTCGATCTGACAATCCTGCTCTGCCGCCGGATCGTCGAGGAAGGCGACTATCCGGATCACGATCCCGTCGTCGTCGGACGACTGATCGATACCTCGCTGGGCGGGCTGTGGCTCGACATGACCGGGAGCGCGACTCCCTTGGCGTTCGCCGAGGCGCGTGAGATCGCCCTGAGCGCGCTCGTCATGCTGTTCCCGCAGCACTTCACGGCCAAAGGCCCGCGATGACCGCCCCGCACCGGAAGCCCTGACCCATGCGCCTCGCCAGCTACAACATCCAATATTCGCTGGGCCAGGATGGCCGCTACGACATGGCGCGGTGCTTGAGCGCCGTGCGCGGCGCCGACGTCGTCTGCCTCCAGGAGGTCGAGCGGAACTGGCAGCGGACCGGCATGGTCGACCAGCCGGCCCTGATCCAGGAGCTGCTGCCGGATCGCTACGCCGCCTATGGCAGCCCGTTCGATGTCGATGCCAGCGCTCCCGACGAGCTCGGCCGGCTGATCAACCGGCGCCGGCAGTTCGGCCAGATGACGCTGAGCCGCTGGCCCATCCTCGCGGCGCGCGCCCATATCCTGCCGAAGCTCGACACCGGGCGGCGCTTCAACATGGTGACCGGCGCGCTCGAGACCGTGATCGCCGCGCCCGGCGGCCCTGTCCGTCTTTTCAACATCCATCTGGGCGATGCCTCGGTCGAGGAGCGGCTGCTGCAGATCGACCATCTCATGGGATTGCTGCGCCACTCGTCCCGCGAGGGCGGCGTGTGGAACGGCACCGAGGCCGATCCGAGTCATTGGCAGACGGAGAATCCGCCGCCTCTGCCCGCCGAGGCGATCCTGCTGGGCGATTTCAATGCCGAGCCGGGTTCGGCCGAATATGTCGCGGTGACGCGGGGCACGAGAACGGCCCGTTCCCTCCCCGATGCCGCCGGCAGCCAGCACGCCTTCGTCGACAGCTGGATCGCCGCCGGCAATCAGGCGCGACGCGGCATCACCTATCGCCGCAATCCGGCCCAGCTCGCCGAATGGGACCAGCGCATCGACTATTGCTTCCTGCCGCTCGCCTGGGCCCCCCGGCTGATCGGCGCCCGCATCGACGCCGAGGCGACCGGCTCGGACCATCAGCCGATCTGGGTGGAGCTGAAGGGGTGAGCTGCCCGGGCCATACCGGGCTAAAGCGCTTTTGCCGCTACCCGTCCTGCGCCCGCTTCGGCATAATCCCGCGCCTTGCCGGCCGGCATCCCTGAGATTGCACAGGGGTCGGGCGCCGTTACGGGCGCCGCCCTCGTCCTCGCGGATCGGCCGGCGGAGTGCCGCCGCGGATCGCGCGGGGCGCTGTCTCGCAACCCAATTCATCCCAGAGGGGACATCAGAGAATGAGCAAGATTCAGCGGATCGGCGTCGGCGCGCGCCTCAGCGATGCGGTCGTCCATGGCGACACGGTTTATTTGGCAGGCCAGGTCGCCGACAAGCCGGTGCAATCCGCGGCCAAGCAGACGCAGCAGATCCTGAAGAACATCGACAAGCTGCTGAAGCAGTGCGGCTCGGACAAGTCGAAGATCCTGAAATGCAACATCTGGCTCTCCGACATCCGCTATTTCGACGAGATGAACAAGGTGTGGGACGGCTGGGTCTCCAAGAGCAACCCGCCCGCCCGCGCCACCGTCGAAGCCCGCCTCGCGGGTCCGGAATATCTGGTCGAGATCATGGTGGTCGCGGCGAAGTAAGACCGGAGAGAAATCCCGCGCCTATCGGGGTTTATCCCCTCCCCCCTTGAGGGGGAGGTTAGGGCGGGGGGTGATCGACGAACTCTGCAACGCAGAGTCCGGCGGCTCCCCTCCCCCTACCCCCTCCCGCAAGGGAAGGGGGTGAGAATAATTTGAATCATCCACGTTCTCTCGATTTGCGCATTCACTGCGCTGGTGCGGCGTCCTCGATCACGAACTGGACGTCGTCGCGGCCCTGCCAGCGATCGGGGCGGAGATGGCCGGCGATGTGCATCGCCGGGCCGCCGGTCTGGGCGAGCGCGCGGCCGAGCTCGCTGTCGCGCACGCGAAACGCGATGCCCTTGAGCCGCCCGTTGCCGCCGCCGGCAAGAATGCAGCGCAGATGGTTCTCGCCAACGGGATCGGCCTTCACCACGCGCACCGCCGGCAGCGCGAAGCGCGGCTCGGCATTGCCGCTGCCGAAGGGCGCGAGGCGCTCCAGCATATTCATCAGATCGACCGTCGCGGCCCCCGGCTGCAGCGCGCCGTCGAGCCCCAGCTCCGGCACCAGCCCGCCCTCGCGGACATGGTCGGCGACGCGGCCGGCGATGAAATCCCGTAACGCCCCGATCTTCGATTCCTCGACCGTCAGTCCCGCCGCCATGGCATGGCCGCCGCCATTGATCAGCAGCCCCGCCTGGCGCGCAGCCAGCACGGCCGAGCCCAGATCGACGCCGGCGATGGAGCGGCCCGAGCCCTTGCCGATGCCGCCCTCGAGCGAGATCACGAAGGTCGGCCGGTTGTAGCGGTCCTTGAGCCGGCTCGCGACGATGCCGATGACGCCGGCATGCCAGCCGGCCGAGGCGCAGAAGACCAGGTCGCCGCTGCGGCCCCCGCCCGCCTCCACCGCCGCGATCGCCTGCTCCAGCACGATCGCCTCGATCTGCTGGCGCTCGCGGTTGAAGCCGTCGAGCTCGGCCGCCAGCGATTTCGCTTCCGCGGCATCCTCGGTCGCCAGCAGCCGCGCGCCGAGATCGGCCTTGGCCACGCGCCCGCCCGCATTGACGCGCGGGCCCAGCAGGAAGCCCAGATGATAGGCGGTGGGCGCGCCGTCGAGCCGCGCCACGTCGGAGAGCGCCGCGAGCCCGGCATTGGCGCGCTTGCCCAGCACCTTGATGCCCTGCGTCACCAGCGCGCGATTGATCCCGATCAGCGGCACCACGTCGGCGACGGTGCCGAGCGCCACCAGGTCGAGCCATTGCAGCAGATCGGGCTCGGGCCGGCTCGTGCTGTACCAGCTTGCGGCCCGGAGCGCGCGGTTGAGCGCGACCACGAGCAGGAAGGCGACACCGACTGCCGCGAGCTGACCCAGCCCCGCCGGTTCGTCGAGCCGGTTGGGATCGACCACCGCCACGACCGCCGGCAGTTTCGGCTCGGCCTTGTGATGGTCGATGACGATGGTCTCGAGCCCGGCCGCGGCCGCGCCCTCGAGCGGCTCATAGGCGGTGATGCCGCAATCGACCGTGATCACCAGATCGATGCCGCGCTCCTTGAGCTTCAGCAGCGCCGGCAGGTTGGGCCCGTAACCTTCCGTCAGGCGGTCGGGAATGTAGCGGTCGATCGGATGGCCGATCGCCGCGAAGAAGCGCTGCAGCAGCGCCGACGAGGTCGCGCCGTCGACGTCGTAATCACCGAACACGGCGATGCGCTGGCCCTGGACCAGCGCCTGCACCAGCCGCGCCACGGCGCGGTCCATATCCTTGAGCCGCGACGGGTCCGGCAGCTGGTCGCGCAGCCGCGGCTCGAGGAAGCCCGCCACCTCGTCCGGCCCGATCCCGCGCGCCGCCAGCACGCGGCCCACGATCTCCGGCAGGCTGTGGCGCTGCGCCAGCATCAGCCCCTGGCGCTCGTCGCCCAGCCGCGCGCGCCAGCGCTTGCCCGAGAAGGAGCGCTCGACGCCGAGAAAGGCGGCCGAGGGAACGAGGCTGCTGGAAAGGGGCGCGGTGGCGGTCATCGGTATCGCGTCGACACTAGCACCAATGGCCCGGAGTCGAGCGTGTGGATGTCGAGGACAAGGCGGACCAAGGTCGCGATCTCAGCGGCTCGAACTCGCATTGGTTGCCGCGACCGTGGCCTCGTTCACCAGTGCGAACAGGCGGTTGGAGAGGTCGTTGTAGGTCTCGTCGATCTCACCCTGGAAGCTGAGGTCGTTCCACGAGCCCATGGCGCCGAAGACCCAGGCAGCCTCGGCGGCGCCGAGCAGCTGGCGGGCGGGGAGATCGAGCCCGTCCTTGTCGTCGAGCGTCTTGAACCACCCGTCCTGGAGCGGCGTCGGGCTGGCCAGGCGTTCCATCGCCGTGCGGAAGCTCTCGGCGAAATTATGGAGTTGCTGCGCCTTGGCGAAGTTGGCGATCTCGGCCAATGTCGCCGCCAGATCGGCGCGCACCGCGGCCGGCTCGCGCGGCGTTTCCTCGGTGAGGTCGAAACCCGTCGCGACCCGGCCATAGGTCACGGTCCAGATCTTCTGCGCCGGATCCTTGCGATCGCCCACGGCCCAGCGGGCTTCCCAGAGATCGGCCTTGTCGTCCTTGGCCGTCGCGACGAAGCGGCGACCGCCACCGCCCGCCAGGCCGACCGTTTCGCGGTCGCGCTGGGTGTCGTGGCTCGGCACGTACAGCAGCCGCAAAGCCGAGGCGCCCGCGGCCTGGATCTTCTTCAGCCAGGCGAGCGGATGATCCGCGTGAGGCTCGGCGACCGGCGCCTGGTCGGGCCCGCTCAGCGTGACGAAGGCCACGCGCTTGCAATAGCGGAAGACGGACGCCTCGGGCCAGAACGCGCCGACATCGCCGCCGCGCAGGAAGCGGTTGCCGGCGAGGGTGAGCGCAACGGCCTGGGCGATCGGGGCCTGCATGACGGACTATCCCTCCCCTGTCATGCCCGGACTTGATCCGGGCATCCAGTCCATGCGGCCCCTGGATCGCCGGGTCAAGCCCACGGCTGTCCGGTTGGCGCCATCGAAGGAGAATTTCGTTGCTCCGCTTTCTTCCCCTCCCCCCTTGAGGGGGAGGCTGGGGTGGGGGGTAGCCACGAACTCGATGCTCGCCAAGCTCGTGTGACGCAAGGCTCCGTCGTCATCGCGTTCTTCGATCACCCCCCACCCTAACCTCCCCCTCAAGGGGGGAGGGGAAGAGACGATGACGAGGCGTACACAGTTTCGCAGTCCCGTGTCCCGACCGAGCCCGGATGCGCATTCTGCGTTCCAAGTCCGCGCTCTAAACAATCTCGGAGAAACCTCAACCGGACAGCCGTGGGTCAAGCCCGGCGATGACAACCCTAAGAGAACGTCTCGCGACAGCAGCGCCGCGTCGGAACTACTTAGCGCTTCGCCGGATCGCCGCCCGGCTTGCGGGCGAAATGGTGGCTGGCTTCGATGAGGCGGACGGTCGCGGTCTTGGAGCGCATCACCATGGAGTGCGTCGCCGCACCACCCTGGAAGCGCCGGACGCCGCGCAGCATGGTGCCGTCGGTGACGCCGGTCGCGGCGAACATCACGTCGCCCTTGGCCAGATCCTGCAGGTCGTATTTGCGGTTGAAGTCGGTCACGCCCATCTTGACGGCTCGGCCCTTCTCGTCGTCGTTGCGGAACAGCAGGCGCCCCTGCATCTGGCCGCCGATGCAGCGCAGGGCCGCGGCGGCCAGCACGCCTTCGGGCGCGCCGCCCGAACCGATATAGATGTCGATGCCGCTGTCGGGCCGCGAGGTCGCGATCACGCCCGAGACGTCGCCGTCGGTGATCAGCAGGATGCGGGCCCCGGCGGCGCGGACCTTGGCGATCAGCTCGGCATGGCGCGGCCGGTCGAGGATGCAGGCGACGATGTCCGAGACCTCGACCTGCTTGGCCTTGGCGAGGTTCTTGAGGTTCTCCGCAGGCGCGGCGTCGAGATCGACGACGCCCGCGGGCAGGCCGCCGCCGACCGCGATCTTGTCCATATAGACGTCGGGCGCGTTGAGGAAGCCGCCCGCCTCGGCCATGGCGATGACCGCCAGCGCATTGGGGCCGCCCTTGGCGGTGATGGTGGTGCCTTCCAGCGGATCGAGCGCGATGTCGATCTTGGGGCCGCCGGCGCCGACCTTCTCGCCGATATAGAGCATCGGCGCCTCGTCGCGCTCGCCCTCGCCGATCACGACCGTGCCGTCGATATCGAGCCCGTTCAGCGCCTGGCGCATCGCATCGACCGCCGCCTGGTCCGCCGCCTTCTCGTCGCCGCGCCCCATCAGCCGCGATGCCGCCAGCGCCGCCGCCTCGGTCACGCGCACGGCCTCGAGCGCCAGATTGCGATCCATCTCATGCTTGGCCATCGTCTTGTCCCTTTTTCTATCCCTGGTCCGGGCCCGGCCTTCGGCGGCCGATCGTTTCCCGTGTCGTCGATAAACTGGCCTTGTTCAGACCGTCAGCGATTCAATGCGGATCATGCGCGGCGGTTCCGCCACGGTGTCGAGCGTGGCGATGCGCGCCAAGGCCCGGCGCATCGAGGCTTCCTCGGTCTCGTGGGTGGTGATCACGACCGGCACCACCTCCTCGGGCGCGCGGCCGCGCTGCAGCATCGCCTCCATCGAGACGCGCTCGTCGCGCAGGGCCGCCGCCACGTCGGCGATCACGCCCGGCCGGTCCTTGACCATGAGCCGCACATAATAGGCGCCGTAATGACGCTCCATCGGCGCCACCGGCAGCCTGGCCAGCTTCGAGGCCGGAATGGCGAAGGTCGGCAGCGCGCGCTTGCGGGCGAGATCGACCAGATCGGCCACCACCGCCGAAGCGGTGGGGCCGGCGCCGGCGCCGCGGCCCTCGGCCACGTTCTGGCCGACATAGTCGCCGATCGTCACCACCGCGTTGAACACGCCCTCGACATGGGCGATCGCGGTGTCGAGCGAGACCATGGTGGCATGAACGCGCTGCTCGATCCCATGCTCGGAGAGGCTGGCGATGCCGAGCAGCTTGATGCGATAGCCCAATTCCTGGGCGAAGGCGATATCGACCGCCGAGACATGGCGGATGCCCTCGACATGCACGCCGGCGAAATTGATCTCGCAGCCGAAGGCGACGGAGGCGAGGATCGAGAGCTTGTGCGCGGCGTCGATGCCGTCGACGTCGAAGCTCGGATCGGTCTCGGCATAGCCCAGGCGCTGCGCGTCCGCGAGCACGTCGGCGAACTCGCGGCCGGTGCGCCGCATCTCGGTCAGGATGTAGTTGCAGGTGCCGTTGAGGATGCCATAGACGCGCTTGATGCGGTTGGCGGCCAAGCCCTCGCGCATCAGCTTGATGATCGGAATGCCGCCCGCGACCGCGGCCTCGTAGGAAATCGAGACCCCTGAGGTCTCGGCGAGCCGCGCCAGCGCATTGCCGTGATGGGCGAGCAGCGCCTTGTTCGCCGTCACCACATGCTTGCCGTCATGGAGCGACTTCTCGACCAGCGCCTTGGCGACGCCGTCCGAGCCGCCGATCAGCTCGACCACCACGTCGACCTCGGGATCGACCGCCAGCGCCAGCGGGTCATCGACCCAATGGACCTGCGACAGGTCGAGCCCGCGATCGCGCTTGCGGTCGCGCGCGGACACCGACTTCAGGCGGATCGGACGGCCGGACCGCTCGGCCAGCAGGCCCGCATGCTCCTGCAGCAGTTTGACGGTGCCGGCGCCGACGGTGCCGAGACCGGCGATCGCGACCGTGAGCGGTTTCGTCGTCAAGATGCGAGGTCTTTCATGAGCGTCTGATCATTGGGGAAGAGTGGGGAATGAGGCGATGCCAAAAGGCGGCCCGTCGCACGATCGCCGGTGGAAGCGATCGCGGCGGAAGCGATCCGCTTACGGTGTCAGGAAAATATCGGCGCGGCGGTTGCCGGCGATCCCGGTGCTCGCGGTTTCATAGAAGACCGGGTCGGTGATACCGACGCCGCGCATCTGGAGCGCGCCGCCGGGAACGCCATAGTCGGCAAGCGCCTTCGCCACGGCCTGGGCCCGGGCATAGGAAAGCTTCGAGTTGAAGCTGTTGTCGCCGCCCGGAATCCAGGAGGCATGGCCGACCACGCGGATCACCTTGCCCTGGGCGCGATAGATCTGCGCCACCTCCCGCAGCACCTCGCGCGAGGCGGCGTTGAGATAGGAGGAGCCGTTGGCGAAGAAAATCAGGCCCAGGGGCTGGCCCGACGGCGGCAGCGGCACGGCACCGGGCGCCACCATCGCCACGCTCGTCCCGCCCGGCACCTCGTAGAACGCCAGCTGATTGGCGTTCGGCTGCCACTGCGGATTGCCAGGCTGATAGACGGGCTCCTGATAGACCGCCGGCTGATAAACGGCCGGCTGGGTCTGTGGGCCCGGCGCCGACAGGCTGTCGAGCGCGCCGAGATCGACATAGAGCGGCGGGCGGGACGCCGCCGGCTGAAATTGGGGTTGCGCCGGCTGCAACTGAGGTTGCGTCGGCAACCCCGTCTCGGGAGCACCGCCGATGGCGCTGAGATCGACGGTCACCGCGGCATCGCCGGTGGGCGCCGCCGTCGTCGCGCGCGGCTTGGCCTGCGAATAGCTGAAAGGACCTTGAGGGATCAGGCTCTGCGGCGCATTGGGCGCCACGGTCGCCGGCTGTGTGCTGTCGGCAAGCTGGGTCAGGCGGGGCGAGGCCGGCGCGAAATCGTCGGCGTCGGACTCCGCCATCCCCTCCCCGCCGCGCAGCTCGGCATATTGCAGAGCGCCCGGCACCAGCGGCGCCGCGTTCGACTGCGGCTGCGTCACGCCCGTGGTCGAGGGCACCGTGGTCCCCGTCGGCGGCGGCTCCGCCGGCGTATCGGTCGGCGCTGCATCGGGCAGCGGCTGCGAGGAGACCGGGGTCTGAGGCGTCGCCGGCATGTCGGGGGCCGAATCGCTGGCGGCGCCCGCGGCCCCGCTCGTATCGTTTTCGGCCGGCGGCGTGATGGTGGTGGTCCCCAGCGTCGTCCCGCCGCCTTCGGGCGTGATCGGCGCCGGCGCCGGCGGGGCCACGGAGCTGGTGGGTTGGCCGGTCAGCGACGTGTCGCTATAGACCGCGTTCTTCCGGTCGGCGACCAGCCCGTCCATGATCGCCTGGCGCTGCTCCGGCGTCGTGACCGGCGGCGGCTGATCGGGAACCGTCCCGAGATTGGGGAAGGATTCGTTGCCGGTGCTGGAACTGCTGGCCGCGGGCGCCGGCGCTGTCGTGCTCGCGGGCGGCGGCGTGTCGCTCGAGGAGGAACATCCCGCTGCCAGAACGGACAGAACCAGAAGCGCCGCGGCCGTCCCCGTGCCAAGGCCCCGCTCCCGCCGATGTCCCCGCCATGCCCGTTGCCGCCCCAGAGCGGCCAACTTCGCCTTGATCATTGGTGTCTTGCTCGTCCCTGTTGCCCCGATGCCGCCCCGGCCGTCCCGGCTCCAATCCGCCTGATGACTCGGGGGAGCGCCGCCCGTCCCTGCCGGCCGCCCGGTATGCCCGTTTTCGTGGGCCTATGCATCGGCGATTTTGCGCCTTTTTATCGCCCCTTGCGCCCCGGAATCGCGCTAAGGGTGTGTAGTCATATCATTGGCATGATCCGGGATGCGGGGCCGATTTCGGCCCCTCCCGGATGCCCCCAGGACAGGCCGGGCCGGCATGATAAGGAAGCCATAATGGTCGATCAACAGGGCGCGGAAAGAAAATTACCCGACCCGACGGAATTGTCGCGGACCATGACCGAGATTGCCGAGCAATCGCAGCGTCTCGTGACCGATTTCCTGCAGAAGCAGAGCCATGGCAGCGGCGACGCCTTCGGCATGTCCGACCCGCTCAATATCGGCCAGGCCTTCCTCGAGATGACGGCCCGCCTGATGGCCCAGCCCGAGAAGCTGGTCCAGGCGCAGATGTCGCTCTGGAACGACTACATGAACCTTTGGCAAACCACCGCCCGGCGCATGATGGGCGGGCCGGCCGAGGCGGTGATCGCGCCGGCCGCCGACGACCGGCGCTTCAAGGACTCCGCCTGGCAGGACAACGAGCTGTTCGACTTCGTCAAGCAGTCCTACCTGCTGACGGCGCGCTGGCTGCAGACGACCGTCAACGAGGTCGAGGGGCTCGACGACAAGACCGCGCGGAAAGTGGAGTTCTACACGCGCCAGTTCGTCGATGCGATCGCGCCGACCAACTTCCTCATGACCAATCCCGAGGTGCTGCGCGCGACGGTCGAGAGCAAGGGCGAGAACCTGCTCAACGGGCTGAAGAACCTGCTGGGCGATCTCGAGCGCGGCAAGGGCGAGCTCAAGATCAGCATGACCGACCAGGAGGCGTTCGAGATCGGGCGCAATGTGGCGGTCACGCCGGGCAAGGTCGTGTTCCAGAACGACCTGATCCAGCTCATCCAGTACAACCCGACCACCGAGCAGGTCTATCGCCGGCCGCTGCTGATCATCGCGCCCTGGATCAACAAATATTACATCCTCGATCTGCGCGAGAAGAACTCGCTGATCCGCTTCGCGGTGGCGCAAGGGCCACACGGTGTTCGTCGTCTCCTGGGTCAACCCCGACGAGAAGCTCGCCCGGAAGACCTTCGAGGACTACATGATCGAAGGCCCGCTCGCGGCCCTCGACGCCATGGAGAAGGCGACGGGCGAGCCCGATGCCAATGTCATCGGCTATTGCCTCGGCGGCACGCTCATGGCCGCGACGCTCGCCTGGCTCGCGGCCAAGAAGAAGGCCGACAGGGTCGCCAGCACCACCTTCCTGACCACGCTGACCGACTTCAAGGAGCCGGGCGATCTCGGCGTCTTCATCGACGAGGAGCAGCTCCAGTCGCTCGAAGCGCGCATGAACGAGAAGGGCTATCTCGAAGGCGGCGCGATGGCGAACACCTTCAACATGCTGCGCGCCAACGACCTGATCTGGTCCTTCGTCATCAACAATTACCTCCTCGGCAAGGAGCCCTTCCCGTTCGACCTGCTCTACTGGAATTCCGATTCCACGCGCATGCCGGCGGCGATGCACAGCTTCTACCTGCGCAAGATGTATCAGGAGAACAAGCTGGTGCAGCCGGGCGGCATCACGCTGGCCGGCGTGCCGATCGATCTGCGCAAGATCAAGACGCCGATCTTCATGCTCTCCACGCGCGAGGACCATATCGCGCCCTGGAAGACCACCTACGCCCTGACCCAGATCGTGACCGGCCCGATCCGCTTCGTGCTGGCCGCCTCGGGCCATATCGCCGGCGTGGTGAACCCGCCCGAGGCCCACAAGTACCATCACTGGGTGAACGACAAGAACCCGCCGAATCCGGAGGACTGGCTCGCCACCGCGACCCAGCGCCCCGGCTCCTGGTGGCCCGAATGGGCGAAATGGATCGCCGATTTCGGCGGCGAGAAGGTCCCGGCACGCAAGCCCGGCGACGGCAAGCTCAAGGTCATCGAGGACGCGCCGGGGTCCTATGTGAAGGTGCGGGCGGGGAGCTGACGGTGGAGCCTTTCCCCGTTGCCTCTATCGTCGCCGCTTCGCTTTCTTCTCCTCCCCCCTTGAGGGGGAGGCTGGGGTGGGGGGTGGCCACAAGCTCGATGCAAGCCGCCTTCGCACGATGGAAAGTTCTTCCCTCATCACGTTCTTCGATCACCCCCACCCTAACCTCCCCCTCAAGGGGGGAGGGGATAAGATGAAATGGCGAAGGGGCGATACGGGCGAGGGCCCCTCGCCCCAATCTCGCCGAAATCGTGAATTAAACGTCAGGCCATGATCCGAAAAATCCTGACGGCGGGAACCGGCGCGCTGGCGCTCCTTCTCGCGATTTCCCTGACGCCCGCCCGAGCCGCCGACGGCTGGTCGGTCGTGGCCGCCCCCTCCGACGACGAGCCGTTCGAGGCCGCCTCCGTGACCAACGACGCCGGCGACAACCTCATCCTCTGGTCTCGCAATGTCGACGGCCATATCCAGGTCTTCGCCGAGTTGCATCCGGCGCAGGGCGTGACGCTCGCCAAGGCGATGCCGGTCTATCGGATCGACGACGGCGCGCCGATCGACACCGACGACATCCGCGCCCGCGGCGATGCGCAGAACGCCATGTGGGGCCTGACCAACGACCACAGCAGCTTCTGGCTGGTCTGGGAATCGAACAAGCCGGTGGCGAGACCGACGGATGCGCTGCATCCCTGGTTCGTCGGCCAGGAGCTCCATCTCTCGGTCATGATCCATGACGGCAGCAAGCGCGAGATGCTGTTCCCGCTGACGGGCTCGGCCGCCGCGATCCAGAAGGCAACCGGCGTCCGCGCGGAATGAGCGCGCGGGCCTAAACCGCCGCGGCCTGCGCCGCCAGGCGCTCGGCCCGCAGCAGCCCGCGCACCGAGTTGCCGAGGAACACATGCTCGGCGCGGGCGAGATCCTCGAGCGTCAGCACCGCCTCCTGGGCCCGGCCCGACGCCAGCAGCTCGCGGCGCAGCGTCCCGTCGAGGAGGCCGCTGCTCAAAGGCGGCGTCAGCAGCCGCCCGCCCCGCTCGATGAAAAGGTTGGTGCGGCTGCCTTCGGTCAGCTCGCCGCGCTCGTTCAGGAACAGCACCTCGTCGCAGCCGGTCTCCCGGCTCAGGCGCTCGAGCTCGCCGTCATAGAGCTCGCGGCGCGTGGTCTTGTGGAACAGGAAGGGGTCGCGGCTGTCGGTCGCGCGGTCCGAGATCGCATAGCGCATGAGGCCGGTCGTCGCGGGCACCGGGATCGCGGTCGCCGCGATCCTGATGGCGCCTTCGCGATCCAGCAGCAGCCGCACGCGACAGCAGGCGCCGGCGAAACCCAGCGAGGCCGCCTCGAGCTGGGCGCGCACCGTCTCCGGGTCACAGGGGAAGCCGAAATAGGCGGCCGAGCGATGCAGCCGCTCGAGATGGCGCTCCATCAGGGTCCAGCCCGCCTCGCGCTGCCACAGCATCGTCTCGATCAGCTCGAAGGGCCGGTGCGGCACGGTGAGGAAGCGCGCCTTCAGCAGGCATTCCTCATATTCCGCGGCCTCGTCGGAATCATAGACCAGCCCGCTGCCGATCCCCATCTCGCCGCGACCGGCCCGGTCGATCTTCAGGGTCCGGATCGCGACGTTGAGGCAGAGATCGCCGTCGGGTGCGAACCAGCCGATGGCGCCGGTATAGACATCGCGCGGGCCCGCCTCGAGCTCGCGGATGATCTCCATCGCGCGGATCTTGGGCGCGCCGGTGATGGAACCGCAGGGGAAGAGCCGGCGGATCACCTCGTCGGCGCCGATGTCGGGCAGCAGGCGTGCCGACACAGTCGAGATCATCTGATGCACGGTCTCGTAGGTCTCGACCTCGAAGAGGCCGTCCACCTTGACCGAGCCGATCCGCGCGATCCGTCCCAGATCGTTGCGGATGAGATCGACGATCATCAGATTCTCGGCGCGCGATTTCTCGTCCGAGCGCAGAAAGGCGCGCGCCGCCTCATCGTCTTCCGACGTGGGGCCGCGCGCGGCCGTCCCCTTCATCGGCTTGCCGACCGCCCGGTTGCCGTCGATGCGCACGAAGAGCTCGGGCGAGAGCGACAGGATCCAGTCGGCCTCGGTGCGGACGACGGCGCCATAGGCGACATGCTGCTTGCCGCGCAGCTCGCGATAGAGCGAAAGCGGATCGCCCTCGACATCGAAGCCGAGCTTGAAGGTGAGGTTGATCTGATAGACATCGCCGGCGGCAATGTAGTCGCGCACCCGGCGAAAGGCCCTGCCATAGGCCGCACGGTCCCAGCTCGGGCGGATCTCGCCCAGCCGATGCGCGCCCCGAACCTCGCGATCGAGGAAGGCCGCGGTCTGCGCGCGGCTCAGAAGCTCCGGCGCGCGGAACAGCCCCATCCAGATCAGCGGCCCGTCGCGCCCGGCCGGCATCAGCGGCGCCAGCTTCGGCTCCAGCGCATAACCCAGCTCATAGGCCAGATAACCCACCGCATGAAGCCCGCGCGCACGCGCGCCGGCGATCCGCGCCAGCGTCGCCTCGACCTCGGCCGGATCGTCGCAGCGCAGGATCTCGACCGGATCGGCATAGAGACGGCTCCCCGCCTCCGGCGACCGATTGTCGTCGAGCAGCACGAAGGGACCTTCCGGATGCGGCGGCAGGGACAGGCTGGTCATGGAAAGGAGTCAATCACAGGAGCGCTGCTCCGGAAACCCCGCCGGCGACCTCGCTTGTGTCCCTTGCGACCATTCAGGATTGTCTGGCCGGAGCCGATTCGCAGAGGATCAATTCTCATATCCTGGATTATTGTGCAGCGGTAATTCTACTTTTACGATAAACTCCACGACATGATCATGAAACGCACTACCGCAAAGCGAAGGGCTAGCGCCAAGATACCGGAGACCAGCATTACGCGCGGCAGCAACAATCTGTTTGCCGATCTGGGTTTTCCGGACGCCGAGGAACGTCAAACCCGCCTCGGGCTGGCTTACACCATCAATCAAGCCCTCGCCGGGCGGGACCTGACTCAAGCTGCGAGCGCAGCGCTTCTCGGCATCACTCAGCCGAAGGTCTCCGCCCTGCAGCGCTATAAGCTCGAGGGATTCTCGCTGGAACGCCTAATGGGATTCCTGACATCGCTCGACCTCGATATCGAGATCGTGATTCGCAAGAAGCGCCGGTCGCATCCGACGGGTCAGATCACTGTGACCGCGGAATAACTGCTTACGACCTGGGTTGCGTCGCGGGCGGCACGGGGTGCCTCCATCGTTGTCCCCTCTCCCCCTTCGCGGGAGAGGGCCAGGGAGAGGGAAGACTTGTTGTCGACCGAGCAGCCCCCTCCTTGATCCTCCCCCGCCTTGCGGGGGAGGAAACAGTCATACCAGCCTCACAGTCCCTGCTTGCGATAGAGCGCCCCGAGCTCGGCGTAATAGGGCGCGGTCGAGGCGAAGTCTTCCATTTCCTTCGCGCTGAGCTGGCGCATCAGCTTGGCTGGGCTCCCCGCCCAGAGCTCGCCCTTGCGCACGCGCTTGTTGGGCGTGAGCAGCGCGCCGGCCGCGACCATGCCGCCGCCCTCCACCACCGCACCATCCATGACGCAAGCCTTCATGCCGACGAAGGCGCCGTCCTCGAGCGTGCAGGCATGGATCAGCGCCATATGGCCGATGGTGACGTTGTCGCCGATGAGGCAGCGATAGCCCGGCGCCCCGCGGCCATGGTCGTCCTGGGTGTTGAGATGAACGATCGTGCCGTCCTGGATGTTGGTGCCGGAACCGACACGCAGCTGGTTGCCGTCGCCGCGCAGGATGCAGCCATACCAGATGTTGGCGCCGGGCCCGATCACGACGTCGCCGATGATGACCGCGGTCGACGCGATGAAGGCGGTCGGGTCGATCTGCGGCGTGAAGCCGCCGAAGGTGAGGATCTGTGCGGCCATGGCTGCCTCAGGCGCCCAGCATGAGCTGGATGTTCTGGACCGCGGCGCCCGAGGCGCCCTTGCCCAGATTGTCCAGCCGCGCGACCAGCACCGCCTGACGGCGCGCCTCGTTGGCGAAGACGCGCAGCTCCAGCCGGTCGGTGTCGTTGAGCGCCTCGGGCTCGAGCTTGCCCGCCTCGGCCCCTGTTCCCACGGGCACGACCTCGACCAACTTCTGGCCCGGCAAAGCGCTTCGCCAGCACCGCCTCCAGATCCTTGCCCTTGGGCTTGCCCGTCAGCGTGTCGAGATGAAGCGGCAGGCTCACCAGCATGCCCTGGCGAAAATTCCCCACTGACGGCACGAAGATCGGCCGCGTGGCGAGGCCCGAATAATGCTGCAGCTCGGGCAGATGCTTATGCTCGAGCCCCAGCCCGTAAAGCTCGAAGGCCGGGGCGCGATGCGCCTCATAGGCCTCGATCATGCTGCGCCCGCCGCCGGAATAGCCGCTGACGGCGTTGATCGCGATCGGATAATCGGCCGGGATGATGCCGGCTTCGACCAGCGGCTTGATCAGGGCGATGCCGCCGGTCGGATAGCAGCCGGGATTGGCGACGCGCCGGGCGCCGCGAATGGCGGCCTCCTGCCCTTCCGCCATCTCGGGGAACCCATAGATCCAGCCGGGTGCCACGCGGTGGGCGGTGCTGGCATCGACGATCTTCGGACCCTTGGCGCCCATCGCGTCGATCATCGCCACGGTCTCGCGCGCCGCGTCGTCCGGCAGGCAGAGCACCACCAGGTCGGCCGCTTCCAGCATCTCGCGCTTGGCGACCGGGTCCTTGCGGCGCTCGGGCGCGATCGAGCTCAGCGCGATACCGGCCAGCCCCGTCAGGCGCTGGCGGATGCCGAGGCCGGTGGTGCCGGCTTCGCCGTCGATGAAGACCGTCCTGGTCCGGGAGATGTTGCCCATGTGGTCCGACTCCTACCGCCGAAGAGAGCTTATCCGATATGGAAACGAAGCCCGAAAAGCAAAAGGGGCGCTCCGACCGGGAGCGCCCCTTTGTTCGATGGCATGCCCCAGTCGGGGCCGACCGCGGGTGTCGCGATCAGCGCTTCGAGAACTGGAAGCTGCGTCGGGCCTTCGCCTTGCCGTACTTCTTGCGCTCGACCACGCGGCTGTCGCGGGTGAGGAAGCCGCCGGCCTTCAGCGCCGACCGAAGCCCCGGCTCGAAATAGGTCAAAGCGCGGCTGATGCCGTGGCGCACCGCGCCGGCCTGGCCGGAGAGGCCCCCGCCGACGACCGTGCAGACCACATCATACTGGCCGACGCGCTGGGTCACGCCGAAAGGCTGGGCGATCATCATGCGCAGCACCGGACGGGCGAAATAGACCTCGCTGGTACGGCCATTGACGGAGATGCGGCCGGAACCCGGCTTGATCCAGACGCGGGCGATCGCGTTCTTGCGCTTGCCGGTCGCGTAGGCGCGGCCCTGCGCGTCGATCTTCGGCTCCGCGGAGGCGGAGGCTGCCGGGGCCATCGTGCCCCCACGCAGCTCCTTGAGGTCGGTGAGCTTCTGCGTCTCGGTCGTCATGGCTTAGGCGATCCTCTTGTTCTTCGGATTCATCGCCGCGACGTCGAGCGGCTCCGGGTTCTGCGCGGCATGCGGATGATCGGCGCCCGCATAAACCTTGAGATTGCTCATCTGCTGGCGGCCCAGGGGACCGCGCGGCACCATGCGCTCGACCGCCTTCACGACCGCGCGCTCCGGGAAGCGCCCGCCCAGGATCTCGCCCATGGTGCGTTCCTTGACGCCGCCGGGATGGCCGGTGTGCCAGTAGAAGCGCCGGTTCTCGAGCTTGCGGCCCGTGAGATGGACCTTGGCGGCATTGATGACGATGACGTTGTCGCCGCAATCCATATGCGGGGTGAAGGTGGTCTTGTGCTTCCCGCGCAGGCGGTTGGCGACGATCGAGGCGAGCCGACCCAGCACGACGCCGTCGGCATCGACGACGATCCATTTCTTGCTGATGTCGGAGGGTCGGGCGGTGTAGGTCTTCATGGCGGTCCGTTGTTGTCTCTTGTGGCCGGTGGACCCGAGGACGATCCCTCCCCACCCGGCAGTTCGGGCGCGGAGTATCGCGATTTCCGCAGCAGGGTCAAGCTTTAAGGGCGCAGAAATCTGCGACTTTTTGGAGCGGTATCCAGTTACCACATGCGAATCCAAGTTCCCTGGACCGATCTCGCCCGCTGCCTTGGCTGAAATTCCAGGGCGGCCGGATTGGCTGCCGCTTGCCAACGGGATAACCGGCCCGGATCGCCCCGATCCGGCCGGCGGGACCTTATCTGGCGACAGGCCGGGATCTGACGACAGGCCGGGCGAGAACAGCCGCCATTGGCCGACCGGGTCTGAGGTCTCGATCAGTCCGCGCGGCCCTCGTCACGGTCGGACGGGCCGGGCGCCGGGGCAATCCCGGATACCATCGACGGCTCCTGGACTTATGGCGGATCCGTGACGAAAGCTGCCCGACGTTTTTCCGCCAAAGTTTTCCAGGATCGGAGCCGCCCTCTGCGCTAAAAATGCGCAATCTCCACCCTGCCTCGGAGGCGGGTTCGAAGGGGGTTGCCAATATGGGAAAGATTCCCCAAAAACGTTCCCGCCTACGGGGTTAGGCTGGAAGCCGTGCAGAGAGGGAGCCAGGGCTCGTTGACGCATCAAGCGCCCTCCGCGGGGAATGCCGCCTCCAGGTTGCTTCCCATCGTGGCCGCCGCGCTCACCCTCTGTATCTTCATTGCCGACACGGTCAGCCGGTTGGAAATCACGGTTGCCGTGCTTTACGTCGCGGTGGTGCTGTTGTCCGCCCGCTTCTGCCGGGCGCGCGGCGTCCTGCTGGTCGCCTCGGGATCCGTGGCGCTGACGCTGCTGAGCTACTTCTTAACCCTGCCGCCCGGGCCGGTATCGACCGGGATCGTCAACATATTCATCAGCATCCTGGCGATCGGGGGAACGGCCCTCCTCGCCCTGCAAAGCCAGTCGGCGCAGACGGCGCTTCGCCAGCGGGCGGAGATCCTGATCGGGCAGGTGTTCGAGAAGTCGCCGGACGGTATCGCCATCCTCGGCAGAGACTACCGGTATCGGCGGGTCAATCCGATCTACGAGCGAAACTGGAAAATGCCGGCCGAACGGTTCATCGGCATGCACCAGGCCGATCTCACGGGCAAGGAGGCCTTCGAGCGGACGATCAAGCCGAACCTGGATCGATGCTTCGCCGGCGAAGAGGTGGGCTACAGAGAGTGGTTCACCAACAAGCATGGCCGGCGCTTCATGGCGGTGTCCTACTCGCCTCTCTGGCTCGGTTCCGATCGGGTGGAGGCCGCGCTCGTGATCACCCACGACCTCACCGAGCATATGGTAGCCACGGAGTCCCTTCAGGAAGCCCAGGCGACGCTCGCGCATGTCAATCGCGTGATGCTCCTGGGCGAGATGGTGGCGTCGATCGCCCATGAGGTCAATCAGCCGATCGCCGCGGTGGTCACCAATGCAGGCGCCGGCCTGATCTGGCTCGACGCGCCGTCGCCAAATGTGGAGGAGGCGCGCTACGCGCTCGAAAGCATCATCAGCAACGGCAAGCGGGCCGGCGACGTCATCGGCCGCATCCGCGCCCTCGTCAAGAAGACACCGCCGAGCCGAGACGTCCTGGACGTCAACGAAGCGATCCTCGAGGTCGTCCGCCTGGCCCGAAGCGAGCTGCAGAAGAACCGCGTCATCCTGCAGACCCGCCTCTCGAGCGGCCTGCCCCCGGTCCGGGCAGACCGCGTCCAGGTGCAACAAGTGATCTTCAATCTCGTCGCCAATGCCGTCGAGGCGATGAGCAAGGTCGATGACAGAGCGCGGGAGATCGTCGTGAGCTCCGGCCGAAGCGATGCCGACGAGGTGCTCATCGATGTCCGGGATTCCGGACCGGGATTCGATCCGGCGAATCTCAGCCGCCTGTTCCAGTCCTTCTACACGACCAAACCCGATGGCATGGGCATGGGGCTGGCAATCAGCCGATCAATCGTCGAGGCTCATGGCGGGCGTCTGTGGGCGACGCCGAACGAGCCCTGCGGCGCGGCCTTTTGCTTCACGCTGCCGATCGCGACGGATGAAACGACCGGCGTGGCCTCGGTGCCCTCCCCGCAGCCCGCGCCCCCGAGATTTGACTCGTGAGACAACATGCCGTCCTGGCCTGCCTGCTCCTGACATGTGGCTCGCTCGCCGATCTGTAATCTCGGCGCATAGTTCGGTATGCTTCGCCTGCCAAGCGCCGCGGCCGCGACATCTTCCGAAGGGCGCAACGGCCCCATTTTCCGGAGGCAATGATGAGGGTCGGATCGAAGCTGGCGTCGATTGGAATGGCCCTGGTCGCTCTCGCTTCCGTCGGAGCGCAAGCGACGGCCGCCGAGGTCAAGAGCATTGCCGTGCTGGTTCCCGAGCAAGGCACGGATTTCGGCTGGAACCAGCAAGGCATCGATGCCGGCCGGGCGGTTGCGGAAAAATACGGTCTCGAGTTCATCCCGGTGGAAGGCCTCGGCTATGGCGATATCCGCCCGAGGCTTCGCGAGCTTGCCGGGGATGGCGTCGACCTGCTGATCCTCCATGCAAACGGATATTCCGAAAGCGGTATCGAAGTCGCGCAGGAATTGAAGGTGCCGATCGCGATCGCCGGCAAGCCGGACGCGGCGAAACCGGGCCTGATCGCGGATTGCATGGTGGATGGTTACGAAGGCGCTTATCTGGCGGGCGTCCTTGCGGCCAAGATGACGCGCACGGGAACCCTGGGCGTCGTGGTGTCGGGCGAGCCTGTGCCCTGGAACACCCAGTCGGCCAGCTTCGTCATGGGCGCCAAGGCAACCCGGTCGGATATCAAGGTCATCTATGCCGTCATTGGCCCCGCCGCCTTCTCGGACGCCGCGGGGGGCCGCCGCGTGACCGACCTGGTGATCGCCGCCGGCGCCGACATCATCTTCGGCCAGGGAGACGGATCGACCTTCGGCATGATCGAGGCGGTCGAGACCGGCAAGGCTCGCGACGGCGGCGAGGTGTGGTTCATCGACGTCATCGGCGACAAGAGCAGCATCGACAGAGGGCATTTGCTGACGTCGGTGGTGTGGGACCTGGCACCGATCTATGGCGCGATGGTGGAAGATCTGCGCGCCGACAAATTCGGCACCCGAGGATTCAAGCTCAGCCTGGCGGACGACTCCGTCCGGCTGCTGAAGACGCCCCATATTCCAGAACCGGTATGGACCGAGGTGATGGCCGTGCGCGCCAGGATCATCGACGGCAGCCTGAGCGTGCCGCAGGTCCCCGACGCCCAGCAGGTCCGCGCGCTCATGAGCAGCGTCGAGACCGCGGCACCCTAGCGACACACGCCGGCACGGCGGCGCCAAGTCGAGAAGCGGAATCCTCATCCGCCGAAGGGATAGATCCTGTTCCAGTCCCACTTCATGTCGACCACGGTCCATTGCGCCGCGGTCGCGGCGTCGAGCGCCTTGTCGAGCCTCCCGACCTTGGATTGCCGGTCATAGGCCCATTCGCGCTTCTCGTCGGTGTGATGGACGAGCATGCCGAAGCGCGGGCCCTGCCCGCCCGTGACCCATTGCAGCATCTGCAGATCGCCGTCGGAATTGCCGGCGGTGAAGATCGGTCGGCGGCCGATGAAGCGATTGATCCCGACCGGCTTGCCCGGACCGTCATCGACGAAATCGATCTTCGGCAGGCGCATCAGGACCGGCTTGCCGTCCTTCATCTCGAACTTGGTCTCGATCGAGCTGCCGATCACCTGCTCGGGCGGAATGCCATAGACCTTCTCGGTCCAGGGCCGCATGAACTCGATGCCGCCGCCGGAGACGATGTAGGTCTTGAAGCCGTTCTGCCGCAGCAGCGTCAGGGTCTCGAGCATCGGCTGATAGACCAGGTCGGTGAAGAGCCGGTTGAAGCGCGGATGCTTCGCGGTGGTGATCCAATCCACCACGAGCTGGCCAAACTCCGCGGTGGTCATGCCGGCATGGCTTGCCATCACCAGCTCGATCATGCCCTTCTCGCCGCTGGCGGCCAGGGTCTTCATGTCGCCCGAGATCGCCGCGGCGAAGGGCTGCTGGTTCTCCCACTCCGGATGCAGCGGATAGAGCGACTTGACCCGCGCCAGCGCGAAGAAGAACTGGAAATAGGCGGGCTGCTCCGACCAGAGCGTGCCGTCATTGTCGAACACCGCGATGCGGTCTTCGACCGGAACGAAATCGGAGCCGCCCTCCTTGGTGACGCGGGTGACGAAATCGAGGATCGCGGTCTTGGACCGGCTGTCGTTCCAGGAGGGCAGCGGATCGTCGGTAGCGGCTCGGGCGAGCGACGGGGCCAGCAGCCCGACGGCAGCGGCGGCGAGAGGCAAAGTCAACAAGGCACGGCGGCTTGGTGACGTCGGATCGCGATCATTCAGCATCGCACGTCTCCATACATTGATTAGGTAGAAGTCCGGTGCGCACGACAAATTTCGCGGTGGGCGCTACGCCCCTCAAGGCGCCGCCCTGTTTCGATCAATACAACGGAAGCCGATATGAGACATCGCGCTATCGACCATCTGCGGCTGACGGGCCGCCGGGCGATAGCGCAGGCAGTAGCTGGGCGAGCAAAGGAAGGATCCTCCTTTGACCACCTTGCGCGGAATCTTGACCTTGGGCTGGCGCTGGTCGTAGCTGCCTTCGATCGGTCCGCCGCGCGGGTTGGCCGGCACACAGCAGGCTTTGGCCGCGTCGGCGCTATGGCGCGCGGCATACCAGTCGCTGGTCCATTCCCAGACATTGCCCGCCATGTCGTGGAGGCCATAGCCGTTGGCCGGAAACGACCGGACCGGCGCGGTGCGCTCATAGCCGTCGGTCACGAAGTTCTGCCAGGGAAACTCGCCCTGCCAGGTGTTGGCCATCGGCTCGCCGCCGCGCTCGAACTCGCCTCCCCAGCAATACACGGCGCCGTCAAGCCCGCCGCGCGCGGCGAACTCCCATTCGGCCTCGGTCGGCAATGATTTGCCGGCCCAGGCCGCATAGGCCTCGGCGTCCTCATAGGCGACATGCACGACCGGATGTTGCTCGAGACCTTCGGTGCTGCTGCGCGGCCCCAAGGGATGGCGCCAATCGGCACCGGGCACATAGTGCCACCAGTTTTTCAGATCGCGCTTATCGACCGGCCGCTCCGTCTTACGGAACACCAGCGCGCCGGGCTTCAGCAACTCGGGCTTGGCGCCGGGATAGTCCTTGGGATCGAGCGGCCGCTCCGCCACGGTGACGTAGCCGGTCGCCGAGACGAAGGCCGCATAGTCGGCATTGGTGACGGTTTGGACGTCCATCCAATAACCATCGACCGTAACGCGATGTACCGGAGCTTCTTCCGGATAATGCTGGTCCGATCCCATGCGGAAAGTGCCGCCGGGAATCCACACCATGCCCTCGCCAGCTGTGTGATCGAAGGCCGGCGATACGCCCGGGCCGGAATTCATGAAATGGCACCGCCTTCATTGCCGAAAACATCAATCCTCGGGAGGCCCAAACGGCGGGCTCGATCCGCAGAATCCAGCATGACCGCAATTCGATCTTGGGCCAACCACCTAACTCGATGCGGCCTCGTTTCAGGAGAGTGTGAGCTGATTCCAGCGGAAACCAAGGGGGCGGTTAGACATTCAATCGTGGCGCCGTCCACGGTGGCTAGCGCCTTTCAGTGTTTCTCCTGACTGCCAAAGTCAGCCCCTGGACCCCTCGCCCGCCATCGGCCAAGATCGCGCGGAGTTCCAACTTCTGGCGATCTTTCCATGAATTATGGCCATCTCGACGACGCCACCGTGAACGCGCAGTTCAGCCCGCGCATCGCCGTTCCCGACTGCGAGGAATGGCTGGCGCGCGACGCGGCCCTGTCGGCGGAAACGAGGAAGAAGCTCGACCACACCGCCGACATCGCCTATGGCGAAAGCCCCGGCGAACGCCTCGACGTCTTTCCGGCCGGCAACCCCGGCGCGCCGATCCATGTCTTTATCCATGGCGGCTATTGGCGGGCGCTCGACAAGAAGGACTTCAGCTATGTCGCCGCGCCCCTGGTCGCGGGCGGCGCTACGACCGTCCTGCTCAATTACGATCTCTGCCCCCAGGTCACGCTCGACACCGTGGTGCAGCAGACCCGCAATGCGGTGATCTGGATCTATCGCCATGCCGGCCTGCTCGGCGGCGACGCCGACAAGATCTACCTCTCGGGCAACTCCGCGGGCGCGCATCTGGCCGCGATGATGCTGGCCGAGGACTGGACCCGCAGCCCGGTGCCGGCCGAGGTGATCAAGGGCGCCGCCTGCATCACGGGGATCTACCAGATCGATCCCGTGCTGCGCATCCAGGCCAATGCCGAGATCCGGCTCAAGCCGGAGATGGTCGCGCGCAACAGCCCGCTCAGCCTCCCTCTGCGCGCGCGTTGTCCCGTTCTGGTCGCGGTCGGGGCCAAGGAGACGCCGGAATGGATCAAGCAGTCGGAAGCCTATGAGGCGTATCTGCGCCGGCATGGCCTGCACACCGAGTTCATCAAGCTACCGGACACGCATCATTTCTCGATCACGCAGAGCCTGAGCTGGCCCAAAAGCGTGCTGGCGCAGGCGATGCTGAAGCAGATGGGACTTTAGCCACCGAGGCCAATGGCTCGCCCTGGCCTCGCGGGCCCACCGGAGGACGCGCCATGAGCAGTCTCGCCAAGGAACCGGAACTCCTCGTCCGGACCGAGAACGGCATCGCCACCCTCACGCTCAACCGTCCAGCCGCCCGCAACGCCCTTTCCATCTCTCTGATGGACCACCTCCTCGATGCGTTCGAGCGGTTGGCCCACGACCGCGCGGTCCGGGTCGTGATCGTCGCGGGCAATGGCCCGGCCTTTTGCGCCGGCCATGATCTGCGCGAGCTGCGTGCCGACACCAGGCAGGATCATTACGAACGGGTGTTCGAGCGCTGTGCCGCCCTGATGCTCGCCATCACGCGGCTGCCGAAGCCGGTGATCGCGCGCGTTCATGGCGTGGCGACAGCGGCCGGCTGCCAGCTCGTCGCGACCTGCGATCTGGCCGTGGCCGAGAGCGGCGCCCGGTTCGCCACGCCCGGCGTCGATATCGGCCTCTTCTGCTCCACCCCCATGGTGGCCTTGACGCGCGCCGTCGGCCGCAAGCCGGCGATGGAGATGTTATTGACCGGCGATCCGGTCGATGCCGAGGAGGCGCGCCGGATCGGCCTCATCAATCGGGTGGTTCCCGCCGCCGAGCTCGATTCCGAGATCCTCACGCTCGCGCGCCACATCATCGACAAATCGCCCCTGACGCTCGCCATCGGCAAGGCAGCCTTCTATCGCCAGGCCGAGTTGGGATTGGAGAGCGCCTATCACTACGCCGCCGGGGTCATGGTGAAGAACATGATGGCTGCCGACGCCGCCGAGGGCATCGACGCCTTCCTGCAGAAGCGCAAGCCCGAATGGCGCGGTTGTTGAAAGATCTTCGGCACATCACATATCCCTGACAGCCGGAACCCTTCAGAGAGTCCCATGCCGGATTATCCCGACGCGCTGCTCGAGCGGATCTTCGCCGAGACCAAGACCATCGCCGTGGTGGGGGCGAGCCCCAAGCCCGAGCGCCCGAGCCATGGCGTGATGCGTTTCCTGCAATCGCAGGGCTATCGCTGCATCCCGGTCAATCCGGGCCAGGCCGGCGGCAAGATCAATGGCGAGACCGTTTATGCCACGCTCGCCGAGATTCCGATCAAGATCGACATGGTCGACGTGTTTCGCCGCTCCGAAGAGGCCGGCGCGGTGCTGGACCAGGCGATCGCGATCGGCGCCAAGACGGTCTGGATGCAGCTCGGTGTGCGCGACGACGCCGCTGCCGCCCGCGGCGAGAAAGCCGGCCTCACCGTGATCATGGATCATTGCCCCGCGATCGAGCTGCCGCGGCTGATCGCCAAGCGCGACCGCGCCCGGTAGCGCCTCGCATCTCCCTCCCGGCTGCGGTCGGTTGCCGCAGCGGCCGTCGCCGCCCTCCCGTCACGCCCGCGCCTTAACCCCAATTTCGCACGAAAAACAAGGAACGGCCGCAACCGTCTCAACTCTCTGCGAATATTGGCTCGAATTGCGCGGAACTTGCGATTGTCCGCAACGCCGGATCTCGCCTATACCGGGTGCTCAGTGCGAATGCGTTCCAGGGAGGAGCGAAACATGGCGATCGTGGAGATTTGCGACAAGGACCTCAGCGGCCAGGCGTTGCAGGGCCTCAATCTTGCCGGCAAGACGGTGAAGCGGGTCAAGTTCGACGAGGCCATTCTCGCCCGCGCGGACCTGAGCCGCGGCCAATTCTTCGACTGCTCCTTCGACGGCGCCGATTTCGAGGGTGCGCAATTGACCCGGGCGTTGTTCGAGAACTGCAACTTCCGGAATGTGAAGTTCGTCAAGACCAATGCCAGCGAGGCCGTGTTCCGCACCACCACCGTCCTCTCCTACAAGAAGAGGTCGCCGGTCGAGATGTCGGCGCTGCAGGTCTCGTTCGACGGCGCCACCATCGAAGGATCGGACTTCACCAACGCCAATCTCAACAAGGCCTCGCTTTCCAAGGTGAAGGCGAACGACGTGAATTTCAGCGGCGCGGATCTTCGGGGCGCGGTGTTCGAGCAATGCAGCATCGCCGGGGCGCAGTTCGCGCAGGCCAAGCTCCAGGGCGCCGATTTCTCCCAGACCGAGGATGCGGCCGCGGCGCTGCCGCCCTGGGCCGCCGGCATGGTGACGATGACGCGCAAGATCGACGCTGGCGCGCTGCTGGCACAGATCAAGCGGCATCAGCAGTGGGTCGGCAGCAACGGCCAGCAAGGGGCCCGCCTCTCTCTGCTCGGCCATGACCTGACCGGCGCCGAGATCGCCAGGCAGGATCTGTCGGGTGCCGATCTGCGCAACTGCCGGCTCGACTTCGCCGATCTGTCGGGGGCGCGGCTGGTGGCGAGCGATCTGCGCGGCGCCACCCTGATCAAGACGGACCTTCGCAACGCCGACCTGCGCGCGGCCCAGGTCAGCGACGCGGCGCTGAGCAAGGCCCGAACCGACGGCGCGCGCCGCGTCTGAACGCGCCGCGCGGGCCCAAGGCTTTCGCCGGGCTGGCGGCAGGGAATTCTCGCGCCCCTGCATTGCCGGCCCGGCGAGCGCAAGGCGCTCCGCCCCCGATTGATTGCCCAATCAGCCATCGCGCAAGAACGGAGGTTTGCAGGCAAATCTCTCGATGACGAATAAAACTCCGGTGGCATTTGAAACGAATTGTTCAGACCTTGCCCTTGTCTTGGCCGGCAAGGCTCGCGCCGACAAGGTTCGCGTAAGTCTTTCCTGGCATAATCGTCGGGTTCCAGGGAGGAACCCGTCATGGTCATGGAGATCGCTGACCAGGATCTCAGCGGCCGGTGGCTGCAAGGCGTCAGCTTCGCCGGCAAGACCGTCAAGCGCGTCAAGTTCGACGGCGCCGATCTTCGCCGTTGCGACCTCGGCCACGGCCAGTTTTTCGACTGCTCCTTCGACAAGGCCAATTTCGAGGGCGCTCATCTGGTGCGCGCGCTGTTCGAGAACTGCAACTTCCGCAGCGCCAGGTTCGTTCGCACCAATGCCAGTGAAGCGACCTTCCGCAGCGCCGCCCTGCCCTCTGCCCGGAATGCGCCGGGGCTCGATGGCTCCGAGCCCCAGGTTTCCTTCGCCGGCGCCACGATCGAGGGCTCGGACTTCACGAACGCCAATCTCCACAAGGTCTCCCTCTCGGGGGTGAAGGCCAACGACGTCAATTTCTGCGGCGCCGATCTGCGCGGCGCGCTCTTCGAGGAATGCAGCATCGCCGGCTCGGAGTTCGACCAGGCCAAGCTCGACGGCGCCGATTTCTCGCAGACCCAGGACGCCGCGGTCAGCCTGCCCGCATGGGCGGCCAGCATGGTGAAACTGCCCCGCCCGATCGAGCGCGACGATCTCCTGGAGCTGATCCAGGAGCATCGACAATGGATCGACAGCTCCGGCCTCGACGGCGCCCGCTTGAGCCTCCTCGGGCAGGACCTCACCGGTTTCGAGATCGCGGGCCTGGATCTTTCCGGTGCCGACCTGCGCAATTGCCGGCTGGACTTCGCCGATCTCTCGGGCGCCCGGCTGGTCGCGACCGACTTGCGCGGCGCGAGCCTCGTCAAGACCGACCTGCGTAACGCCGATCTGCGCGCGGCCCTCGTCACAGAGGCCGCCCTGAGCAAGGCCCGGGCCGAGGGCGCGCGACGAGGCTGAGCCTTCATCGTCGAAGGCGTGCCGCCTCCCGCGAGGCGCAGGCCATCGTCGCGGGCCGCACTGGCGCAATAGCGGCCCAAGAAGGTTTTGCCCCCTCCCTTACCTTGAACGGCAGCTCGGACTATGGTCACTGGCGAGCGCGTGGCGCAGGGCCATGATCATGGCTGTCGTCGGCGTGGCCTCGGAACGGACTCTACAGAGCGCTTGCCTGCGCGAAAGGGTATCGATGAATCGAAATGCGACAATGCACGACACCGGCGCATCCGCTTCCCCTGGAAACGAGGAGGCACGGCTGGCCGGGGCACCGGGCTTCCCGCATCAGATTCCTTCGGGCTATGCCGCGCTTGACGACGAACCTCGCTTCGACCCCAGCCGGCATTTCGCGTTCACACGGCCCGAGCGGACATGGACGCTCGCGGACTTCGGCTATGACAAGGACACGATCGCGGCCTCGCCCAGCCCCGTGGCCGTGGCCGGGCCCTTTCGCGTCTTGTCGGAGGAAGGAGCAGATGCTGCTCGCACCATCGCCCTGCGGCTTAAGGAACTCGGCCGGCAGAGCGACCGGACCGCCTCCTACCTGACAGGGGGCGTCTATCGTTCGCGGTTCCTGCGCGATCTCTTCACCTCACCCGAGTTGGCCGCCTTCCTGTCGTCGATCGCCGGCACGGCACTCGCCCCGCACTCGATGCCATCGCAACAGCTCTATGTGAACTATGCGCCCGAGGACATCGCGCGCCATGTCGATACCTGGCATACGGATTCCATCGGCTTCGACATCGTCCTCATGGTCACGGATCCGAAGGCCATAAAAGGGGGGCTGTTTCAGTTCTTCCGCGGCACGCGCGAGGCCGCGGCCCGGCTGCTGGCGGCGCCTGTCGCCGGGCTGATCAATGGCAGCAGCGTCGAATTGCCCCCGGACCAGATCGAATCCATGCCGTTTCCGGGTCCGGGCTATGCGCTGTTCCAGCAGGGCAACCTGGTTCTCCACCGGGCCACGCGCCTCATGGAGAAAGGCGAGCGCATCACCATGGTGCCGGGTTTCGTCGCGCGGGACACGCGTTTCCCGGATCCGACCAATGTCGGGTCGATCGTCAATTGGGGCGAGCCGGGCATTCCAGCCGAACTCGCGCGACACAGGGCCTGGTTCGCGCATGGCCGCCTGGAAGCCATCATGTCCGGACTGCCGATGGACGCGACGCCCCGCGAGGCCGCGACGGCACTGCGCCACGCCATCGCCGACGCCTCCGCGCTGGCGGATCTATTGGAAGGAACCGGCCGCGCCGAAGCCGCCGGCTGAGAACACGCGCGGCGAATTCCGTGAGTTGCGGGGATAACCACGGCTTTCCGCGTTAACGCTATCCGGCAACCCTCTGATCTATCTCCGAGATCAAGGATTTACCTCACGTCGCTTTTCCGAATTCTCGGCTTGGCCTAAGATGCCACATCAAGTGGGCCGAGGGTCGTCATGAAAACCAATATGTTAGAGACCAATCATCACGCAACGACTCTGCGCCCGACCTCGGTGCAGCTGCGCTGGCTCAGCAAGGGGCTCAAGCAGCCCGGCGGCAAGCTGCCGCTGTTCGACGAGTGGGGCCAGCGCATCAACGAGCGCACCATTCGCCATTGCATCGACATGGGCTGGGCCGAGCCCTGGTTCAGCAATCCGCTCAAGCCCGAATGGCTGGTCTGCAAGCTGACCGATACCGGTCGCGCCCTCCTCGCTCACCATCGCTGAGCGATCGCCCTGTCCCGCGACACGCGGGACCGGGTTCTCCGATGCGCCGACAGCCCCTCGAGATCAGCCTCGGGAACGACGATCCCGGCCTCTCCACCGCTCTCCGGGGATGGCGTTATCGCGCCAGCAGGCGGGGTCCCAAGATCCTGGTGACCGGCGCCGTCCATGGCGACGAGGTCACCTCCAGCGCCGCCCTCTGGCATACCGCCGAGCAGCTGGAGGACTGGATCACCGCCGGCTCGGTCACCCTCATCCCTTGCGTCAATGTGCTGGCGGTGCGGGCCAGCCAGCGCCAGGTGCCGCTGGAGAACATCGATCTCAACCGGCGCTTCCCCGGCCGGCCGGATGGGCTGCTGGCGGACCGGATCGCCCATGCCCTGGCCGGCCTGCTTGAAGAGCATGACGCGCTGATCGACGTGCACACCGCCGGCTGGAGCGTCCCCTTCGTCCTGCTCGATCATTTCGAGGATGCCCGGCTCGAGCGGCGCGTCCTGCGCTGGGCCGCCTGCTCCGCCCTCCCCGTCGTGGCGGAGATGCCGGCCGAGATTTCGAATCTCCAGGGCCTGGATCGAAGCTGGTCGGCCTGGGCCGTGCGGCAGGGCAAGCCGGCCGTGACCATGGAGCTCTCGGGCTTCCATGCGATCGATCATGTCGGCGCCCATCGCGGCGCCACGGCGATCATCAACATGCTGAACGCGGCCCCCGACCTCTCCGACCGCTTGCCCCGGCAAGGGCCGGCCGCGGCCCCCTGGGTCCGGCGCCCGATCTGCAGCGACTGGGGCGGGCTGTTCGAGGCCGAGCGCCGGCCGGGCGACCATGTCGGCGCGGGCGAACGGATCGGGTGGGTGCGCAGCCTCACGGGCGAGCCCCTGGGCGCGATCAAGGCGCCTGAGGCGGGCCTGCTGCTCGAGATCCAGCCGCTCTCGGCCCTCCATGTCGGCATGCGCGCGGCCACGGTGGCGGTCGAACGCAAGCTCCGCCCGCGCTAGGCTTCGCCTGCGCTCGTTCCCCCTGGTCCGGGAACCGTGCGATAGGGAGAGATGATGATCTTCGCCGATGCCCATTCCGGGTCCGCTTTCCTGACCGCCTTCCTGGCTTCGCTGGTCGAGTTCGTCGAGGCGCTGACGATCGTGCTGGCGGTCGGGACGGTTCGCGGCTGGCGCTCGGCCTTCCTCGGCGCCGGGCTGGGCGCGGCCCTGCTCGTCGCGCTGATCCTGCTGCTCGGGCCCACGCTCGGGCTCATCCCGATCACCTGGCTGCAATTGACGGTCGGGGTCCTGCTCCTGCTCTTCGGCATCCGCTGGCTGCGCAAGGCGATCCTGCGGGCCGGAGGCATCATCGCCCTCCATGACGAAGAAAAGATCTATGAAGAGGAGACCGCCGAGCTGCGGCGCGCCGGGGTCTCTCGCTTCGGCAGCTTCGACGCGGTTGCGACGGCGACCGCCTTCAAGGCGGTGACGCTCGAGGGGCTCGAGGTCGTCTTCATCGTCATCGCCGTCGGCGCCACCGGCGGCATGCTTGTCCCTGCCGGCATCGGCGCCGGCGCCGCCCTCGCGGCGGTGCTGCTGCTGGGCCTGCTCATCCACAGGCCGTTGACCAAGGTGCCCGAGAACGGCCTCAAGCTCGTGGTCGGGATCATGATCTCGGCCTTCGGCGTGTTCTGGATCGGCGAGGGCTTGGGCACGCCCTGGCCCGGTGCCGACTGGGCCATCCCCGCCCTCGGCCTCGGCTTCCTCGCCGCCGCCTTGCTGGCCATCGCACTCGTCCGGATGTCCCTGGCGCGGCGGGAGAGCCGGTCGTGAGGCGCCTCGTCGAGATCCTCCGTGAGATCGTCGGCCTCTTCATCGACGATGGCAGTCTCGCGATCGGTATCCTGCTCTGGGTCGCGATCGTGGCCCTGGCGCTCCCGGCCCTGGGCGTGCCTGAGGTCTGGCGCGCGATCCTTCTGTTCGCCGGCTGCGTCGTCATCCTGATCGAGAATGTCGCGCGGTCGGCGCGGCGCTCGCGGTCGTGACGCCGTTGCCTCGCTGTTGGAGAACCGGCCCATGCCAACGCCGCCTCGGACGATGAAAGCGGTCCTGCTCACGGGCAATGGCGGCTTCGACAGGCTCGACTATCGCGGCGATGTGCCGGTGCCGGCGCCGAAGGCCGGCGAGGTGCTGATCCGCGTCGGTGCCGCCGGCGTCAACAACACCGACATCAACACCCGGACGGGCTGGTACTCGAAGGCCGTCACCGCCGGAACGACATCGGCCGGCGGCGCCGGCGGCTTTACCGAGGCCAAGGCCGAAGATTCCGGATGGACCGGCGCCGCGCTGGCTTTTCCTCGCATCCAGGGCGCCGACGCCTGCGGCCGGATCGTCGCTGTCGGCGAGGGCGTGGATGCCAGGCGGATCGGCGAGCGCGTTCTGATCGAGCCGGTGTTCCGGGGGCCCGTCGAGGGCGACCCCTATCGCACCACCTACTTCGGCTCCGACCGCGACGGCGCCTTCGCCGAGTTCGCGGTCGCGCCCGCCCTGCATGCCCATCGCATCGAGAGCCGGCTCTCCGATGCGGAGCTGGCCTCCTTCCCTTGCGCCTATTCCGCCGCCGAGAACATGCTCACGCGCGCCGGCCTCGCCGCCGGCGAAACGGTCCTCATCACCGGCGCCTCGGGCGGGGTCGGGTCGGCGGCGGTCCAGCTCGCACGCCACCGCGGCAGCAATATGGT
>CAVOLB010000080.1:0-13233 GCA_963696655.1 uncultured Alphaproteobacteria bacterium
CGATGTATTGCTGATAGCCCAGCCATCCCATCTGGATCGGGGCCGGGCGCAGGGCCGCGATCTCCAGCCTTGCGCCCGTGGTGTGCAGGGTCAGGTCGATCAGGATGTCGACTTCGTCCTTGGCGATCCGCTCGGCCGCCGCGCGGTGATCATGGTCGCGGATGTCGATGAAGGCGTCGACCCCGTCGCGAACTCGCTCGCGCAAGGCGCTGCGGTCCTCCGCACCGGTCGAGTAGGCCCAGACCTTGAATTGCGCCCGGTCATGCAGCTCGAGCGTGCGCACCAGCAGCTGCGAGACCGCATGATTGCGAAAATCGGTCGAGAGATAGCCGAGCTTGAGGCGCCGTCCGCCGTCGCGCGGCCGCGCCGGCACAATCAGTTTTGGCCCCGCCCGCTGCGCCGCCTGCCGGCTCATCGCCTCCGCGATGGCGCGGTTGCGGGCCGGATCCTCGGCATGGGCGAGGCTGAGGAAGGCCGCCTCGGCGGGCGCCTCGCCCTTGGCCAGCGCCTCGTCGGTCAGGGCATCGACCATCGGCTTGAGCCGCTGCGCCTCGTCCCAGTCGCAGCATTGCAGCGCCTGATTGAAGAGACGGGGGATCGCCTGCGGATGGCGCGGCGCTGCGACCAGGGCGCGCCGGAAGCAATCGGTCGCTTCGGTCATGTTTTTCAGCTGCGCCAGCGCGTCGCCCAGCGCCACCAGCGTGTCGGGATCTTCGGGGGCCAGGGCCAGCGACGCCTTGAAGGACGCGATGGCGGCATCGCGATCATTGCGCAGCAGATGGGCCAGACCGATGCTGCGATGCAGGCTGACGGCATCGCCGCCGCCTTCGAGCGCCAGGCGGTAATGCCGGATCGCTTCCTCGCAGGCGCCGCGATCGAGCGCCAGCGTGCCGAGGTTGAAATGCGCCGACGATAATCCGGGCTGCAGCGACAGGGCGCGCTGCAGGGCGAGACGGGCCTCGTCGCCCCGGTTGCTGGCGCGCAAGGCGACGCCCAGATTGACCAGCGTGTCGAGATGGTCGGGGCGCAAGGCCAGCGCGCGGGCAAAGGCGCGCAGCGCGCCATCATGGTCGCCGCCGGAGAGGCGCAGATTGCCGAGCGCGAACTGCGCGTCGGCATTGTCGGGCGCCAGCTTTGCGACCGCCTCGGCTTCGGTCCGGGCTTCCGCGAGCGCGTCGAGCGCCCGCAGAGTGCGCACCAGCATCAGCCGCCCGCCGATATGGTTGGGTGCCAGCTTCGCGGCGGCCTCGAGATGGACACGGGCCTCGACATGGCGCTTCTGGCTGGCGAGGAGCGCGCCCAGATTGCGCCGTCCCTCGGCATGGTCGGGCGCCAGCTTGATCAGGCGCTGACTGGCGGCGATGGCGGTTGGCGTATCCCCGATCGAGGCCGCCGCCGCATAGAGATGCAGCACGTCGCGATTGTCCGACGCGATCTCGAGCAGGATCTTGCATTGCCGGCAGGCATCGGCGGCGCGCCCCTCGGAGAACGCCTTCACCGCGGCATCGAACAAGGCGGCGGGATCGCCGCCGACGGCCTTGCGTTCGGGCGGAGGCGGACGCTCGGTCATCGTCCCGTCACCGGGGGCGTCGACAGCGACCGCAGCGAGACGAGCATCTCGCTCACCGGCGGTTTCCAATCGCCGGGGCTGGTCTGGCGGAACAGGCGCGCGCTCCGATACCAGGGCGTGTCGCCGCGCCCGAGCATCCAGCGCCAGTCGGGCACGAAGGGGATCGGAATCCAGACCGGCCGATCGAGACTGCCCGCCAGATGCGCGACCGCGGTATCGACGCTGATGACCAGATCGAGCCCCGCCATGACCGCCGCGGTGTCGGCGAAATCGCCCAGATCCGAGCCCAGATCGAGGATGCGATCCTGCCAGCCATTCTTCGCGATCTCGCCCACCGCCGGCCCCTTCTGCAGAGAGACGAAGGAGGCGTCGCTGCCGTCGATCAGGGGACGCAACTGCGCCAGCGCCATGGAGCGATTCCGATCGTTGATGAATCCGGGATTGCCGCGCCAGACGAGTCCCACGCGCAAGCCCGGCAGTCCCTTCAATCGCGGCGCCCAGCGCCCGATCAGCGCCGGCGTCGCCGCCAGGTTCGGCAGCCTTGGCGGGATCGTCGCCGAGGTCGTCTCGAACAGGATCGGCAGGTCGAGCAAAGGCACGGCCAGATCGAAGCCGGGCGCCGGCGAACCTTGCGGGACGATTGTTATGTCTTCGTGAAAGGGCTGAAACAAACCGGCGAGGGCTGGCGGGCATTCGAACAGGACCCGTCCGCCGCGCGCGGCTGCCAGCGGCAGATAGCGGGCGAACTGGATGATGTCGCCCAGACCCTGCTCGGGATAGACCAGCAGCGTCCGGCCGGCGAAATTCTCGCCCGCCCAGACCGGCACCGGATAGCGCCGCGCGAGATGCGCCTGGCGATCGATATACCAGCGCGACCGATAGTCCCGCCAACCCTCCGCAAAGCGGCCCAGCGTCAGGCGCATCAGCGACAGCGACAGCTTGGCGTCGACGTTGGCCGGTTCCATGGCGAGCAGCCGCTCGAAATAGGCGATGGCCTCCTCGAAGCGGCCGCTGTTGCGGGCGAGCGTGCCCAGGCGCTGCGCCAGGCTCGCGTCCAGGTGGGCGTGCGACAAGCGGTCGAGGATCGCCCCGGCTTCGGCCAGGTCGCCGCGGTCGACCGCGAGCAGCCCCTGCAGGGCGATCACCTGGAGGTCGTCGGGGGCCAGGGCCTGGGCGCGTGCCAGCAGCCGGGTCGCTTCGTCGATGTCGCCGAGGCGGCCGAGCGCGGAGCCGAGATTCATCAGCGCGCTGACGAAGTCGGGACGGACCGCCAGCGCCCGGCGATAGAAGGGGACCGATTCGGCGACCGCTTCGCGCTTGTGTAGCAGGCGCGCGAGGTTATAGGCGCCGTCGACATGATCGGGCCGGCGCTCCAGCACCGTCCGATAGCTCGCCTCGGCTTCCTGCAGCCGGCCCGCGTTCTCCAGCATGGTGGCGAGGGTGAAATGAAAATCGGCATTGCCGGGCTGCAGCGCCACCGCGGCGGCCGCGGCCTCGACCGCGTCGGCGGGGCGGCCGGCCGAGCGCAACACCACGGCGAGATTGGCGCGGAAGAGCGCCGCCTTGGGCGACAGGGCACAGGCGCGCCCGATCAGCCGCGCCGCTTCCTGGGACGATCCTTGCTGCTCCCGGATCAGCCCCAGGAGATGCAGGGTCTCAGGCTCGTCGGCATGCCGCGCCAGCCGCGTCTCGTAAAGGCGCGCCGCGTCCTCGAATCGTCCGGCGCGATGCAGCGCGAGGCCTTGCTCGATCGAGGGCGCCTCGCCGGCAGCGCGGATTTCGGGATCGGAGCCGGACACCGCAGCGGGACGGGCTCTCAGCGCTCGATGCGACGCAGATATTGGCCGACGAAATCCATGCCGACCAACTCGGCGTAGGCGTCGATGAGCTTCCGGGTGACGGGGCCCGGAATGGCGGTCTCGGCCACCGCACGGCCATTGATGCTGCGCACCGGACAGATGCAGAGGCTGGTCGAGGTCAGGAAGGCCTCGTCGGCGGTGTAGGCGTCGTAGAGATCGATGTCGCGCTCCTGATGCGGGATCCCGAGCTTGGCCGCGAGCTCGAGCGTGACCGCGCGCGAGACGCCGGGCAGCACATAGCGCGATTGCGGCGTCATCACGATGCCGTCGCGCACCATGAAGAAATTGCTGCCGGTGCCTTCGGCGATATTGCCGTCGGCGTCGAGCAGGATCGCCCAGCCTTTGGGGTTGCGCTCGCGCGCCTCGAGATCGCCCATGGTGAGATTGAGATAGTTATGGGTCTTGGCGCGCGGGCTGAGCATGTCCGGCGCGGCGCGCCGGACCGAGGGCACCACCACCTCGATGCCGTCGCGGAACAGCGTCGCGCGCGACTTCAGGGGCAGAGGTTTGCATTCGACGATGACGGTCGGCCGCGCGTCGCTGCTGACCGTGAGGTCGTCGGCCGGCACGCCGCGCGAGATGCGCTGGCTGACCCAGTAATCGTCGTCCTTGTCCAGGAGATGCGTGTTGCGCGCGAACACATCCTCGGTGATCGCGCTCATCTCCTTGGGACTGAGGCCCGGATCGATCTTGAGGTAGCGCAGCGAACGATAGAGGCGGTCGAGATGCTCCTTGAGACGGAAGATCTTGTGGCCGAAGGACCGCGCCGTGTCGAAGGCGGCGTCGCCGGCGAGGAAGCCGCGATCGCGAAACGGGATCAGCACGTCGCTCTCGGGCACGACGCGACCGTTGAAGTAAGCAACCCGTTCATTCGCCAAGGAGGACATTGCCGTTCGACTCCGATTCTGAAGGCCGGAGAGTCCCCGCGACCCCCGGCATGACAATCGCCGGGTCGGATCATAGGCGGCGCGCCGCGAGGCCGAAAGGGCGGAGCCGGCGAAAGCTCAGGCGGCGGGTGCGAGTCCCGCGCGCCGGGGCGCCATCGCGGCCGCCGTCGCGCCATGATGCAGCAGATCGGCGGGCAGCTCGCGCGACTCGATCAGGCCCTTGAGGCCACGGGCCAGGGGCTCGGCCAGCATGATGCCGTAGCCGCCCTGTCCCGCGAGCCAATAGAACCCTTCGGCCAGCGGGTCGGGGCCGACGACCGGGCTGTAGTCGGCGACGAAGCTGCGCAGGCCCGCCCATTGATGCGCCAGTCGGCGGACCTGAAGCGTCGTGGTGCGCTCGAGCCAATCCACCAGATGGGCGACGTCCATCTCGTCGGGCTGTGCGTCGCAGGGCGGCGAGGGAGTCTCGTCGCCGGGCGAGACCATCAGCCTCGTGCCGCTGTCGGGCCGGAAATAATGCTCGTTGCCGCAATCGTCGAGCGCCGGCCAGCCTGCGGGATCGCTGCCGGGCGGCAGATCGACGAGGATGGCGGTGCGCCGCTTGGGCACCAGACCGACCGGCGGCAGGCCCGCCAGCGCCGCGACCTCGTCGGCCCAGGCGCCGGCGGCATTGACGAGGATGGGGGCGCTCGCCGCGACCGCGCCGGCATTGATCTGCCAGGCGCCCTGGCGCCGCTCGATCCGATCGACCCGCGCATCGCAGACCAGCTCGCCGCCGCGGCGGCGAAAGCCGGTGAGGAAGCCCTGATGGATCGCCGCCACGTCCATATCCTCGATGTCGATCTCGAAGAGCGCGCGGGCGATCCCTTCGCGTCGCAGGATCGGGACCTGGCGAATCGCTTCGTCCGGCGTGATCTCCTGGATCTCATGGCCGGGACCGGAGAGGGCCAGCCGCTTTTCGAAGGTCTCGATATCGGCCGGGCCGGCGATGGCGACGGCGCCCCGCGGCTTGACCATCGCATGCCCGGCGAATCCGGCAGGCGGGCGATCGAGGAAGGGGCGGCCCGCCAGGATCAAAGCGCGCACCACGTCGTTGCCATAGTTGGGCGTATAGAGCGCCGCCGATCGGCCGGTCGAGTGATAGCCGGGGCGGGACTCCGCCTCGAGCATCAGCACGCGCCGGCCGGACGCCAGCTCATACGCCGCCGCCGCACCCGAGATGCCGGCGCCGATCACGATGGCGTCGAAGGGTCGGGTCATGAGAGCGGGAACTCCGGGCGGGGCAAGAGGAACGTCAGGCGGCAAAGGCCAGAGTGGCGCGTCGCGAGACGATATGGAAGCGCAGCGCCAGCAGGGACATGGCCACGATCAGGCTGACGAAGAGTCCCCAGATCAATCCGACCGTGCCCCAGCCGGCAGTGAAGGCCAGTGCATAGCAGAGAGGGATGCCCACCAGCCAGAAGCTCAAGCCGGCGATCAAGGTCGGCATGACGGCGTCGGCGGCACCCCGGACCGCGCCGGTCAGCACCCCCTGGGCGCCGTCGGCGAGGATGAACCAGGCGGTGATGGTCATGAGCTGCAGGGCCAGGGCCCGGACGTCCGCCTCGTCGCTGTAGAAACCGACCACCCATCCCGGCGCCAGGGTCAGGATCAGGGTGGCGCCGGCCATGGACGGGAACACCAGCCCGGCCCCCACCCATCCGGCGCGCGCCAGCCCGATCGCGTCGCGCCGGCCATGGGCGTTGGCGACGCGCACCGCCGTCGCGGTCGAGAGGCCGAGCGCCAGCATGTAGATGAGCGCGTTGAAATTGAGCGCGATCTGATAGGCCGCGAGCGCGGTCTCGCCCAGCCAGCCGGCAAACGTCGCCGCCGCCATGAAGGCCGCGGCCTCGAAGCCGACGCTGAGCGCCAGCGGCGCCCCCAGCCGGATCATGGCGCCGATCTGCCCGAAGGTTCCCTTGAGCGGCGCCCAGATCCCGAAGCGCGCATGGTCGCGCATCGTGAGCGCATAGGCCGCCAGCGCCAGGAACATCAGCCAGCGCGTGATCGAGGTGGCGAGCACGGCCCCTTCGGCGCCCATCGCCGGCAGGCCGCCATGGCCGCCGATCATGAGCCAGTTGAGGCCGGCATTGGCGACATTGGCGAGGATGGTGACGATCATGCCGGGCCGCGGCCGGCTGACGCCCTCGAGAAATCCCGCGGTCGCCACATAGAGCATGATGCCGGGCATGCCGATCGCCCACATCAGCAGCACCTTGCCCCCGGCGGCGGCCAGGACCGGTTCCTGCCCCAGCAGACGCAGAAGCCCTTCGCCGTGGGCCAGGATCAGCGCGTCGACCAAGCCGATGGCGGCCGCGAGCATCAGGGCCAGCCGCCAGATCCGTCCGCAGAGCCCCTGCCGGCCGGCGCCATCGGCCTGGGCGGTCAGCACGGTGGCCCCGATCAACAGCCCGAATCCAACCGAGAGCAGCAGCATCTGGGGGGCGAAGGCGATCGCGTAGTGCGCCAATTCTTCGCCGCCGGCCTGGCCGACCATCACGGTATCGACCGTGATCATCACCACCAGCCCGGCCCGCGCCAGCATGACCGGGAGCGCGAGTGCGACAGTCCGTCGCACATGATGCCCGATCCCGTGGCTGACTGCCGAGGGTGCTTCGGCGGGGCGTTTGTTGGTTACGGACTCAATCAATTGCTGACCGGGCTATCAAGTGGCTGTAACCGCCGATTTGTTACAAACGCGGGGCGAATTTAACCACGGTTTAAACGGGTCCGAGGGATACAGGAACCCCCGAAGGATCGCCAGAATGGCCAGTACCGGCGCCGCTCCCCGAGATTCCCGACCGCCCTTCAAACAGCGCTTCAAGGCGTGGTGGGAAGGCGTGGAGCTGGACGACGTGGCGCCGGGTGAGAGGAACCCGCAAACCCCCGGTCAGAAGGACACCGTCCGCCGGGCCAAGATCGACAAGAAACCCGCCTTCGAGTGGGAAACGCCCCGGATCAGGGTGCTGCAGACCATCTGGGGTCCCGGTTGTGCCGTGCCGGGCGACAAGGATTTTTGCCTGTGGCTGGCCAAGCCCTGTGCCCTCGACCCGACCATGACGGTCGCCGAGCTGGGGGCCGGCCTCGGTGGCTTCACCCGTGCCCTGCACCAGGAATTCGGCCTCTGGATCTCCGGATTCGAGGAGGATGCGGAATTGGCCCGTGCCGCCATGGAATATTCGGTCATGGCGGGTCTGGGAAAGAAGGCGCCCATCTCCGTCTTCGCTCCCGACATGCTGGAGCTGAAGGAAAGCGCCTATGACTGCATCTTCTCGCGCGACATCTTCTATGGGGTCAAAGACAAGAACCGGATACTGCAGACCGTGGAGAAGGCGCTGAAGCCCCGCGGCCAGCTGCTCTTCACCGACTTCGTGCGCACCGGTTCGACCAGCGAGATGCGGCCCACCTACATGGCCTGGCAGCCCGGCGAGCCGGTGACAGCCGATCCCTGGACGGTCCAGAAATACCAGACCGCCTGCGCGGAACGCCGGCTGGACCTGCGGGTCAGCGAGGACATCACCAAGCTGGTCCGCACCAACGTCATCAAATGCCTGGCCGACCTGCTCGACAAATCCGAGATCCTCAAAAGCGATCCGCGGATGGCCGAGCCCCTGACCCAGCATGTCGCCCTCTGGACCCGCCGGGTGGCCGCCATCGACAGCGGCGATATCGGCTTCTTCCGCTTCCACGCCTTCAAGACCGGCGTCGATAAAATGCTGTCGGACTGGTAGGTTAGGGCCGACCGATCGCCGCATCCCGCGACGGTTGACAGGCTCCGGCGGCCCCACTATGGTCCGGCGCTTCGCGCGGTACCGGAAGGCCCGAAAGGACCCGCCGGAACTGTGCCTCCGAAACCCCGAGACGTTGCCTAACAAGGACCGCCATCATGAAGGTCGTCAATTCGCTGAAGTCGGCCAAGAAGCGCCACAAGGACTGCCGCATCGTCCGGCGCAAGGGGCGCGTCTACGTCATCAACAAGACCAACCCGCGCTTCAAGGCCCGCCAGGGCTGATCCGCCGCGCCCTTTTGTCAGGGCGCCGGTCTTCGACGTTCCAGAATCTTGGACTGACTCGCACGGCCGCATCAGCGGCCGTTGTCGATTCCGGCTGGCTTGCGGCACAACGCGGCTGAGGCCAGAGTGCCGTCAACGGTCAGAAGCGGAACGCCTCTCATGTCCCTGAAGATGCCGGAGCCCGATCAGGCCACGATCCGCCGCCGTCGCGATATCGCGGCGGCGCTGGGTGCGATCCTGCCGCCGGATGCGATCGTGGTCGAGGAATCGATGCGCCGGGTCTATGAGAGCGACGGGCTCTCCGCCTATCGGCAGCTGCCGCTGCTGGTGACGCTGCCGCGCACCACGGAAGAGGTCGCCGCGGTTCTCTCCTTCTGTCACCGCGAGGGGATCAAGGTGGTGCCGCGCGGGGCCGGCACCAGCCTCAGCGGCGGCGCCCTGCCGCTGGCCGACGGCATCCTGCTCGGCATGGCCCGCTTCAACCGCATCCTCGACATCGATCCGGCCAACCGCTGCGCCGTGGTCCAGCCGGGCGTCACCAATCTCGCCATCAGCGAAGCGGTCAAGGCGCTGGGATTCTATTACGCGCCCGATCCCTCGAGCCAGATCGCCTGCACCATCGGCGGCAATGTGGCCGAGAATTCGGGCGGGGTTCATTGCCTCAAATACGGCCTCACCACCAACAATGTGCTGGGCGTCGAGATGGTGCTGATCGACGGCACCGTGATCCGGCTCGGCGGCAAGCATCTGGATGCGGCCGGCTACGATCTCCTCGGCATCGTCATCGGTTCGGAAGGGCTGCTCGGCGTCGTGACCGAGGTCACGGTGCGCATCCTGCCGCGCCCCGAACATGCCTGCGCGCTGCTGGTCGCCTTCCCGACGAACGAGCAGGCCGGCAATTGCGTCTCGGCAGTGATCGCCGCCGGCATCGTGCCGGCCGGCATGGAGATGATGGACCGGCCGGCGATCCATGCGGCCGAGGATTTCGTCCATGCCGGCTATCCGCTCGACTGCGAGGCGCTGCTGATCATCGAGCTGGACGGGCCACGGGCCGAGGTCGACGAGCTCAAGGCGCGGGTCGAGGCGATCGCGCGCGAGCGCGGCGCCAGCTCGATCGCCGTCAGCCAGACCGAGGAAGAGCGCCTACGCTTCTGGGCGGGCCGCAAGGCGGCCTTTCCGGCCGTGGGCCGCATCTCGCCGGACTATTACTGCATGGACGGCACCATTCCGCGCCGCGAGCTGCCGCGCGTGCTGACCGAGATGCGCCGAATGTCGGAACATTACGGCCTGCGCTGCGCCAATGTCTTCCATGCGGGCGACGGCAATCTCCATCCGCTGATCCTCTACGACGCCAACCAGCCGGGCGAGCTGGAGCGGGCCGAGGCCTTCGGCGCCGACATCCTGAAGCTCTGCGTCAAGGTGGGCGGCGTGCTGACGGGCGAGCACGGAGTCGGCGTCGAGAAGCGCGACCTGATGGGCGTCATGTTCAACGAGGCCGATCTCGCCCAGCAGCAGCGCCTCAAATGCGCCTTCGACGAGGGCGGCCTGCTCAATCCCGGCAAGGTCTTCCCCGAGCTGCATCGCTGCGCCGAGCTGGGCCGGATGCATATCCATGCCGGCCGATTGCCCCATCCCGATCTGCCGCAATTCTAAATCCCCATGATCGAGACGATCAGGCCCCTGAGCATCGAGGAGCTTCGCGCCGCCGTGGCCGGTGCGGCCGAGCGCGCGATTCCGCTCGAGATCCTGGGCCGCGGCAGCAAGCGCGAGCTGGGACATCCGGTCGAGGCGCAGGCCGTGATCGACCTGTCGCGGCTCGCCGGCATCCAGCTCTATGAGCCCGACGAGCTGGTGCTCAAGGCCGGTGCCGGCACTTCGCTCGCCGAGATCGAGGCGGTGATCGCCCAGCGCGGCCAGATCCTCGCCTTCGAGCCGCCCGATCTGTCGCCGCTCTATGGCGGGCCCGCCGGCAGCGGCAGCATCGGCGGGGCGATCGCCTGCAATCTGGCGGGCCCGCGCCGGCTCAAGGCGGGCGCCGCGCGCGATCATTTCCTGGGGTTTGCCGCGGTGTCGGGCCGGGGCGAGGTCTTCAAGGCCGGCGGGCGCGTGGTCAAGAACGTCACGGGCTACGATCTGCCGAAATTGCTGGCGGGCTCGCACGGCACGCTGGCCGCCATGACCGAGATCACGGTGCGCGTCCACCCGGCGCCTGAGATCTCGCGCACGCTGATGCTGGTGGGGCTCGACGACGCGCGCGCAATCGAGGCGATGGCGGTGGCGCTCGGCAGCCCGCACGAGATTTCAGGCGCCGCGCATCTGCCGGCGGGCGAGGCGGGCTTGAGCGCGGTCGATCGCGTGGCCGAGACCGGCGCCGGCGTCACGGCGCTGCGTATCGAGGGGCCGCCCGCCTCGGTCAATTATCGCGTCGGCGCGCTGGCGGCCTGGCTGCAATCTTTCGGCGCCCCGACGCTCACGCTCGAGCCTGCCGAATCCGCGACCCTCTGGCGCGAGATCCGCGACGTGAGCAATTTTGCCGCGGCGCGGCTCGATCCGCGCATGCCGCTCTGGCGGCTCTCGGTCCCGCCCAGCGAGGCGCCGCGGGTGGTCGCCGCGATTCAGAATGCACGTCCGGGCGCGCGTCACCTCTATGATTGGGGCGGCGGCCTCATCTGGCTGGCGCTGCCCCACGCGCCCGACGCCCATGCGGCGTTGGTGCGTGGCGCGCTGCTCGGCCAAGACGGCTCATCCGCGGGTCACGCGACCTTGATCCGCGCGGAACTCGCCGTGCGCCAGTCCGTGCCGGTGTTCGAGCCGGAAGCGCCGGCGCTCGCGGCCCTGAGCCGGCGCGTCAAGGCGTCGTTCGATCCGCTGGCGATCCTGAATCGCGGGCGGATGGGCTAGGGAATCGATGCAGACGCACTTCACCCTCTCGCAGCTGGCCAATCCGGACAACGAGTCCGCCGAGAAGATCCTGCGGGCTTGCGTCCATTGCGGCTTCTGTCTCGCCACCTGCCCGACCTATCTGCTGCTGGGCGACGAGCTCGACAGCCCGCGGGGCCGCATCTATCTCATCAAGGACATGCTGGAGAACGATAAGCCGGCCGATCGGGATACGACGCTCCATATCGACCGCTGCCTCTCCTGCCTTTCCTGCATGACGACCTGCCCCTCGGGCGTGCATTACATGCATCTGGTCGATATCGCGCGGGCCCATGTCGAGGACACCTATGAACGTCCGCGCGCCGACCGGCTGATGCGCGCCGGTTTGCGCTGGCTGTTGCCGAAGCCTTATCTGTTCGGGCCGGCGCTGCTGCTGGGCGGCCTGTTCAAGCCCTTGCTGCAGCGCCTGCCCGGTCGCTTCAAGGCGCTGGCCGATATGATCCCGGCGCGCCGGCCGCGGTTCGCGCGCGCTGCCACGGCGCCGAGCCTCGATCGCGCGCGCATGACCGGCGGGGCGGCGCGCAAGCGCGTCGCCATGCTGGGCTCCTGCGTGCAGCAGGCGATGGCGCCCGAGATCGACCGCGCGACCGAGCGGCTGCTGGCGCGCCATGGCGTGGAGCTGGCGCCGTCGCCGGGCTCGGGCTGCTGCGGCGCGCTCGCCCATCATCTGGGCGCGGAGGAGGAGGCGCTGGCGCGCGCGCGCCAGAACGTCGCCGCCTGGGAGCGGGTGATGGCGGCGGGCCCGCTCGACGCCATCCTGGTCAATGCGTCGGGCTGCGGCACCGTGATCAAGGATTACGGTTTCATGCTGCGCACCGACCCGCTCTGGAAGGACCGCGCCGCCGCGATCAGCGCGCTCACCCGCGACATCACCGAATTCATGGCCGAGCTCGGCCTCGATATGAGCGCGCCCGCACCCGACTATCGGCCGGGCCTCGACGTCGCTTATCACTCGGCCTGCTCGATGCAGCATGGCCAGAAGGTGAAACGCCCGCCGGTGGATCTGTTGTCGGCCGCGGGCTTCACGGTCAAGGAACCGGCCGAGGGCCATCTCTGCTGCGGCTCGGCCGGCACCTACAATCTGCTCCAGCCCGAGATCGCCTCGCAGCTGGGCCGGCGCAAGGCCGGCCATCTCGCCGCCACGGGTGCCGCCATCGTCGCGACCGGCAATATCGGCTGCATGGTCCAGATCGCCCGCCACGGAACCCAGCCCGTGCTGCACACGGTCGAGCTGCTGGACTGGGCTACGGGCGGGCCAAAGCCGGCGGGCCTCCCATAGTTGTCACCCCCGCTTTCGTGTTTGGTCTCGGGGGATTGTTGAGGGCTTGGATTGGGGCGATGTAATCGAGGCACTTGAGCCGCGTGCGATTGTAGTCGCTGACGAAGCGGTTGAGGAAGGCGTCGCGTTGGGCATGGGAGGCAAAGAGCCTGTGCGCGCTGCCTTGCTTGGGCTGCTGTCCGATGGCTTCGACGATGCGACGATTGAAGCGCTCGACGAGGCCGTTGGTCTGGGGTCGATAGGGCCTTGTGAGGCGGTGATCGATGCCCTGGCTGGCGCAGCGCCGATCGAAGGGATGGCGACCGGAGGGCCGGTTGAAGGGCTTGTTCTTCATGTCGACGGCAAAGCGGTCGGTAAACTCGCTGCCGTTGTCGGTCAGGATGGTGTGCACCGGGTGGGGGAAGTGGGCGAGGAAACGCTCGAGGAAGCCCGCCGCGGTCTCGCCGTCGCGCTTGGGGTGGATCTCCAGATAGACGTAGCGCGTGGCGCGGTCGATGGCGACGAAGGCGTAGCTCTTTCGCCTTTCCAGGGCCGGCAGATGCTTGAGATCGATGTGAATGAAGCCGACCGTGGCCGTCTCGAAGACGCCGACCGGCGGCTTGCCGGGCCCGGGACGGCGGTTCAGGCCGTGGCGCTTGAGGCAGCGA
>CAVOLB010000081.1:0-40539 GCA_963696655.1 uncultured Alphaproteobacteria bacterium
TCTCGTATTTGGTCTGGGGTTAGGCGCATGGTGACGGGGTGATTAAAAATTTACACCCAAATAACTCTCAATCTTGCTGGCCGCAAACTCCAGCATCTCCCGCGTCAGCGCCGGTTGCACCCCAATCCAGAAGGTGTTGTTCATCACGTTGTCGGTGTTGGTCAGGTCGCCACTGATGCGGTAGTTGGCACCAGCCATGTAGGGCTGGCGCGTCAGGTTGCCGGCAAACAGCAGGCGGGTGCCTACTTTGTTTTGATCCAGATAGGTCAGCAGATCCAGCCGCGTCACCGGGCAGTTTTCTTTCAGGGTGATTGGGAAGCCGAACCACGAGGGGTCGGAGGTTTTTTTCTCCAGACCCATCGCCGAGACGCCGGTCTCGCTCAGCGACCAGACCGGCGTCGCCATCACGATCTACAACCAGGACCTGGCCTTGGTGCGCGACCAGCGCAAGATCGCGCTGACGGCCGGCCTCAACGACCTGGCCTTCGCCGATGTGAGCGCGCTGATGCGGCCCGAGACGGCGCTCTTGCGGGTCGACGGCGCCAGGGTCACGGTGCGCGAGCAGAACTTCAATTTCGACCTGCTGACGCCCGAGAAGCTCCTGGAGAAGTCGGTCGGTCGCAAGGTGCGCGTCATCACCACCAATACCGCCACCGGCGCCGAGACCACCGAGGACGCGATCGTGCTCAGCGTCTCCGGCGGCGTGGTGCTGAAGATCGGCGACCGGATCGAGACGACCCCGCCCGGCCGCATCGTGTTCGACGAGGTGCCGCCGAACCTGCGCGCGCGGCCCACCCTGGTGATCGACGCCGACAGCGACAAGGCCGGCACGGCGACCGCCCAGCTCAGCTATCTGACCGGCGGCCTCAACTGGGCGGCCGATTACGTGGCCTCGCTCAGCCCCGACGAGAAGACGCTCGACATCGACGGCTGGGTCACGCTCACCAACCAGAGCGGCACCACCTATCGCGACGCCAAGCTGCAGCTCGTGGCCGGCGACGTGCATCGCGTCCAGGAAGCGATGATGAAGACGATGGACATGGCCGCCGCCCCGGCGCCGGCCGCCGAGCAGGCCATGACCGAGCAATCGTTGTTCGAATATCATCTCTACACATTGGGACGCCCGACCACGATCGCCGAGAACCAGACCAAGCAGGTGGCGCTCCTGAGCGCCACCTCGGTGCCGGTCGAGAAGGAGTTCCGTTTCACCAACCTCACGGCGCGCGGCTATACCTACGACATCGGCGACCAGGAGCGGGTCAACGCCACGGTCTATGTCAGCTTCGTGAACAACGACGCCTCGCATATGGGCATGCCGCTGCCCAAGGGCACGATCCGCGTCTACAAGGCCGACAATGACGGCCAGGTGCAGTTCGTCGGCGAGGATGCGATCGACCATACGCCGAAGAACGAGGATGTGCGCCTCACCCTGGGCCAGGCCTTCGACGTCACCGCCCATGCGCGCCAGACCAAGTACGAGAAGATATCGGACTCCGTCTATGAGAGCGCCTACGAGGTCGAGCTCAAGAACGCGAAGAAGGAGCCGGTCACGGTGGTGCTGGTCGAGGACGTCCCCGGCACCTGGAAGATCCTCAGCGAGAGCGCCAAGCATGAGGAAGTGAACTCGAACCGCCTGCGCTGGGAAGTCACCGTCCCGGCGGAAGGCTCGGCCACGTTCAATTACGCGGTGCGCGTGAGGTACTAGGGCGAAAACCGCGTCCTTGGCTACCCCTCCCCCCAACCCCCTCCCGCAAGGGGAGGGGCTAGAAAAATGAAATCACGCCCCCTCCTCTTGCGGGAGGGGGTAGGGGGAGGGGATCAGACGCGATCAACCTAATAAGTGGCCCCGTAGTTCCAGGGCACGAACTCCTCGTCGCCATAGCCGAGCTCTTCGCTCCGCGTCTTCTGGCCCGAGGCGGTGCGCAGCATGAGGTCGAAGATGCGCTCGCCCATCTCGTCCATCGTGGCGGTGCCGTCGACGATCTCGCCGCAATTGATGTCCATGTCGCCCTTCATGCGCTGATACATGGGCGTGTTGGTCGCGAGCTTGAGGCTGGGGGCGGGCTTGCAGCCGAAGCAGGAGCCGCGGCCGGTGGTGAAGCAGACGAGGTTGGCGCCGGCCGCCACCTGGCCCGTGGCCGAGACCGGATCGTAGCCCGGTGAATCCATGAAGACGGCACCCTTGGCCGTGATCGGCTCGGCATAGCGATAGACGGCGGTCAAGGGCGAGCTGCCGCTCTTGGCGACCGCGCCCAGCGATTTCTCGAGAATGGTGGTGATGCCCCCGGCCTTGTTGCCGGGCGACGGATTGTTGTCGAGGCTGCCATTGTCCTGGCTCGCATGCTGCTCCCACCAGCGGATCAGCTCGATCAGCTTTTCGCCCACGGCCGCGTCCGTCACGCGCGCGAGCAGCAGGCTCTCCGCGCCATAAATCTCCGGCGTCTCGCTCAGGATCCCGGTGCCGCCCGCGGCCGCCAGCAGATCGACCGCCTTGCCCAGCGCGGGATTGGCGGTGAGCGCCGAAAATCCGTCGGAGCCGCCGCATTGCAGGCCCACGACCAGATTTTCCGCGCCGACCGGCTCGCGCTTCGCGGCCGCGGCCGGCTCGATCATGGTTTTCAGCGCCTCGATCGCGGCGCGCACGGTGGCCTCGGTGCCGCCTTCCTCCTGGATGACGAGGGGCTTCAACCGCTCGCTGGCATGGAAACCGGCCTTCGCCATGAAGTCATGGACCTGGTTGTCCTCGCAGCCCAGCGCCACCACCAGCACGCCGGCGAAATTCGGATGATGTGCGTAGCCGGCGAGCGTGCGGCGCAGCAGCGCGATGTTCGGGCCGTCGCCGCGAGCACCGCAGCCCTGGTGATGGGTGAGGGAGGCGATGCCGTCGATCGCCGGGAAGGCCGAGAGATCGACCTCGCGCCGGAAGCGCTCGGCGATGAGCCGCGCCACCGTGGCCGAGCAATTCACCGTCGTCAGGACGCCCAGATAGTTGCGCGTGCCGACGCGCCCATCCTCGCGCTTGAAGCCCTCGAAACCGACCGAGCGGTTGGCGGGCTTGGGCGTTGCCGTCGCGCCGCCGAGGCGCCAGTTCACGCGCATCTGTTGGAATTCGAGATTGTGGCTGTGGATATGGGTCCCCGCCGCGATCGGCTTGGTCGCGACGCCGATCGGTATCCCGAACTTTATCACCGGCTCGCCCACGGCGATGGCGCGGCGCGCCACCTTATGGCCGCGCGGGATCGTCTCGCTCACGGTCAGCCCGTCGCCGAGCTTCGTGCCCGCCGGCAAATCCGCCAGCGCCACCAGCACCGAATCCTGCTCGTTGAGCTTCAGCCAGTCCTGCTTCGCCGCCACGCCAGTGCCTCCCAAGGGGACCGCAAACTTACCCGATTGGAGGCCGGAAGGCCGAAGGAAAGGAGGGGCGCCGTTTTCCTCGAAGGCGCACGAAATCCGGAATTATCCCTTCCCCCCTTGTGAGGGAAGGTTAGGAAGGGGGTGATCGAAGATCGCGATTGTTGCCCCACCCCCTCCCTTGCCCTCCCCCATCAAGGGGGAGGGGATAAGATAAAGCGGAGAGGGCTGTGAGATCGAACGGCTGCTTTCTTGCCGCCGCTCCTCTTACGCCGCCTCGACCATCAGCGTCGTGCCCTGCACGGCCACCACGCGCACGCGGGAGCCCTTCGGCAGGTCCGGGCCCTCGGCGCGCCAGACGGTGTCGGCGACCCTGACGGCGCCCCGGCCGGTGTGGATCGCCTCGGCCAGCACATAGACCTGGCCGATCAGCGCATCGCCGCGCCGGTTGAGGCCGCTGTCGTCGGTCTTGATCGGATGGCGTTTGAGCCAGGCGCGGCCGGCGAAGACGGAGACGCCCGCGAGAATCACGAAGATCAGGACCTGCAGCTGCCAGCCGAGATCGGGCATGACCACCAGCAGCAGTCCCACCACGGCGGCGGCGACGCCGAGCCAGAGGAAGAAGGTTCCCGGCGCCAGCACCTCGAGCAGGATCAGCAGGACCGCGAGGACCCACCAATGCCAGAACTCGACATTGCCCTGTAAAAAGGCCGTTATTTCCTCTCCCATCATTTCTTCTCCCAGGGGCCCGCCCCCTGCTTCGACAAGGCCTGCTTGGCCAGCTCGGCGATGCCGCCGATGGCGCCGATCACGCCCGAGGCCTCGAGCGGCATCAGCACCAGCTTCTGGTTCGGCGAATCCGCGAACTTGCTGATCGCGTCCACATAGCGCTGCGCGATGAAATAGTTGATCGCGTTCACGTCGCCCTTGGTGATGGCCTCGGAGACCATCTGCGTCGCCTTGGCTTCGGCCTCGGCGGAACGTTCGCGCGCCTCGGAATCGCGGAAGGCGGCTTCGCGCCGGCCTTCGGCCTGCAGGATCGCGGCCTGCTTCTCGCCCTCGGCCCGCAGCACCTGGGCCTGCTTCAGACCCTCGGCCTCGAGCACCGCCGCGCGCTTGTCGCGTTCGGCCTTCATCTGGCGGCCCATGGATTCGACGAGGTCGCGCGGCGGCGCGATGTCCTTGATCTCGATGCGCGTGACCTTGAGGCCCCAGGGATGGGTCGCCTCGTCCACCACATGGAGCAGCTGGAGATTGATCTTGTCGCGCTGCGACAGGAGCTCGTCCAGATCCATCGAGCCCATCACGGTGCGGATGTTGGTCATGGTCAAATTGAGGATCGCGATCTGGAGCTGGCGGACCTCGTAGGCGGCCTTGGCCGCGTCGAGCACCTGATAGAACACGACGCCGTCGACGCTCACCATGGCGTTGTCCTTGGTGATGATCTCCTGCGTCGGCACGTCGAGCACCGTCTCCATCATGCTCATCTTCGAGCCGATGCGATCGACGACCGGCATGATGAGATTGAGGCCCGGGCGCAGCGTGCGGGTGTAGCGCCCGAAGCGCTCGACCGTCCATTCGCTGCCCTGCGGCACCGACTTCACGCCGGCGAAGATCAGCAGGATCGCCAGCACCACCAGCACGATGACAAAGACTGAAAACCCACCCACCATCATTGTCCGCTCCCCACCTTTTATTTTCTTTCGGCCTGGCCCACACCCCAAGCCGCCGGTGTCTTAACGCCCGTCGCCGTTAACGTTTATGGCCACCGCTGGTCTTGTCCCGGACCCCACCAACAAGCCCTGGAGGTCAACCGGAGGTGGCGCTGAGGCATATGGCCCCTACCGTTTTGCAATCAAGATATCGGGCGCCGGCAGCGCGCTCGCCGGCGCCGCCGTGCCGCCTTCCTCGATCTCGACTTCCTTGATGCGCTCGCCGCGGCGCTGGATCTGATCGGTCGATTTGACGATGTCCTGCAGATCCTTGCCGGCCTGCTCGTGATGCGTCTGCAGCTTCGTCACGCGCTCGCCCAGGCGGCGCACATCCTCGAGCAGCAATCCTACGGTGCGCTGGATCTCATGCGCCTGCTCGCGCATGCGCACGTCGCGCAGGACCGCGCGGATCGTGGTGAGGAGCGCCATCAAGGTGCTGGGCGAGGCGATCGAGACGCGCCGGCGCAGCGATTCCTCGACCAGGCCGGAGAAGCCGCTATGAAGCTCGGCATAGACCGCCTCGCTGGGCAGGAACATGACGGCCCAGTCGGCGGTCTCGCCGGGCAGGATATATCTCTCGGCGATCGCGATGACATGGTTGCGCACGGTCGTATGAAAATCGCGCTGCGCCAGCTTGACCGCGGCCTCGTCCTTCGCCTCGCGCAGCGCGCGATAGGCTTCGAGTGGAAATTTCGAATCGATCGCGATCGAGCCCGGCGGGTTCGGCAGCTTCAGCAGGCAATCGACGCGCCGGCTGTTGGAGAGCGTCGCCTGGAACTCGTAATTCGCCGCCGGCAGCGCGTCGCGCACCAGCCCCTCGAGCTGCACCTCGCCGAAGGCGCCGCGCGCCTGCTTGTTGGAGAGGATATCCTGGAGCCCGACCACCTGGGTCGAGAGCTCGACGATATTCTTCTGCGCGGCGTCGATGACGGCGAGTCGCTCCTTGAGCTCGGTCAGCGAGGCCTGCGCCTGGGCCCCGGATTCCTGGAGCCGCAATCCGACCCGGTCGCCGAGCTGGGCCAGGCGCTGCTCGACGGCGGCGGACAGGGCCCGCTCCTGCGCCTGGAGCCCCTCGGCGAGGCGCGCCTGGGCCTCGCTCTGGGCGCGGGCCATCTGGTCGAAGCGGCCGGTGAGCTCGGCCATGCGGTCGGCGTCGCCGCCCGAGCGGCGCAACAGCAGGAAACCCAGCCCCAGCGCGAGGAGCAGCGCCAGGGCGGCGAGGATCAGGGTCAGGTCCATAGGGGGAGAGAATCCGAGAGTGACATGGCATGGGAGCCTAGCACGGGCCCCGCCCTGGCCGAAGCCCGGCGCCTGCAGCGGCCGGCCCGATTCGGGTCCGACCCCCGACTCGCACTCAGGGCGGAATGTGACCGCGCTTTTTCAGATCGGCGACGGCCTTGTCCTTGATCATGCCCAAGGCCCAGCTTCGCAAGCCCATCGACCAGGCGAGGCTGGCCATCTGGCGCAGCGCCCAACTGGAGACTTGCGTATCGATCAGCCGACCGACCACGGCATCGGCGCGCTTGCGCGCATTCTGCATCAGAACATCGACGATGCCGGGGTCGAACCGGGGCCATTCCGGAGCCGGCACCGGAAGATCCGCCGTGCCCATCAGGGGTATGAGGGGGTGATAGACCGAGCCGTCGCTGTCCTTGGTCTGGAACCGCGTCTTGGCGGGCGCGGTCCAGTCGCCTCCAGCGACGAGCGGATTCTCCGGCGGCAGGCAGAAGCTGTGGCGCAGGAACCATTGGCAGTTGCGCCGGCCGAGCTGATAGTCGTGCGCGCGCAGCCTGCGATCGAGAAAGCCGCCGAAACCGCCGAGCAGGCCGCAGGCAATGGCGGCCGAGCCGCCGACGGATCCCTTGGGTGCGTTGCGCTCGGGCTGGATCATGAAGCGGCTGAAGCGGCCTTCGTCAGCGGCGCCAACCAGCTCCTCGAGCTTGAAGCGTGCCTGTTGCGTCAGTGTCGGAATCATCTTCTTGAGGATCCAGACGAGCGAGTTGTCCTGCTTCTCGTCGAAATCGAAGGCCGGCGGCTCGGGAAAGGGATCGATCATGAGCACGGCCCGATCGGCCTTGTCGCCGCGGCTCTCATTGTGATCGGACGCGATCGGGTCCTGGAGCAGCGTCCAGTGCGCGAACTCGAAGGGCTCGTTGTTGATCATGCCGCCGTCGACATTGGCGAAGCCGTAGGTCTTGCCCACCGGTGTCTTCGGCCAGGCGGGCTTGATTCCACTCAGGCCGAATCGCCGGATCGGCCATTGCGAGTTGTCGAAATAGGCGCTCGGCCGCTCGAGCGCACGCCCCTTGAGCCCCACGGGAAAGGCGCTCGTCGCCAGCGCGGTCTGGCCGAACTCCACCCACGGCTCGGGCAGCGCACCGCCCCGATGGAGATCGCCGATATCGAGATCGTGGGCAGGGTCGGCATCGGCCCAGACGCTGGGGGTCGCGGCCGAGCCGACCTTGGCGAGCGCGAAATGGACGCGGTCGCCGTGAAGCTGGACCACATGGAGTTCGGAGACCGCCTTGCCTTGCGCGTCCGTGCCGTTGAAGGCGATGCCGTAAGGTACGCCATGCAGATTGCTGACGGTCAGGAAGAGATGAAGTTTGGACGAGATCCAGGGATGGGGCGCGGACTGGCCACCCTTGCGCGGCTGCAGCGCCTCGGCGCAGACCTCGTCCAGAATCGTCGTGTCGAGCGCCGAGCAGACCGGCGCTTTCGGATCCGCGAGATCGCGCAGGCCCAGGAGGCCGCCCTTGGGATCCTCGAACAGGGTCGGACGCTCGACCCAGGCGCGATAGAGCGCCGGCAGCACATAGAGGTTGGGGTTGACGGGCCCGCCGATGGGCGGTGTCGTGACCGCGCCGGTTGGCCTGATCACGGGCTTGATTCCGTCTGCCAGCGCCACCGGCAGCAATGCGGTAATGATGCCTCCAGCCGAAGCCCCGCTCATCACGCTGATGACCGTGCGGTGGTGGGGAATGTCCGGCTGCCCTCGGACGTTCTCCCACTCGTTCAGCGCCTCGCAGAGAAAATCCACCACTCCGGCCGTGTAGGCGCCGGCCGAGATCGCGCCGGCCATCGACAGGCCGACCTGGAACTGAGCCACGACATCTCCTTTGCCGGCGTCGGGCCCTGAAACGCCGGTCCCCCTGGGACGATTTCAACCGTCTCGGCCGTCCGCAACCGGCCGAAATTCATTCAACGCGATGTCAGCCGTTCGCCGGATCGTTCGCTTTGGTCTGCTGCGCATCCGCCTGATTGGAGAGGCCCTTGCCGATCGCATAGGAGCCGCCGCTGATGCCGAGGAGGATCAGGACACCGTCGGTGATATTCGGGAAGCCGGGTTTCTCCATCACATGACCGAGAACCAAGTAGGCAAGCCCGCCGGCGATGACGAAAGTGAAGATGAGAAACTGGAAGCGCGACATGCTGGCAAAGCCCTTCTCATCGGCGATCAGGTATCGGAGGTCGATCTTGTCGGTGAAGATTTTCCACAGCACCAGCACTCCCAGGAGACCGATGAAGACGGCGACGATCCATCCCAGCAATTCGGCATAGGTGAAACCGCTTTCCATGGTGGGCTCCTCAGCTTTGTCAGCTTCGCAAGGATTGAATGAGCTTGAACAGGCTCCAGGATTTCGTTCCGAGGTAAATGGCGTTGCTGCCGCCGACGATGGCCAGCAGCTCCAGCCCGGGCTCGGGAAACTCGCCATGCGAGCCGGAGAATTTGCTGGCATAAAAAGCCGCCCCCATCAGCGTCCCGAGCAGAAGCTGCAGCCGGGTCGCACTGAACTGGCCGGTGATCTTGTCGGTGAGCAGGCCTCGCATGACGATGGCCCCGGTCACGAGCTTCCAGAACACCGCGATCGCGCTGCCCGCGATGAAGACGATGATCTCGATGCGAAGCAGTTCCACCGCCGTCATCCGATGACGTTCCTTTCGCTGCCGCTTCCCGCGCCTCAGCTCGTCAGATAGCCGCCATGCGCCCAGCCGACCAATGAGCTGCCATCGGCGAGCTTGGCATTCACATGCCGCCAGACGCCGCTCTCCGCATCGACATCGACGGCGGCGCCCGTCGGCAGCGGGCTGCCGGTCACGGGCGCGAAATTCAAGCCCGGACCGCTGCGGACATTGAGGGTGCTTGTGGTCCGGAAGGCCGGTGCCGCCTCGCCGCCGCCCCGCCCCAACAGGCGCGCTTTGAAGCTGCCCATCGGGAAAGCCGGTCCAGGGTCCCGCTTGCGATGGGGGGCGATGTCCTCGTGACCGACGATGTCGGCAATGCTGGGGTAGGCGCCGAGAATGGCGAGGCCGGCCTTCATCGCCGCCTCGATCTGCGGTTCGGTGTAGCAGTGCCAGCCCGTCACCCCGCCGCCATGCTTATGCTCCGCCTCCATGACCTCCGCGGCCAGGATGACGGCGCCGAACCAGGCGCGCCATTCGCCGCCCTGGCGCGTAAGCTCGCCGGCATTGTCGAGCTCGATGCCGATCGAGAAGCTGTTGCAGCCATTGCGTCCCATCCAGCTGCTCTGGCCGGCATGCCAAGCGACGCTATTGAAGGCCACCAGCTGCGCGATCCGGCCGTCGCGCCCGATCACCAGATGAGCGGAGGCCTTGGCGGCCGGATCGGAGAGCCAGCTGACCGAGGATTCGAAGCTGCGGCCGGCGGTGAAATGCATCACCAACAGCGTGGGCTGCGACAGGACGGAACCGTGATTGGGCGAATTGCCGGGCCCGAGCACGGTGCCGGAATCGTCGCGCAAAAGATGATTTACGACCTGCATGGCGCACCACTCCAACGCTAATGCTCCGTCGTCATCGAGGGGCAGCTAACGCCAGTTCTTCGCGGTGCTCAAGATTTCGGATTATTGGCTCGCGAGCCAACAGTTCGCGGGCCCCTGGCCGTTCCGCTCTCGCAGGCCTCAAAACGCTGGGAAATCAGGTCCCTCCGGCCAGTCCTGCGCCGCAGGGTCATCTTGACGGAAAGGGCCGCGCCCCATACCTAGAGAGGGCATTTGAACCCGAAAACAGCCACCGCTCAGCCATGGCCACCCTGCCGATCATCGTCGCGCCCGATCCGCGCCTGACCCAGAAGGCGACGCCCGTCGCCAAGGTCGATGCGCGGGTGCGCAAGCTCATGGATGACATGCTGGAGACGATGTATATCGCGCCCGGCATCGGGCTGGCCGCCCCCCAGGTCGGGGTGCTGGAGCGCGTGATCGTGCTCGATCTCGCCCATGAGGGCGAAGCGCCGCGGCCGCTGCGCATGGCCAATCCCGAGCTGCTCTGGGTCTCCGACGACGACGCGGTCTATAACGAGGGCTGCCTCTCGGTGCCGGAGCACTACGCCGATGTGACACGGCCGGCGAAGATCAGGGTTCGCTATCTCGACGAGAACAACAAGACGGTCGAGATGGCGGCCGAGGGCCTGCTCGCGACCTGCATCCAGCATGAGATGGACCATCTCGAGGGCATCCTCTTCATCGACCATCTGACCGCCCTCAAGCGCAACATCATCCTGCGCAAGCTCATCAAGGCGAAGAAGGCCCCGCCGGCCCCCACCCGCGACCACGTGCTCTGACGGCCGTGCGAGGGGCGGGGGCCATGACGACGACGCGGCTCACAACGGGCCTGGCGGCTGACGCCCCCCTCACCCTGCCCTCTCCCCCCGCTTCGCGGGTGGAGAGGAAAGAAAAGTCTGCGAGACTCAGCTCCGTTTCTTTTCTTCTTTCCTCTCCCTCACGCAGTGAGGGAGAGGGCAGGGTGAGGGTGCCTTCCTTCGTCGGATTCCCCCCATGACCCCGCTCAAGCTCGCCTTCATGGGCACGCCGGACTTCGCCTGTCCGGCGCTCGATGCGCTGATCGCGGCGGGGCACCAGGTCGCGGCGGTCTATAGCCAACCGCCGCGGCCCGCGGGCCGTGGCCAGCATGAGCAGCCCTCGCCGGTGCAGCACCTGGCCGAGCATCACGGGCTCGAGGTCCGCACCCCGGCCAGGCTCAAAAGCGAATCCGAGCAGGCGGCGTTCCAGGCGCTGGGGCTCGATGCCGCCGTGGTGGTGGCCTATGGGCTGATCCTGCCGAAGCCGATCCTGGAGGCGCCGCGTCTCGGCTGCCTCAACATCCATGCCTCGATCCTGCCGCGCTGGCGCGGCGCAGCGCCGATCCAGCGCGCGATCCTGGCCGGCGATGAAGAGACCGGCATCAGCATCATGCAGATGGACGAAGGGCTCGATACCGGCGGGGTCCTGATGCAGGCCCGGATCGAGATCGAGCGCGACGAGACGGCGGCGACCTTGCATGACCGGCTCTCGCTCCTGGGCGCGCGGCTCATTCTCGAAGCGCTCGAGGGCCTCGCCGCCGGCCGTCTCGAGGCCAGGCCCCAGCCCGCCGAGGGCGTCACCTATGCGGCCAAGCTCGAGCGCACCGAAGCGCGCATCCATTGGCGGGAGACGGCGCCGCTTCTTCACCGGCGCCTGCGCGCCTTCACGCCCTGGCCCGGCCTCTGGTTCGAGGCCAAGGGCGAGCGGTTGCGCGTGATCGAGGCGCGGCCCTTGCTGGTGACGACGGCAGCCGCGCCCGGCACGGTGCTGCCCGGCAATCTCGCCACCGCCCTTTCCGTCGCCTGCGGCGAGGGCACGGTGCTGTCGCTGGAGCAGCTGCAGCGGCCGGGCAAGAAGCCGGTCGGCGCCGCCGATTTCCTGCGCGGCTTCCCGCTCGATGCGGGGATGGTCCTGCCCTGATAGACTCCCCGCCATGACGCGCTACAAGCTCACGCTCGAATATGACGGCGGGCCCTTCGTGGGCTGGCAGCGCCAGTCCAACGGGCTCTCGGTGCAGGAAGCGCTGGAGGAGGCGATCTTCGCCTTCTGCGGCGAGCGGGCGAGCCTGTTCGCGGCGGGCCGCACCGACGCCGGCGTCCATGCGCGCGGACAGGTGGCCCATGTCGATCTCGTGCGCGAAGCCGATCCGGACACGGTGCGCAAGGCGATCAATTTCCATGTGAAGCCGCATCCGGTCTCGGTGCTGGCGGCCGAGCCGGTCGACGGCGAGTTCCATGCCCGCTTCTCGGCCCGATGGCGCGCCTATCGCTACGGCATCCTCAACCGCCGCTCGCCGCTGACGATCGACCGCGGCCATCTCTGGCTGGTGAACGCGCCGCTCGATGTCGAGGCGATGCGGGAAGGGGCGCATCATCTGCTGGGCCATCACGATTTCACCAGCTTCCGCAGCTCGATCTGCCAGGCCGCCTCGCCGATGAAGACGCTCGACCTCCTCGAGATCGAGCGCAGCGGCGAGGCGATCGAGATCCGCGCCCGCGCGCGCTCCTTCCTGCATCACCAGGTCCGCAACATGGTGGGCACGCTGAAGCTGGTGGGCGAGGGCAAATGGACGCCCCACGACGTCGCCAGGGCGCTCGCCGCCAAGGACCGCAGCGCCGCGGGCCCGACCGCACCGCCGGACGGGCTCTATCTGATGGCGGTGGGGTATTGAGGCCGGCCAAGCCCGCGGGAGAGGGAAGGTTAGGTAGGGGCTGACAGCGGCTCGAGCTCGCGTGAGGAGGAGACCCCACCCTGCAACCGGGGATTGACGCGGCGCCGGTCACGCAGGCAGGCTCCCAGTCGTGGGTCGCGGAACATCCGTCATAGCGGGGGAAACCGATGGGGTCGGAACCGGGCCGGTGGGGCCGCTGGCTGCAGCGGCTTCTCGCGGCCTTCTTCGGGTTTTGTTTGCCGGGGCTCGGGCAGCTCTATAACCGGCAGCCGCGACGCGCTCTGTTCTTCTTCCTCGGCAACGTCCTCGGCCCCGCTTTCTGGTATGGCCTCTCCTATGTCGGACCACTCTGGACCAGCCTCTCGCCGTCGGCGATTTTCGGGATCGCGGTCGCGGTATGGGTTGCCTGGAGCGTCGTTGCGGCGATCGACGGCTTTCGAAACGCCGCGGATCGTTGGTCGCGTCCCTATCGCTCCTATGCGACGGTCTTTGCCTGTGTGGTCTGGCTTCTGCTGTTCCGTTTCGCCGTATACGGGCCGCTCGACGGCGGTGATTATCGCTCCGTGGCGCTCTATGACCTCCCGTCGGGCTCGATGCAGCCGACCGCGGCTGCCAACGATATGGTCATCGGTGTCAACTGGATCTATCACAGCCGTCTGCCCGATCGCGGCGACATCGTGGCCTTCGGGACGGGCGATGGCAGACACTATCTGAAACGTGTGATCGGCCTTCCCGGCGATCGCATCGAGTACCGGGCAGGCAGCCTGTGGCTCAACGGTAAGTCCGTCGCCCGCGAATCCCTCGGAGAGGTATCCATCGCCGAGCGCGGTGGCGATGCCCGCATGTTCCAACTTTATCGCGAGACCCTGCCCGACGGCCGCAGCTATCGGATATTGGAACTGTCGGACCATGAGTTCCTCGATAACACCGATGTCTTCGAGGTTCCGCCTGGCCATGTCTTCACCCTGGGCGACAATCGCGACCAGAGCCAGGACAGCCGCGTGCTCAGCGAGATCGGGTTCATTCCGCGGGAACATTTGATAGCCTTGATGCTCTATCGATCGCCGGATGACCCGAGGTCGATCAGCTGGGTCCTGCCGCTCGACGAATGACGCGCGACACCTGGCCCGCCGTCGCCGGACCCGGAGATTGACGCGCCCGCCATCGGAAGGGCAGGCTCGCCCGCGGGCGATGTCGCCCAAGTGGGGATTTCCTGGTGAACGCGATCGTCAAACTCCGCCGGCCTTGGCTGGCAGCGCTTCTATCCTTGATCACACCCGGATTGGGCGAGCTCTATTGCCGGCGTCCGAAGCGTGCGGCCGCCTGGTATCTCGTCGGCGCGGGCGGCGGCTTCACCGTCTATTACCTGTTGAGCCAGGGCCTCCTTGTTCCAACCCTGGCGGTCCAATGGGTCTTCTATGTGACGGTCGCGGTTTTTTTCGTCGCCTTGCTGGCTGACGCCTGGCTGTTGGCGAAGCGGATGGGCGCGGTCACGCTGGCCTGGTATAACCGCTGGTACATCTATCTTCTCATCCCTCTCAGCCTGAACCTCGCCGGACTTGCGTTGCCGCCGAAGCCGACCTTCGAGCATTTCTCCATGCCGTCGGCCTCGATGAACCCGACGCTCGTCGTCGGCGACATGTTCACCGTTGCCACCTCGGCCTACAGGAATTCGCCGCCACAGGCGGGCGACGTCGTCGTGGTGAAGAAGGAAGAGGGCGGGCGGAGCTTCGTCAAGCGCGTGGTGGGCGTCGCCGGGGATCGCGTCCAGATGAAGGAGGGGCGGCTCTATATCAACGGAGCGATGGTGGAGCGCGAGAAGCTGGGCGACTACAACGATCCGGGCAACGGGACCGGGACATCGGTCCTTACGCTCTACCGAGAAACCTTGCCGAACGGCCGCAGCTATCAGATCGCCGAACTCTCCGACAAGGAGTTCTTCGACAACACGCCTGAATTCCAGGTGCCGCCCGACCATATCTTCGTGCTCGGCGACAATCGCGACAGCAGCATGGACAGCCGCGCGCCGGGCGAGTTCGGCTTCATCGCGCTCGCGCATGTGACGGGCCGCGTCGTCAAGATCACGGGGTCGTTGGATTCCAGCCGGATCGGGATCGAGGTCCAATAGCGCGCGGCCGGGGCTTGGCGCGACCTTCTATCGCCGTCGTCAGATCAGCGCGAACGCGATCTGCGACAGGATCAGCATGATGACGATCTGCAGGACCGACAATCCGGCCGAGAGCGGCATGCTGAGATTGAGCGCCACCCGGGCTACGAACCAGGCATAGACGAACAGAAGCACCAGCTGCGCAAAGAACAGGAGGTTGACCAGGCCATCGGGCAGGATTCCCAACCAGAGCAGCAAGGCGAGCAGCAGGGACAGCGGGTTGATGACGGCGGAGGTCCAGTTGGAGACCGAGATATAGCCCAGCACCTCGCGCTCGCGGTTCAGGAGCGGCGCCAGTCCCAGCATCAGGAACGGAAAGAGGGTCCAGCCGATCGCATAGGTCGTGATCTCCGCCCCCAGGATCCGCCAGAGCGGCGCCGTCGATTGCGACAGATGCGCGAGGATGCCGAAATTGATCAGATCGAGCGGATAGAGCAGCGGCGCCAGCAGGAAGGAGCGCCAGGCGCCCGTGGGGCTGCGGTCGATCCAGTCGAGGCCGCGCCGGTCGCCCAGCAACAGCCGCCAGGCGCCATAGGCGCCATGCAGGACCTCGTCGCGGGTCAGCATGGGCGGTGGGGCATCAGGGGGCCGGGAAATAACCCTCGAGCACGCCCTCATAGATGCGCGTCAGCGTCTCGAGATCCTGGACCGGCACGCGCTCGTCGACCTTGTGCATGGTGCTGCCCGCCAGGCCGAACTCCGCAACCGGGCAGAAATCCTTGATGAAGCGCGCGTCGGAGGTGCCGCCGGTGGTGCTGAGCTCGGGCGTGAGGCCGGTCTCGCGTGTGACCGCCTGGGCGATCAGGTCGGAGAGCGGACCCGGCGGCGTCAGGAAGGATTCGCCGCTGACATGGATGCGCAGCTCGTAATTGGCGCCCGAGCCGGTGCAGACCGCGCGCAGCCAGCGCTCGATCGAGGCCGAGTTGTGATGGTCGTTGAAGCGGATATTGAAGACCGCGCGCGCTTCGGCCGGGATCACATTGGTCGCGGGATTGCCGACATCGACCGAGACGATCTGCAGGGTCGAGGGCTGGAAATGCGCGCTGCCCCTGTCCATCGGCTCGGCGATCAGGGTGCCGAGGATGCCGACCAGGCGATGGACCGGATTGTCGGCCAGATGCGGATAGGCCGAATGGCCCTGCACGCCCTTCACCGTGAGCCAGCCGCTCATGCTGCCGCGCCGGCCGATCTTGATCATCTGTCCCAGCCGCTCCGGATTGGTGGGCTCGCCGACGATGCAGGCGTCGAGCTTTTCGCCGCGGTCCTTGAGCCAGCCCAGCACCGGCTTGGTGCCGTTGACCGAAGGCCCTTCCTCGTCGCCGGTGATGAGGAGGCTGATCGAGCCGTCGAGCCGGCCCTTGCGCTTCGCCAGGAAGCGCGAGGCGGCGGCGGCGAAGGCGCCGATCGCGCCCTTCATGTCGGCGGCACCCCGGCCGATCAGCTCGCCATCGATGACGGCGGCGTCATAGGGATCGACGCGCCAATGATCCTTGTTGCCGTGAGGCACCACGTCGGTATGGCCGGCGAAGCAGAAATTGCGGCCGTTCTTGCCGAAACGGGCATAGAGATTCTCGACGCGCGGGCTGTCGTTCAGCGCGAAGGGCAGGCGATGGCAATCGAAGCCGAGCGGCGTCAGCGCCGCCTCGAGCACGGCCAGGGCGCCCGCATCGGCCGGCGTCACGCTGGGGCAGCGGATCAGCGCCCGGGTGAGCGCGAGCGGGTCGAGGGGGGCCGGGGTCGTCAGGATCAATCTCGCAGCAGCTCGTTGATCGAGGTCTTGGAGCGGGTCTTCTCGTCGACGCGCTTCACGATCACGGCGCAGTAGAGGCCGGGGCCGGGCTCGCCATTGGGCATCGGCTTGCCGGGCAGAGTGCCGGAGACCACGACCGAATAGGCCGGCACGCGGCCATAGAGCACCTGGCCGGTGGCGCGGTCGACGATCTTGGTCGAGGCGCCGAGATAGACGCCCATCGAGAGCACCGAGCCCTCCTCGACCACGACGCCCTCGGCCACCTCGGCGCGAGCGCCGATGAAGCAATTGTCCTCGATCACGACGGGCCCGGCCTGGAGCGGCTCGAGCACGCCGCCGATGCCCGCGCCGCCCGAGATGTGGCAGTTCTTGCCGATCTGGGCGCAGGAGCCGACCGTGGCCCAGGTGTCGATCATGGTGCCGCTGTCGACCCGGGCGCCGACATTGACGAAGCTCGGCATGAGCACGACGCCCTTGGCGATGAAGGCCGAGCGGCGCACCACGGCGGTCGGCACGGCGCGAAAGCCCGCCTCGCGGAAGCGGTTCTCGCCCCAGCCGGCGAATTTGGATGGCACCTTGTCGTACCAGGCCGATGGGCCGTGGCCGGGGAAGTCGCCGCCGCCGGGGATGGGCGCGGAATCGGTGATCCGGAAGGAGAGCAGCACCGCCTTTTTGAGCCATTGATGGGTGACCCAGGCGCCGTCGCGCTTCTCGGCCACGCGCAGCTCGCCGCCGTCGAGCTTCTCCAGCGTCGCCTCGATCGCGTCGCGCGTGCCTCCGGCCGTCGTCGGGGTCAGGCTCTCGCGGCGCTCCCAGGCGGCGTCGATGGCGGCTTGGAGCTGTTCGGTGGGCATCGGGAAGGTCCGTCCTTCAAAGGGATAGGAGGTGGCCGGCGGGCCGCGAAAACGGCCCCGAAGATGGGGCAGCGCCGCTCGGCCTGTCAACGCCGCCGGCGACACCCAATGCCCTGTCCGCGCTCCCCCTTTGGCCCAAAATGGAAACGGCGGGCGATCCAGGCCGGATCGCTCGCTGTTCGTCGTCATCAGGCCGTCATGAGTCCTATTCCGCGGCGCTCTTCTTGCCCGCGAGCCCCAGCCGCTGGGCCACGCCCTCGCCATAGCGCGGGTCGGCCCTGGTGAAATGCTCGATCTGCCGGCGCTGGATCGCCTCCGGCACGCTCTGCATGGCGCCCGCGATATTGTCCATGAGCGCCTTGCGCTGGGCCTCGGTCATGAGGCGGAATAGGGCGCCGGGTTGGCTGTAATCGTCATTGCCGATGCGGTGGTTGTAGCGGTCCGCGTCGCCCGAAATCCTGAGCGGCGGCTCCTTCACCGACGGATCCTCGACCGGACCGCCGAAGGAGTTGGGCTCGTAATTGACCGAGCCGCCGCCATTCTCGTCGAAGCGCATCTGGCCGTCGCGGTGATAGCTGTGGACCGGCACTCGCGGCTTGTTCACGGGCAGGCTGTCATGATTGATGCCGAGCCGGTAACGATGCGCGTCGGCATAGGAGAAGATGCGGAACTGCAGCATCTTGTCCGGGCTGTGGCTGATGCCCGGCACGACATTGGCCGGCGAGAAGCCCGCCTGCTCGACCTCGGCGTGGTAGTTCTCCGGGTTCCGGTTGAGCTCCATCACGCCCACTTCCATCAGCGGGTAGTCCTTGTGCGGCCACACCTTGGTGAGGTCGAAGGGATTATAGGACGTCTTCTCGGCGTCGGCCTCGGGCATGATCTGCACCTCGACGCGCCATTTCGGAAAGTCCTTGCGCTCGATCGCCTCGAACAGGTCGCGCTGGTTGGATTCGCGGTCGTTGGCGATGATCGCCGCCGCTTCCTCGTTGGTCAGGTTCCGGATGCCCTGCAGCGTCTTGAAATGGAATTTGACCCAGAAGCGCTCGTTCCTGGCGTTGATGAAGCTGTAGGTGTGCGAGCCGAAGCCATGCACATGCCGGAAGCTCTTCGGGATGCCGCGATCGGAGAAGAGGATCGTGACCTGATGCAGGCTCTCCGGGCTCAAGGACCAGAAATCCCACATCGCCGTCGGGTTGCGCAGATTGGTCTTGGGGTCGCGCTTCTGAGTCCGGATGAAATCCGGGAACTTGAAGGGGTCGCGCACGAAGAAGACCGGCGTGTTGTTGCCGACCAGATCCCAGTTGCCTTCGTCGGTATAGAACTTGAGCGCGAAGCCGCGCACGTCGCGTTCGGCGTCGGCGGCCCCGCGCTCGCCGGCCACCGTCGAGAAGCGCAGGAACATCGGCGTCTCCTTGCCGACCTGGGAAAAGATCTTCGCCTTGGTGTAGCGGGTGATGTCCTTGGTCACCGTGAAGGTGCCGTGGGCGGCCGAGCCCTTGGCATGGACGACGCGCTCGGGGATCCGCTCGCGGTTGAAATGGGCATGCTTCTCGAAGAGCTGCCAGTCCTGCACCAGCAGGGGTCCGCGCGGGCCCGCGGTGAGACTGTTCTGATTGTCGGGGACCGGAATGCCGGCACCGGTGGTCAGGGTCGGGGGCTTCGCGGGAGTCTTCGCCATGGGATTTTGCCGCTCCAGAGGGGGACCGAAGGATGCCATCGGGGAAAATCTTGGAGGCCGTCCCCGGCGGCGCCAGCAGGACCATGGTTTAGGGCCTGCCCGACCATTGTGGAAACCGATTGTTCCGATCTCTTTGATCGCTGCACTCGATCAATCGCGGCAATCCGGGTCGGACGGCGAGGCTTCCGGGGAGCCGTCAGCGCGGCGGCAGCGTCTCGACGATCTCCACCAGCCAGCCGGCGAGATCGTCCGTCACATGATGGATATGAGACGCATCGCGGCCGGCCTGGGCCCAGGGTGAATCGGTGCGCACCAGCACCGTGACCATGCCCATGGCCGCCGCCGGTTCAAGATTCTGCGGCAGATCCTCGAACAGGGCCGCGCGCGCCGGCTCGATGCGGTGGCGTTCGATCAGCGTGCGATAGCTCGATTCCTTCGGCTTCGGCTCGAAATTGCCGGCGACGATGTCGAAGATGTCCGAGAAATGCTCGCGCACGCCGAGCCGGTCCATCACGCGCTCCGCATGGGCGACCGAGCCGTTGGTGTAGATCAGCTTGCGGCCCGGGAGTTTCGCCAGGGCGCCGGCCAGGGTCGGGCTCGGCAGCACCGGCGAGACGTCGATCGCATGGACGAATTCGAGATAATGATGCGGATCGACGCCATGGCGCAGCATCAGCCCGTTCATCGTCGTGCCGTATTCCTGGAAATACTGCTTCTGCAGCCGATGGGCCTGCTCGGCATCGAGATTCAGATGCCGGGCCACATAGGCGCCGATCAACCGCTCCACCTGGTCGAACAGCCGGCAACTCGCCGGATAGAGCGTGTTGTCGAGATCGAAGATCCAGGTGTCGACGTGATCGAAGCCGACGGGTGCGGAACGATCCGCCGGGGCGGGAACGGCCACGGTCTCTGGCATGGAACTCATGGCCGGCAACATGGCCATGGCGCGGCTGGCGCGCAAGCCCCTTGCAGCCGACCCCGTCCAACGAGCTGCGCGGGCGCGCTAATGCTTCGAGCCGGGGCCTTCGCCGCCCATCATGTGGTGGTGAGGTGCCCGATTGTAGCCGTCATTGTCGAAGGCGCTGTCGGCACTGCAGGCCCCGAGGCCGCTCGACAGCAACCCGGCCAGGAGCAGGATGGCGCGGGTCAAACCCCTATATCTGCGCATGACAGCACCTCCCTTCGGCGGCGGTCGTCGCCGCTCGAACGACCTTCATCTCGCAATTCAGATGGGCGGCCAGCGGCGGCGGTGCAAGTCTGGGCGTGAGGGCGGCCGATCGAAGTGGCGCGACCCCGCAGCGGTGCGCAGCCGGAACGCGTCCCCGCGAGGGGCGCCTGCCCGGGGTTCGGGCGGCCTTGGCGACGGCCCCTCAGTCGCTCAGATCGCCGCGGATACCGTGGCTGGGGCTGGCGTAATACTCCCTCTCGCTCGTGCAACCCGGCAGGGCCGCGGCGAACAAGGCGAGGGTCAGGAGGAAGGCGGCAATCCGTTTCATGGGTGCTCTCCCGGACGCTGGGCCGTTCTGGGGAGTTCTGCAATGCGACGGCATAGGATTTTATGCATAGCGCCGGGGATGGCGCAAGCCGGGGCGAAGGCGCCCCGGGCCGACGGACGGAAAGCCCGGATCGGAAGGCGGGCTAGCCCCGATGGACCAGCGTGCCCAGCCCGTGCGGGGTGAAGATTTCGAGCAGCAGCGCGTGCGGCACGCGCCCGTCGAGAATGACCGAGGCCTCGACGCCCTTCTCGACCGCGTCGACGCAGGTCTCGAGCTTCGGGATCATGCCGCCGCTGATGGTGCCGTCGGCCATGAGCTGGCGCACTTGGGCCACGGTCAGGTCCTCGATCAGCTTGCCGGTCTTGTCGAGCACGCCCGCCACGTCGGTCAGCATCAGCAGGCGCTTGGCCTTGGCTGCCGCCGCGATGGCGCCGGCGGCCGTGTCGGCGTTGATGTTGTAGGTGAGGCCGTCGGGACCGAATCCCACCGGGGCGATCACCGGGACGAAATCGGAATTCTGCAGCAGGTCGATCACCTGCGGATTGACCTTCGCCGGCTCGCCGACCAGGCCGATATCGATCTGCTTGCCGTCCTTCTCGAGGAAATGCTTGCGCGCCTCGATCAGGCCCGCATCCTTGCCCGAGAGGCCGATGGCGCTGCCGCCCGCGGCGTTGATGGCGGCGACGATCTGCTTATTGATGGTCCCGGCCAGCACCATCTCGACCACCTCGACGGTGGCCGCGTCGGTGACGCGCAGGCCGTCGATGAAGCTGCTCTTGATCTGCAGCCGGTCGAGCATCTGCCCGATCTGCGGGCCGCCGCCATGGACCACGATCGGATGGATCCCGATCTGCTTCATCAGCACGATGTCCTGCGCGAAGACCTTGGCCAGCTCGGCATCGACCATGGCGTGGCCGCCATATTTGATGACGAAGCGCTTGCCGGCATAGCGCTGCATATAGGGCAGCGCCTCCGAGATCGTGCGCGCGGTGCGCAGCCAGTATTTCGTTTCGCTGAAATTGCTCTGAGACATGGCGGCGGACTTTACCTCAAAGGGGTTGGGCTCGCCAGCGCGGCCAGCAGCGCGCGCAGGGTTGAAATGCCGTCGCCGGTGACGGCACTGGTGACGACGATCTCGGGATGGGCGGCGGGATGGCGCGCCGCTCGGGCAGCCACCTGCTCGCGCAGCTCCGCCAGGGCCGCCGGCTTCAGCTTGTCGGCTTTGGTCAATACCAATTGGTAGGATTGCGCGGATTCATCAAGCTGCGACATGACGCGCTCGTCGATCGGCTTCAGCCCCTGGCGGGCGTCGATCAGCAGCAGGGCGCGGCGCAGGGAGGGACGGCCCTTGAGATAGAGCGTCGCCAGCCCCTGCCATTCCTTGACCTCCTTGCGCGAGGCCTTGGCATAGCCATAGCCCGGCATGTCCACCAGCATCAGCCGGCCGCCCAGGCTGAAGAAATTGATCTGCTGGGTGCGGCCGGGCGTGTTCGAGGTGCGGGCCAGGGTCTTGCGGCCCGTGAGCGCGTTGATCAGGCTCGACTTGCCGACATTGGATCGCCCGGCGAAGGCGACCTCGGGCAGGCCGATCGGCGGCAGGATCTCGGGGCTCGTGGCGCCGGCGACGAACTCGCATTCCGCCGCGAACAGCAGGCGGCCGGCTTCGATCGCCCTTTGATCGATTTCGTCGGTTGTCCGCTGCGCCATCCTCGGGATCCGGCTGCCTCCGCTTGCGCTCGCGACCGATCAGGCTTTCACGCCCATCCGCCACATGATGAAGCGCTGCTGGGCGACCGAGAGCGTGTTGTTCCAGGCCCAGTAGATCACCAGGCCGGCGGTGTACTGGCCCAGCATGAAGGTGAAGATGATCGGCAGCAGCGACATGATGCGCGCCTGGACCGGATCGGGCGGCGCCGGATTCAGGCGCTGCTGCATCCACATGGTGAAGCCCATGACCAGCGGCCAGACGCCGATGCTGAGGATGTTGAGCGGCCCCAGATCGGGAACGTGATAGGGCAGCAGCCCGAAGAGATTCAGCACCGAGGTCGGATCCTTCGCCGACAGATCCTTGATCCAGCCGAAGAAGGGCGCGTGGCGCATCTCGATGGTGACGAACAGCACCTTGTAGAGCGAGAAGAAGATCGGGATCTGCACCAGGATCGGCAGACAGCCGGCGGCCGGATTGACCTTCTCCTTCTTGTAGAGGGCCATGATCTCCTGCTGCATGCGCGCCTTGTCGTCCTTGAAGCGCTCCTTCATCTTCGTCATTTCGGGCCCGAGCGCCTTCATCTTGCTCATGGCCTTGTAGGACTTGTTGGCGAGCGGGAAGAGGATCAGGCGGATCAGCACCGTCAGCAGCATGATCGCGACGCCGAAATTGCCGACCAGCCCGTAGAGGAAATCGAGGACGCGGAAGATCGGCTTGGTCAGGAAATAGAGGTAGCCGAAGTCGACGGCGCGATCGAACAGCGGGATGTTGTACTGGTCGCCATATTTGTCGAGCAGGCTGACGACCTTGGCGCCGGCGAAGAGCTGGGTGCTGTTCTCGGCGGATTGACCGGCGGCAAGCGGTGTCGCCTCGCCGCGATAGTCGGCCTGATAAAGGTCGGTCTTGCCCTGGAGCGAATGGCTGAAGCGGGCCGAAATCTTGGCCTTCTGGTCGGGCACCAGCGCCACCAGCCAGTATTTGTCGGTGATGCCGAGCCAGCCGCCGGTCGAGCTGTAATTGATCTGCTGCTTCTCGCGGATGTTCTTGTAGGAGACGTTGTCGATCAGCGTGCCGTCGAGCACGCCGAGAAGCCCCTCATGCAGGATGTAGTAGTTGAGCAGTTGCGGCGTGCCGTGACGCGCGATCAGGCCATAGGGGAAGAGTGTGACGGTCTGGCCGCTGTCGTTCTGGACGCGCTGCGTCACCTTGAACATGAAATTCTCGTCGAGCTCGAAACGCCGTTCGAACTTGAGGCCCTGGCCGTTGTCCCAGGTGAGGGTGACGGTCTTTCCCGGCGCCAGGTCGTCGCCCTGCGCTTGCCAGACGGTGTCGGGACCCGGCAACGCCACGCCGGCTTCCTGTGCGACCCAGCCGAAATCCGCGTAATAGGCGTTGGCGGCGCCCACCGGTGACAACAGGATGATGTTCGGCGAGGTCGGATCGACCGTCTCGTGATAGTCGTTCAGCACCAGATCGTCGAGACGCCCGCCCTTGAGGTCGATCGAGCCGGTGAGGCGCGGCGAATGGATGGCGATGCGGCTCGTCGAGGCGATCACCTGGCTGCGGTCCGCCAGCGACTGCTCGGGAGCGGCCGCCGGCGCGCTGGGCGCGGCGCTGCCGTCGGCGGTCGTGGTGGTTCCGGTCGAGGTCGTCTGCGTGGCGACAGGGGCGGGCTTGGGCGGGAAGAAGACCGCCGTCACCACCTGGGAGCCGATCAGGATCGCGACCGAGACGGCGATCGCGATGATGAGATTGCGTTGTTCCATGAGGGACCGGGCCAGAACTCGTCAGTAGGTCAAAAGGAGGGAGAGCGGTGCTCGGGACGGGCGACCCGTCCGGAGAGCTGCCGCCATGAGAAGGTCGGGGGCACGGGGTCGTAGCCATGTCCGCCCCAGGGATTGCAGCGCAGCAGCCGCCAGGCCGTCAGCACCAGACCGGCGAGCACGCCATGATGCTTGAAGGCGTCGATGCCGTAGTGGGAGCAGCTCGGTTCGAAGCGGCAGGAGCGCGGCAGCAGCGGCGCCACCAGAAGCTGGTAGGCCCGGATCATGCCGATGCAGAGCCAACGCGCCGCCTTCATCCCTTCCACCCCGTGTCGATCCGGCCGTTCAATGCCGGGTCCGATAGAGCTTCAGCTGCTTCAGCCCGGCCGAAAGATCGGCCAGGAGATCGCCATAGGCCCGCGTCAACGTTCCGGCCCGCGCGACCAGGACATAATCATGATCGGACGCCGCATGGGCCCGCATGATCGTCTCGCTCGCTGCCTTGAGCCGGCGCCGCGCCCGATTGCGCGCGACCGCGTTGCCGACCTTGCGGCTGGCGGTGAAGCCGATTCGCAAGGCCGCCTCGCCGCCGACCGAATCGCCCGGGCCGGCGGATGGGCTGCCGTCGGTCGATTGTCTGCGGGCCTGCAGGATTAGTCCCGGCGCGACGAACTTTCGTCCACTCGCCGCGACCGCCAGGAATTCCTGGCGCCGCTTCAATCTTGCGAGCTGCGCCAAGGGAGGCTCGAACGGCTTAAGCGCTGAGGCGCTTGCGGCCCTTGGCGCGACGCGACGAGATGACTTTGCGGCCGCCCACAGTCGACATGCGGGAGCGGAAGCCATGCCGGCGCTTGCGGACGAGCACACTGGGTTGGTAGGTGCGCTTCACGATTAAGTCTCCGAAATCTCGGGAAAGCTTGGGTAAATTGCCGGCGCTGTATAAGGGCTGGGCGCGCCCGAGTCAACGATAGCCGGTCGGCCGGTGCCCAACGGGACGTCCGATATAGGCGACAAAATTGCTCAGTTACTTTATGTTCCAACTGAGCCATCCTGGAGATCCTGTCGGCGATCCCCGTGGAGGGCGTTTCATAGAGGCTTTTGCGGCTCGACGATAGGGGCTGACTTTCCGCCGCTATCCGGCCCTTTCGAATGCCGGACGCGCGCCCGGCCCGTCGCTCCCTGCGCTATGGCGTTGAGGGGCGGGAGAGTGTTAGAGGGGCGCGCAGGTTCTCCAGCCGGGTGGCGATTCGGGCCGTCGGGCCTTCCGGGACAGGATGACGCATGGCCGACGACCGAGAGCCTGCCGACCTGACGCCGGGTTCGCCCGCTCACCTCGAGCTGGACGAGCCGGCCCTGGCCAAGATGGAGCAGCCGCTCTGGCATCGCGCCGTGGCCCTGCTCGCCGGCCTGGCCCTCCTTGCCGGCGGCGTCGCCTTCGGCCTCAACCGCTATTTCGACTGGAGCACGCTGCAGACCCACCGCGACGAGCTGCGGATGCTCGTGGAGTCCTATTGGTACTTCGTGATCCCGGTCTATCTCCTGCTCTATTCGGTCATCGTGGTGAGCTCGGTCCCCGGTTGCGTCGTCATGACGATCATCGGCGGATTCCTGTTCGGCCAGATCTTCGGCAGCCTGCTGGCCGTGACCGGCGCCACCATGGGGGCCACCATCGTCTTCGTCGTGGCCCGCGGCGCGCTCGGCCCCTGGATCCGCCGGCGCGCCGGTCCCTGGATCGTCAAGATCGAGCGCGGCTTCGCGGAAAACGGCATGAGCTTTCTCCTGGTGCTGCGGCTGATTCCGATCTTCCCCTTCTTCATCCTCAATCTTGTCCTGCCGTTCGTCGGCCTGCCGTTGCGCCGCTATATGCTGGGCACGTTCCTGGGAATCCTGCCGGCCAATTTCTTCTATGCCAGCTTCGGCGCGGGGCTCGGCGTCATCTTCGATCGCGGCGACAAGGTGAGCTGGCACTCGGTCCTCACGCCGGAAATGATCATGGGGCTGAGCGGCCTCGCGCTGCTGGCGCTGCTCCCGGTGCTTTACAAATACTGGCAGCATCGCCGCCGCCAGACGCGCGGTCAGGCCTGAGGCCCGCCTCCATGCCCGAGCGCATCAGCGTGGATCTTTGTGTCGTCGGCGCCGGTTCGGGCGGGCTCACGATCGCGGCCGCCGGCGCGCAGCTCGGCCTTTCCACCGTTCTGGTCGAGGGCGCGGCGATGGGCGGAGACTGCCTCAACAGCGGTTGCGTGCCCTCCAAGGCCTTGATCGCGGCGGCGCGGGCCGCGACTCAGCATCGGCACAGCGCCGCCTTCGGCGTCGACTACGATCCGCCGCGGATCGACTTCGCGCGCGTACGCGCTCATGTGAAAGAAGCGATCGACTCGATCGCGCCGCACGATTCGCAGGCGCGCTGCGAGGGTCTCGGCGTGCGCGTGATCCGCGCCATGGCGCATTTTACCGGGCCCGATCGACTGGCGGCAGGCGAGACCGAAATCGTGGCGCGGCGTTTCTGTCTTGCCACCGGCGCCCATCCCCTGCGGCCCCCGATCCCTGGCCTGGATCGGGTTCCCCATCGCACCCATCTCGAGATCTTCGACCTGGCCGAATTGCCATCGCATCTTCTGGTGATCGGCGGCGGCGCCGTCGGCTGCGAGCTCGGTCAGGCCTTCCGGCGTCTCGGCGCCGCGGTCACGATCCTGGAGGCCAAGCGGATTCTCGGCGACGAGGATCCCGAACTTGCCGAGGTGGTTCGCCGGCGCCTGGCAAGCGAAGGGATCGAGGTTCGCGAAGGGGTTGCGGTGACCGGGGTCGCCAGCGCCGGCACTGGTGTCCGCGTCACGCTCGGGGAGGGCGCCGGCATCGCGACGTTCGACGGCTCGCATCTGCTGCTGGCGGCCGGCCGCATTCCGGCCAGCGATGGCCTCGGGCTGGAGGCGGCGGGGGTCGCCCGCGATGGCAAGGCGATCAGGATCGACCGGCGCTGCCGCACCTCGAACCGGCGCATCTTTGCCATCGGCGACGTGACCGGCGGGCCGCAATCCACCCATTGGGCGACCCACCAAGCCATGGTGGTGATCAGATCGATGATGTTCCGCCTGCCGGCGCGGACAAGGCCCACGATCCTGCCGCGCGTCACCTTCACCGATCCCGAGCTCGCGCAGGTCGGCTTGACCGAGGCGGAGGCGAGGTCGGCCGGCCACACGCAGCTCGTCGTTCGCCGCTTCCCCTTCGCCGAGCTCGATCGCGCGGAAACTGACCGGAACACCGCAGGATTCATCAAGCTTGTGGCAACGCCCCGGGGCAGGATCATCGGTGCCGGAATCGTTGGCGCGTCGGCGGGCGAGCTCATTCACAGCTGGAGCCTCGCGCTCGCCTCGGGTCTGTCGCTGCGCGCCTTCACCGAGATGATCACGGCCTATCCAACCTTGAGCGAAGTCAGCAAACGCGCGGCGGGCGGTTTTTACGCCCAACGGATGCTCAATGACCGCACGCGGCGCTGGGTCCGGTGGCTTGCGCGATGGTCATGAACCGTCCCCGTCCGAAATTGCCGGTCCTGTGGCACAGCCTTTCGGCCCGGCTGCTGGTGCTGACCATCGCCTTCGTGATGGTGAGCGAGGTGCTGATCTTCGTGCCGTCCATCGCGTCCTTCCGGCTGAAATATCTGGAAGAACGGCTCGCCGCCGCCAATATCGCGGTCCTGGCGCTGCTGGCCACGCCCGACGCGATGGTGAGCGACGAGCTGGAGATGGAGCTGCTGAGCCAGGCCGGTGCCTATGTGATCGGCATGAAGCGTCCGGACGGCAAGAAGCTGATGCTGGGCATGGAAGACAAGGTGCCGGCGATCGATGCGCAATTCGACCTGCGCCAGCACGGCCTGTTCCGGTCCGTCCGCGATGCGGTGGTCGCATTGGTTCAGGGCCGCAACCGGGTCTTGCGCGTGGTCGGCGTCTCGCCACGGCATAACGAGACCGAGGTCGAGATCGTGATCGACGAGGCGCCGCTCCATGACGCGATGCTCGATTACGGCGCGCAGATCCTGGCGGTCTCGATCGTGATCTCGCTGGTCACCGCGAGTCTCGTCTATCTGGCGCTCCAATGGTGGATGGTGCGGCCGATCCGGCGCATGACCGAAAGCATGATCGCCTTCCGCGGCGATCCCGAGGACCTCTCCCGTCCGTTGCGGGTCGAGCGGCGTTCCGACGAGATCGGCCTGGCCCAGGCCGAGCTGGCCGAGATGCAGGCGGGATTGCGCGCGTCGCTGCAGCAGAAGACGCGCCTCGCGGCGCTGGGCACCGCGGTCACCAAGATCAGCCACGATCTTCGCAATATGCTGGCGACGGCGCAGCTGGTGTCGGACCGGCTGGTCGCCAGCGCCGATCCGCAGGTGAAGCGCGCGGCGCCCACGCTGGTGGCGGCGATTGACCGCGCCGTCGATCTCTGCACCCGGACCCTCGACTTCACCCGGGAGGGCCCGCTGCGCCTCGATTATCGGCGCTTCGCGCTCAAGGGGCTGATCCATGAAATCGGCGCCGGCGGCTTCGCCAATGGCAAGACCGAGCTCGTCGATGCGGTCGGCGATATCGAACTCGAGGCCGATCGCGACCAGCTCTATCGCGTGCTCGCCAATCTGGTGCGCAACGCGGCCGAAGCGGGGGCGGCCGTGGTGACGGTGTCGGCCGCGACCGAAGGCGAGCGCGTCATCATCGAGGTGCGCGACAACGGCCCCGGCCTGGCGCCGCGGGCGCGCCAGAATCTCTTCACGCCTTTCGCCGGCTCGGGGCGCGCGGGCGGTTCGGGCCTGGGCCTCGCGATCGCCCGCGAGTTGGCGCACGCCCATGGCGGCGATCTCTCGCTCGTCTGCAGCGACGCCGGCGGGACCCTGTTCCGTATCGATCTGCCGGCGCGCCGGCCCGCGGCCTGAGGCTGGTTTTCCGATCCGGATCAGGCCGTTAAGATGTCGCCGGCGCGACCCTGCGGCGGCGCTTGGCGCAGTTGCGCGGGCCCGCCGATCCCCTTATCTTGCCGGCGCCCGGGCCCGGGGGCGAATCCGATGGTTTCGTCGGCAACCGGCCCGGTTCGAGGTCAGAGGGAGCAAGGAAGATGGGTAGCGCGTCGAATTGGGTCCTGTCGGGACTGGTGGCGCTGATGGGCCTGGTCGGTCTCTTCGTCGCGGCGCGCGGCGGCCATTCGATGCCCTATTGGGGCGGGCTGGTGTTCTTCCTCTTCGCCGTGCTGTTCGTTTTCTACATGATCAAGCGCGGCTTCGATCACGCCGAGCGCCACAACTCGCACTGAGCGCTCGCGCCGCCAGTCCGGCCTGACGGATAGCCGCGGGCTTCAGTCGATCTGCAGCAGCAGCCCCTTGAGATAGGCGCTCTCCGGCAGGGCCGGATGAACCGGATGATCGGGCGCCGCGCCGGTCGATGCCAGGATCCGCGCCTCGCGCGCGAGATCGTGGATCCCGCGGCGCACTTCCTCGGCGAACAGGCCCGCTTCCATATTGTGCGAGCAGGAGGCGATGAAGAGAAATCCGCCCGGCCGCACGCAATCCGCCGACAGCCGCGCCAGCTTGCGATAGGCGCGCGCGCCCTGGCCCAGATCTTTCTTCGATTTGACGAAGGCGGGCGGGTCGGCCACCACGATGTCGAAATTCTGCTTTGCCTTCGCCATCGCCTCGAGCTCGGTGAAGGCATCGGCGCGCCGGAAGCGGCAGCGCTCGGCGAGCCCGTTCAAGGCGGCGGCCTGTTCGGCGAGCGCCAGCGCCGCTTCGGAGCGGTCCACGGCCGTCACCTCGCTGGCGCCGGCCGCGGCCGCGGTGAGCGCGAAGCCGCCGCAGTAGCTGTAGACGTCGAGAACCTGCAGGCCCTTGGCCAGCGCCGCGACGCGGGCGCGGTTCTCGCGCTGATCGAAGAACCAGCCGGTCTTCTGCCCCTCGCGCGGATCGGCGAGGAAGCGCACGCCGTTCTCCTCGAGCGACAGCGGCCCTTCCAGCGCTCCCGCCACCATGCGTACGTAAAGCTCGAGGCCTTCGAGCTTGCGGGCCGGGCTGTCGTTGCGCAGCAGCAGGGCTTGCGGCTTGAGCACCATATCGATCGCGTCGACCAGCGCGTCGAGCAGCCGCTCCATGCCGGCGCTGTTGGTCTGCAGCACCAGCCTGTCGCCGAAGCGGTCGAGCACCACGCCCGGCAACCCGTCGGCCTCGGCATGAATCAGGCGATAGAACGGCTTGTCATAGAGCCGTTCGCGCAGGGCGAGGGCCCGCTCCAGCCGCCGCGCCAGGAACAGGGCGTCGATCGCGAGATGGGGATCGGCATCGAGCAGGCGGCCCGCGATCAGGCTGTGCGGATTGAAGAGCGCCGTGCCGATCGGCCGCCCATCCTCGGCCTTCACCCGCACCACCTGGCCGGGCGGCAGCGCCTTCGCCGCCGGCGTCATCTCGATCTCGTTGGAATAGATCCAGGGATGGCCCGCCAGCGCACGGCGCTGCGCGCCCTTGCGCAGGGTGATGGTCGGGCGGTCGGTGGCGGGATGGGGGCTCGTGCTGTTCATGGCGGGCGCACTCTGCCGTCTGCGCCAGGGGCGAGCAAGCGTCAGAGAGCGAGCGGCTTGAAGCACCCCTCCCCCTACCCCCTCCCGCAAGGGGAGGGGGCGTGGATTTTTTCTTCCCTTCGCTGGATTCACGATCGGGGAAGGGGCGCGATTATTGTTAGTTCGAGCCCCCTCCCCTTGCGGGAGGGGGTAGGGGGAGGGGTGGGCCCGAACGCGATGCTTCCCGCTAATCCCCCAGCACCGCGCTCTCGCGCCTGGGGTCGCCGCCGCCGACGAGGCCCTCCGCGGTGACGCGGATCGAGTTGAGCCCGCTGGTCATGTCGGTGAAGCGCACGTCATGGCCGCGCTCGGCCAGGACCGGCGCGATGCCGCTCAAGGCGGTGCCGGCCTCGAGCTCGGTGGCGCCGTTGCGGTTGACGAAGTTCGGCAACGCGGCCGCGGAGGCGGGATCGAGATCGCCGTCGAGCATGGCGATCAGTCCCTTCGTCACATAGCCGATGATCGAGCTGCCGCCGGGCGAGCCGGTGACGAGGACGAGATGCCCCTCATGATCGAACACCATCACCGGCGTGATCGAGCTGCGCGGACGCTTGCCGGGCTCGACCCGGTTGGCCACGGGCTTGCCGTCGACCTCGGGGATCGAGGCGAAATCGGTGAGCTCGTTGTTGAGCAGGAACCCATGCACCATGATCTTGGAGCCGAACGCGCTCTCGATCGTGGCGGTCAGGCTGACGGCATTGCCCGCATCGTCGACGATGCTGACCTGCGTGGTGCCGGCCGGCTCATATTGGGTCGGCGGCGTGGCGAAGGCTTGCGTCGTGGGCGGCGTGCCGGGCAGGGCCTTGCCCATGCTGCAGGCATCCGAGATCTGATCGCCGCGCTTGTCGAGATAATGAGGATCGAGGAGGCCCGCGGTCGGGACGGGGACGAAATCGGGATCGCCCAGATAGAGCCCGCGATCGGCGAAGGCGAGCGCCTCGGCCTGGGTCACGAGATGCAGGCTCTCGATATTGCCGGTCCCCGGTGCGCCGAGACGGTAGCGCTCGAGCATCGTCAGGATCTGCAGCAGCGCCACGCCGCCGGAGCTGGGCGGCGGCACGCTGCAGACCTGCCAATCGCGATAGGGCCGGCAAAGCGCGTCCGGCGCATGGGCACGATAGGCGGCGAGGTCGCTCGCCGTCATCTCGACCGGGTGGCGCCAGGCCTCGCTCACCGAGGTCGCGATGTCGGCGGCGATGGACCCGCGATAGAACGGCGCCGTGCCCTGCGCCGCGATCGTCTTCAGCGTCTGCGCGAACTCCGGATTGCGCAGGATGCTGCCGACAGGCTTGGGCGTACCGTCGGCCTGGTAGAAATAGGCGGCGGCCGTCGGCGAATGCGGCAGATATTCGTCGTCCGCCAGGAGCTGCGCCAGCCTGGGCGAGATGGCGAATCCGGCCTCGGCCAAATGGATCGCCGGTGCGAAGAGTGCCGCCCAGGGCAGTTTCCCGAACTGCCGATGGGCCAGCTCATACATGGCGAGAATGCCCGGCACGCCGACCGAGAGGCCGCTCGCCTGGGCGTCGTCGAATTCGAGCGGCTGGCCGTCCGTGCCCAGGAACCGGTCGGGCTTGGCCGAGGCCGGCGCCGTCTCGCGGCCTTCGAAGGCCTGGACCCTGTTGTGCTGCGCATCGAAGGCGAGCATGAAGCCGCCGCCGCCAAGCCCCGAGGATTGCGGCTCGACCAGATTGAGCACGAGGGCCGTGGCGATCGCGGCGTCGACTGCGCTGCCGCCCTGGCGCAGGATCTCGCGGCCCGCTTCGGCCGCCAGCGGATTGGCGGCGACGATCATGTGACGCTGGGCACGGACGGCGATGCTGGCTTGCTGCCCGGTCGCCGCTTCCGGTGCCGGGGTTGCCGTATCCGAGGCCTCGATCTTGCCGGGCGTGCAAGGGGGAAACGGGCCGCTACACGCCGCGAGAGCGAGGCCGGAGGCCAGTGTCAGGGCGATGAACCAGCGCGGCCGCGGCGCTTTCGGCGAGCCGCGACGAATCCGCACTCTCATGACCGCGTCTGCGACCTCGGTGTCGTATGCTACCGGCGTGGCGGGCCGTCCGTCGGACAGGGGACCATTCATGATCATCGGCATGTTTTCCAGCGTTCTTCTCGTTTTCGTCTGCATTCTGGTCCATTACGAAGCCTTGCGCATCGTCTCCTCGCAATTGCCGGGGCCGGCATGGATCGGGCTGCGCGGACGCATGCTCGCCGTGGTGGCGGCCTGCTTCCTCGCCCACACGATCGAGGTCTGGATCTTCGCGGTGGCCTATTATTTTCTCTCCGATCATTTCGCGCTGGGCGGAATCGCGGGCGAACGGCAGATCGATTTTCCCGACCTGGTCTATTTTTCCGCCGTCACCTACAGCACCATCGGGTTCGGCGATCTTTATCCGATCGGCGGCGCCAGGCTGCTCGCCGGCGTCGAGGCCGTCATCGGACTGCTTCTGATCGGCTGGTCGGCCTCCTTCACCTATCTGGTCATGGAGCGGTTCTGGCCGTTGCACGCCATCCGGCGAAAGCGGCCGGGGACCGATGGCCAGGAGCCGACGCCTCCGCGGCTCTGGCATCGACTCCCGGATTGAACCGTTAAGCCATTGGCGCAGAGGTAAATCGGGCCGAAAATCCAGATATCTGGAATGGATATTGCAGTGGCGAAGGCCGTTGTGCGTTGCACCATTGTTGGCGTAAAACCATTGGCGCAATGCGCCGGCCCCTGAAGGGGTGGGATCGGCCGCTGGGTTGATAAGCGGTTGGCGGCAAGGGTCTTCAGCCCCAGAGGCAAGCGCGCCTCGAAGACCCCCAAGCTCGCCAGGAGGGTTCTCGATGAGCACCGTAAGGCGGCTCGGGCGTATTTCCGTCCCCGAACTCAAGGCCCGCAAAGGCGGCGAACCCATCGTCTGCCTGACGGCCTATACGACGCCCATGGCGCGTCGGCTCGATCCCCATGTGGATCTGCTGATGGTCGGCGATTCCCTTGGCATGGTGCTCTATGGCTTCGACAGCACCCTGCGGGTGACGCTCGACATGATGATCGCCCACGGGGCGGCCGTGCGTCGCGGCAGCGAACGCGCCTGCCTGGTGGTCGATCTTCCTTTCGGCAGCTATCAGGAATCGCCCACCGTCGCCTATCGGGCGGCGGCGCGGTTGATGGCCGAGACCGGCTGCTCCGCGGTCAAACTCGAGGGCGGCCGGGAGATGGCGCCGACGGTGGCGTTCCTGGTCGAGCGCGGCATTCCGGTGATGGGCCATGTCGGCCTCACGCCCCAATCCGTCAACATGCTGGGCGGCTATCGCGCGCGTGGGCGCGATCCGGAACAGCGCGAAGCGATCACCGCGGACGCGGTCGCGGTCGCCGAGGCCGGCGCCTTCTCCCTCGTGGTCGAGGGCATGGTCGAGCCGTTGGCGCGCGCGATCACCCAGCGCATTGCGATCCCGACCATCGGCATCGGCGGCTCGCCCGCCTGCGACGGGCAGGTGCTGGTGATCGACGATCTGATCGGCATGTTCGACAGCTTCACGCCGAAATTCGTGAAGCGCTATGCCGAGATCGGCGATCAGGTGGCAGCCGCCGCGATCGCCTATGCCGCCGACGTCCGCGCGCGGCGCTTCCCGGCCAAAGAACATCTGTTCGGCACCGAGACCTGACCGGTCCCTCCGAGGGCATCATCATGGCGGTCCTGGCTCAACGTTCGGCCATTCCGGAAACGCCGGTCCTGCGGACGGTCGAGGAATTGCGCGCGCGGATCGGCGAATGGCGCGGGCGAGGCGAGACGGTCGGGCTGATTCCGACCATGGGGGCCTTGCATGAGGGGCATCTGACGCTGGTGCGCCAGGCGAAGGCCGAATGCAGCCGGACGGTGGCGACCCTCTTCGTCAATCCCACCCAGTTCGCGCCGGCCGAGGATTTCGACGCCTATCCGCGCGACGAGGCCAAGGATCGCGCGCTCCTGGCGACGGTCGGCTGCGATCTCCTGTTCGCGCCTTCGGTCGAGGCCGTCTATCCGCAAGGCTTCTCGACCACGGTCGAGGTGAAGGGGTTGACGCGCCATCTCGACGGGCCCTTCCGCCCGTCCCATTTCGCCGGCGTCGCCACCGTGGTGTCGAAGCTGCTGCTGATGGCTGCCCCCAATCGCGCCTATTTTGGCGAGAAGGATTTCCAGCAATACCAGGTGATCCGGCGGCTGGCGCGCGACCTCGACATCCCGGCCCAGATCGTCGGTGTACCGACCGTGCGAGAGGCCGACGGCTTGGCGCTCTCCTCGCGCAATCGCTACATGACGCCGGCCGAACGGCAGGTCGCGGCCAGGCTGCCGCGGCTGATGCAGACTTTGGCGGCGCGGCTCGAAGGCGGCGCCGAGATCGAGGCGACGCTGATCCAGGCACGCGGCGAGCTTCTGAGCGCCGGCTTCGACCGGCTCGATTATCTCGATCTGGCGGACGAGGCGACACTGACGCCCTCGGTCTCGCCGCAAGGTGCGGTCCGGCTCTTTGTCGCCGTCTGGATCGGCCGCACGCGCCTCATCGACAATTGGCCATTGTCGTTGCCTGAAAACTAAAAGCCTCCCGGGGCTGTCGGCCCACGGGAGGCTTTCGATTCCGTCGCCGGAACCAGTCCTGAGGGTCAGGCCGGCTTGACGAAGCGCTGGTAGAAATAGCCCGAGAGCGTGCCGAGCGCCGCCCAGAACACGAGGCTGGTGATGACCACCGCCACGATGAACTGATGCGCGATCAATTCGGGCGCCGCGCTTCTGGCATTGTCGACCTGGGGAGCGCCCACGATATGCGGCACTACCAGCAGAGCGAGGCCCGCCAGGCACCAGAGCGGCTTGCGCCCGAAGAAGAGGCAGGCCAATCCGCCGCAAGCCGCGGCCACCGTGAAGACCCACCAGATCTGGCGGGCCAGCAAGGGGGCCGCCTGCGTTCCCGGAACTTCCGGCGGCAATCCCAGGCCCGGCGCCAGGGTGAAGGCGGCGAAGCCCGCGAGACCCCAATAGAGCCCGGTCTGCCAGTTCATCTCGCCGCCGCGGAGCGCGAAGGCCGACACCAGCAGCAGCGCAAAGCCGACGCCGGTCAGGAGATCCGCCAACACGGTGAAGGCATTGCGCTGGAAGCCGTCGGCCGGCTCCCATCCGCCGGCCTCATGCTCCATGCCGGGCATGTTCGCCATGCTGCTGTCGGCCGTGCTGGCCGAGGTCGAGCTGCCGTCGGTGGTGGCGGCGGTTGTCGTCGTTGTGGCGGCCGCGGCTTCGGCGGCGTCGGCCGCCTTCTCATAGACCTCGGCCTTGAGGATGACGGGAACGGTCGAGATCTGATGCACGACGGTCACGAACGCGCCGGCGATCAGTCCCGCCGCGGCGGCGGCGAAGATCAATTTGCGGAAGAGTTCCATGGATGGGCCCCCTTTTGGGGCTGCCTGGATCAGTGGCAGGGGAAGGCGTTCGAGTGCCGCACATCGTGGGCGGCATTGTGGAACGCGCTGACATGGGAGAAGCCGACGCCGAAGATCAGGAAGGCGCCGAGGAAAGCGGCCAGGGCCACGGGCAGGGCGCGGCTGGCAACGGAGGCGTCGGTGCGGCCGTCGGCATGGGTACGGGTCGTGTTCATGTGAGGGACTCCCCAAAAGCTGGATGATGATGGAAACGGGAACGGCGCCGCTCCCTCGCAAAGCGCGCGAGGCGGCTCAAGGAGAACTGGCTGACGACATCGAGGAGCTGATGCAAGGGGGCCGACAAGGCCGGCCCCGGAGATCCGCTCTGATAGTCGAGGACGGCGCGGGCCGCCCGGGCCGGATCGAGATCGTCGGGCAGCGACATCACCCAATCCAGCAGGTTGAGGCGATCCTCGTCCTGGCGATGGGTGTCGAGCGCCAGCAGCCGGTCGAACAGAGCGGCTGCGGGAATCTCGGCGCTGCCGGCGGTCGGGCCGGAACGGGTGTCAGCGACCAAGGGATTCGCCTCCGGATCGAACCGGCTGCGGCGTCTCTTGGGCGGGTCTGCACCGAAGAATTGTCGGGATGATGGTCATGGCTTCCTCCAGGGCACCCCGCCCCGATGTTGAAATCCAATCCCTCGATGGCAGGTCTCCTGGCTCGCGGGTCGCTGCCTGACGCCGGACCTTCCCGGTTTCCCAGTGGTCGAATAGGCGACAGGCTCGCCGCTTACAGTTGCGGGGGCAGCCACGGTTTTGGCCCCGATTGGGTCGTCCACACCGTGTTCCCTTTTGATCCCCTGGAATTCATCCGTCGGGGAACCATCGAGAATCGGACGGTGCCACCCTGAATCACCGGGTGTCAAGCGACGGGAGCGAACGGAGATCAAGCGGCACACCAGCGACCGTTTTGCATGCGGATGCGACGGCGGGGGCTTGATCCCCGTCAATGCATGCGGGGGCTGCCGGTCCCAGTCTGCCCTTCGAAGCCCACCGATCATCCTTGGAGGTTCACATGGCATCGCGAGTCCGTGGCGGCTTGGCCGCATTGTTCCTGGTTTTCGCCATCATGGTCCCCGCTGGGGCCGCCGAACAGGGACCCATGGTGCGGGTCGCGCTGCTCGACATGACCGCGGTCGCGAGCAGCGGGTCCGGAGTCGGGATGATGGGTTACGGGCCCGGCATGATGGGTCCATGGGGCGCAGGGCCCGGCGGCGGCATGATGGGTTACGGCCAGGGCATGATGGGCCCCTGGGGCCCGGGGGCCGGCGGCCCAGGAATGATGGGCGGCGGCATGATGGGACACGGCATGATGGCCGTGCGCGCCGATCGGGACAGCGTGCCGGCCGGCACGATCACCTTCGACGTCACCAACTGGTCGCGCAGCGTCGTTCACGAGTTGATCGTCGTTGCCGTCGACAGTCCGACCGCGCCGCTGCCCTACGACTACAACAGCTGGCGTGTGGTCGAAGACCAGATCGTGCTGGCTGGCGACAGCGGGGAACTGTCACCGAGCGCCAGCAAGACGCTCGAGCTCAAGCTGGCGCCGGGCACCTATCTGCTGATCTGCAATGTGGCGGGGCACTACGCCGCCGGGATGGCGCTTCCCCTGACCGTCACGCCTTGAAGTCGGCGCTGGGGCCGGCGGGACCCGCGCCTCACCCGTTCCGGCGCTTGGCGATCGGCTGGATGAATTGCGGCTCGATGTCCCAGGGGAACAGGATCCAGGTGTCCTGGCTGACCTCGGTGACATAGGTGTCGACCAGCGGCTTGCCGGCGGGCTTGGCGTAGATGGTCGCGAAATGGGCCTTGGGCAGCATCTCGCGGACGGCCCGGGCGGTGCGGCCGGTATCGACCAGGTCGTCCACGATCAGCCAGTTATGGCCGTCGCCGGGAACACCCTTGAGGACCTTGAGCTGGCCCTGGCTGAACTCGTCATAGCTGATGATGCAGACCGTATCGATCAGCCGGATATCGAGCTCGCGCGCCACGATCGCGGCCGGCACCAGCCCGCCGCGCGTCACGGCCGCGATGCCGCTGAAAGGACCCATTTCCGACAGCCGCCAGGCGAGCGCCTTGGCGTTGCGATGCAGCTCTTCCCAGGTGACAGGGAAACTCTTGTCCGGCGGTGCGCTCATGGCCGGCACTTCGCCAGCACCGGCCGGCTGTCGTCAAGGGCGAGACGGGCGGTCAGACGCTCTGATCGGGAGCCTGGGTCATATAGACGCCGTTGATCCGCCAGGAGCCGTCGGGCTGCTTCTGCATGAGATAGATCATCAGGACCGGGACGCCGTCCGGGCCGACCACCCGCACATTCTGGACCGGTCCGACATCCTCGACCGAGAGGTCCTCGAACTCGACCGATTTCGGCCGATAGACCTGCGGATAGCCGGCCTTGACCATGGCCATGAAGTTGCCCGGGTCGCCGAACTTCTCCTGGATCGCGGGCGAGGCGAAGCCGAAGGCGGTGGCGCCGTCGTCATGCCGGAAGGCGTCGATCTGGCGCTCGATCACCTGATGGATGGCGGTGGCATCGGCGGGCTCCAGGCTTTCGTCGCCGGCCAGGGCCAGCATCGGCGTCGACAGGACCCAGCCGAGCGCCAGCGCCGTGAGGAGAACCCGCATCTGTCCCTCCTGTCGGGCGCCTTCCAGCGCGGGCGCCCTCCATCGAGACTGGGCCCGGCCGGCGGGCTTCCAAGGGCCCGAGGCCTCCTTTGCGCCCAAAAAGAAACCGGCGCCTGGAGGGCGCCGGTTCCATCTTCGGGTTATGAGGTGGGTGTAGAGGTCTATCGGACGTAAAGCTGAACTTCGTTGGTCTGCGCGTTCGGGCTGGTCATGGTCGAGAGGCTCACGCGGTCGGGCGAGAGGCCCATCGAGGTCAGCGAGCGCAGCACCTTGTCGGCGCTGCGGCGCGCAGCGCTGCTGTTGAGCGACACCTGGGCCGCCGTGCCGGCCGCGGGCGCCACCGCGACCAGATCGAAACCGGCATTGGGACGGCGATCGAGGGCGGCGCTGACGGCGGCGAACAGCGCCTGCTCGTAATCCGGATTGTCGCGGTCGAAGCGGATCACCACCAACGGACGTCCGGTCGCGATCCCGGAACCCGGCGGCAGCGGCGGCGCCATCGCCGGCGCGTAGTTGCGCGCGGCGAAGCTCTCGCCATAGAGCTCGCCATTGTTCACCGCGAGCGCGAGAGTGTTGAGGTTGGAGCGCTCGGCGCCGAGATAGTTGGTCTGGCGCGAGATGTCCTCGGTGAGCTCGGTGAGGAGACGATCGATCAGCACCGTGGTGCGGTTGGTCTCGTCCTCGAGGATCGAGAGCTGGCGATGGTCCTCGTCGACCGCGCCCGAGATGCCGAAGGCGGCGCGCGAGGCCTCGAGCAGGTAGCTCGACAGCGCGGCGTTGCTCGCGACCTCGTTGGCCAGCGAGTTCATGTGGCCGAGATCGGTATTGACCGCCTCGAGCTGGGTCTGGGCCTGGTTCCATTGGGCGACCAGGATCGGGTTGCCCTTGGTGGTGCCGACCTGCAGCTTCGCCTGGATCGCGGCGACGGTGTTGTGATAGTTGCTCGCGGTGGTGACGGACTGGGCGCGCAGCGACTGAAGCTGCTTGTTCTCGTCGGCGACCGAGGCCTGGAGGCGCGTCAAATCGGCGCGCAGATCCTCGACCTTCTTGCCGACCAGCGTTCCGGTCGGCTGCCCCGGCGTCACCCCTTCGGGCTGGAAATTGCCGCTGTTGAGCTGCAGGGGACTGGTGTTGGCGGTCGCGGGCGCTGTCGTCGAGGTCGAAGCCGTCTGGGTCGAAGTGCTGGGGCTCGACGCAGAAGCAGCCGCCGGCGCAGCCGTTTGGCCTGTATTGGTACATGCCGACAGGACCAGAAGGGCGCCTGCGATGGCTGCGCGAATTGGCTTCATGCTCATGCGATGGCTCGACCCTGCAATCACGGTGGGGAATCGCCGACCGGCAGACGCCAGTCCGCATGCGCAAGCCGCTTCCCCACGATCCCCCATTTTGGCGTGGGAATCATAACGAAGCCCTACCAGCGCCACAAGCGGGTTTTCCCGCTAGCTTGCGAAGAATTCAGCCCTTTTTGCCGCTCGCCTGCTGCTCTTGCCAGCGCCTCCGGCTTTCGTGTAGGTTCCGCCGCCTGTCGCAGGGCGCCTCGGCGCCACGCTGCGACAAAAGTGATGCGCCCGTAGCTCAATTGGATAGAGCACCAGACTACGAATTTGGGGGTTGGGAGTTCGAGTCTCTCCGGGCGCGCCAATTCCTGAACAAAACAGGGCACCCTGCAAAGCCGGGGCGACGGCACGGGCCGCGACCCCTTTGACGAGGTTCGCCGGGCCTCCGCTCGGGGGAAGCTTCCCATCCATCGCTACGGCACTTCCCACACCAGCAGTCGGACAACGATCGCCGGCGCTGCGGTCGCGCGGGCTACAATGCCCGCAGATAGGCTTCCCAGCGCCAGTCGCGCAGATGGAACCGTCCGCGCAGATTGAGCCAGGCGCCATATTTTGCGTAGTCGAAGCGAAGGGTGGAAAGGCGTCTCTGGACCGACGC
>CAVOLB010000082.1:0-6021 GCA_963696655.1 uncultured Alphaproteobacteria bacterium
CTGGAGGGGGAGAGGTGCAGGTGAGGGGGTTGTCGATACAGGCAGCGATGTCTGAGGAAAATCGGATGGGCCGACGCACACTGAATCACCCCCCTCACCCTGGCCCTCTCCCCCCGCTGCGCGGGTGGAGAGGAAAGGCGTAGTAATGGCAAAAGCCCTGCCGCGCTATGTCTGCCAGAATTGCGGCGCCAGCCAGACCAAATGGAGCGGGCGCTGCGAATCCTGCGGCGAGTGGAACGCGATCACCGAGGAGGCGCCGCGCGAGGCGGCGCCCGGCGGTCTGGGCCAGGGCGGCGGTCGCGGGCGCTCGGTGCAGTTCGAGAAGCTCGCCGACGAGAACGTCAAGGAATCGCCGCGCCTCGTGACCGCGATCGGCGAGTTCGACCGCGTCACCGGCGGCGGGCTCGTCCCCGCCTCGGCGCTCCTGATCGGCGGCGACCCCGGGATCGGCAAATCGACCCTGCTGCTGCAGGCCTCGGCGGCGCTGGCCAAGGCCAGGCGCGGCGCGGTCGCCTATGTCTCGGGCGAGGAATCGATCGACCAGGTGCGGCTGCGCGCGCGCCGGATGGGGCTGGCCGAGGCCGCGGTCGATCTCGCCGCCGCCACCTCGGTGCGCGACATCATCGGCTCGCTCGAGACCGGCGAGGTGCCGGCCGCGGTCATCATCAATTCGATCCAGACCATGTATGTGGACACGCTGGATTCCGCGCCCGGCACGGTGGCCCAGGTGCGCTCCAGTGCGGCCGAGCTGATCCGGCTCGCCAAGCGGCGCGGCTTCGCGCTGCTGCTGGTGGGCCATGTGACCAAGGAGGGCACGATCGCCGGCCCCCGCGTGCTCGAGCATATGGTCGACACGGTGCTCTATTTCGAAGGCGAGCGCGGCCATCAATATCGCATCCTGCGCGCGGTCAAGAACCGCTTCGGACCCGCCAACGAGATCGGCGTGTTCGAGATGACCGATGGCGGCCTGGCCGAGGTCACCAACCCCTCGCGGCTGTTCCTGGCCGAGCGCCATGGCCAGGTGAGCGGCACCGCCGTCTTCGCCGGGCTCGAAGGGACGCGGCCGCTGCTGGTCGAGATCCAGGCCCTGGTCGGGCCGCCCGGCCCCGCCACCCCGCGCCGCGCCGCCGTCGGCTGGGACGGCAACCGTCTCGCCATGGTGCTGGCGGTGCTGGAGGCGCGCTGCGGCGTCGCCTTCGCCGGCCGCGACGTCTATCTGAACGTGGCGGGCGGCCTCAAGATCGGCGAGCCCGCGGCCGACCTCGCGGTGGCGGCAGCACTGGTCTCGGCGCTGGTCGACGCGGTGGTGCCCGAGGACACGGTGGTCTTCGGCGAGATCGGCCTCGGCGGCGAGGTCCGCCGCGTCAGCCAGCCGGATCTCCGCCTGCGCGAGGCCGCCAAGCTCGGCTTCGCCAAGGCCCTCATGCCGGCGCTCGGCAAACCCGGCAAGGGCGGCGCGCCGAAGGGCATCGCCATCGAAACCCGCGAGATCGCCCATCTCCACGAGCTGGTAGCGATGCTGGCGGCGGGCAGCAAGCGGAAGTGAGTAGAAGCCGGCGGGGGCGGACGAAGCTGAGTTGAGTGAGGATTGCGAGGATATCGCGTCTGTTTCGCCCCTCCCCCTACCCCCTCCCGCAAGGGGAGGGGGCGTGGATTTTTCCTGTGACGCCGAGTTCTTCTTCCGCCATCTCTTCCCGAAGGGAGAGACGTTTCTCTTTCTTCTAGCCCCCTCCCCTTGCAGGGGGTAGGGGGAGGGGTTGATTCAGGATGAAACGCCGTGGCGACACCGCTCGCTCGAAGCTTGGAATCAGAGCGTAGCGATCGCGTTAAAGACTGACTCGGCTACCTTGTGATAGCTAGAGACTCCAGACTCATCGAACCTGGCCCCGCCGGCACCAGACCCTCATGACCTCAGCCGATCTCATCATCATCGCGATCCTGGCGCTCTCCGCGCTCCTTGCCTTCATGCGCGGGTTCGTGCGCGAGGTGCTGTCGATCGGCGCCTGGGTGGGCGCGGCGCTGGCCACCATCTACGGCTTCCCGATCGCCCAGCCCTTCGCCCGCAAATACATCGAGGTGGCGCTGTTCGCCGACATCGCGGCCGGGGTCGCGATCTTCGTGGTGGCGCTGATCGTCCTCACCGTCCTCAGCCACGCCCTCTCGCGCAATGTCCGCAGCAGCGCCCTGGGGGCCGTGGACCGCTCGCTGGGTCTGCTGTTCGGGCTGGTCAGGGGTGCGGTTCTGGTATGCCTCGCCTATCTGGTGATGGCCTGGGCCATCCCGCAGGAGGACCGTCCGGTCTGGGTCGCGGAGGCGCGGACCCTCCCCCTGGTCCAGCAGGGCGCCGGCCTGCTGCTCAAAATTCTCCCCGAGTCGGCCCTGAAACAGGGCGAGGATGCGGTAGGTTCCGCCGCCGACGGCATCGGCCAGGCGATCGACACCGGCAAAGCCGTGCAGACGCTGACGCCCTCGACTCCCACGGCCCCTGCGACGCCGCCTGCGACAAATGGGGGCTCCGGCGGCAGCGGGTCCGGGACTGGCAATGGAGGATCGGCCGCACCAGATTCCGGTGGCGCCAACGGGACTTCCGGCTATAACGATGCCGAACGCAAGGACCTGAACCGGCTGCTCGAAAATACCCAGCCCTGAGGGGTTGGCTTGATGGCTCCCGGACCGCCAGCCGGATCGCAAGCGTTAACCAAGGACCTCGTGATTTGACCCAGATCTCCACCCATCCCTGGGACGACGATCATCTCAAGGAAGAGTGCGGCGTCTTCGGGATCTATGGAATCGAAGAAGCGGCCACGCATACGGTTCTGGGGCTCCATGCCCTGCAGCATCGCGGCCAGGAAGCGGCCGGCATCGTCTCCTTCGACGGCCATCGCTTCAACGCGCATCGCGAGCTGGGCCATGTCGCCGATCACTTCTCCTCCGAGAAGGTGGTCGAGCGGCTGAAGGGCTACTGCTCGATCGGCCATGTCCGATACTCGACCACGGGCGAGACGATTCTCCGCAATGTGCAGCCGCTGTTCGCCGACCTCGAGGTCGGCGGTTTCGCTTTGGCGCATAACGGCAACCTCACGAATGCCTATGCCTTGCGCCGCGATCTCGTCCGGCGCGGCTCGCTGTTCCAGTCCACCACCGACACCGAGGTCATCACCCATCTGATGGCGGCGGCCGGCCGCGGCAGCGTGGTGGAGCGGCTGACCGAGGCCCTGCTCCAGGTCGAAGGCGCCTATTCGCTGGTGGCGCTGGCCGAGGACACCGTCATCGGCGTGCGCGATCCGTTCGGCGTGCGCCCGCTCCTCATGGGCAAGCTCGGCACCGCGACCATCCTGGCGTCGGAGACCTGCGCCCTCGACATCATCGGCGCCACCTATGTGCGCGACCTCGATCCGGGCGAGATCGTCGTGATCGACCGCAACGGTGTCAGGAGCATCAAGCCGTTCCCGAAGCGCCCGCATCGCTTCTGCATCTTCGAATATATCTACTTCGCCCGCCCCGACAGCATCATCGAGGGCCACAGCGTCTATGACGCGAGGAAGCGCATCGGCGCCGAGCTCGCGCGCGAGAGCCCCGTCGCCGCCGACGTGATCGTGCCGGTGCCGGATTCGGGCGTGCCCGCGGCGCTCGGCTATGCCGAGGAGGCCGGCGTGCCCTTCGAGCTCGGCATCATCCGCAACCATTATGTCGGCCGCACCTTCATCGAGCCGACCGACCACATCCGCCATCTGGGCGTGCGCCTCAAGCACAATGCCAACCGCGCCAAGGTCGACGGCAAGCGCGTGATCCTGGTCGACGACAGCATCGTGCGCGGCACGACCTCGAAGAAGATCGTCGAGATGGTGCGCGCGGCCGGGGCCAAGGAGGTGCATATGCGCATCTCGAGCCCGCCCACGACCTATTCCTGCTTCTACGGCATCGACACGCCCGAGCGCAGCAAGCTCCTCGCCGCCCAGCACAACGTGGCCGAGATGGCGAAGATCATCGGCGTCGACAGCCTCGCCTTCATCTCGATCGACGGCCTCTACCGCGCCATGGGCCAGCCCAAGCGCGACAACGACAAGCCGCAATATTGCGACGCCTGCTTCACCGGCGAGTACCCGACCACGCTGACCGACCAGACCGACACGGGGCCGAAGCAGCTCTCGCTGCTGACGGAGAACGCGTAGCGGCTCTCTCCTGCAGGCAGCCTGTTTTATCCCCTCCCCCCTTGTGGGGGAGGGTTAGGGAGGGGGGTATCGCGCAAGAAGAGACCCCGCCCTTCATCGAGACCTCGCTTCCCCCACCCCCTCCCTGCCCTCCCCCATCAAGGGGGAGGGGATAAGCACTGAAGAGCCCTCCTCCGCATGACCTCCCCCACCCCCCGCCGTCTCGAAGGCCGCGTCGCCGTCATCACCGGCGCCTCGCGCGGGATCGGCGCCGCGGTGGCGCGGCGCTTCGCGGCCGAGGGCGCGCATCTGATCCTGGTGGCGCGCACCGTGGGCGGACTCGAGGAGATCGACGACGAGGTGAAGAAGCTCGGCGGCAGCGCCACGCTCTGCCCCTTCGACCTCACCGACTATGCCGCGATCGACCGGCTGGGGGCCGCGATCTTCGAACGCTGGAAGAAGCTCGACATCCTGGTCGCCAATGCCGGCCTGCTCGGCACGCTGACGCCCTTGGCGCATATCAAGCCGAAGGAATGGGACCAGGTGCTGGCGGTCAACCTGACCGCGAACTGGCGCCTGATCCGCAGCCTCGATCCGCTGCTGCGCGCCTCGCCCTCGGGCCGCGCCATCTTCGTGACCTCGGGTGCGGCCCAGGGCATGCGCGCCTATTGGGGCACCTACGCGGTCTCGAAGGCCGCCCTCGAGATGCTCGCCACCACCTACGCCGCCGAGACGCAGAAGACCAATCTGCGCGTCAACATGATCGACCCCGGCCGCATCCGCACCGGCATGCGCGCGGCGGCCTATCCCGGCGAGGACCCGAAGACGCTCCCGCCGCCCGAGCATGTGACCGACCTCATGGTCGAGCTCGCCTCGCCGGACTGCACGAAACATGGCGAGCGCATCACGGTGCCGGGGCTCGCGAAATAGATCGCGCAGCCCCCCTCCCCCTACCCCCTCCCGCAAGGGGAGGGGGCGTGGATTTTTCCTGATCCTCTCCAGACTCGAATTTCCGACCGCGCTTCAGTGCGGAGCAAGGCGATTCAATTTTTTCTAGCCCCCTCCCCTTGCGGGAGGGGGTAGGGGGAGGGGTCGCTGTTGCCGTGCGAGGTGAAGCAGGCGGGCGCGTTCAGCGCCCCACCTCACTGCGTCCCCGGCATCGCCGACATCGTCCACGGGTCCTGCACGCTGCCACGCTTCGCCTGGCAGCCAGCGGGGAGAACCTCGATCCCGACCAGCGATGGATCGACCCGAGCAGCGCTTCGTCGGCGCTCAGTTGGCCGTCGTCAGCTTGGTGCCGCCGATTTCCGTGAGCGCCAGGATTTTCGGCGCGCAGGCGCCCGCGATGGCGTCCGCGAGGTTCGGGTCGAGCTTCTGATCGGGGAGACCGACCCAGCCGCCGTCGCGCACCGCGTCATCCTGCTTCCAGCTGTTGGTGCCCTTGAGCTTCTGCCACGCGGCCGGCGCATCGGGTTGACGCTCGAATTGCGCCACGCAGGCCGGCGTGGCATAGGCAACGACCGCTCTCTCTGCCTCCTCATCCGCCCTTTGGGCGGCAACACCGCCGCTGACCCAGCCGAATTGCCAGGCGAGGATGGCCCACCAGGCCACCGCGCCGAAAATGACACCCCAGAAAGAGGGTTTCACCCATGTGGGAATTCCACGTTTCATCATGTCCTCCCGGTGGTTCTTGCGAAGGGTTGGATCCCTCCGGCTCGATTGCCTCCAACTGTAAGCCGCGTGTGACTCTCGCCAAATTAATAATCTGAAAACCGCGCCGCGATGCGCGCCATGGCGCTAACCCATCGCGACAGCTTTGTTTTCTGCGTGGACCCTAAAGCCGGGGCGCGATTTGCGAACCCTGCCGGGG
>CAVOLB010000083.1:0-9013 GCA_963696655.1 uncultured Alphaproteobacteria bacterium
CGCAAGGGAAGGGGGTGAGAACTTTTCTTCCACTTCACCCCCTTCCCCGACGGCAAAGCCGTCGAGCGGGAGGGGGTAGGGGGAGGGGCTGTTTCAAGAAAGAGCGACCCGTATCGATCGTCGATCTCGATCGAAGCTCCAAGGAAAGCGCGAGCGAAAAGAGAGGAAGTAACGATCGGAGTCCCCTCCAACAACAAAGCCCCGCCGGGGAGTGACCCCGGTCGGGGCTTGTCTCGAGCCGGCCTCTTCGGCCCGCCCATGGGTTCTTAAAAACCATGTGTCGCGCGTGCTGACGCAATCGCGCGTTTCCAGTCTCCAGATTGTGTGCGATCCCGCCTGTGCGAGCCGGCAGGGTCCGGCAATCAGCGGGATCTCGGCCCCGCGTCGCGGCGGGGCCTCGGTTTTATGCCCGGTGGAGTCATGCGGGCTGGCACCCTCCTGCGCTGTTGTTCACACGATGTCCGTCGCCGTCTGGCTGTGGCCATCGGGTCGTCCCGCAGGGACGGTCCGCTGGTCGTCGCCATGAGGCGATCGACGGCATCAGCGTTGCGCCGTCGCGCCCGGGAGTCAACCCGCCCGTCTCGCAACGCGGCAATTTCCAGTGCACAACCGGGTAATCCGGCGGTCTGCCAGCGCGTTATCGAAGAAGGCTCAGATGCGTCGGCGGCGCCAACAAACGCCGTTCACACAGAGATCCGATGCGCGCTCAGATCTTCTCGCGCTCGGCGAAGAACTCGTCGCTGTAGGGATACCACCAGCCCTGCAGCGCGGGGCTGGGATCGAGCATGATCATCTTCGCGCGACGGAAGCTGTTGAGCCCGATGCGACTCAAGGAACGGCCGAGGCCCGAAGCCTTCCAGCCGCCGAACGGCAAGGCTTCGTTGTCGCCCAGCACATTGTTGACCCAGACCATCCCGGCCTCGAGCCGTTCGCTCGCCGCCATCGCCTCGTCGAGCCTGGTGGTGTAGATCGAGGCCCCCAGGCCGTAGCGCGTCCGGTTGGCGAGCGCGATCGCCTCGTCGAAGCTCGCGACCTTGCAGATCGGCGCCACCGGCCCGAAACATTCCTGCTGCAGGATCGCCATCTCAGGTCCGCAGCCGGTGAGAATCGTCGGCTCGTAGAACCAGCCCTTGTTGAATTGCGGCGGCACCCGGCCGCCGCAGGCGAGCCGGGCGCCCTTGGCGAGCGCGTCGTCGACCAGCGCCATCACCTTGTTGCGCGCGGCCTCGCTCACCAGGGGCCCGATCTCGACCCGCCCCATGCCGGACCCGACCTTGAGCGCCTGGGCGCGCGCGGTCATCGCCGCAACGAACTCGTCATGGATCGCCTCATGCACATAGAGCCGCTCGGCCGCGGTGCAGATCTGGCCCGAGAGATGGAAGGCCGCGGTGACCGCCGCGGCGGCCGCGATATCGACCGGGGCCGAGTCCATCACGATCATCGGATCGCTGCCGCCGCCTTCGATCACGCAGGGCTTCATCAGCTCGCCGCAGGCGGCGGCCACGCGGCACCCCACCTCGGCGCTGCCGGTGAAGGCGACGGCGCCGATCTCCGGCGCCTTGATCAGGGCCTGCGCGGTCCCGGCCCCGCCGGTGACGCAGGCGACGAGCCCGGCGGGCAGCAGGCGGAAATGGCGCATGAAATGCAGCGTGCAGAGCGAGGTCGCCTCGGCCGGCTTCACGATCACCGCATTGCCGGCGGCAAGCGAGGCCGCGACGGTGAAGGCCATCAGCACGATCGGAAAATTGAAGGGCAGGATATGGGCGCTGACCCCGATGGGGAACCAGCGCATGATCTGCAGACTGCCGGGCGAGGCCGGCCCCGCCACCTGGCCCCCTTCGTCGCGCGCCAGCTCGGCGAAATAGCGGAAGATCGGCGCCACATTCATGAGCTCGCCCACCGCCTCGGCATAGGGCTTGCCCATCTCGCGCACCATCAGCGTCGCGGTCTCGCGATGGCTCTGGGTCTCGATCGAATCGGCCAGGCGATGCAGCAGCCCGGCGCGGGATTTGGCATCGAGCGCGGCCCAGTCCCGCTGGGCCGCCGCCGCTTTCGCCAGCACCGGCGACAAACTCGCCGCGTCGGCATGGGCAATCTCGCCGACGCGCTCGAGATTCGAAGGATCGATGACCGGCTTGCGCGAGAGCCCCGGCAGGACGCGCCATTCATGGTCGACGAACATCGCGCCCGCGAACGGATCGAACTTGGCCTCAGTCATGATTCCCCCTCGTCAGGCCTGCCGGATCGGCATCCTCAGGGGGAGACTAGACCAAACCGGAGACGCCGGGCGAGACGTCCCGCCGGGGCGAAGCGGTCAGTTCAGCGCCTTCTTCGCCATGGCGGCCGCGGCGCGCTTCGCGATCTCGTCGGGCGGCACATCCTCGATATGGGTCGCGACATGCCAGACATGGCCGAACGGATCCTGGAAGCTGCCCGAGCGGTCTCCGTAGAACTGGTTCTGGACCGGACGCAGCTCCTTGGCGCCGGCCGCGAGCGCCGCTTTTGCCACGGCATCGACATCGGGCACATAGAGATGGATATGAACGGGCGAGCCGCCGATGGCCTTGGGGCTCTTGGCATTCATCTCGGGATATTCGTCGGCCAGCATGACCCGCGAATCGCCGATCGTGACCTCGGCATGGCCGATGCGGCCGTCGGGCATGGGCAGACGCAACGCCTCCTTGGCGCCGAACGCCTTGGCATAGAACTCGATCGCCCTGGCGGCGCCGTCGACCATCAGATAGGGCGTGATGCTGTGGTGGTTGTCGGGAATGGGCTTGGCTTTACCGGCCATGATCCGCTCCTTCGCTTTTTGGGGACGCTTCAGGCGCAGGAGCTTGAAGCCGTTTGCCTGTGCAAAGCTAGGTCCGCCGGAGCGTCATTCCTGTGACCGGGGAAAGAACTCAGAATGTCCCTTCCCCCGGAACGGGGGAAGGTCGGGAAGGGGGACGACGCGATGTCGATACCGAGCAGCCCCCCTCCTTAATCCTCCCCCGCAAGCGGGGGCGGAGATAACGACCGAGTCTCACCGGATCATATAGACCTTGCGCATGGTCTCCTCGATCCGGCAGGTGCCCTTCCAGTCCTTCGGGAAGAACGCGACCGTGTCGGGGCGGATCTCGATCACCTCACCCGATTCATGGGTGTAGGTGCAGCGGCCGGCGATGAAGTGGCAATATTCGTCGCTGGTCACATGGCAGTTCCAGTAACCGGGCGTGCAGATCCAGATGCCGGTCTCGCTGCGTCCGCCCGGGCCCTTGAAGAGGAGCTTGCCAGAGGTCATGGACGTGCCTTCGATCATGGTCGGCACGGCGCCCCAATCGACCAGCGATCCCTGGTTGAGCGGATTGCGCATGATCGGCGCGGCGCCGCGGTCGAGCGCGGTCGGCGTGCGCGCCAGCATGTAGGTGTTGCGGATCGTTTCATGCACGTCGCAGCGCCCGGTCCAGCCCGAAGGGAAATGCACGACGGTCTCGGGGCCAACCTCGATGGTCTCGCCATTATGCTCGGTATAGGTGGCGCGGCCGGAGAGGAAATAGCAGATCTCGTCGCCCGGTATGGAGAGTCGCCAGGAGCCCGGCGTCACCACCCAGAGTCCGCTCTCGACCGCCCGCTCGCCATTCTCGTCGCGCTTATAGAGGAGGCGGCCGCTCGAATGGGAGCGGCCCTCGATCGCGTCCGGTTGGTCGCCCCAGTCGACCAAGTCGCTGTAGCTCTTCGCCGGATAGATATGCGGCGCCGACGAGCCCTCGAGCTTCACGACAGGCCCTCCGCCATGTGCGGCTGTTCCGCCACCTGGGCGATGAGGCGCGCGGCCTTTTCCGGTCCCTTCTGCGACTGCATGTAGCGGGCGCAGGCCTCCAGCCGCAGCTTCATCGCACTGTCGCCCAGGAGCCGGCGGATCGTCGCGGCGAACTGCTCGTCGCTCCAGGCATAGCGCGGCAGCTTGGCGCCGAAGCCGGTGTCCTGGATGCGGGTCGCATTGTCGAGCCCGTCCCAGCAATAGGGCATGATGATCGCGGGCTTCCCGAAATAGAGCGCCTCGTTGAAGCTGTTGTTGCCGCCGTGATGGATGAAGAGATCCACATGCGGGATGACCGCCGGCTGCGGATACCATTTCTCCAGATGCACATTGCCGGGAACGTCCCGGTACTGGTCGATGAAATCGCCGACATTCATCAGGAAACGGTAGGGCAGCGTGCCGAACAGCGCCAGCATGCGCTTGTAGAGATCCACGTCGGCCGCGCCCAGGCTGCCGAAGCTCACATAGATGAGCGGCTTGCCCTCGTTGGCGGCGAACTTCGGCACGATGTATTGGCCCTCGTCGCGCACGCAGCCATCGAGATACTGGAAGCGCTTGGGATCGAGCGCGTGGCGGCGCTTGAAGCGCAAATGCTTGGGATAAAGCAACAGGTTCATATAGGGCGAGGTCTCGAAGAACTCGCCCAGCTCGTAGGCCGGGTGGCCGACCTTCGCGAGGAACTTGTTGAAGCGGTCATGGGCCGGCTTCACCTGCTTCAGGAACTCGGATTCGAAGGCGTGGAAGCAGGCCTTGTCGCTCTCGCCGCAGCCGGAGAGATGCGGCGGGATGTCCGGGTCCGCGACCTCGTTCTCCGAGCAGGAGATGATCCGGATCCAGGGCTTGCCGATCATCTTGATGGCCGGGAACAGGATCACATTGTCGACGCAGACCACGTCCGGCTTCAGGCTCTGCAGATGGGCCAGCAGCATCTCGTGCGAGTTGATCGCGGTATCGACGATCATCTCCCAGACCGGCACCACATAGGTCGGAATTTGCTCGATCGGCGAGAGCTTGAAGTGCGGCAGGTGCTGGGCGATGAAGTCGGACCAGAAGCGGGCCGCTTCCTCGTCGGGCATGCCGCCCGACATGTCGACCAGCTTCTCCTCGAAGCCATAGCCCTCGAACACGCCCTTGAAGCCCTTGTCGCAGACGAAGACCGGGTCGTGACCCATCTGGCGGAGCTGCTGGGCGACGCCCACGCAGTTGAGCGCCGGGCCGAACGCGGCCTCCGGATAGAGCACGACGCGCTTGCCCTTCTTCCCCAGGCGAGGGCGGGACAGGGGAGTCTTGGCAGGGTTTGCCTTGGAAGCAGGGCCGGCCTTGGACGAGGAACGGGGCGCCGAAGCCTTGGCTCGTTTCGGCTTCGGCGCGACCGTCTTTCTGGTTGCCGCTTTCGGCGATCCGGCGGCCTTCCTGGCCTTGGATGCCGAAGTTCCTTTGGATCTGGCGCCCGCGGCGGAGTTGCGGGCTGATTTCTTCTTGGCGGCTTTCGGTTTGGCGGCGGTCTTACGCCCTGCCGCCCGCTTCGCCGATTTTTTCTTTGCCGCCTTTGTCTTCGCCTTCTTCCTCGCCGCCTTCGCCATCATCCATCCTCGTCCGTCATTCACTCGATCGTTGTCGCCTGAGCCCTTACTGCGGTTTGTCGGGATCGGGCTTGGGCGTCGGCGCCCAGGCCGAGGGCGCAGCCGGCTTGGGTTCCGAGCTGTGGCTCATCGGTGCCGGAGCCGGCGCGGGCGCCGGCTTGGGTGCCGGAGCCGGTTTCGGCGCCGCCATGGCGAGCTTGGGTGCCGGGGCGGGCGCCGGCTTGGGAGCCGGAGCGGGCTTCGGTGCCGCAGCCTTCTTCACCGCCGCCTTCTTTTTGGCGACCTTTTTCTTGGCGGCCTTCTTGGCGGCCTTCTTGGGAACCTTCTTCTTGGCGCTGCGCCGGGGCGCGACCTTGCGCTTCGCGACTTTCCGCTTCGCCGTCTTCTTGGCGGATTTCTTTTTGGCAGCCTTCTTCTTCGCCGCCTTCTTCTTGACTGATCGTCTGGCCATAGATCCTCCCCCTAACAAGGTTGGATATCGGACGCGCCGGTGGCGCGCTCGCCGGATTCTTCGATCCGAGATTTGGAGTGTTCCGTTTCGGCGCGCGCTTGTCCAGCGCGCCCGTCACAAGATCGATCAGTTCGTGAGCAGCCGCGCCCGTTCCTTCGTCCATTCGCACGCGACGGTAGCGCCCTCGGTCATCTCGGGCAGCGACTCCTGACCCGCACCGAGACGTGCCACCAGGGGCCGCGCCAGACCGGCGACACGGACATGGAGAATGAGGTCCTGCCCCAGATAGGCGACGCTCTCGACTCGGCCCGCCAGCCCGTCGCCCGACGCCGTCGGCGTGGCCGGGCGCACCCGGATTCGCTCCGGTCGGATCGCCAGCGATGCCGGCGTTCCCGCCGGCAGGCCGCCCTCGGAGGCCGGCAGCACCCGGTCCAGACCCTCGGCGGCCAGGCCGCCCGGCGCCGCCCGGCCTTCGATCAGATTCATCAGCCCGATGAAATCGGCGACGAAGCGGTTGGCCGGCTCCTCATAGAGCGCGCGCGGCGACCCCAGCTGGGCGATCCGGCCCCGATTCATCAGGGCGATCCGGTCCGCCATGACCAGGGCTTCCTCCTGGTCGTGGGTCACGATCAGGAATGTGATGCCGGTTTCATGCTGCAGCCGCTTGAGCTCGAGCCGCATCTGGTCGCGCAGCTTCTTGTCGAGGGCCGCCAGCGGCTCGTCCAGCAGCAGAAGCCGGGGCCGCTTGACCAGGGCCCGGGCCAACGCCACCCGCTGGCGCTGACCGCCCGACAGAAGATGCGGCTTCCTGCGGGCCACATCTTCAAGCTGGACCATGGCCAGGGCCTCGGCGGCGCGCCGCTTCAGCTCCGGGCCCCGGACGCCCTCCATCTCCAGCCCATAGGCGACATTGCCCTCGACCGTCATATGCGGGAACAGGGCATAGGACTGGAACATCATGTTGATCGGGCGCCGGTTGGCCGGCATCGCCACCAGATCCTTGCCGTCCAGCGTGATTCGCCCGCGATCCGGCGTCTCGAACCCGGCCAGGATGCGCAGCAGGGTGGTCTTGCCGCAGCCCGACGGCCCCAACAGGGCGAAGAACTCGTTCTCGCGGATTTCCAGGTCGATTCCGGCCAGCGCCATCACGGGCCCGAAGGACTTTTCCACAGCAGCGATCTGGATCAGCCCGGTCATGCGCCCGGTCCCCGCCCCAACTCGCGACTGAAGCGCTGGGCCAGCAGCATCAGGGTGAAGCTCACCAGCAGCAGCAGGGTGGCGATGGCATTGATCTCGGGCGTCACGCCGAAGCGGATCATGGCGTAGATCTTCATGGGAAAGGTGGTGGAGCCGCTGCCGGCCCCCGCGGAGAAATAGGCGATCACGAAATCGTCGATCGAAAGGGTGAAGGACAGGAGGGCCGCCGCGATCACGCCCGGCAGGATGATCGGCAGGGTGACGCGCCGGAAGGTGGTCCAGGCGCCGGCCCCCAGGTCGATCGAGGCCTCGATCACGGAGCGGTCGAAATTCCGCAACCGCGTGCGCACCACGGCCGCCGCGAAGGCGATCACGAACACGCTCTGCGACAGGACGATGGTGTAGAGCCCCAGGGTGAATTGCAGCAGCGTGTAGAAGGACAGGAGCGCGATCGCCAGCACGATGTCGGGAATGATCATCGGCACCATGACGAAACTGTCGAGGAGCGTCGAAGGCCGCCCGCGCTCGAGCCCGAGCGCCAGGAGCGTGCCGCCGGCCGTCGAGATCAGCGTGACGGCCAGGGCCACAGCCACGCTGTTGGCGACCGACTTCAGGATTTCGGGATTCTGGACCAGCGCCGCATACCATTTGAAGGAGAAGCCGGTCCAGGCGGTCGGCATGCCGCCGGCATTGAAGGAGAGCACGATCAGGGTGACGATCGGCCCATAGAGGAAGAGATAGATCACGAGCGCATGGGCTTTGAGCAGGCGGCGCGTGCCGCGGCCCTGAAGCCTGGCGAGGGGGCTGGCATCAGTCATAGGTGCCCATCCGCCGCGCCCGGTTGACGAGATAGGCCTGCAGGCTGAGGAGCGCCATCATCACGCCCATCAGGATGAAGGAGAGGGCGGCGCCGAAGGGCCAGTCGCGGGCATTGAGGAACTGGTCATAGATCAGATTGCCGACCATGACCGTGCGCCCACCGCCCAAGAGGTCGGGGGTGATGAAATTTCCCATGCTGTAGACGAAGACGAAGATGGCGCCGGCAGCGGCCCCCGGCACCGTCAGCGGCAGCGCGATGCGCCGGAAGCTGGTGAAGCCGGGCGCGCCTAGATCGGTCGAGGCCTCGATCAGGTCGGGCGAGAGCCGGCTGATGGCCGCATAGAGCGGCAAAATCATGAACGGCAGATAGGCATAGACCAGGCCGACCAGGATCGCGAACTCGTTATAGAGCAGATCGACCGGCTCGCTGGTCAGGCCCAACCAGGAGAGGAGGCCGTTGATCAGCCCCTGCCGGTTCAGGATCACGATCCAGGCATAGGTACGGATCAGATAGTTGGTCCAGAACGGCAGCACCGCCAGCAGCAGCAGGATCTTCTGCCAGCGCAAGGGCGCGGTCGCGATCAGATAGGCCATGGGATAGCCCAGGACGACGGCGATCAGCGTGGCGAGGCCGGCGATCTTGAGCGAGGTCAGCAGGATGCCGAGATAGAGGCGGTCGGCGGCGCGGCTGTAATTCTCGAAGGTGAAGATGTAGTCGATGCCGCCATAGGTGCCGCGCTCGAAGAAGCTCAAGACCACGACGAGCGCGCAGGGCAGCACCAGGAAGAGCGCGATCCAGCCGAGCGGCAGCGCCAGCAGGCCGGCGCGCGTCCGGGCGGCCGGCGACCATCGCGGCGGGCGCGGCTTGTCAGCGGACAGGGCGATCGAGGTCATGGCAGGGGAACAACCGGCATGAAACGAAGACGAGGCTGCCCCGGACCATCGAGGCAGCCCCGACCGTCGTTTCCGGCCTATTGCGCCGAGGTGATCTCGGTCACGGCGCGGGTGTAATCCTTCTGCGCCTTGCCCAGATCGCGCAGCTGCTCCTGCTTCATCAGCTCCGCGGGCGTCATGCCGATATTGGGATATTGCTCGATCAGCTTCGGGTCGAGCCCTTCCATCGCCTTCTGGTTCGGCACCTTGTAGAGGATGTTCTCCGCC
>CAVOLB010000084.1:0-19640 GCA_963696655.1 uncultured Alphaproteobacteria bacterium
ACATGGGCTGCCGTGGTCGCCATCGTTTCAAGCATCCGCAATCTACTCGCGCGTCGAAGCTAGGCCCGGCTGCAATTTCGCGAACTCGTCGCCTTGACGGTTCTTCTCTAAGCCGCCTCCAGCAGCGCCACCGCGCCCTGGCCGCCGTCGGTGCAGATGCTGACGATGGCGCGTTCGCCCGCGGGATGTTGTGACAGTTCCTTGACGGCCTGGCTCAGGATCCGCGCGCCGGTGGCGCCGAAGGGATGGCCGATGGCGACGCTGCCGCCGTTGGGATTCAGGCGCTCGCGCGGAAAGGCGCCGAACTTGGGCTCGACGCCGGCCTTGGTCTTGAGGAACTCGGGGCTCTCGAGCGCCTTGAGATGGAACAGGAGCTGCGCCGCGAAGGCTTCGTGAATCTCCCAGAGATGGATGTCGGCATAGGTAAGCCCATGGCGCGCCAGCAGCCGCGGGATGGCGAAGGCCGGCGCCATCAGCAATCCCTCGACGCGGAAATCGACCGAGGTGATCTCCCAGTCGATCAGCCTGGCCTTGGGCGTACCGGGTGGCAGTTTGGCGAGGCCCTTTTCCGAGGCGACCCAGAGGCCCGCGGCGCCGTCGGTGAGCGGCGAGGAATTGCCGGCGGTGAGGCTGCCCTTGCCGCTGGTCCGGTCGAAGGCCGGCGACAGCCTGGCGAGCTTTTCGAGCGAGGTCTCCTTGCGCGGAATGGTGTCGCGCTTGACCGCGCCCACGGGAATGACGAGATCGTCGAAGAAGCCGCGCTCCCAGCCCGCGACCGAGCGCTTATGGCTTTCGAGCGCCCATTGATCCTCCTCCGCGCGGCCGATCTGCCACTCCTTGGCCGTGATCTCGGTATGCTCGCCCATGCTCAGGCCCGTGGTGCGGTTGGCGATGCCGGGGATATAGAGCCGCACATCGCCGAGCTTGAGATCGGTCAGATGCGAGATCTTCTGGCCCAGCGAGCGCGCCTGCTGGAACTGGCGCATCCAGTCCGAGAGCTTCTGGCCGAGGCCGAACTGGATCCGGCTGAGGCTGTCGACGCCGCCCACCAGCGCCAGGTTGCGGCCCCGGCCGTCGATCATGCCGGCCGCCTCGAAGGCGCCGATCATGCTGGTGGCGCAGGCCATGATGGTCGAGAAGGCGGGGATGGTCGGCGGCAGGCCGGCATCCATCAGCACCTCGCGCGCGAGATTGCTCCAGGTGAGGTTCGGCACGACGGCGCCCCAGACCGTGAAGTCCGGCAAGGCGCCGCCGAGCTGGGCGACCATATGCTTGACCACGGGCACCGAGAGCCCGATCGCCTCGAGCGAGGCGAGCGCGCCATCGACCTTGGAGAAAGGCGTGCGAACGCCGGCGGCAAGCCAGACATCGGGGCTGGAAGAGCTGCGCATGATCTTTCCCGTGGGTCAGGATGAAACGATGAGAAGGGATCGGGAAGCGAAGGCTCGCGCCGTCGCCGCTTATTGTCCATAGCGTTCGGTGCGGATGAGCGATGGTGCGATCCCCGCCGTGACGGGGAATCGGCGCCGCGGATGAAGATTCGCGATGAAGCCGTCCCTGGCTAGAAGGAAACGGCTTTCTTGGCCGGCGCCTGGAGCATCAAGTCAATGCGCGCCGCCACCGCCGCCGACCTGGGCCTTCTTCAGGAAGGGGATGGTGAGCAGCGCCAGGACCAGGATCGCGCCCTGCAGATAGAAGGCGTCGCTATAGCCCATGATCGAGGCCTCCTGATGCACGTCGCGGCCGATGGCGACGACGGCGTTCTGCCAGGCGACCGCGCGATCGGAGATGCCGTGGGCGAGGAAATACTGGGTCAGATCCGCGAGGCGCTGGCGCGTCGCGGTGTCGAACAGCGAAACCGAGCTGGTGATGATCTCGGAGTGGAACTTCTCGCGGTTGGTCAGGAAGGTCTGCAGCAGGGCGATGCCGATGGCGCCGCCGAGATTGCGGGTCATGTTGAAGATGGCCGAGGCCGACCCGGCGAACTGGCGCTCGATCCCGCCGACGGCGATCGCGGACAGGGGCGCCAGCGAGATGGCCTGGCCGATCGCACGCACGACATTGGGCAGCAGCAGCTCGGGGCCGGCGACGTCGGTGGTCAGATGGATGTTGATGAAGTTGCTGCCGGCGAAGAGCGCCAGCCCGATCCCGACCAGCAGCCGCGCATCGATCCATTTGGTCAGCTTCGGCACCAGCGGAATCAAGAGGAGCTGGGGCAGCCCGACCCAGGCCAGGACCTCGCCGATCTGCTCGGCATTGTAGCCCTGCATCTGCGAGAGATAGAGCGAGAGCACGAAGACCGAGCCGTAGAGCACCATGCCGACCAGCATGGTGGCGAGCGTCGCCAGCCCGAAATTGCGCCGCAGCAGCAGGCGCAGATGGAGCAGCGGCTTCTTGACGGTGAGCTCGATCCAGAGGAAGGCCGAGAGCGCGACCGCGGCGACCACCGAGAGCCGGAGGATGAAGCTCGAGCCGAACCAGTCGTCCTTGTTGCCTTCCTCGAGCACGGTCTGGAGCGCCCCCAGCCCGATCGCCATGGTGGCGACGCCGAGCCAGTCGCCCTGCTTGAGCAGCCCGAGCTGCATCGGTTCGCGCTCGAGCGAGAACCAGAGCATCGCCAGCATCACGACGCCCGGCACCAGATTGACGTAGAAGATGTAGTGCCAGCCGAAATTCTCGTTGAGATAGCCGCCGATGGTGGGGCCGATCGCCGGCGCGAACACGGCCGAGACGGCGAACAGCGCCATGCCGATCGGCTGTTTCGAGCGGGGCAGCATGGTGATGATGATGGTGAAGGCCATCGGGATCAGCACACCGCCGGCGAAGCCCTGCAGGGCCCGCAGCACGATCATCTGTCCCAGATTCTGGGCCATGGCGCAGGCGGCCGAGAACAGCAGGAACAGGAAGGTGTTGGTCAGCAGATAGGTGCGGGTCGAGAACACCCGCGAGAGCCAGCCGCTGAGCGGGATGACGATGATCTCGGCGATCAGGTAGGCGGTGGAGATCCAGCCGCCATCGTCGATCCCGGCGCCGATGGCGCCCTGGACGTCGGCCAGCGCCGAGTTCACGACCTGGATGTTGAGAACGGCGAGGAAGGCGCCGAGCGCCGAGCCGATGACGGCGAGCCAGGTCTTGGTCGTGACCTTCGGCTCGGCATTCTCGTTGCTGGCGGGCAGGGGCCGAGGGGTCGCCGGCGGGATCCGGCGGAAAGGCGGGAGGGATTCGACGGCTGACATGGCGCGGGTTCCGAGGCCCGAGCCGGTCAGGGCTCGGCCACCGGTTGCTCGGCGCGTTCGGCGACCTGGGTCCGGGACTGAGCCTCGGCCATCACGGTCGCCTTGGTGTCGATCGAGGCTTCGACCGACATGCCGACGCGCAGCAGACCGACCAGCGGATCGTTGCTGTCGAGGACGATCTTCACCGGGATGCGCTGCACGATCTTGGTGAAATTGCCGGTGGCGTTGTCGGGCGGGAGCAGGCTGAACTCGAGGCCGCTCGCGGGCGCCAGGCTGTCGATGCGGCCATGGATGAGGGCACCGGGGAAGCTGTCGACCTCGATCGTCACTGGCTGTCCGTCGCGCATCTCGGTCAACTGGGTTTCCTTGAAATTCGCCACGACATAGGTGGTCTGCAGCGGGACCAGCGCCATGAGCTGCGTGCCGGCCTGGACATACTGCCCCGTGCGCAGGCTGCGCGCGCCGACCACGCCGTCGATGGGCGCGGTGATGGTGGTGTAGGAAAGATTGAGCGTCGCCTGCTGGGCGACCGCCTGGCTATGGGCGAGCTGGGCGTCGGCCTCGCTGCGCTGGGTCTTCAGGACCTCGATCTGCTTCTGGGCGGCGACCAGCGCCGCGCGGTCATGCAGCAGCAGGGCCGTCTGCTGCTGCAGATCCGCATTCGCCAGCTGGGCCCGCTGCACCGTGCCGTAACCGGTCTTCATCAGGTCCTGATAGCGCGAGTGATCCTGCTTGGCGAAGGTGACCCCGGCCTCGGCCGAGGCGATGTCGGCGCTCGCCTGGTCGACGGTCGCCTCCTGCAGGGCGAGCTGCGCATCGATATTGTGGATCGAGGCCTCGGCCGCTTCGACATCCGCCTGGGCCTGGGCGAGCGCGGTGCTGAAATCGCGGTCGTCGATCTTCGCCAGCACCTGGCCCGTCTTGACCGGCTGGTTGTCGTCCACCATGACCTCGGCGATGTAGCCGGAGACCTTCGGCGCGATGATGGTGTAGTCCGCCTGCACATAGGCGTCGTTGGTGGTCTCCAGGAAGCGGCCGGTGGTCCAATAGCCGTAGCCATAGATCCCGCCCGCAACCAGGAGCCCCGCCACCCCGGCGCCGATGGCGCCGCGCCGGATCAGGCGTTTGAGTGACGGTTTTGTCATCTTCATGGTCGTCACCACTCCGGACAGGGCGCCGGGGCGGGTCCGGCCGCCGCGCCGTGCCGGCGCTGTCCCACCACCCAGCTCATCCGGGCCAGCAGGCAGCGCAGCGCCGCTTCCTTCACATGGTCGCCCGACATCACCAGCTTGGTGGCCGGATCTTCCAGCAATTCATCCAGGGACGGCTCGCTGCTCCACTCGCTCATGACAATCTCCCTGTCATTCCCGTCATTCGTTAAATACGCTACGCTACGTATCTAAACAGGAAATGTGGCAAAACAAGGCAGGGCAGCGTTGCAAAAAACGCAACGCACCGTATCCTATTTAAGGAGCGTGAGGAGAAGGAGACCCTGATGTCGAATCTCGCCGAAGACCGCGGACCGGGCCGTCCGCGCTGTCAGGACACCCGCCAGTCCATCCTGCGCGCCGCCTACGAGATGTTCGAGGAGGGCGAAGATCAGCCCTTCACCATCGAGGCCGTCGCCCGGCGCTCGGGGGCCGCCAAGACTACGATCTATCGCTGGTGGCCGAGCAAGGGTGCGCTGGCGATCGAGGCCTTTCTCGCGATCGCCGAGAAGCGCAGCGCCTTTCCCGAGACCGAATCGGCGATCGCCGATCTGAGGACGCAGGTGAAGCTCCTCGCCAGGCTGCTGCGCGGTCGGGCCGGGCGGCTCGTCGCCGGCATCATCGCCGAGGCGCAGATCGATCCGGAGACCAAGAAGGCCTTCATCGACGGCTATCTGAAGCCGAGGCGCCTGTCGGCCGCCCGGCTGATCGAGCGCGGCATGGCCAATGGCGAGCTCCGCCCCGGCCTCGACGTGGAGACCGTGTGCGACGCGCTCTATGGCCCGCTCTATCTGCGGCTGATCCTGAAGAACGGGCTGGGCGACGACGGCGCGATCAACAGCCTCGTCGATATCGTCCTCGACGGGATCCGGGCGACCCCCGCGCGGCAGTAGTTCCCGGAGGGCGTGGGGCGCCAGTCCCTCTCTGCCTCATTGTACCAGGACAGGGGGCGGACGAGGCTTGGCCTTCCGCGCTGGCGGACGGAAGGCGATTCTCACTACACTCGGGCATCGGTCCCACCCGCTCGAAGCGCCGCCATGATCCCCATCACCCTGCCGGCCTGGATCTATGCCAACGACGAGTTCTTCGCGCTCGAGCGCGAGGCGATCTTTCTCAAGACCTGGCAGCTGGTCGGCCATGTGAACGAGCTGAAGCAGCCGGGCGATTTCCTGCGCTTCGATCTCCTGGGCGAAAGCGCCATCGTGCTCCGCGACAAGCAGGGCCGGCTGCAGGCCTTCCACAATGTCTGCCGCCATCGCGCCTTCCGGCTGCTCGAGGGCGACCAGGGCAATTGCGGGCGCGCGGTGCGCTGCCGCTATCACGGCTTCCTCTACGATCTCGACGGCCGGCTGATGGGCGTGCCGAGCGAGGACAGCTTCCCGGGCCTCGACAAGAGCGAGTACGGGCTGCGCCCGGTCGAGATGGAAATCTTCCTGGGCCTGGTCTTCATCCGCTTCGGCGGCGACGGCCCCTCGATCGCCGAGCAGTTCGAGCCCTATCGCGAGGCGCTGGGCTTCTATCGCATCGCCGAGATGGAACCGATGGGGCCGCACAGCCATACGCCCATCGCCGCCGACTGGAAGGTCGCGGTCGAGAACAACTCCGAGGCCTACCATGTGCCGGTGGGCCACCCCGGCCTGCAGCGGCTCTATGGATCGACCTATCGCTATGAGGTGAAGCCGCTCGGCGTCTCGCATGGCGGCGGCCGTCTGATCGACCGCCCGTCGCCCAGTTGGAGCGAGCGCCACTACCTGACGCTGCTGCCCCCGGTCGAGCATCTGCCAGAGGATCGCCGGCGCGCCTGGCTCTATTACAGCATGTTCCCCAGCCTCGCCTTCGACATCTATCCCGACCAGATCGACTACTTCCAGATCCTACCGTTGGGGCCGGGCCGCTGCGTCGCGCGCTCGCGCGCCTATGCGGTGCCGGATGCGCGCCGCGAAATGAAGGCGGCGCGCTGGCTCAACCAGCGCATCAACCGTCTGGTGAGCGCCGAGGACAAGGGTCTGGTGGAGGGCGTGCAGGCGGGGCTGGGCTCCAGCGGCTATCGCAGCGGAATCCTCTCGGCCAAGGAAATCCGGGTGCAGCAGTTCCAGTCCATGATCCGCGCCGCGATCCCGGTCGCGGGCCAAGAGACGGCGCCCGAGGCCGGCGGCGTCGCGCGGCGAAATCGCGAGCTCAAAGCCACACAAGCCGTACGTGAATCGCGCTCGGAACTGTCTGTTCCCGCGTAAATTCGGCGCAATCTCCCGACCCTTAATCTGCCATTCACCTTCCTGGCGTTGGATCGGTCTCGCGGGCGCCGACCGGGCTCCCGCAACAGGACCGGTGCGCTCTGCCGGCAGTCCGTCGACCAGGCCGCGCGAGGATCATGGCACGTCTCTGGGGTAACATCGCCTCGATGCTCGGGATCGGCGGGCAGCCCGCGACGGCTGGCGCCCTTTCGACGGGCGGGGCTGCGCCGGTGGCCCCCGTGCCTGCCGTCGACGATTCGGCCCCAAATGCAAGTCAGGCCGACACCGGCGATCCATCGGCCGCCGTCGAAACCTACACGCGCGTCGAATTCGGCCAGCGGCTCACCACGCTCGCGAGCTATGGCAGCGCCATTTCCGCCGGCCGGGTCAAGCTGATCAATCTCGACGAACTCAAACGCGAATTCGGCCCGCGCTGGCACGAGATCGCCGATCGCGTCGCGGTCACGATCGCTTCGGTCCTGAAGAACAGGCTGGGGCCGCGCGACGCCTTCATCCGCCTCGACGAGGCGCATTTCGTGCTGCTGTTCGGCACCCATGACGGCGAGCGGGCGGCCGCGATCTGCAGCCTCATCGCCGCGGAGATCAAGCAGAAGCTCTTCGGCGTCGAGCGCGACCTGGGGACGATGAAGCTGGCGACCGCTACGGTGCGGGTCGATGGCAGCGTCGCGCTCGATCCGATCGATCCGCTCGCGACCCTGACCTCGATGCTGGATGCGGCGCCCGCCGTGACGGAGCATGGCGGCGCCTCCGAAGCCGCTGCGCCGAAGACAAAGCCGGATCCCGAATGGCGCGAGGTGCGGTTGCCGCGCGACCTCGCGGCCGGCGAGGGTCCGCGCAGCGTGCCGATCAAGATCAGTCCGCGCGCGCTCAACGACCTCATCAAGACGCTGGGCGCCGCGGTCGGCGATTGGCAGCAGGCGGGGACGAGCGCCGAGCACGTCATCTTCGACGGCGCCGAGATGCAGCGCCAGATCGCCGAGAGCGCCCGCCGACAGGAGACCCTGCGCCAGATCGAGGCGGCCGCCAGCGGCATGACCGTTCCGGTCGCCGCGGCTTTCCGCGCAACGGACGGATCGGAGCGCGACCTGATCGTGTCGCAATTGCGCGGCGCCAGCTTCCGCTATCAGCCGATCTGGCATCGCGAGACCCAGGCGATCACCTCCTACGGTCTCAATCTCCGCTTCCTGGTGGACCAGGCGCAGCTCTCGGTGAACGAGCTGATGGCCTGGGAGGACGATCCCGAGGTGGTGGTCGCGGTCGATCTGCTGGTGGCGAAGAAGGCATTAGCCGACCTCGCATCCATGCTGCGCCAGGGCACCAAGGCGATCCTCTCCTTGCCGATCCATCGCGCGGTCCTGGATCTGCCGGTGGCGCGCGCGCAGCTGCTGGCGCTGCTGACGGCGGCGCCGGTGCCGATGCGCCAGCTCATCCTGCTCGATATTCTCGACGCCTATGCCGGCGACTGGGCCATGTTACCGGCGCTGGTGGCGGGCCTGCGGCGCGCCAGCCGCGAGGTGGTGCTGCGCCTGCCGCTCGACCACACCGATTTCAGCCGCGTGCTGGCCGCCGGCGCCCGCACGGTCGGCGGCGATCTGCGCGAACATGCCTGGCCCCATGCGCGCGCGATGCGGGGCCTCGCCGAGTTCGGCAAGGCCGCGCGCTCGGCCGGCCTCAAATGCTATGTGCTGGGGATCAACACGCAACCGCTCGCCATCGCCGCCATCGCGGCCGGCTTCGACTATCTGGCGGGCAACGCCGTCTCGCCGGAGATACCGGAGCCAGTCGGCGTGGTGCCGCTCGACGCGGCCCACGTCTCGCGCGGCGCCTCGGCCAATCGCAGCCTGAAGCGCTGACTCGCTCTGTTCGCTCTGACCTTCGCCAGACACTCGCTCTAACCCCTCCCCCCCTTGAGGGGGAGGTTAGGGTGGGGGGTGATCGTAGAGCACGGTGCCGCAGGAATCTTCCGCCGCGCAGATACGGTCTGCATCGAGCCGGCGGCCACCCCCCACCCCAGCCTCCCCCTCAAGGGGGGAGGTGAAGAAAGCGGAGCTTGCGTTCCGGCTTAATCCAGCCTCACTCCGCCGCCGCCGCCGTCTTGCGCATCGCCTCGCGCGGCAGGCGGACCGGGAAGCGTTCGCGGATCGAATCGTCCACCGCGGTCGAGATATGCGCCGGGAAATGGTTCGTGAGGATCTGCCGGGTCTTGCGGATTGCCCGATCGACGATCCCCGGTCGGCCCTGCTCGACCCATTCCTTGGGCGTGGTGCGGTCGCCGACCAGCGGATAGACATATTCCGTCTGCATCAGCCGCAAGGTCTGATCGGCGCCGAGATAATGGCCCGGGCCTTCGAGGCAGGTCTGGCGGATGGTTTCCATCGCGATCGATTCGTCGGTGACCTCGATGCCTTTGATGGTGCGCTGGACGGCGCCGATGATGTCGTTGTCGATCAGCAGGCTCTCCAGGCAGTAGCCCAGCAGGCTGGCATGCATGCCGGCCGATTCATAAATCAGGTTCGCGCCGGCATTGCCGACCAGCGCGTGGTTGTAGGCTTTCTCGTAACCGGCCTGCGCATCCGGAATTTTCGAGTTCGTCATGCCCGAGGCGGTGCCGGCGGTCAGGTCGTAGAACTGGCCCATCTGTGCGGCACCGGCCGAGAGCAGCGCCTGCTCCGGGCTGCCGCCCGACATGGCGCCGGTGCGCAGGTCCGAGACGAAGCACCAGGTCCCGAAGATCGCGGGCGCGCCCGGCTTGATCGCGTTGACGTAGACGAGACCGGCCAGCACCTCGGCCACTTCCTGCACGATGGCGCCGGCGAGCGAGGCGGGCGCCGTGGCGCCGGCCTGGCCGGCCGAGAGCAGCAGCACCGGCATGCCGCCGCGCACCGCGACCTCGAGGCAGCGGCAGGCATCGGCCGCGAATTTCAGCGGCGGGACGACGAAACAGTTCGACTGGCTGACGAAGGGCCGCTCGCGCCACTTGTCCTCGCCGCCGGCGATCGCATGCAGCATCTGCAGCGAGGCCTCGAGCTGCTCGGGTGCCACCCAGCTGGTGCCGACATGCTTGGTGGTGCCGAAGACGCTGGCGTAGCAGGTGTTGAAATCCATCTCGAAGGGATCGGTCAGCTCGCGGCAGACGATCGCGCGCTGGAAGAAATGGATATGGTCCAGCGTGTCGACGATGCGGGCGACGTCGTAGAGATCCTTGGTGGTGGATTCGCGATATTCGCCGGTGATCGGATCGACCATATGCACGGCAGCGCCGGCGGTGCCGAAATAGACCTTGGTGCCCCAGGGCTCCATGTCGTAGCGCGGATCCTGCGCATAGAGCGGGAACTTGCGCGCGGCCTTGGCGAGCGTGTCTTCGATGAGGGCGCGCGGGAAGGTGAGGCGGCCGTTGCTCTGAAGCTTCGCGCCGGCCTTGGTCATGACCTCGATGCCGCTCGGGATCGCATCGGCCATGCCGATATTCTCGAGCACGTCGAGCGCCGCGTGATGGATCTTCTGGATGTCGGCGTCGGTCAGCGGCTTGTAGCGGCCGCCTTCGAGACCTGGCCAGACGGGACGCTGATTGTCCGCCAGGGGCGCCGCCCGCATCGCGCGCCGCGCCTCGCGGCCACCGCGCCGTCCCGCCCTCGATTCCGTCTCGCTCATGATCGCTCTCTCGCTCCTGGGGCGTCGGGCCCGCATTCTGCAAGACCCGCGCAAACATAAAGGGCAGCCCGAGATCGGGGTGCCCTTGTCAGATGATCGTTCCGCTCTGTCTCAGTCGTGGCGGTTCCAAGCCTTCGAAAGCCCGATCCGCAGGGCCAGCCTCGCAACTCACCGGATCATGGGGCTTTGCGCCGAAGGCGACAAACGACTAAAGTTCGCTCTTAGGCCAAGACTGGCTAATAGGTCATTTATTCATGGTGAAAAAACTACCGCCGCTCAATTGGTTACGGACTTTCGAGGTCGCCGCGACCACGATGAGTTTCACGGCCGCGGCGCGCGAGCTCGGCATCACCCAATCGGCCGTCAGCCAGCAGGTCAGGCTGCTCGAAAGCCATCTCGGGCGGCCTCTGTTCCACCGCCTGCCGCGGGGCTTGCGTCTCACCGAGGCGGGCGACGCCCTGCTCCCCCTGCTGGGCGACGCCTTCACCCAGATCGCCAACGGGACGGCCGAGATCTTCGGCGATCTCGCGCGCGTCCGGCTGATGGTGCGCGCCACGACGAGCTTCGCCGCTCTCTGGCTGGTGCCGCGGCTGGCACGGTTTCGGGCGCGCCACCCGGATATCGAGTTCCGCCTGACCAGCTCGATCTGGGCGGCCGACTATCCCGATCCCGCTGTCGATCTCGAGATTCGCTACGGCACCGGCCGCTGGTCGGGGCTGAAGTCGGACCGGATCACCTGGGACGAGCTGTTCCCGGTCTGCAGTCCGGAATGGGCGAACGGCCCGCAACGGATGACGCGGCCCGAAGACCTCGGGCGCCGCACCTTGCTCCATGTGTTCGGCTTTCGCGACGGCTGGCCGGAATGGCTCGCCAAGGCGGGCCTGACCGACAAGATCGACGGGGCCAGCGGTCTCGAGTTCGATCTCGGGCTGGCGGCGCTCGATCTGGCCGAGCGCGGCGTCGGCGTGGCGCTGGGCCGGACCTGCTATGCGGCCGAGCGCATCGCTACCGGCCGGCTGATCGAGCCGTTCGACATCAGATTGCCGACCGACGAAGCCTTCTATCTGGTTTCGGCCGAAGGTCGCCCCTCGACCGCCGCGGCGGTCGCCTTCCGGACCTGGGTGCTGGAGGAAGCCGCCACCGCGCGCCGTCAGGGCTGATCGTCATCCGCTGGAAGATCGATCGGGGCCGGCTTTAGGCCCGCGCAATGGCGCCGCCACATGACGCGATAGGCCCGCTCCAGCTTGCGCGCGAAGCCGTCGGTGTCGAAGAGCGGCGTCGTCAGGCGGTTGGCGGCAAGCTTCGCCTTCAGCGCCTTCAGGGCATCGGTGTCGCGGCCGTAGCGCAACACGATCTCGCGATAATGTTCGAGAGTCTCGGCAGCCAGCTCCGGCAGGCCTGCGGCGTGGAGGAGCCCGCTGGAGACGCGCGCCGGAAAATAGGCCCCTTTCGCCGCGACCACCGGCAGGCCGGCCCAGAGCGCGTCGCTGGTCGTGGTGTGGCCATTATAGATGCGGGTATCGAGTGCGATGTCGGCGAGGCCGAGGCGGCGCAGATGCCGCTGGGTGGTCGCGCGACCGGCGAAGATGAGGCGCGCCGGATCGACGTTGCGCGCGGCGGCCTCCTTCTTCAAGTTGGGCTCGATGCCGTCATTGCCGCGCCAGAGCCACAGCACAGCATTCGGCAGGGCCTGCAACAATTCCATCCAGAGCCCGAACATGACCGGCTCGATCTTGTAGCCCTGGTTGAAGCTCGCCAGCACCAGTGCCTTCTCCGGCAATCCCTCGGCGCTGCGGCTGGTTGGCTCGGCCCAGATCGGGCGCTCCCGGTCGTTGACCTGATAGGACCCGGGCAGGCGGACGATCTGTTCCGTGAAATGGGGTTGCGCCTCGGGCGGCGTCACGACCACGTCGCCCAGCACATAGTCGAAGAAGCGCGCGCCGGTGGTGCCGGGGAAACCCAGCCAGGTCGCCTGCACCGGCGCCGGCCGCAGCGCCGGAATCTCGAGCCTCGCGCCGCTGGTCCAGCCCTTGAGGTCGACCAGGATATCGACGCCGTCCTTGGCGATCGCCTGCGCGGCGCTGCCGGCGTCGAGCGCCGAGAGATCGCGAAAATGATCGGGCTCGCTCTGCGCAGTCTTCCGGTAATCGCTGCCGTCATCGGCATTGGTGGCATAGGCGAAGACCTCGATCTGCGACCGGTCGTGCCGGCGCATCAGGCCGCGCATCAATTGCATCGTCGCGTGGGCGGAGAAATCGCCCGAGAGATAGCCGACCCGGATCCGGCCCTCCGGCCCGGGCCGCGCGACCGCGGGGAACTTCTGTCTGTAGGGCGCCATGCGCCGTTCCATCGCCTCCGCCCATGAGCGCGCCACGGCAGCGCAGATCTCGGGCTCTTCGGCGAAGGCGAGAATCGCGAAGGGCGTGATGCCCAGGCGCTGTCCCTTCGCCAGGGCACTGGCGACCTGCGTGCGCAATCGGGCCTTGATCTCGCCGAGCCGGCCCCAGTCGGCCATATAGGCCAGCTCGAGCGCGTAGGCGGCGGTCGCGGTCTCGTCGTTGGGATCGACCGCGAGCGCGCGGCGGTAATACTCGATCGCCTCCGGCAGCTTGCGTTCCGAACGCATGATGTTGCCGAGCAGCCGATGCGCGTCGCGCTGGCGGGGATCGCGCCCGATCGCGGCCTGCAGCGGCGCTAGGGCCTCGGCGGCGCGTCCCAGCGGCATCAGGGCGCCGCCGCGGGCGGTGAGGGCCGGCGGATAATCGGGATCGAGGGCGAGGGCCCGATCCGCGAAGGCCAGGGCCTCGGCCAGCCGCCCTTTCTGGCGCGAGAGGCGCGCGCGTTCGACCAGCGCGTCGATATCGTTGGGGTCGCGCTCGATCGCGGGATCGAGCAGACGCTCGGCCTCGTCCTCGCGCTCGAGATCGATCAGGAGCGCGCCCAGCCGGGCGGCGATCACCGGATGATCGGGCCGCTCGGCGCGCGCGACCTCGAAGCTTTCGAGCGCCGCCGCGCGGTCGCCCTTGGCGGCCTGGACCACGCCGCGCTGCAGCCGCGCCTCGATGAAGGTCGGATCGCAGACCAGCGCCTGGTCCAGGGCGGCGGCCGCCTGGTCGTAGCGGCGCGACTGGTAGAGGGGTGCAGCCTTGGCGACGAGGTCCAGCGCGTCGGCGGTGCGGGCCGGGATCGCGCTTTCATCGAACCGGGTGCTGGCCTTGCCGTCCTCGCCGATGGTCACGGCGATGGCGGCCGGGCCCAGGCCGCGGCGATGGCGTTCCATCATCGCGCCATAGGCGCCCTCGAGACCGCGGGCGAAGCGCTGGCTGTCGAAGAGCGGCATGGTCGAGCGACAGGTCGCGAGCTTGCGGCGCAAGGCCGCGAGCCGGCCCGGATCGCGCGCCAGGCTCAGCGCCAGCTCGCGATAGCCGGCGAGACTGCCCGTCACCAGCTCGGGCAGGCCGATGGCGCGCAGCAGGCTGGCCGAGACACGGCTGGCGAAGTGGCGGCCTTCCAGCGCGACCACCGGCAGTCCCGCCCAGAGCGCGTCGCTGGTGGTGGTGTGGCCGTTATAGATCCGCGTGTCCAGCGCCAGGTCGGCCAGCTGCAGCCGGCGCAGATGCTGCTCCTTGGGCAGCCTCGCTCCGAAATGCAGCCGCGCCGGATCGACACCGCGCGCCCCGGCTTCGCGCCGGAGATTCTCCTCGATAATGTCGTTCGGCTGCCAGAGCCAGAGGCGCGCCTGCGGCAGCGCCGTCAGGATCTCCATCCAGAGCCCGAACATGACCGGCTCGATCTTGAAGCCCTGGTTGAAGGAGCAGAAGACGAAGGCGTCGTCGGGCAGGCCGACGGCGCTGCGCGAAGCCGGCTCCGTCCCGATCGCGCGCGCATCGTCGTTCGGCTGGTAGCTGTCCGGCAGCCACACCAGATGCTCGCTGAAATAGCGCGCGTCGGCGGGCGGCGCCACGGTGCGGTCGACCAGCGCATAGTCGTGATAGCGGCTGCCCAGCGTGCCGGGAAAGCCCAGCCAGGCGGCCTGGATCGGGGCCGGGCGCAGGGCCGGAATCTCCAGGCGCGTCCAGGAGGTGTGCCCGGTCAGGTCGACCAGGATATCGACCTCGTCGGCGACGATCCGTTCCGCGGCGCGGCGATGATCCAGGGCGCTGACATCGATGAAGGCGTCCGCGGCCTGGCGGATGCGCTCGCGCATCGCGCTCGTGTCCTCGGAGCCATAGGCATAGGCATGGACCCGGACGGCCTGCCGGTCATGGCGCTCGAGGCAGCGGACCATGAGCTGGGCCACCGCATGATCGCGGAAATCGCGCGACAGATAGCCGACCGTGATCGGTCCCTCGCGGCGCGGCGGTCGCGTCAGGACCAGCGGCGCGCCGGCACGGCGCTCGGCCGCGCGCGCCAGCGACGCCGAGATGCGAAGAGCAGCGCCGGAATCGTCGTCGTAACCGATCAGGGAGAAGGGCGCCTCGTAGAGATTTCGCCCCGTCATCAGGGCATTCGCGCGCTGGCGCTGCACCTGCCGGCGCAAGGGACCCAGCTCGCTCCAGTCGCAGGCCTGGTCCATCTGATGCAGGATGCGCGCCGCCACCATGTCGTTGCCGGGCTCGAGCCGTCGCGCTTCGCGCCCGGCGGCCAGGGCATTGGTGAGCTCGCCCTTCAACCAGTAGGCACCGGCGAGATCGCTGAAGGTCAGGGACTTGGGCTCGAGCTCGGCCGATCGCTTCAGGAGGGCCACCGCCGAGGGAACCCGTGCCAGGGCCAGGAGCACCAGCGCCTTCTGGCGCAGCGCGTCCGCATGATCGGGGTTGCGCTGCAGCAGGCGGTCGATCGCGCTGACGGCTTCCTCGTGGCGCCCGAGCTCGCGCAGGGCCGAGGCGAAATTGAGGATGGTGGTCGGACCGAAGGGATTGCGCGCGGCGACGCGCTCCAGCATCGGCAGCGCTTCGGCGAGACGGCCCTGGGCCGCCAGCAGCGAGCCCAGATTATGCTGCGCCTCGTCGTGATTGGGATTGAGCGCGATGACACGGCGCGCCATCGCCACCGCGACCTCGACATCGCCGCGGCCCGCGGCCATGACGCTGGCGAGATGCAGCGCCTCGATGTCGTCGGGCGTCTGCGCCAGGATCGCCTCACAGATCGCCTTGGCCTCGGCGCGCTTGCCCGCCTGAAAGGCGGCAACCGCCGCGGCCAGGGCCGGGCTGTCGCCCGGCTTCGCCGCCGGGCCTGCGGGGCGCTCGCTTTCAGCCATGGGGCGCGGCCTCCGGGATCATCGGGCCCGGATCGTTCGAGGCGGGTGCGAGGCCCGACCGATGGCGCTGCCACAGGGCGCGATAGACCGCTTCGAGATGGCGCGTGAAACGCGGGCTGTCGAACAGCGGCTGGGTGCGGCGGTTGCGCGCGAGCTTCGCCTTCAATTCCATGAGGGCCGCGGGGTCGCGGGCCAGCATGAGCGCGATCTCGCGATATTGCCCCGGATCGCCGGCGATCAGTTCGGGCAGGCCGATGGCCTGGAGCACGCTTGCCGTCACCCGCGCGGGATAGTGGCGGCCCCGCAGGGTCAGCACGGGCAGCCCCGCCCAGAGCGCGTCGCTGCTGGTGGTGTGGCCGTTATAGATTCGCGTGTCGAGCGCGAGATCGGCCAGGCCCAGCCGGCGCAGATGAACCGGCTTCTCCGGCCGGTCCGCGAAGACCAGGCGCTCCGATGCCACGCCGCGGGCTGCCGCTTCGCGCTGCAGGGCCGCCGGCGCCAGCGCATTGATGCGATGGAGCCAGAGCACCGATCCGGGGATGTCGCGCAGCAGACCCATCCAGAGATCGAACAGCACCGGCTCGAACTTGTAGCCCTGGTTGAAGGAGCAGAAGACGAAGCCGGTCTCGGGCAGCCCGTAATCGGTACGGTTGGCCGAACCGGCCGCGATCGGCTGGCGGTCGTCATTGGGCTGGAAGGTCTCGGGCAGATGGGCCAGTTGCTCGCTATAGAAGGGGGCCTGGTCGGGCGGGCTCACGATGCGGTCGGTCAGGAGATAGTCGAAGTAATCGGCGCCGCTGCTGCCGGGAAATCCCAGCCACCCGACCTGCAGGGGCGCGGGCCGCAGCGCCGGGATCTCGAGCCGGTGGCCCGCCGTGTGCAGCGTGAGGTCGATCAGGATGTCGATTCCGTCCCGCGCGATGCGCTCGGCCGAGGCGCGATGATTGAGCTCGCGGATATCGACGAATTCGTCCACCGCCGCCATGACGCGCCGGCGCAGCGCGCTGCGATCGTCGGGACCGGTCGAGTAGGCGCTGATCGCGAACTGCCGGCGATCATGCAGCTCCAGCGTCCGCACCAGCAGTTGCGAGACGGCGTGCTCGCAGAAATCGACCGAGAGATAGCCGAGACGAATGCGCTCGTCCGATCTCGCGGCGCGCGGAGCCCGGGGCAGCGGCGGTCCGGCGCGGCGCTGGGCCGCGCGCGCATGGGCGGCGGCGAGCGCCAGCGCGGCCCGGGGATCTTCTTCATAGGTCAGGATGGCGAGCGGCGTCTCGGCCGGCCTGCGCCCCTGCGCCAGAGCCTTCTCGGTCTGCCGACGCACATGGGGCCGGAGCCTCGCGGCTTCCGCCCAGTCGCAGGCCTGGTCGAAAAGATGGAGCAATCGCGCGGCGGCCCCTTCGTCCTTCAGGTCGAGCACCAGGGCCTGTCGGGCGGCGGCCATCGCGTCGCCGAGCCGGCCCTCCATCCGCAGCACGCCGGAGAGCTCGCCGAACACGGCGGCCTGGGGCGCGAGGCCGAGCGAGCGCTCGAAGGCGAGGATGGCCTCGGGTCTGCGATCGAGCTGGCTGAGCGCGATTCCCCGCTGACGCCAGGCATCGGCATGGTCGGGATTGCGTTGCAGGACCCGATCGACCGCGACCAGGGCTTCGGCCGGCCGGCCGAGCTCGCGCAGGGCGGAGGCCAGATTGAGCAGCGCGTCCGGCAGATCGGGATTGCGCGCGACCGCGCGTTCGAGCCAGGGCAGAGCCTCTGCGAGGCGACCCTGCCGGGCCAGGACGGCGCCCAGATTGCGCTGCGCCTCGGCATGATCGGGTTTGCGCTCGAGCACGCGCCGCTCCGCGGCGACGGCGCCATCGAGATCGCCCTGGCCCGCGGCGATCACGCCGAGGAGATGCCAGGCTTCGATCGCGTCGGGGGCGTCCGGTCGAATCGTCTCGCACAGCGACCTGGCGTCGGCGAGCTTGCCGGCGCGAAAGGCCTCGATCGCGCGGGCAAGAACGCCGCTGCTGGTGCCGGCGGCCTTCCGCGGCGTCGGTCGCGGCGGCGGCGCGCCTCGGGATTTCGAGCTAGCCATCGCGGCGCGCCCCGGGGGCCGGCGCGGCGACTTCGATCAGAGCCGGGGCCAGGCCCAGCTCGTGGCGCGCCCAGGCGGCGTGATAGACCGCTTCGAGATTGCGTGCGAAGCGGGGGCTGTCGAACAGCGGCAGGGTGGTCCGGTTGCGCGCAAGGCGCGCCTTGACGTTGGCGAGCGCGGCCGGGTCGCGCGCCAGCCGGAGCGCGATGTTGCGATAGCCCTCCAGGCTTGTCGCCACCAGATCGGGCATGCCGATCGCGGTCAGCACGCTGGCTGAGACGCGCGACGCGTATTGGCTGCCCAGCAGCGTCAGGACCGGCAGCTTCGCCCAGAGCGCGTCGCTCGTCGTGGTGTGGCCGTTATAGAGGCGGGTATCGAGGGCGAGGTCGGCCAGGCCCAGGCGGCGCAGATGGACCGGCTTCTCTGGCCGGTCGGCGAAGACCAGGCGCTCCGGCGCCACGCCGCGCTTCGCCGCCTCGCGCCGCAGATTGACCGGCGCCACCTCGTTGATGCGATGGAGCCACAGCACCGAGTCCGGCAAGTCGCGCAGCAGGCCCATCCAGACATCGAACAGCACCGGCTCGATCTTGTAGGGCTGGTTGAAGGAGCAGAACACGAAGCCGGTCTCGGGCAGGCCATATTCCGCGCGCTTCGAGGTTCCGGGCGCGATCGGCTGCCGGTCGTCGTTGGGCTGGAAGGTCTCGGGCAGATAGGCCAGCTGCTCGCTGTAGTAGGGCGCTTGGTCGGGCGGCGTCACGATCCTGTCGGTCAGCAGATAGTCGAAGAAGTCGGCGCCGCTGCTGCCCGGATAGCCCAGCCAGCCCATCTGGATCGGGGCCGGGCGCAGGGCCGCGATCTCCAGCCTTGCGCCCGTGGTGTGCAGGGTCAGGTCGATCAGGATGTCGACTTCGTCCTTGGCGATCCGCTCGGCCGCCGCGCGGTGATCATGGTCGCGGATGTCGATGAAGGCGTCGACCCCGTCGCGAACTCGCTCGCGCAAGGCGCTGCGGTCCTCCGCACCGGTCGAGTAGGCCCAGACCTTGAATTGCGCCCGGTCATGCAGCTCGAGCGTGCGCACCAGCAGCTGCGAGACCGCATGATTGCGAAAATCGGTCGAGAGATAGCCGAGCTTGAGGCGCCGTCCGCCGTCGCGCGGCCGCGCCGGCACAATCAGTTTTGGCCCCGCCCGCTGCGCCGCCTGCCGGCTCATCGCCTCCGCGATGGCGCGGTTGCGGGCCGGATCCTCGGCATGGGCGAGGCTGAGGAAGGCCGCCTCGGCGGGCGCCTCGCCCTTGGCCAGCGCCTCGTCGGTCAGGGCATCGACCATCGGCTTGAGCCGCTGCGCCTCGTCCCAGTCGCAGCATTGCAGCGCCTGATTGAAGAGACGGGGGATCGCCTGCGGATGGCGCGGCGCTGCGACCAGGGCGCGCCGGAAGCAATCGGTCGCTTCGGTCATGTTTTTCAGCTGCGCCAGCGCGTCGCCCAGCGCCACCAGCGTGTCGGGATCTTCGGGGGCCAGGGCCAGCGACGCCTTGAAGGACGCGATGGCGGCATCGCGATCATTGCGCAGCAGATGGGCCAGACCGATGCTGCGATGCAGGCTGACGGCATCGCCGCCGCCTTCGAGCGCCAGGCGGTAATGCCGGATCGCCTGCCCTTGCCCAGTTCGGCCCCAGCCTGGTGGTGGCGCCGGCGCTGGCCGACCGCCATCCCGACCACGCCGCGGCGCATGTGCTCGTGCGCCTGGCGCTGGCGGAACAGGCCAGTCCGCCACCACTGTTGAACTACCTCGTGCATGGCCGCGCCGGGGACGGCGATTCCCTGGAGATCCACGGCACGCTTGCGCAATCGGCGTGCAAGCGCGCCGCGCTGGCTGAACATCGCAGCCAGATGGCCTTGAGCGGCAAGCGCATGCTGCGCCTGGCCGCTCGCCCCGAACGCCCTGCCGGACCG
>CAVOLB010000085.1:0-3360 GCA_963696655.1 uncultured Alphaproteobacteria bacterium
TGCCATCGGTTATCCCATATCTGAAAAAGGTGGTCCGGTTTGCACTCGCCGACCAGAAGTGTGCTCACGCGCGCCCCCATTCTACCAACGCGACGCCTTCGAGCTCTGCCTCTTCCTCTTTCAGACGACTAATCTCCGGACCGGAAGCAACAAGACTATACACCAGTGCCGACTCCTTTGTGGCAACTGGGCGGAGGACGCGCCCAAGACGCTGGATGCGTTGCCGCCGTGTCGCCGTGCTTGCCGCAATAATACCGATTTCAGTTTCCGGGACGTTGAAGCCCTCATCCAATGCTCGGCACGTAATCAAGACTTCAAGAATACCTTGGCGATACGCTGATAGCGTTTCGGCGCGCTCCCTCAGTTTTAGTTTTGAATGGTAAACACCTGACTTGATTCCCGCATCTTGCAACACCGCCTGAATGACGTTGCACGCCTCTATATCTTCGTGAAAAACGATTATTCGCTTGCCCCTGTGTCGTGAGATAATCGGGGCTGAGCGAGGCCACGTAATCGGCCGCCCAGTTGAGGCCGCCGGTCAGATAGCTGAGCTGGGCGGTCGCCGTGCCGGCCTTGTCGCTGTCGGCGTCGATCACCAGGGTGGGCCGCGCGCGCAGGTTCGGCGGCACCTCGTCGAACACGATGCGGCCGGGCGGAGTCGTCTCGATCCGGTCGCCGATCTTCAGCACCACGCCGCCGGAGACGCTGAGCACGATCGCGTCCTCGGTGGTCTCGGCGCCGGTGGCGGTATTGGTGGTGATGACGCGCACCTTGCGACCGACCGACTTCTCCAGGAGCTTCTCGGGCGTCAGCAGGTCGAAATTGAAGTTCTGCTCGCGCACCGTGACCCTGGCGCCGTCGACCCGCAAGAGCGCCGTCTCGGGCCGCATCAGCGCGCTCACATCGGCGAAGGCCAGGTCGTTGAGGCCGGCCGTCAGCGCGATCTTGCGCTGGTCGCGCACCAAGGCCAGGTCCTGATTGTAGATCGTGATGGCGACGCCGGTCTGGTCGCTGAGCGAGACCGGCGTCTCGGCCACGGTGTCCTCGGCGCGCACGGCGCCCGGCAGGATCGCCGCCGAGCCCAGCAGCAGGGCCATGGCCAGCGACAGCGCCGCCACCGGCTTCAGCGCCGAGGCGCGCAGCAAATTCGAGCGAAAGCTCATCTGGAAACTCCCCAAAGGCCGGTCCCGGAAATTGCGACCGGACGAACCACCTTCGTCTCGGATTCGCAACAGGAGCGGCAACCACTACCCACGGCCGCCAAGAATGCGCGCCAATAAGGCCAATTGAGGGCGCGGGCAAGGGATTTTAAGGGCGCGGGGGCGCTGCCGTTCTTTTGTCATCGCCCGGCTTGGAAGGAGGAAAATATGCTCACCCCCTTCCCTTGCGGGAGGGGGTAGGGGGAGGGGTGCCGCGTCGAGATCTCGCCCATTCCCCTCCCCGTGCAGACGACTTCGTCGTCTGCATCCGCCCCTCCCGCCCGCGGGCTTCGCCCGCCGTTCGTTGAGTTCGCCGGCGAAGCCGGCATGGAAGGGGCTGAAGTAAGGAGAAGTCGCGTGCTTGCCTTCGAGGCCCCGTACGACGATCGAGGCTCCCCTCACCTGCACCTCTCCCCCTCTGAAGAGAGGGGGAGAGGAAAGAAAACTCAGGCGAAGCCTTCCGCTTCCCTCACGCCGGCCATTGCTGGGTGATGCAATGGATCCCGCCGCCGGCCGCGGCCAGGGTCGAGATATCGACCTGCACCACCTCGCGGTCGGGAAAGGCCGCAGCGACGGTTTCGCGGGCGACGGCGTCCTCCTTCGGCAGGCCGAAGCTCGGCATCACCACGCCGCCATTGGCGATGTAGAAATTCACGTAAGAGGTCGAGTAGCCCCAGCCCTTGGCGCCGTGGCGGCCGTCGGGCGCCTCGCGGATGGTGAGGATCTCGAGCGGCCGGCCGGCGGCATCGGTCTGGCCATCGAGCGCCCGGCGGTTGCGCTCGGTCGTCTCGCGCATCTCGGGCCGGCTCGAGGCGCTCTCCTCGAACAGCAGCACGCCCGACCGTACGAAGCAGGCGATGCCGTCGATATGGCCGTCCGTGCCTTTCTCGTAAGGATTGCCCGGCAGCCAGATCGTCTTGACGATGCCGAGCGCGCGCGCGAACTCGGCCTCGGCCGCCTCGCGCGTGATGCCGGGATTGCGGTTCCTGTTGAGGATCACCGTGTCGGTCGTGAGCAGCGTGCCGGCGCCGTCGACATGGAGCGCGCCGCCCTCGACCGCGAGCGCCGAGCTGATCAGCGGCGCCCCGATCTTGGCGGCGAGGCGCCGCCCGAGCCGCGCATCCTGCTCGAATTCCGGCGCATAGCAGCCCCAGCCGTTGAAGCGCCAGGAGACGGCCGCCACGGCACCGTCACCGCGCCTGGTGAAGGTCGGCCCCATGTCGCGCATCCAGGGCTCGTCGAAGGGCAGCGCCAGGATCTCGATCGCGGACCCGAGCTGGTTGCGCGCTTCCGCCACCTGGGCCGGATCGACGATCACGGTCAGCGGCTCGAAGCGGGCGATCGCCTGCGCCACCGCGCCATAGTCGCGGCGCACCGCCTCCAGCGTTCGGCCCCAGGCCTCGGCATTGCGCGGCCAGGCCATGAAGCAGCCGCGATGGGGCTCCCATTCGGCCGGCATCCGCACATCATTCAATTTACTCATGGCTGAGAGCCCCTCTTGGAATCCTTGAATTGCGATCCATGGGCTGATTATATTGAATTCGTCGCCACCGCTGCAGCCCGAAAAATCTCGTCATTCTGATCGAAATTACTCATGCGAAAACACCAACCCGAGCCATCCGCCGCGACCTCGCTGCGCGCGCTGCCCTCGATGCGGGCGCTGGGCGCCTTCGCGACCGCGGCGCGGCTGGGCAGCTTCTCCAAGGCCGGCGGCGAGCTCGGCATGACGCAGTCGGCCGTGAGCCACCAGATCCGCATGCTCGAGGAGCATCTGGGCCAGCCGCTCTTCAACCGGCTCCATCGCAACGCGGTCCTGACCGATGCCGGCCGCGATCTCGAGATCACGCTGCGGGACTGCTTCGACCGGCTCGAGCTGGGCTTGAAGCGGCTCGAGCAGTATCGCAAGCCCAACCAGCTCATCCTCTATACGCGCGGGGCCTTCGCCCAGCGCTGGCTGCTGCCGCGGCTGCCCCGGCTCAAGGCGCGCCATCCCGAGCTCGACCTCTGGCTGTTCTCGACCGACCAGCCGGTCGATCTGGCGCGCGGCGAGATCCATCTGGCGATCCTGCCGCAAGCGGCGGCCGGCCACGGCCGCGAGACGCAAGGGATCGAGACGCGAACGCTGTTCGGCGATCTGCTGATGCCGGTCTGCGCGCCGGCG
>CAVOLB010000086.1:0-12270 GCA_963696655.1 uncultured Alphaproteobacteria bacterium
TTGCCCTGTTCTTCGTTCCGTTGGTCTTGCTGCACGCGGTACGGGAATCATCCCGCTGTTCCTGCCTCTCCTGACACTTCCTCCGCGGAGCCCCCCATGATCGATCATTCGTTCAGCCACAATTGGCAGATGACCAAGGCCGTCGTCCGCTCGAAGGGCGGCATCGTCGCCTCGCAGAACCGGCGTGCGGCGGACGCCGGCGCGGCCATCCTCCGGGCCGGCGGCAATGCCGTCGATGCCGCGATCGCCGCCTCCTTCACGGTCGGCGTGCTGGAAAACTGGATGAACGGCCTCGGCGGCGGCGGCTGCATGCTGGTCTACATGGCCAAGGAGCACCCGCTCCGACATCTCGGCGGGATCGGCATAGGGCCGGCCTTCCGGGTCGTGATGCAGGTAATGGAACTCGCCGACGGTGGTGTAGCCGGCCTTGATCATCTCGACATAGAGCTGACCGGCGATGGCCTCGACCTGGCTGGGCGACAGCTTCTCCACGAAACCATACATCACGCTGCGCCAGGTCCAGAAGCTGTCCTCGCCGGCGGCGCCGCCTTGGCCCGCACGTTCGGTCAGGCCCGCCATGGCGCGCTGAAAGGCATGGGAATGGAGATTGGGCATGCCCGGCAGGACGGGGCCGGCCGCGCGCACCGCGTGACGGGTGGCGGGCTGAGCGCCGGCGTCGGCGGTCACCGCCGCGAGGCTGCCATCGACCGCGATCTCGAACAGGACGTCCCTCGCCCAGCCGTCCGGCAGGAGCGCTCTTTCGGCAAGGAGACGATGAACGATGCTCATGAAGGGGACAGGAAATGCCGTGTTGCGCGACCGGACGTCCTGCCGGACCGACATGGCCCCGGAGGCGCGGGAGCGCGTATCCCCGTCTTATAGCAAAATTCCGGGAGGGCAGTAACCCGCGCCGCCATTCGGCAATCCGGCGGGCTGGGAAAAAGAGCCTGGAGGCGGAAAGGCGATCTCCAAGGGTCGCATCCCCTGCCGCAGCATCGTCGCCGGCGACGGGACCGCGGTCCTCGGGAAAACCTGCTCCCAAGGACCGCAGCCGGCGTCATCACATCAAGGAATGCCGAGCGATCGAAGCTGCAGCAGCGAGAATGCGATCAAATCGCTTCCTTGAGATCCTTGGCAACGCGGAAGGCGACCTTCTTCGACGCCTTGATCTTGATGGCTTCGCCGGTCGCCGGGTTGCGGCCCATGCGGGCGGCGCGCTTGCGGACCTGGAGGATGCCGAGGCCCGTGATGCGGACCTTGTTGCCCTTCTTGAGATTCTTGACGATCAGACCGACGAAATCGTCGAACACGCCAGCGACGGCCTTCTTCGGCATGTCATGCTGGGCGGCGAGCTCCGCGATGATCTTCGACAACGGGACGGTGGTTACTGCAGCTTTCTCAGCCATGGGTATCCCCTGTTGTTATGGACTGTCCGTCGCCTTCGTCCGCCGCACGGATGTGCGAAAGTTCAATGGCGACGGCCATAGGGCCAACTCAGTATGGGTTGGCGTACACGCCCCATAACATGTCTCGTGCCGATTCGGAACATGCGCACAGCAAAATAATGCCGTCACCACGCAGTTTTTTTAGTTACACCGCCGCCGCAACGCGAGTCTCGCGCCCGGCGGTCGAACAACTCGCGATTTCTGCGGGCCGGCATTTGTTTCAATTGTGGCGGGACTCGGGCAGATGCGAATCGGAAGCGACCTGTGGAAAAGTCGGCCCAGGGTCGGCTTTCTTGACAATAGTTTCATTTGAAACTAATTTACCGGGGCGGTTCTGACGTCGAAAACCTCCGGGAGATGTCGCATGCGCAAATTCATCGCCTTGCCCCGCGTCGAAGGCCGCGCATCGCGCCAGGCGCATTGCGACCTGCCCGAGGGCACCTTCGAGCGCGAGCTGGGCAAGGAAGGCTTCTTCGGGCCCGCGACGATGATGTATCACGCGCACCCGCCGACCGGATGGCTCGGTTGGGAAGGCCCGCTGCGCCCCCGCGCCTTCGATCTCGACAAGATCCCGGGCGGCATGGCCTCCCCCTGGAAGGCGGCCCCGGTCCTCTCCAACGCCTCGGTGAAGTTGCGCTATTGGCGCTGCGACCGGTCGATGGATCATCTGGTCCGCGACGCCGATGGCGACGAGCTTCTGTTTCTGCACCGCGGCAGCGCCGAGCTCTTTTGCGACTACGGCCATCTGTCGCTGACCGCCGGCGATTATCTGATGCTGCCGCGCTCGACCATGTGGCGGATCGAGGTCGCGTCGCCCGTCGACCTGCTGCTGATCGAATGCAGCAACGGCTCCTATACCCTGCCCGAGAAGGGCCTGGTCGGGCAGCACGCGATCTTCGATCCCGCCATGCTCGACGTGCCGACGATCGACGACGCCTTCCTGGCGCAGCAGGGCGAGCACGAGACCGCTGTCGTCATCAAGCGCCAGAACCGGCTCTCGACCGTCACCTATCCGTTCAACCCGCTGGATGCGGTGGGCTGGCATGGCGACCTGGTGCCGGTGCGCATCAACATCAAGCATATCCGCCCGATCATGTCGCACCGCCAGCATCTGCCGCCGTCGGCGCACACGACATTCCTCGGCGACCGCTTCGTCGTCTGCAGCTTCGTGCCGCGGCCCTTCGAGACCGACCCCGGCGCGATCAAGGTGCCGTTCTTCCACAACAATGACGATTATGACGAGGTCATCTTCTATCACGCCGGCGATTTCTTCAGCCGCGACAACATCAAGCCGGGCATGGTGACCTGGCATCCCTGCGGTTTCACCCACGGGCCCCACCCCAAGGCGCTGATGCGGATGTACGAGCAGACCAAGCCCGGCACGGACGAATATGCCGTCATGATCGACGCCCGCGATCCGCTGGAGATGGGCGAGGCTGCCGCCGCCACGGAGGTCGAGGCCTATGCGCAGTCATGGCGGTCGCCGGGGCCGGTCAGGGCGCCCTCCCGGAAGGCCGGATCATGAAACGCCCGCGATCATGAAACTGGCGACGCTCAAGACCGGCAGCCGCGACGGCCGGCTCGTTCTGGTCAGCCGCGATCTGAGGCGGGCGGTTTTCGCAGAGGCCGCGCTCACCTTGCAGGCAGCCCTCGACGGCTGGGCGGCGGTCGCCCCGCGCCTGCTGGCCCAGCACCGGGCCCTCGAATCCGGCGATGTGAGCGGCATCTTCGCCTTCGATCCCGAGCATTGCACGTCGCCCTTGCCGCGCGCTTATCAGTGGGCCGACGGCTCGGCCTATGTGAACCATGTCGCCCTGGTTCGCCGGGCCCGCGGGGCCGAGATGCCGCAGAGCTTCTGGACCGATCCGTTGATCTACCAGGGCGGCTCGGACGAATTCCTGGGCCCGCGCGATCCGATCCCGGCGGCAGACGAAGACTGGGGCGTCGATTTCGAGGCGGAAGTCGCGGTCATCCTCGACGACGTGCCGATGGGCGCGGCCCCCGCAGAGACCCGCGAGCGCATCCGCCTGGTGATGCTGGTCAACGACATCTCGCTGCGCAACCTGATCCCGGGCGAGCTGGCCAAAGGCTTCGGCTTTTTCCAGTCCAAGCCGGCTTCCGCCTTTTCGCCCGTCGCCGTCACGCCCGAGGAGCTGGGCCCGGACTGGGACGGCGCCAGGCTCAACCGACCGCTGCTCGTGCAACTCAACGGCGCGCCCTTCGGCAAGGCCGAGGCCGGCATCGACATGACCTTCGACTTTCCGACCCTGATCGCGCACGCGGCCAAGACACGAAACTTACGCGCCGGCAGCATCCTGGGATCGGGCACCGTCTCCAACCGCGGGCCCGACGGCGGACCGGGACGTCCGATCGCTCAGGGCGGCGTCGGCTACTCCTGCATCGCGGAACAGCGCATGGTCGAGACGATCCTGGAGGGCCAGCCGCGCACCCCGTTCCTGCGCGCCGGCGATCGCGTGACGATCGAGATGCAGGACCGGGCGGGTCGCTCGATCTTCGGCGCGATCGACCAGACCGTCGCGCCGCGTCTCCGCTGAGGCGGGCTTCGCCACTACACGCCGGGCTCCCATCCTGATAGGGTTTCTCCGCCGGCGTCAGGGACCTCCGCCGGCGGGAACGAGCTCATGTCCAAGAAGCCGATGAGTCAGCGGGCCAGGACACTGCGCTTCGCCGCGGAGTTCGCCGAGCAGGAGACATGGCCGCGCGAAAGGCTGCTGGCCCTCCAGCGCCATCGCCTGCACCGGATGATCTCGCTGGCGGTGACGCAGTCGCCCTACTATCGCGACGTGATCGGGGCGCTCGGCGACGGTCCGAGACGGTTGCGGGATTTTCCGATCCTGAACAAATCCACCCTGATGGCCGAGTTCGACCGCATCCTGACCGATCCGCAACTGAGCCTGGCCATGGCCGAGAAGCATCTCGCCGAGCGGGGCCCGACCGTCGAGCTGCTCGGCAAATATCACGTCTTTCCGACCGGCGGCTCGACCGGCGCCCGCGCCGTGATGGTCTATGACCGCGTCACCCGGCTCCTCGGCATCGCCAACACGCTGCATTGGCTGCGCGGCATGAGCGTCGGCGAGGACACGAAGGTCGCCGGCATCGGCGCGGCAACCGCCAATCATGTCTCGAACCATGTGTTCCATGAACTCCGCAAGGGACGCCCGGACGCGCCGCGCCTCGATGTCACGATGCCGGTGGCGCAGCTGGTCGAGGCGCTCAACGCCTACCAGCCGGAAGTCGTGATCACCTATCCCTCGCTGCTGCGCGAGCTGGCGCTCGAGCAGCTGGCCGGGCGCCTTGCGATCGCGCCGCGCCGCTGCAGCTCGGTCTCGGAGACCCTCTCGCCCGAAGTCCGCCGCCTCGCCTTCGAAGCCTGGGCGGCACCCGTCATCGACAGCTACGCCACGACGGAAACCGGCATGATCGGCAGCGAGTGTGACCAGGCCGACGGCATCCATATCATGGAAGAGCTGATGGTCGTCGAGATCGTCGGCGAGGATTATCGCCCCGTCCCCATCGGCACGGTCGGCGAACGGATGCTCGTGACGACCCTGTTCAATCCCGTTCTGCCCCTCATCCGCTACGAGATCTCCGATCGCGTGGCGCTGGCAACCAAACCCTGCCCCTGCGGCCGGCCCCATTGGCGCCTGGCCTCGATCCAGGGGCGGCGCGAGGAGATGCTGGATCTGCCGGCCAAGGATGGCGGCCTCGGCCATTATCCGGCGGTGCGCTTCCGCGATCCGCTCCTGCTCAATCCGGGTCTGCGCCAGTATCAGATCGAGGCGCGGCCCCAGGGATTGCATGTCAGGGTGGTGCTGGGACCCGAAGCCGCCGACCCGCCTCGAACGCTGGAGTCGCTGCGCCGCGCGATCGAGGGCGAGCTCGACAAGGTCGGCGCCGTGCCGGTGATGACGATCGAAGCGGTGGACCGGATCGAACGCATCGCGAGCTCGGGCAAGGCCCGGCTCGTGACGCGGCCGCGGTGACCCCCGTGGATAAAGACACTCCCACCCGCCAGGAACGGTCATGCCCAAGACACCCATGAGCCGGCAGCCGAGGACGCTGGAGTTCCTTGCGGCTCTCACCGAGAGGGAACAATGGCCCCGCGAGAAGCTGCTCGCCCTGCAGCGGGATCGCTTGCGCAAGTTGATCGCCTATGTGATGGCGCGCTCGCCTTACTACCGCGACGTTCTGAAGGCGATGGGCGACGGGCCGAAGCGGCTTCGGGATTTTCCGATCCTGAACAAATCCATCGTGATGGCCGAGTTCGACCGGATCGTGACCGACCCGCAGATAAACCGCGCCCTGATCGAGACTCACCTTGCCGAAAAAGGCCCCACGGTCGCTCTGTTCGGGAAGTATCATGTCTTCCCCAGCGGCGGCTCGACCGGCACCCGATCCTTGATGGTCTATGACCGCAACGCCCGCCTTCTCGGAATTGCGAACACGCTTCGCTGGCTGAGCGGCATGGGTGTGACCGAGAAGACCCGCGTCACCGGCATCGGGGCCGCCACCACGATCCACGTCTCGAACCAGGTCTTTCGCGAGATCCGGAACGGTCGGCCCGACGCGCCGTCGTTGGATGTCACGATGCCTGTGCTGCAGTTGGTCAAGGCGCTCAACATTTATCGCCCGGAAGTTCTGATTTCCTATCCCTCGATCCTGCGCGAGCTTGCGCTCGAGCAGTTGGCCGGCAGGCTTTCGATCGCGCCGCGTTGCTGCAGCTCGGTCTCGGAGACCCTGTCGCCCGAGGTCCGCCGCCTCGCCCTCGAAGCCTGGCAGGCTCCCATCATCGACAGCTATGCCACGACCGAGACCGGCATGATCGGGAGCGAGTGCGCCGAGGCGAACGGCATGCATCTGCTGGAGGAGTTGATGGTCTTCGAGGTCGTCGACGAGGATTATCAGCCCGTGCCGCCGGGCACCGTTGGCGAGCGTGTCCTGGTGACGCCGCTCTTCAATCCGGTGCTGCCGTTGATTCGCTATGAGATCACGGACCGCGTGGCGCTCGCGTCGGAGCCCTGCCGTTGCGGGCGGCCCCATTGGCGCCTGGCGACGATCCAGGGGCGGCGCGAAGAAATGCTCGACCTGCCCGCGAAAGGCGGCGGCATCATGCGCATCGCCTCAGTCCGCTTCCGCGACCCGCTCCTGCTCAATCCGGGCTTGCGGCAGTTTCAGATCGAGGCGCGGCCGCAGGGGCTCCATGTGCGGGTGCTGCTGGGGCCCGAAGCCGGCGACCCGGCAGCGGCGCTTCAGTCGCTGCGCCGGGCGATCGAGGCCGAGCTCGACAAGGTCGGCGCGGTGCCGATCATGACGATCGAGGCGGTGGACTCCCTCGAACGCATCGCGAGCTCGGGCAAGGCGCGGCTCGTGGTTCGGCCGACGTGAGCCACCCCATGAAATTCGAACCGGTCGACGCGCCCTACTGAGCCTCCGGTCCGTCGCCAAAGCCGTAACAAAAATTGCGCCCGCCCTCACCGCCGCGGCCCTATAATCCAGGGACACGGCCGGCGCCCAGACCACGCCGCCAGGATCGGGAGAGCGAGGAGAGGAGCGGCCATGTGGGACTCCCTGTGGATCAATGGGCGTCTGGCGACGATGCGCGAGGGCGCTGTGCCCTACGGCACGATCGAGCCCGGCGCCATCGCTGTCGAAGGCAGCCGGATCGCCTGGGTCGGGCCCGTGGGCGAGCTGCCGCGCCGGACCGCGCGCAATATTCACGATCTCGACGGACGCTGGGTCACGCCGGGCCTGGTCGATTGCCACACCCATCTCGTCTATGGCGGCGACCGGGCGCAGGAATTCGAGCGGCGCCTCAATGGCGCCACCTATGAGGAGATCGCGAAGGCCGGCGGCGGCATCCGCTCGACCGTGACCGCGACCCGCGCGGCAACCGAGGCTTCTCTGCTCGCCAGCGCCACCGAGCGGCTGAAGCCGCTGCTGGCCGAGGGCCTGACCACGATCGAGATCAAATCGGGCTACGGGCTCGAGCGCGATGCCGAGATCAAGCAGCTCAAGGTCGCGCGCGCGCTGGGCGAGCGCCACCCGGTCACGGTGCGCACCACCTTCCTCGCGGCCCATGCCCTGCCGCCCGAATATGAAGGCCGCCCCGACGAATATATCGACGCGGTCGCGAGTAAGATGCTGCCGGCGGCCCATGCGGCCGGGCTGGTCGATGCGGTCGATGCCTTTTGCGAGCGCATCGGCTTCACCGCGGCCCAAACGGAGAAGCTGTTCCGTGCCGCCACCTCCTTCGGGCTGCCGGTCAAGATCCATGCCGAGCAGCTCTCCGACCAGAAGGGCGCCGTGCTCGGCACCCGCTATGGCGCGCTCTCGGCCGATCACCTCGAATATCTGGGCGAGGACGGCGTGCAGGCGATGGCCAATACCGGCACGGTCGCGGTGCTGCTGCCGGGCGCCTATTACTTCCTGCGCGAGACCCAGCTGCCGCCGATCGAGGCCTTGCGCAAGGCCGGCGTGCCGATCGCGCTGGCGACCGACAGCAATCCCGGCAGCTCGCCGGTCACCTCGCTGCTGCTGATGCTGAACATGGGCGCCACTCTGTTCCGCCTGACGCCGGAGGAGACCCTCGCCGGCATCACCCGCAATGCCGCCAAGGCGCTCGGGCTGGGCGGCAGCATCGGCACGCTCCAGGCCGGCAAGCGCGCGGATTTCGCGGTCTGGAATATCGACCGCCCCGCCGAGCTCACCTACCGCATCGGCTTCAACCCGCTCTACCAGCGCGTCTGGCAGGGCAGGCCCGATGCGAAGGTCGCCGGCGAGCCGCGGGCCCAGCCCGAGCCGGTCGCGGCCGCCAACGCCGGCTAGCTCAGGACCGCCGCCATTTGATCGAGCAGCCGATCGGGGGCACCTGATCCTCGGGGCCCTTGCCGGTTCGCGCGATCATGCGCATCCCTTCCAGCAATTCCCGCCGGGCGCCCGCCACGGGGGTGCTGCCGCGCATCTCCTGCACCCGGCCGCGATAGCGCAGCGCCAGCCCCGCATCGAAGCCGAAGATGTCGGGCGTGCAGACCGCGCCATAGCTGCGCGCGACGCCTTGCGTGCGGTCGATCACATAGGGGAAGCCCAGGCGATGTTCCTGCGCGAACGCCTTCATCCGGTCGAAATTGTCGGCCTGATAGGTGTCGGTGTCGTTCGGCATGATGGCGATGGTCTTCACGCCTTCCGCCGCCAGCGCCTTGCAATCCTCGACCAGACCGCCGATCACCGCTTTGACATAGGGACAATGGTTGCAGATGAACATGACGAGCGTGCCCTTCTCGCCTCTGACATCGGCGAGCTTGTATTTTCGCCCATCCACGCCCTCGAGATCGAAATCGGCCGCGCGCCAGCCGAGTTCATGGGATGTGCCGGTGGCTGTCGCCATGGGGTGCTCCTTGGATTTGATCGCGTCTGTATCTACCCCCCTTCCTAACCTTCCCCCACAAGGGGGGAAGGGACGAAATGAGCGGACACTCGCCCGCACTCTCTTATCCCCTCCTCCCTTGTGGGGGAGGGTTAGGGAGGGGGGTGCCGCCGCTCGCAGGGTGAAGCCATCACCACCTCAACCCCTTCGCCTCGCGGCCCCAGTCGAGCATGGTTTCGAGGATGCGGCGCAGATGGGGGCGGATGCCCTTGGCGCGGTCCTCGCGGAAGGCGAAGGGCGGGTCTTCGTCCATATAGGTGATCTGCGACAGCTCGAGCTGCACCGCCGCGACGCCCTCGGCGGGCCGGCCGTAATGGCGCGTGATATAGCCGCCCTTGAAGCGGCCATTGAGCACGCTGCTATAGCCGTCGGCCTCGCCGGCCGCTTCGATCAGGCGGGCTGCCAGCTCCGATGGCGCGCTTCTGCCGTCCGCTGTGCCGAGATTGATGTCCGGCAGCCTTCCGGCGAAGAAGCGCGAGACCTCGGAGCGGATCGAATGCGCGTCGAACAGAAGCGCCGTGCCGAACCGCGATCTGATCTCGGCCAGCGTCTGCGCCAATCGCGCGTGATAGGGCCGCCAATAGGTTTCGACCCGCTGCTTCGCCTCGTCGCCGTCGGGCGCCTCGCCCGGCTGCCACAGCGGCTCGTCGTCGAAGCTCGTGGTCGGGCAGAGTTCGGTGTTGCTGGCGCCCGGATAGAGCACCGTGCCGTCGGGCGGGCGGTTGAGGTCGATCACATAGCGCGAATGGGTCGCCATCAGGAGATTGGCGCCGAGCGAGGCCGCGAAGTCATAGAGCCGATCGACATGCCAATCCGTGTCGGGAACGGTCCGCGCGGCATCGGTCATGCGCCGGGCCAGCGCATCGGGCAGATGGGTCCCCACATGCGGCATGCTGATCAGGAGCGGCGCCGGCCCGGGCTGGAATCGGAAGGGCTCCATGGCAATCTAAATTCCCTGAAAGGTCGGAGGGTCGCGCGAAAGAGCGACTCTGCCCCTCGCCGCCGCTCTTGTGAAGGGCCGTGGGCGCGGTTCGTTAACCCTATGACCCAGCCCGCTCCCTCCCCGATTGGCAGCCCGCATGGCATCTGCGATCATGAGCCAGCAAGAGGCCCCTGACATGGCAGACGAAAGCAACCCCCAGCGGCCTCCCGGCGCGCCAGCGGGCAAATCCGGCGGCGGCATCGGTCGCGAACTGACCGAAGAAGAAAAGGCCTGGGTGCGCAGCCTGACGCCCGAGCAGAAGGCGCGCATCCGCGCCATGAGCGCCGCCGAGAAGAAGAAGCTGCTGGCGGCGGCGATGATCGCCCGGCAGCGGGCCGCCGGCCAAGCGCCGGCGCCCAGCGGTCCGCCGGGTCTGGTTCCGACGACCGCTCCCGGTGCGCGGCCCCGACCGCAGGGGCCGAACCCCGGCGGTGGCGGCGGAAGCCAGGGACAGGGCAAGGGCCGGCCCGACCCGAAACGACCCCGGCAGCAGCCGCTTCCCAGCGGTTTCCAGGACCCGTTCGCGCCGATCACGCGCATGCCGAAATTCGGCCAGCTCGCGCGCCACCAGAAGGTCATCATCGCGGTCTGCGTCACGGCCGTGATCGCCATCGCCGGCATTCTCTTCGGCACCGATTGGGTCCATATCCCGGGCCGCGATCTGGGCGCGATGATCCGGCACAACACCGATTTCCTGGGCGAGAACATCACCCTCCCCGCCAAGCCGGTCGCGACCACCTGGCAGATGCTGCCGCATGACGAAGCGGGCGCCAGCTTCAGGGACGCCACGCAATGGCGCATCACCGCCGTCATGGAATTTTCCTACGAGGACATGGCGAAGCTGGTGGCCGCGGCGACGGACAAGGCGCCCAGTCCCGCTGACGAGATCGAGGCCGAGCATTGGTTCCCGCCCGACGTAAGGGCGGCCATGAAGGCCCGCCCGCCCCGCTATATCGATCCCTCGCCTTTCTTCGGCGAGCGCTACAAGCAAGGCTCGGCGCTCATCGTCACCGGCACCAACACGATCGTGGTCCGCCTCACCAGCGATTGACGGTCCGGGATCTCGACAATGCCGGCCGGCCGATCTAATCACCGCCACTTGATGGATCTAGAGGATCCATCTCAGCCAGGAAGCCGACATGCCCGCATCCTCCCGCCTCGACAATGAACGCCAGATCAAGAGCCCGCACGGCACCACGCTCAGCGCCAAGAGCTGGCTGACCGAGGCGCCCCTGCGCATGCTGATGAACAATCTAGACGCCGCCGTCGCCGAGAAGCCGCAGGAGCTGGTGGTCTATGGCGGCATCGGCCGCGCCGCGCGCGATTGGGAATGCTACGACCGGATCGTGGCCAGCCTGCGCAGCCTCGAGGCGGACGAGACCCTGCTGGTGCAGTCGGGCAAGCCGGTCGGCATCTTCCGCACCCATGCCGATGCGCCGCGCGTCCTGATCGCGAATTCCAACATCGTGCCCCATTGGGCGACCTGGGAGAAATTCCACGAGCTCGATCGCAAGGGCCTGATGATGTATGGCCAGATGACGGCCGGCTCCTGGATCTATATCGGCAGCCAGGGCATCGTGCAGGGCACCTACGAGACCTTCGTCGAGGTCGGGCGCCGGCATTTCGGCGGCCATCTCAAGGGCAAATGGATCCTGACCGGCGGCCTCGGCGGAGCAATACGTGGTTATTGTCACCGCTGACACGTTGGTCTTGCTAGCAGTTCCAGGGCATCAACGAGCTGCAGGTCGAAGGACGGCATCGACAGCTTCTTCCCGGCGCAGAAGGCCGATCACTCGATCCTCGGGCTGGAGCAGGACCTCCCGGCGGGCTACGCGCTGCGCATCGAGGGCTACCGAAAGGATTACCGCCAGCTCAAGCCGCGCTACGAGAGCCTGTTCGACCCGCTGTCGCTCGTCCGAGAGCTGCGCTGGGATCGCGTGCGCATCGAACCGGATTCGTCGCTGGCGGAAGGTCTCCGAGCTGCTGCTCACGCGCAGGAGCGCAATTACTGGAACGGCTGGTTCAACTACTCGTGGTCACGGGTGCGCGACCGCATCGATGGTACAGAGACCCCGCGCAGCTGGGACCAGACGCATTCCGTCGGCGGCGGGCTCACCTGGACCGATGGCGGCTGGCCGGCCACAGGAATAGAGTGAGAAGTAGCCGCTGCCAAGGCTTGTAATCCAAACATGAGAGATCCGTCACCGACAAGACTAACCACCGTCGCATGCGGCCGCGCCTGTTTGACTCCAAGCGCGCTAGGAAGTCCCCATCCGATATGACCTGCCAAGGATCCGTAGAGCATTCGCGATTGTCTAAACTCACAGAACATCTTGATGTAGTGGCCAAAGCACTGGCTGTCGTCAACGATGATGGAATCTCGCGGGAGTTCCTCGGCA
>CAVOLB010000087.1:0-23927 GCA_963696655.1 uncultured Alphaproteobacteria bacterium
TTTCAAGGTCTCGCCAAGCGTCGCGTGAGACGACGGATGTGGGCGACGAGGATCCAGGCCACGGCGCTTTCGATGGTGGCTTCGAAGTCCTTGGCGAGGCGGCGACATCGGCCGAGCCAGGCGAAGGTGCGTTCGACCACCCATCGGCGAGGCAGCAACTCGAAGCCCTTGGCGGCGTCGGAGCGCTTGATGATTTCGAAGGTCCATTGACCAAGCGCGGCCATGGCGTCGCGTAGCTTGTCGCCACCATAGCCGCCATCGGCGAACACATGGCGCAGCCACGGGTAGAGAGAGCGGATCGACATCAGCACGTCGGGCGCGCCATCGCGATCCTGGATATCCGCAGCGTGAACCTGCACCCCGACCAGGCAGCCCTCGGTATCGGTGACGATATGGCGTTTGCGGCCTTTGATCTTCTTGGCGGCATCGAAGCCTCGTGGCCCGCCACACTCGGTGCTCTTCACAGACTGGCTGTCGATCACCCCCGCCGTGGGGCTGGCCTCTCGCCCGACCCTCTCGCGCAGGGCCGTGACCAGCATGTGGTTGATGTGCGCCAGTAAGCCTTTGTGCGACCAGGCGTAGAAGTAGCTCTGCACCGTCGAGTAGGGCGGGAACTCCTTGGGGATCGCGCGCCATTGGCAGCCGGTCGAAGCCATGTACAGGATCGCCTCCACCACCGAGCGCAGATTTGTCTTTCTCGGCCGCCCCAGTTTGGAAGCCATCGGCATCAAGGGCGCGATCAACGCCCATTCCGCATTCGTCAGGTCGCTTGCGTATCGCAAGGCATCGCGCCGATAGTGCGGTCGGGTGGTTTCAGTCCAGGCCATCGTGATCTCCATTGAGATTCGCAACCCAACGGAATCACAACCGATTGAAATCACCCAACTCCTTTTTCAGTCAGCCTCTAAGCTGTGCCGTAGCTATTGTAGAATAGAACCTTAGGTTCTGAGACAAACTGCCGGGGCTGTATTCCAACAAGGTTGAGGACCCCGATTCCTGTCGCCTGCTGCACTTCAGCGAATTGGAGTAGCGGCTGGATTAATCTGGAATCGAGCGTTCTCCCAAGGTGACAAAGCTGTTGGTTATAAGTCTCTCCTGGGATCCAAACACAACAGATGCATCGACTTCTAAGATCCGAGAGTCATTTGCACTATCGGCCCGCCCTTGCCCGGCCCCGGCGGGACGTCTAGCCTTGCCCTCGCATGCGCAAGTCCTGGAGCCTTCCCGATGCAGACCACCCAGACCATCGCCACCAAGGGCCAGCCGGTTCTGACCCTGCCGGGGAGCTGGTATTCCGATCCCGAGATCTTCGCCGCCGAGCGCACGCGCATCTTCGGCAAGACCTGGCAGCTCGCGGGGCCGCTCTCCTCGCTGCAGAAGCCCGGCGACTATATGGCGATCGAGATCCTGGGCTGGCGCGTCTTCGTGATCCGCAACCGCGAGGGCGAGCTCAAGGGCTTTCACAATGTCTGCCGCCATCGCGCCGGGCCGTTGCTCGACGAGGGCCGCGGCCATTGCGACATCCTGCGCTGCCGCTATCACCTCTGGGTCTATGACACCGACGGCAATCTGCGGCGCACGCCGGCCTTCGGCGAGGCCGACTGGTTCGACAAGAAGGATTACAGCCTGTTCCCGGTCAAGGTCGCGACCTGGCGCGGCCTGGTCTTCGTCAATCTCGACATGGAGGCAGGGCCCCTCGAGGCGGCGCTGGGCGACCTGATCGACGAATGCGCGCCCTATCCGATGGAGAGCTTCACCTTCGTGCGCGAGGAGGTGTTCGACATCGCCTGCAACTGGAAGACCTACACCGACAATTTCGTCGAGGGCTATCACATCCCGGGCATCCATGCCGGCCTCAAGGAAATGGTCGATATGGAGCGGTTCCGCACCACGGGCCGCAACCAGATCGTGGTGATGGAAGCCCCGCAGAAGGAGACCTCGATCTATGGCGGGGTCTGGACCTGGGCCTTCCCCAACATGACGCTCTCGGTCTATCCGCACGGCATGAACACCTCGCGGATCATGCCGATCGATCCCAAGCATTCGCGGCTCTTCTATAATTTCTACTTCAAGGATGTGGCGCCCGAAACCGCCGAAGCCCGACGGCGCACCATCGAGATCAATTGCGGGATCGTGCGCGAGGATTTCGGCATCTGCGAGACCGCCCAGGGCAATATCGACGCCGGCCGCTATACTCAGGGTCCCCTGAGCCCCCGGCATGAGGACGGCGTGCGCTATTTTCACGAGCTTGTGCGCAACGCCCTGGCCCGCTGATCCAGGGCTCGCCAGAGGGTCTTTCCCGGCGCGGTGGTTGCGGCCAGGTCGATGAAATAGGCGCCCTTCGGGCCTTTTATCGAAGGATTCCAGCGGTTCCGGATGCCGACCGGATAGAGCCCTTCCGGAGACTGCCCGACTGCTTCCGGATACCGGCAGTTTTGCCCTTGGCAAAGATAGATTGGCGCGACTACCTTGCCTTTGGATAGGGATGGATACGACGAAAGCAGAGGCAACGAATGGGTGATTCAACACCCGCCCTTGTCGTCGAAGACTTGCACAAGCGGTTCGGCGAGGTCGAAGTCCTGAAGGGCGTGTCGTTGTCCGCCAGGGACGGCGACGTCATCGCGATGATCGGCAGCAGCGGTTCGGGCAAGAGCACGTTCCTGCGCTGCATCAACCTGCTCGAAACGCCGGACTCCGGACGCGTCACCGTCGGCGGGGAGCTGATCCGCATGCGTCCCACCAAGCAGGGCCATGCCGTGCCGGAGGATTCCAGGCAGGTCGACCGCATCCGCTCGCGGCTCGGCATGGTGTTCCAGAGCTTCAATCTCTGGTCGCACATGACCGTGCTGGAGAACGTGATGGAAGCGCCCGTCCATGTGCTGAAGGTGCCGAAGGCCGAGGCCAAGGAGCGCGCGGTGGCCCTGCTCAACAAGGTCGGCATCGGCGACAAGGGCGATTACTACCCGGCGCATCTCTCGGGCGGCCAGCAGCAGCGCGCGGCGATCGCCCGCGCGCTGGCGATGGAGCCGCAGGTGATGCTGTTCGACGAGCCGACCTCCGCCCTCGACCCCGAGCTGGTCGGCGAGGTGCTGAAGGTGATGCGCCAGCTCGCCGACGAAGGCCGCACCATGATCGTGGTGACCCACGAGATGGGCTTCGCCCGCGAGGTCGCGACCGACGTGCTGTTCCTGCATCAGGGCCGCGTCGAGGAGCAGGGTCCGCCCTCGAAGCTCTTCAAGAATCCCGACTCCGAACGCTGTCGCCAGTTCCTGGCGAGCCGGCTGCATTAGGGTCGTCACCGACTTCAAGGGGGGAGCGTTGCTCCCCGATAACAAAGGGAGACTGGCACGTGAAGAGAATGTTGACGCTGACGCTCGCGGCTGCCGCGCTGGCTTTCGCCACCGCGTCGGCCTCGGCCGATTCGATGAAGATCACGATCGCGACCGAAGGCGCCTACGCGCCCTTCAATTTCGTCGCCGACGACGGCTCGCTCCAGGGCTTCGACGTCGATATCGCCAAGGCGCTGTGCGCGAAGATCAAGGCGGAATGCACCATCATCAAGCAGGACTGGGACGGCATGATCCCGGGCCTGCTGGCCAAGAAGTACGACGCCATCGTCGCCTCGATGTCGATCACCGCGGAACGCAAGCAGAAGATCGATTTCACCGGCAAATACTACAACACGCCGGCCGTGATCGTGGCGCGCAAGGATTCGGCCATCAAGATCGGGGCCGACGGCCATATCGATCCGGCCAGCATGAAGGGCCTGAAGATCGGCGCGCAGCGCGCGACCATCCATGAGAACTTCGCGCGCGCCAACTTCCCCGGCGCCGAGGTCGTGGTCTATGACACGGCCGACAACGCCAATCTCGACCTCATGAGCGGTCGTCTCGATGCGCGTATCGACGACATCCTGGCGCTGGAGGCCGGCGTCCTGAAGCAGGATGGCGGCGCCGACTATCAAATCTTCGGCAAGGGCTATGTCGGCGGCATCCTGGGCGACGGCGCCGGCATCGGCGTGCGCAAGGAGGACACCAAGCTGCGCGACGTGCTGAGCCAGGCGATCCTCGATATCCGCGCCGACGGCACCTACAAGAAGATCAACGACAAATACTTCAACTTCGACGTCTATGGCGACTAAGGCCGCCCGGGCTCGACCGTGACGAGGCGCCGCCGGAGGCCGACTGCTTCCGGCGGCGCTGTCTTTCCAAGATTCGCCGTTCCCGAGGAATCCGCCTTCCCCGATGTTCGACTATAAGGGCTACGGACATTTCCTGATCGAAGGCGCACAGATGACGATCATCGTCGCTGTGCTGGCGATGCTGCTCACGATCGCGATGGGGCTGCTCGGCGCGCTCGGCAAGCTGTCGCGCTTCCGCTGGGCCCGGATCCTGGCCGATCTCTACACCACCATCATCCGCGGCGTGCCGGAATTGGTGTTGCTCCTGCTGATCTATTACGGCGGCACCGTGCTGCTGCAGCATCTCGCGAGCCTGTTCGGCCGCGAGGAGCCGATCGACATCAACGCCTTCGTCGCCGGCGTGCTGGTGATCGGCTTCATCTATGGCGCCTATGCGACCGAGACCTTCCGCGGCGCCTTCCAGGCGGTGCCGAAAGGCCAGATCGAGGCCGCCATGGCCTGCGGCATGAACCGCCGGCAGGTCTTCTGGCGCATCCGCCTGCCCCAGGTCTGGCGCTTCGCCATTCCGGGCCTCGGCAATGTCTGGCTGGTGCTGCTGAAGGCCACCTCGCTCATGTCGGTGATCGGCGTCGAGGAGCTGACGCGCAAGGCCGACCTCGCCAAGGCGCCGACGCGCGAGCCCTTCACCTTCTTCATCAGCGCCGCCTTCATCTATCTCGTCTTCACCGCGATCTCGGACTTCGGCCGGCATTGGGCGGAGAAGCGCGCCAATGTCGGCGTCCGGCGCGCCTGAGCCAGGGGACGAGCGCGCATGGACGCACAGGCCCCCGACCTCTGGCAGCGCATCAATGCGGTGTTCGACCTCGAACTGATCTGGCAGAGCCTGCCGGCCCTGTTCGACGGGCTCCTGCTGACGATCGAGCTGGTGGCGATCTCGCTCGTCATCGGGCTCGTCATCGCCGTGCCGCTCGCCATCATGCGGGCCTCGGGCAAGCTCTGGCTCTCCGCGCCGATCTACGCCTACACCTATTTCTTCCGCGGCACGCCGCTGCTGGTGCAGATCTTCCTGATCTATTACGGGCTGGGCCAGTTCCACTGGATCAAGACCACCTTCCTCTGGAGCTTCTTCCGCGAGGGCTACTGGTGCTGCCTTTTGGCCTTCGTGCTCAACACCGCGGCCTATGTGACCGAGATCTTCCGCGGCGCGATCCAGGCGGTGCCCCATGGCGAGGTCGAGGCGGCCAAGGCCTGCGGCATGTCCTGGGGTCTGCGTTACCGGCGCATCATCCTGCCGCGCGCCTTGCAGCTTGTGCTGCCCGCTTATTCCAACGAGGTGATCTTCATGCTGCAGGCGAGCTCGCTCGCCAGCGTGGTGACGCTCATGGATCTGACCGGCGTGGCGCGGGTCATCATCGCGCGGACCTTCGCGCCCTACGAGATCTTCATCACCATCGCGATCATCTATCTGGCGATCACCTATCTGATCGCCTGGGGCTTCCGCCGCTTCGAATGGCGCCTGACCCACCATCTGCGCGACCGCCCGACCGTCTCGGCGATCCGCCGCGGCGAGGGTGCCGAGATCCCGACCCCGACGCCGCTCTGATTTTGCCTTCTGATCCTCTCCCCCGAAACGGGGGAGGCTGGGATGGCGGGTGGCCGAAATCTCGCTTTGGCCGATTCCTGTCATCGCCGGACTTGATCCACGGCTGTCCGGTTGGCGCCATCGAAGGAGAATTTCGTTGCTCCGCTTTCTTCCCCTCCCCCCTTGAGGGGGAGGCTGGGGTGGGGGGTAGCCACGAACTCGATGCTCGCCAAGCTCGTGTGGCGCAAGGCTCCGTCGTCATCGCGTTCTTCGATCACCCCCCACCCTAACCTCCCCCTCAAGGGGGGAGGGGCAGAGACGATGACGAGGCGTACACAGTTTCGCAGTCCCGTGTCCCGACCGAGCCCGGATGCGCATTCTGCGTTCCAAGTCCGCGCTCTAAACAATCTCGGAGAAACCTCAACCGGACAGCCGTGGACTTGATCCGGCGATCCAGGGACGGCAAGGACTGGATTGCCGGGTCAAGCTCGGCAATGACGGAAAAAGAAAGCATCGCGCGCTTCGATTGCGCCCACTCCAACTTCCCCCTCCAGGAGGGGGATGAGAAAGGATGGCGCTGCCCGCTGCGAGTTCACGTTCGATGTCGGGGGGATCGGCGGCTGGTGGAGCTGAGGGGAATCGAACCCCTGACCTCCTCATTGCGAACGAGGCGCTCTCCCATCTGAGCTACAGCCCCGCCGCCGAACGGCCGGGACTATGGAAAGACGCCTTCGCCCTGTCAAGGGCAAGAGGCTTAAGGGGAGATTACCGCGGGCCCGGCCGAGCGCAGCGATTCCAGGCGCTTGGCGGGTGCCGGCCGGGCGCGGCGGATCGTCCCGCGCCCTTGCGCGAGGGGGCCCGGGCCGATAGCCTCGGGCCGGTTTTCGCCATGCCAGGAGGCAGCGCCCAAGCGATGAATCCCTTCGCAAGCATCATCGACCTCGTGATCAGGCTCTATATCTGGGTCGTGATCGGCAGCGCCATCATGAGCTGGCTCGTCGCCTTCGGCGTGCTCAACACCCGCAACCGCTTCGTCTATCAGGTCGGCGACGTGCTCTACCGCCTGACCGAGCCGGCCCTGCGTCCGATCCGGCGCGTGGTGCCGACGATCGGCGGGCTGGATCTGTCGCCGATGGTGTTGCTGCTCCTTCTCATCCTCATCCGCAACCTGCTGTTCTGGTACGTCTTCTAGAGGCAATTCCTGGTGCCGCGCCCCTTCGCTGCCGTGTCGGATGGGTTGCGCCTGCGGGTCCGGCTGACGCCCAAGGCGCGGCGCAGCGCGATCGACGGGTTGATGGCGGAGGCGGACGGCTCGGTGGTGCTGAAAGTGGCGGTCACGGCGGTGCCGGAGAAGGGCCGCGCGAACGAGGCGCTGATCGAGCTCCTGGCCAAGGAATGGCACCTGGCCCGTTCCAGCATCACGCTCGAGGGCGGCGCCACCGACCGGCGCAAGCTGCTGCATCTGGCGGGCGATCCAATGGCGCTGGAAGCCCTGCTGACGGCGTGGCTGGCACATCATGGCGGCAGGACTCAGGGCACAAAGATCTGAGGACCGCATGAGGCGGACCGACGACGAGTTCGACATCGAGGGAAATGAGACGCGCATGAGCAATATCATCGATGGCAAGGCCTTCGCCGAAGGCCTGCGCCGCCGCCTCGCCAGCCAGATCGCCGGCCTCAAGGAGAAGCATGGCTTCATCCCGGGCCTGGCCGTCGTGCTGGTGGGCGAGGATCCCGCCAGCAAGGTCTATGTCCGCAACAAGGCGGCGCAGACGGTCGAGGTCGGCATGGCCTCGTTCGAGCATAAGCTCCCGCCCACCACCTCGCAGGGCGAGCTCCTGGCGCTGGTGAAGCGGCTCAACGAGGATAAGGCCGTCAACGGCATCCTGGTGCAGCTGCCGCTGCCCAAGCAGATCGACCCGCAGGCGGTGCTGGATGCGATCGATCCGGCCAAGGATGTCGACGGCTTCCATGTGATCAATGCGGGCCGGCTCGCGACCGGCGGCCAGGCGCTGGTGCCCTGCACCCCGCTGGGCTGCCTGATGCTGCTGAAGGACCGCCTCGGCGATCTCTCGGGCAAGCGCGCGGTCGTGCTCGGCCGCTCCAACATCGTCGGCAAGCCGATGGCGCAGCTGCTGCTGGGCGAAAGCTGCACCGTCACCATCGCCCATTCCAAGACCCGCGACCTCGCCGGCGAATGCCGCCGCGCCGAAATCCTGGTGGCCGCCGTCGGCCGCCCCGAGATGGTGCGCGGCGACTGGGTGACGCCGGGCGCCACCGTGATCGATGTCGGCATCAACCGCATCACCGGCCCCGACGGCAAGGGCAAGCTGGTGGGCGACGTGAACTTCGCCGAGGCGGTCAAGCATGCCGGCGCGATCACGCCTGTGCCCGGCGGCGTCGGCCCGATGACGATCGCGGTGCTGCTGCAGAACACCGTCACCGCCGCCTGCCGGCAGCATGGGGTGACGCTGTAAGAGTCGCAGATAATGAATCTCACCCCCTTCCCTTGCGGGAGGGGGTAGGGGGAGGGGTTGGTTCAGGCGAGGTTTCGAACGTTGCGCGCGTTGCAATCTCTAAAGCAGCCCGCACGTCATCGAGAACCCTCCCCCTACCCCCTCCCGCACGCCGCCTTCGGCGGCTGGGAAGGGGGTGAAGTTATTTGCGTAAGCCCCGCCCCTACTCGATCACCACCGCCGTGCCGCTGACGCTCACCATCAGCATGCCGCCGTCCTTGCCGACGACCTCGTAATCGATGTCGATGCCGATGATGGCGTTGCCGCCGGCTTCCTTGGCGGCCTTCTCCATCTCGCGCATCGCCGCCTCGCGGGCACCTTTGAGCGCGTTCTCATAGGCGCCGGAACGGCCGCCGACGATGTCGGTGATGGACGCCATGAAATCGCGGAAGATGTTGGCGCCGACGATGGTCTCGCCGGTGACGATGCCGCGATAGTCGCGGATCTTGAAGCCTTCGATGGTATGGGTCGTGGTCAGGATCATGGCGGCTTCTCCAACGTCGTTCCGGCCCCCGCCCGACGCGGCGGCGGCACCGATTACACCAGCACCGCCGCGCCGCGGTCGAGATAAGTTTCCAGGAAATCGGCCAGCCGCGGATGCCAGGGCTTGGCGAAGACGTCCTTGGCCAGGCCCCGCAGCAGGATCTCGCCCTTGTCGAGGAACGCCACGTCGCTGGCCACCTGGGCGGCGAAGCCGATCTCGTGGGTCACCACCACCATGGTCATGCCTTCCTGCGCCAGATGCCGCATGACCGACAGGACCTCGCCGGTGAGTTCCGGATCGAGCGAGGAGGTCGGCTCGTCGAACAGCATGATCCGGGGCTCCATGGCGAGGGCGCGCGCGATGGCGACGCGCTGCTGCTGCCCGCCGGAGAGCTGCGAGGGATAATGGTGGGCGCGGTCGGCCAGGTCGACGCGCTCCAATACCGACATCGCGCGCGCCTCGGCCTCCCGGCGCGACAGGCCGCGAACCCGCTTCAGCGCCTCGCTGACATTGCCCAGCGCCGTCATGTGCGGCCAGAGGTTGAACTGCTGGAACACCATCCCGATCGCGCGCCGAACCCGGACGACCTGCGCGTGGGGCAAACGCTGGCGTCCGCCGCCCGGCTTCGGCGCGAATCCCAGCGGCTCGCCATAGACGGTGATGATGCCGGCGTCATGCTCCTCCAGGAAGGCCATGCAGCGCAGCAGCGTGCTCTTGCCCGACCCCGACGGACCCAGCAGGCAGGTCACCACGCCATGCCGCACGGCGAGGTCGACATTCTTCAGGACGGTATTCCGGCCGAAGGTCTTGCTCAGCCCCTCGATCCGAAGCGCCACGCTCCCGGCTTCCGGCGCCGCCGCCCTGCCCGTCAGATCGGTCATCGCCGCTCCCGAGGGATCCATCATACCATCCGATAGCGCGCGAGGCCGGCCTCGAGGCCGCGCCCCAGGGCGCTCGCCGCCTCCACGATGCCCCAATAGATCAGCGCCAGCAGCAGCAGCGCTTCGACGAAGGCGAAATGCGCCGAGCCGATCGCGGTCACCACCAGCGTCAGCTCCGGCACCGTGATGATGGAAAGCACCGCCGTCTCCTTGAGGAGGACGATCATCATGTTGATCGTGCTCGGCAGGATCAGCAGCGTCATCTCCGGAACCAGGATGCGCGCGATCGTCTGGGTGCGGGTCAGGCCCAGGACGGTGGCGGCCTCGACATGGCCGCGCGGCACGGCCTCGAGGCCGGCGCGAATGATCTCGGAGAAATAGGCGGCCCCATAGATCGAGGTGCCGAGGAATCCCGCCTCGTAGGGCTCCAGGCGCAAGCCGATGAAGGGCCCGCCGTAATAGAGCAGGAAGAGCTGGATCAGGAACGGCGTGCCGCGCAGGATCTCGATCGGGCCGGCCAGGCCCCAGCGGACCCAGCCGCCGCCATAGCGCCGCGCGAGCGCCACTAGGAAGCCGATCGCGAAGGCCACCAGCCCGCCGCCGATCCACATCATGACCGTGATGCCGGCGCCCCGCAGCGCCGCGGGGATCGAATGGAGGATCAGGTCGAGATCGAGGGTCACCGGCGCCCCCAATGCAGGGCGCGTTCGAGCCCGAGGCCGCCGCCCGCGATGCACCAGTTGAGGACCAGATAGAGCAGGCCGGCCATCGCATACATGTCGAGCGGCTTGAAGGTGCTGGTGGAAAGGTTCTGCGCCATGCGCGTCAGCTCCGACACGCCGACCACCGAGACCAGGGAGGAGGATTTGAGGATCAGGATCGCCTCGTTGACGATCGCCGGCAGCACCAGGCGAAAGGCGATCGGCAGCCGGATGCGCAGCAGGATCTGGCGGTCGCCGAGACCGACCATGCGCGCCGCCTCGATCAGGCCGGGCGCCACATTCAGGAAGCCGCCGCGCAGATTCTCCGCCTGATAGGCCGCGGTGCAGAGCGCCAGACCGACGATGGCGGTGACCGTGCTCGGCAGGTTGATGCCGATGCCGGGCAGCAGATAATAGAGCAGCATCAGCTGGACCAGCAGCGGCACGCCGCGGAAGAAGCTGATATAGGAGCGGCCGAGCCGGTGCAGGAGCCGGTTGCGCGCGAGGCTGGCCGCGGCGATCGGCACGGCGATGGCCAGCCCGAAGACGATCGCCAGCGCGCTGATGATCGCCGTGACCCCGGCCCCCAGCGCCAGCAGTTCGAAATATTTCCAGCTCATCCTGCTGCTGTCGTGGGCGAGGGCCGCGATCGGGTTCGGGAGCCGGCGGCGCTCCCGGGCCCGGGACCGGAAGGCGCCGCCGCGACCCCGCGTGATCAGAAGTTCGGCGTCGGGACCGTGTCCGGCGTATCGAACACCAGCCCGAACCATTTCTTTTCCAGCGCCGCCAGGCGGCCGTCATTCTTCATCTTCACCAGCGCCTGGTCGATCGCGTCCATCAGCGACTTGTGGTCGTCGTCCTTGCGGCCGACATAGCCGAAATAGGATTTCTGGCCGAAGGGCGGCTCGACGACGGCGAAGGTGTCGGGGCGCTGCGCGGCGACATAGGCGATGTTCGGCAGCGAGTTGGCGACGCCGGCGATGCGGCCCGCCGCGAGATCGGCATAGGCGGTGCTGTTGTCGACATATTCGCGGATGTCGACGTCCTTCAGCGTGGCGGCGTAGGCCTTGAGCTGGTCCATCTGCGAGGAGGCCTTGCCGGCGCCGATCGCCTTGCCGGCGATGTCTTCCGGCTTCTGGATCGATTTGTCGCCCGCGGCCTTGAGGATCGCGCAGGTGGCGTCGGCGATCGGCACCGTGAAGCGGTAATGCTCCATGCGCGCCTTGGTGATGGTCGCCGGACCCGCGACGATGTCGAACTTGCCGGCATCGAGCCCCGGCAGGACGCTTTCCCACGGAAGATCTTCCCACACGATCTTCACGCCCAGCTCCTTGCCGATCTCGTTGAAGACATCGACATTGAGCCCGACATGATCGCCCGCGTCGATGAAATCGAACGGCGCGAACTGCGTCTCGGTGCCGACCTTGAGCTCGCCGGCCGCCTTCACTTTGGCCAGGCTGTCATCGGCCTTCGCCGCGCTGCCGAACGCACCCGTGCCGAGCATCAACGCCAGCAGGCCGGCGGTAAATCCGCCCCATAGGCTTTTCATGTTCCGTGCTCCCAGAAGATTGCCAAATTCCAAATCCGGTGCCGCCGCCTCGGTTTCGAGGCGGTCCGGCGTGGCGCCGCTTGATGGTCCCGGATGCATGTCGCGGGTCGCATGGCGAACCGGCGCCGCTCCCGATCCCCGTGCCCTCGATCGCGCGGAAATCGCATCCGGGCGCATTGTTGCCACAGGGTTTCGGCAGTGTAAACTTGCTTCCGGACGACCCGACGGCGAACCCGTGGCGGGCGGAACGGCGGACAGGAGTGGGTGGAATGCAATCCTTGCCAGGCGCGGGCGGGAGCGAGCTCCCGATCATCGATCTCGGGGACGTGCGACGCGGGGACCGCGCCGCCATGAACCGGACCGCGGCCGCCATCCGCTCCGCCTGCACCGGTGTCGGATTCTTCTACGTGACCCACCACGGCGTTCCGGACGCCGTGATCGCCGAGGCCGTCGCGCAGGCGCGCGCCTTCTTCGCCCTGCCGCTGGAGCGCAAGCGCGAGGTGTCGGTCAACGCCCGGCATCGCGGCTTCAATGCCCTGGGCGACGCCCTCATGTATGAGGCGAAGCGGCCCGACCACAAAGAGTTCTACAGCATGGGGCTGGAGCTGCCGGAGGACGATCCCGACGTGGTCGCCGGCGAGCCCCTGCGCGGCCCCAACAACTGGCCCAAGGGCATGCCGGCCTTCCGTGCGGCGCTGACGGCCTATTACGACGCCATGGGTGCTTGCGGCGCCGAGCTGCTGCGCTGCGTGGCGGTGTCGCTGGACCGGCCGGAGGACTTCTTTGCCAGCCGCTACCGCAAGCGGCTGCAGCGCACCCAGATCATCTATTATCCGCCGCAGCCGCCGGAGCTGGGCGACGACCAGTTCGGCGTGGCGCCGCATTCGGACTTCGGCTGCATCACCCTGCTGTGGCAGGACCAGAATGGCGGGCTGGAGGTGCTGGAGCGGTCGAGCCGGCGCTGGATCCCGGCGCAGCCGATCCCCGGCACCCTGGTCGTGAATGTCGGCGATCTGCTGGAGCGCTGGACCAACAACCTCTACGCCTCGACCCCGCACCGGGTCGTGAACCGGTCGGGCCGCGAGCGCTACTCGATCGCGACCTTCTACGACCCGGACTTCAAGGCGGTGATCGATCCGCGCGACTTCGACGTCGCGCCCGAGGACATCCGAACCACGCCGACCACCGCGGGCGCCCATATCCTGGGCCGCATCGAGAAATCCTTCGGCTATCGCAAGAAGCTGAAAGAGACGGCCTGAGCGGGTCAGGCGGCGGTTCGGGCGCCTAGAGGTTGCCGGATCCGCGCAGCGACTTGCGGCAGGTGAGGCGCTGCGGCGCGTAGCCGAGCCGGGTCCAGACCGCGGCCGCCGCTTTGTTGGCGAGACTGTAGCGCAGCTCGATATGCTCGATGCCGCGATCCTGGAACCATCGCTCGGCCGCTTGCGCCAGCGCCGAGGCCACGCCCTGGCCCCGCGCCTCGTCGCGCACGAAGCAATGGGAGATGTAACCCATCGAGGGGATCGGCGATTCCCGCACATAGGCGGGCTCGATCCGGCCATAGAGATAGCCGACGGGCGTGCCCGCCAGCGAGGCGATCAGGACAAGATCGCCCTTGGCGAAGGCCGTCTCGAAATCGCCCCGCGCGAGATCGGCCCGCGGCTCGGCCCCTTCCCAGAAGGCGTCGGCCACCGTCGCCTTCAAATAAGCGAAGAAGCGCAGCGCCAGCTCGGTCAGGAGCGCCAGGTCCGACGCGGTGGCGAGGCGGACATCGATCTTTCCGGCATCCGCATGGCCCGGCCCCATCGGGATCAGCCGCGTCCCTTCTTCAGCAGCCGCAGCCTGAGCGCATTGAGCTTGATGAAACCCGCGGCGTCGCGCTGGTCATAGGCGCCGGCGTCTTCCTCGAAGGTCACATGCTGCAGGCTGTAGAGGCTCTTGGGCGATTTGCGGCCGACCACGGCGGTGTTGCCCTTGTAGAGCTTGAGCCGTACCGTGCCGCTGACATTCTCCTGGCTCTTGTCGATGAGCGCCTGGAGCATCTCGCGCTCCGGCGAGAACCAGAAGCCGTTATAGATCATCTCCGCATAGCGCGGCATGATCTCGTCCTTGAGATGGGCCGCCCCACGGTCGAGCGTGAGGCTCTCGATGCCGCGATGGGCGGCATGAAGGATCGTGCCGCCCGGCGTCTCATAGACGCCGCGACTCTTCATCCCGACGAAGCGGTTCTCGACCAGGTCGAGCCTGCCGATGCCGTTCGCCTTTCCGAGCTCGTTGAGCCTGGTGAGGAGCATCGCCGGCGAGAGCCGTTTGCCGTCGATCGCGACCGCGTCGCCCTTCTCGAACTCGACCTCGATATAGGTCGCCTTGTCGGGAGCGGCCTCGGGCGAGATCGTGCGCTGATAGACCATCTCGTCGGGCTCGGCCCAAGGATCCTCCAGCACCTTGCCCTCGCTCGAGCTGTGCAGCAGGTTCGCATCGACCGAGAAGGGCGCGTCGCCGCGCTTGTCCTTGGCGATCGGGATCTGATGCTTCTCGGCGAACTCGATCAGCTTGGTGCGGCTGGTGAGATCCCATTCGCGCCAGGGCGCGATCACCTTGATGCCGGGCTCGAGCGCGTAATAGCCGAGCTCGAAGCGGACCTGGTCGTTGCCCTTGCCGGTGGCGCCATGCGCGACCGCGTCGGCGCCGGTCTTGCGCGCGATCTCGATCTGGTGCTTCGCGATCAAAGGCCGCGCGATCGAAGTGCCGAGCAGATACTGGCCCTCATAGAGCGCGTTGGCGCGGAACATCGGGAACACGAAGTCGCGCACGAACTCCTCGCGCACATCCTCGATGAAGATATTCTCGGGCTTGATGCCGAGCAGCAGCGCCTTCTTGCGCGCGGGCTCCAGCTCCTCGCCCTGGCCCAGATCGGCGGTGAAGGTCACCACCTCGCAGCCATAGGCCTCCTGCAGCCATTTGAGGATCACGGAGGTGTCGAGGCCGCCGGAATAGGCGAGCACCGCTTTTTTGACCTTGGCGTGCATGGATCGAAAATTCTCCCGGAGAAAAGCCGCGCGGAGTATAGGGATCGAGGCTGGACGGGCAAGCCACTCGGCTGCGACGTCGGACTTCAGGGGCGGCGAGTCCGTCTTTCGCTTGATCAGCCAAAGTTCAGTATTTATCTAACTAATGTTAGATTAATATCGAATCACAGACCCATGCCTCCGCACCGCCCTTCACCGTCCATGGTTCCAAGCGCAGGCTCGCCGCCCCGCTGGGAATGCCGCGCCAGCCCTCGGTTGGAGCTGTTCTTGGCCGCCTGGTCGCTGGCCAGCGATCGTGCCCGGCGGCATCCCGAATGGCGCCGCCTCTGGGCCGCCGCGCCCTGCCCGGCACCTACTGGGCGGCGGAGGCCGCCCTGGGCGGCACGGCTGAAATCTGGCTGCTGGCAGCGGCTGCGCCGGGCACCGTCACGCTTGATTCGACACCCATCGAACTCCTGGGCCGGATCGAGCATCGCCCGGCGGGCGCGGTTCTCACCGCCATGCTGACGGCACTGCTCGGCGACCCCGTGCTGGCGAGGCGGGTCGCGGTGGGTGGGCTGACCTTGCCGCGGGCGCTCGCCGCCCTGCCCCGGCCCCGCCTCCTGGCATTGAGTTCGATGAATTTCGAACCTTCGGACCTCGACCATCCGCTCTGGACCTCCCTGGCGCGTTTCGCCACGGATCCCGAAGCCGGACAGCGCGCCCTGGTGGCGGGGCTCGACGCCTTCCGCGAGGCGGTGTTCGAGCCGCTGTGGCGCAGCCTCGCCGGGGCCGAGGCCAAGCTGGCGGCCTCGGTCGCGGCGGCGATCGAGCAAGGCGATTGGGCGGGGCTGGGCCACCGGCTGGGGCTGGGCGTCGAGTTCGAGCCCAGGGCCGGCGCCATCCGCCAGGTGACGGGGGGCGCCCGCACCGACATGGCCCAGATCGGCAGCCTTCAGTTCCTGCCCTCGAGCTTCAACGAGCCCCGCTGGTGGTTCGTGGATCACGACGGCGAGCGCGGCACCGCCTGGCTTCCCTTCCTCGACCCGGGCCTGGGGCCCGAGCCGCAGCGCGGCGAGACTGTCGAGCCCGAGCCCGCGGCAACCCCGGCAAGGTCGGGTTCCGCGGCCCGCAACCTCCCGCCTGCGACCGGCGGCGACGTGGCGCTGGTGTTCCGCGCGCTCGGCGACGCCACGCGTTTCGCCATGGCCAATCTTCTGGCGCGGCGCGCCATGCCGGCCGTGGAGCTGGCGCGCCAGCTTCATCTCTCCAAGCCGACCGTGACCCATCATCTGCATTTCCTGCGCGATGCCGGCCTCATCGAAGAGCAGGGCGAGGGCGGCCGCAAACTGCTGGCGCTCCGTCGCGAGGCGCTCGAGGCGCTGTCGAACCGCACCGTGCGCCGGCTGTTCGAAGCCGACGCCGTGCCGCCGGCACGGTCGCGGCGGCGGCCGACCTAGCGCCGCGCTCCGCGAAAATTGCGACCCGGGTCGTCGCGGGCTGGCGCGCGCGAGCCGGGTCATGCAGGCGATGAGGCAGAGGGTGACGCTCGACGCGCAGACGCTCGAGGATGCCTATAACGGCCTAACGGCCGCTGACGGTGGCCGGGCTGCGCGAACCGGCTACTGCGGCAGCCCGCTCGCGTCGGTCGCGGCGGCTTCGGCAGCCGCGATCTGCTGGCTCTTGCGCAGCTTCACGCTCTCGCTCTTGAGCTGGCCGCAGGCGGCCATGATGTCCTGGCCGCGCGGCGTGCGCACGGGCGAGGCATAACCGGCATCGAACACGATCTGGCTGAAGGCCTCGATCGCGCGCCGGCTGGAGCATTCGAAGGGCGCGCCCGGCCAGGGATTGAAGGGGATCAGATTGACCTTGGCCGGCACATCCTCGAGCAGCGCCACGAGCGCGCGCGCATCGGCCGGCGAATCGTTCACGTCCTTCAGCATGATATATTCGAAGGTGATGCGCCGCGCGTTGGAGAGGCCCGGATAGTCGCGGCAGGCCCGCATCAGCTCGGCGATCGGATATTTCTTGTTGATCGGCACGATGCGGTCGCGCAGCTCGTCGGTGACGGCATGGAGCGAGATGGCGAGATTGACGCCGAGCTCGCGCCCGCAGGCCTCGATCATCGGCACCACGCCCGCGGTCGAGAGGGTGATGCGCCGCTTCGAGATCGAGATGCCCTCATGGTCCATCACGATCTTGAGGGCCTTCGAGACGTTGTCCCAGTTATAGAGCGGCTCGCCCATGCCCATCATGACGATGTTGGACAGGAGCCGTCCGTCCGGCGGCGAGGGCCATTCGCCCAGCGCGTCGCGCGCCATCATCACCTGGCCGACGATCTCGGCGGCGGAGAGATTGCGCACCAGCTTCTGCGTGCCGGTGTGGCAGAACTTGCAGGTGAGGGTGCAGCCGACCTGCGAGGAGACGCAGAGCGTGCCGCGATCCTCCTCGGGGATATGGACGGTCTCGACCTCCTGGCCGTCGGCGAATTTGAGCAGCCATTTCTGGGTGCCGTCGATCGACTGCCTGGCGACGGTGATCTCGGGCCGCGCCACCACGAAATGCTGCGCCAGGTTCTCGCGGAAGGATTTGGCGAGCGAGGTCATGGCGGCGAAATCGGTGACGCCGCGGTGATAGATCCAGTGCCAGAGCTGGCGCGCGCGGAAGGCGGGCTCGCCCAGCGCCACGATCTCGGCCTCGAGCTCGGCGCGGTCGAGGCCCACGAGATTCCTGCGCCCGTCCGCGGAAGCGGCAGGCGGCGCGAGGTTCAGGGCATGCGCGGTCGTGCTCATAAGCGTCGGATCATACTCTGGCGGCAATGAAGGCCTGGGAAAGCCGGCCTGTTCATATCACCGGGGCCTCGGAGGGTCCATGGCGCGATGGGCTCGCCCCCGCGTTCCATGGCCGCAGCTCAGGTCGCTCGGTCCGCCTGAAAAGTGAGGCTGGCCAGAGGCTTATTCAAGTCCCGGCCCGTATGGACGTCAGCGCATATTGCCGGTATGGCCCAGGGAGCAGCGGCCGGGCTGCGGCCAGACCGTCAGCCCGTGGGGCTCGCGGCCGACCTTGATCTGGGCGATGGCCCCGGTCGTGGTGTCGATGTCATAGACGACATCGTCGAACCGTCCCGAGAGCCAGAGATGCGAGCCGTCGGCCGAGACGTTGCCCATGTCGGGGCTGCCGCCGCCGGGGATCGGCCAGTTGGCGACGACCTTCCGGGTGGCGAAATCGATCACGCTGATGCTGCCGTCGCCATGCGGCTTGGCGAAGACCATGCCGCTGCCGCGATTGGAGACATAGAGCTTGGTGCCGTCGCGGCTGGGATAGAGGCCGTGGGCGCCGGGGCCGGTCGGGATGAAGGTCACGAAACTGAAACTCGCCCCGTCGATGACATAGACCCCGCCGACATGCATGTCGGCGACATAGAACACGTCGCCGTCCGGCGAGATGCGGATGTCCTGCGGCATGCCATGCTTCGCCAGCGGCAGCGGCAGATAGCCCAGCACCTTGCGGTCGACCATGTCGATCTTGACCAGCGTGCCGTCGAACTCGCAGGTGAAGATCGCGTAGCGCCCGTCGATCGAGAAATCGGCGTGGTTGATGCCGTTGCAGTCCGGCGTATCCAGCGACATCTGCAGCGCCATCGTGTGCGGATCGCGGAAGTCGAGCCGCTTATGCATCTCGGCCACCACGATCGCGGAACCGCCGTCGGGCGTGAAATAGAGATTGTAGGGGTCCTCGACCGGGATCTCGGGACCCGGCTTTCCGGTCCGGGGATCGATCGGCGTGATGCTGCCATCGACGCCCTTGCGGTTCTCATGCCCGTTATTGACGACCCACAGCGTCTTCAGGTCCCAGGAGGGGACGATATGCTGCGGACTGATCCCGACCTTGAAGCTGTCGACGACCTTGCGCGTCGCCGGATCGATCACGTCGACGCTGTTGGAGCGCCGGTTGGGAACATAAACCCGCGACAGCGCGCCGGCCGTCGCCGGGCTGAGCAGATTGGCGCCGGCCTCGCTATAGAGATTGTCGGGGTCGACCACGGGCGGCATGCCGGCGACGGTCTCGACCTCGGGACGAGCGCGGGCCGGTCCTGTGGCGACGCTTGCCAGGACAGCCAGGCCAAGCAGGATGAGGGCGGTGCGGCCGATGGAATGTTGCGGACTATTCATGTTGGACAAGAACGTTGTGCCGGGGCGTTGGTTCGCCAAGGCCTGTTGTGACGCCGGACGCTAGCGTTCTTGCACCGCGTTGGCGATGTCCTTCACCGTGCGTGCGACAATCAGATCCACACCGATCCGGCCGAGCTCGGCGCTCGATCGCCGCGGATCGCCATAGACCCCGTCGGCACGACCGAATTTGGCGCCGGACCGGAGCTGGTCGGCGCGCACGAGGCTCGGGTCGAGCGCCAGGGTGAGCGAGGTATCGGCGAGCCCCGCATGGGTCCCGATCTCCTCCGCGCTATAGCCGCGGGCCTCGAGCGCCTTCACATAGTCCGTCTGCGTGATGTCGTAATATTCGATCAGCGCATGAACGCGCACCGGCGTCTTGGCCCATTCGCGATTGAGACGATCGGCCACGACCGTCTCATCCTTTTGATAGCCGCCATGATCGCCGAGGAAAACGATGTCCCGGAAACCATGCAGCTTGAAGCTGCGGGCCGCGTATTCGAGCGTCTTCTCGAAGACATCGTCGGGCACCGTGATCGTCCCGGGAAAGCGCATATGGGCGCTCGGCGGATCGATCGTCCCTTCCGGCACATAGGCGATGACGGGGGCGACCAGCGCATTGCCGAGTCGCTTCGCGATCATCTCGGAGAGCCGGGTTGCGCGATGATTATGCTTGCCGAGCGCCATCGCCGGGCCGCTCTGCTCGGTCCCGCCGATCGGCAGGATGATCGTGGTTTTGCCGGCCGCGATCTGATCGCGCAGCTCGGTCCAGGTGAGATCCTCGAGGAAAACGCTGTCGGGCGTCTGCGCGCGCGCCGCGGACGCGACTCCGAGAAGGAGGAGGCAAATCAGTCCGGCCCATCTGCAGCGCATGATCTCTGGCCGTTTCCGCCCCTTGACCGACGCTGAAGAACCCGGCGCGCCGTCAGCCGCCGACGTCGCAGGCCTTGTTGATGGCCTGGAGCGCCTTGCCGAAGCCGGTCAGCGAATAGGTGTCGACCGTCTTCGTGCCGCGCGAGGACTCGCCACTGATGGCCAGGGTCGTGCCCTTGACCATCGCATCGACGATCTTGGCATCGTCGCCGTCGCGGGCCCAGGCGGTGTCGTCCTTGGTGAAAAGATCGAAGCCGGCGCCATCGATATCGACTTTGACCTGTCCATCGGGCTTGTAGTCGTAACCGGCCGTGAAGCTCACCACGCCGGTCGACTTCTGCGCCGGGCGATGCGTAATCAAAAGATAGACCTCGCCGCGGCGGGTATAATTCCCCTCCTTGCGGGTCGGCTGGCTCATCACATAGCAGGCGGTATGCCCGTCTTCCTGGAAAGTCATCGCGGTCCAGGAGCCAAACTTGCCGATTTGCTTGGGCTCTTGGGCCAGGGCCGGTTGCGCGGAAACCGCGGCAACCAATCCGCAAGCAAAAAGGAACGACACGAGGCGTTTCATACCGATCACCTACCTAGCTTCGCGCTGCCCGCCGGGAGGGCTGCCTAAAATTTGCCTTAAATGACAACAGGTTGTAGTCTTTCCGTGAGCGCCCATTTAGGGCAATTCGCGGAAAGCCGCAAGAGCAGGCGAAGCAAATTAACCATATTTCGACGGAAAACACCCGGTCGTTCGCGCATTTCCTGCGAACCCACCCAGAAGGCCTTGAGTTTGGTTAATTTATTCTTAACAGCGCCCCGTTCGGCACGAGCCCGTTAGGGTTTCAGCAAGCGTGTTCGCTGCTTCTGTTTCCAGATCGGCTCGCCATGGCGATGAGGAGCCGCCGCTTCTTTCGGGCCGCCGGCGCGCACCGGCCGTTCGGCGAAGCGCCCCAGCGAGATCATCCGGTCATACATCACCAGCGCGCCGGCCAAGGCGACATTGATGCAGAACCGCGTCGGGATCTTCACGACATGGTCGCAGCGCGCGAGGAGCGCGGGCGAAAGATCGTCGCGTTCGGCCCCCATCACATAGGCGGCGCGCGTCGGATGGCGAAAGCTCGGCAGCTCGACCGCGTCCTCGATGAATTCCAGCCCGACCAGCTGGCAGCCCTTCGGCAGCCGGAAGGCCTCGAGGTCCGGGTAATCGTGGAAGGGCAGGCTCTGCAGGGCATCCGACGTATCGGCCAGGCGGGCCTCGCGCGTGTCGAACGTGGCGCCGATGGCGAAGCAGAAGCTGGCGCCGAACGCGTGGGCGGTGCGCATCAGGCTGCCGAGATTCATCGGCTTGCTGACGCCTTCGATGCCGATGCCGAAATAACCGCGCATGGCGGCGAAGGTTGCATGGGGCCTGCGGCCAAGGCAAGGTGGCGCCCTCGGATCAATGGAAACGGTTTCGGGCGATGGCGCGCAGAGCGGCCCGCAAGACCGCCGGTCGCAACGCGAAACGGGTGGCCGGCGGCAAGAGCCGGGTCAAGGTCAAGGCCAAGGCGAAGACCAAGATCAAGACGGTGGTGAAACCGGCGGCGCAGCGGCGGGCGCCAAAAACGGCGCCGGCCGATCAGAAGCCGCCCGCCAATCCGGTGCTGATCGAGGTCACGCGCGGCGAGATGGTCGAGAGCCGCCATCGTCTCGCGGTCGCCGTGGTCGACGCCGGCGGCAAGCTGGTCGAAAGCTGGGGCGATATCGAGCGCCCGATCTATGGCCGCTCCGCGATCAAGCCGTTCCAGGCCCTGCCGCTGCTCGAGACGGGAGCGGCCGACGCGTTCAAGCTGGGCGAGCCCGAGATCGCGCTCGCCTGCTCGTCGCATAACGGCGAACCGCAACATACCGATCGGGTCCAGCGCTGGCTGGCGCACATCGGCTGCGAGATCGCCGATCTCGAATGCGGCGCGCATCTGCCTTATCACGAACCGACCATGCTGCAGCTCGTCGCCAATGGCGGCGACATCACCGCGATCTACAACAACTGCTCGGGCAAACATTCGGGCTTCCTCACCACCGCGCGCCATGAAGGCGAGCCGACCAAGGGCTATGTCCGCTACGAGCATCCGGTGCAGCAGCGCGTGACCCGGGGGATGTCGGAGATGACCGGCGTCGATCTCACCCGGAGCCCCCGCGGCATCGATGGCTGCGGCATCCCGGTTCTCGGCATGCCGCTGCGCGCCATGGCCCACGGGCTCGCCAGGATGGCCGATCCGCGCAAGCTGTCGGCCGACCGCGCCGATGCCTGCAAGCGCATCGTCACCGCGATCATGGCCTGGCCGATGCTGCTCGGTGGCACTGGTCGCTTCGGCTCGAGCGCGATGGCGACCTTCAAGAACCGATTCGTGCTCAAGGGCGGGGCCGAGGGCGTTTATGCCGCGATCCTGCCCAGCCTCGGCCTCGGCGTGGCGATCAAGGCCGATGACGGCGCCGGCCGCGCGGCCGAGGCGGCGATGGCGCAGACCTTGCGCCGCCTCAAGCTGGTGTCGGCGGCCGAAGCCAAGCAGTTCGCCGACCTGCTGATGCCGCCGGTGCTCAACCGCGCCCATCTCGAGGTGGGCCGCATCCGTTCCACCGGCGAAGGGCGTTTCTGAGCGATGCGCGTCATCGAGGCGCGGGCCTGGGGCGGTCTCGATCAATTGGCGCTCGCCGAGCGGCCGGATCTGCAGGCCCCCGAGAACGACCAGGTGGCGATCGAGGTCGCCGCCTGCGGGCTCAATTTCGCCGACTCGCTCATCATCGCCGGCAAGTATCAGGAGCGGCCGCTGCCGCCCTTCGTGCCGGGCTTCGAGGTGGCCGGACGTGTGAAGGCGGTCGGCGCCCATGTGCGCCGCGTGAAGCCCGGCGATCGGGTCATGGCCGTGGTCGATCATGGCGGCTTCGCCGAGCAGGCTGCGGCGCGCGAGATCGACTGCTTCCCGATTCCGCCGGAGATGGATTTCGTCACGGCCGCGGGCTTCGCCATCGCCTATGGCACCTCGCATGGCGCGCTCGAATGGCGCGCCCATATCAAGCCCGGCGAGACCTTGCTGGTACTGGGCGCCTCGGGCGGTGTCGGCCTGACCGCGGTCGAGATCGGCAAGGCGATGGGGGCGAACGTGATCGCCTGCGCCGGCGGGCCGGAGAAGCTCGCCATCGCCAAGGCCCATGGCGCCGATCACCTGATCGATTATCGCGCCGAGACTCTGCGCCAGCGCATCAAGGAGATCTGCGAGGGCGGCGGCGTCGATGTGGTCTATGACCCGGTCGGCGGCGAGCTGTTCGACCAGGCGCTCAAATGCACCAACTGGGGCGGACGGCTCCTGATCGTGGGCTTTGCCGGCGGCGGCGTGCCGCAGATTCCGGCCAATTATCTCCTGGTGAAGAATCTGGCGGCGATGGGCATCTATTGGGGTTCCTATCGCCGCAAGCAGCCGCAGCTGGTCGAGGCCTCGTTCCGCCAGCTCTTCGCCTGGCACCGAGAAGGCAAGCTCAAGCCGCTCATCTCCCATCGCTTCGATCTGGCGGAGGCGGCGACGGCGCTCGAGCTGCTGACCTCGCGGCGCGCCACGGGCAAGGTGGTCCTGACCACCGGCCGCGGCTGATCCTCGACCCGCACCGCCCATGACCGACGATCGCGTGCGCGAGCAATATGAAGCCTATCCCTATCCCCCGCGCGATCCGCGCGACGAGACGAAACGGCTGATCGAAGGCTCGCCCAGCCATCGTCTCGAGATCGATCACTATCTCTTCGCCGGCCGGCGCGACTGGCAGAAGCCCTTCCGCGCGCTGGTGGCGGGCGGCGGCACCGGCGACGGGCTCGTCATGCTGGCGCAGCAACTGGCCGACATCGGTTGCCCCGCGGAACTCCACTATCTCGATCTGAGCCACGCCTCGCGCAACATCGCCGAGGCCCGCATCCGCGCGCGCGAGCTTCGCAGCGTGACATTCCATGCGGCGGCGATCGAGGATCTGCCGCGACTGGGGCTGGGCGAATTCGACTACATCGATTGC
>CAVOLB010000088.1:0-29587 GCA_963696655.1 uncultured Alphaproteobacteria bacterium
CAGGTGGCCGCCGGGATGATCGCGCAGGTCGGACGACAGATAGCCGATGGTCAAACGCTCGCGCGGCGCGCGGTCGAACGCGAAGGGCGCCGCTCCCCGCGCCTCGATCGCGGCCCGCGCCTTGGCGCGGGCGACATGCTCGCGGGCCACGGCCGCTCGCTCCTCATGCGTGGCGGGCAACGACAAGGCGAAGAAGGCGGAAATGGCTGACGGCTTTCCGGCCATGGCCTTGTCGAACTCGGCCTTCAGGGCGGGCTTCAACTGCTCCAGCTCGTTCCAGGCGCAGATCTGCTGATAGCAGCGCGCCAGCTCCACCTTGCACTCGACCATGGAAGGATCGAGCGCCTTGGCTTGTTCCAGCTCGACGATCGCCGCCGCGGGATCGCCGCGATGACGCAAGGTGACGCCGAGGCTGTAGCGGATCTGCGGGTTCTTGGGATCGGCCGCGGCGGCCTGGCGCAGCTCGCGCTCGGCACCGGCGAGATCGCCGCGGTTGCGGAGGTCATTAGCGAGGCCGAGGCGGGCGACCGCAAGTTTGGGTGCGTTCGCCAGTGCCTCGCGCCAGAGCTTGATCGCTTCGCTGCGGTCGCCGAGGAGATAGAGCGCCGTCCCTAGGTTGGCCTTGAGCCCCGCATGTTGCGGCGCCATGCGCAAGCCGGCCTTGAAGGACGCGACCGCGTCGCCAAACTCGTTCATCTTCGCGGCAAGATTGCCCAGCTCGAGATGATGCTCGGCCACCGTGGGGCCCAGCGTCACGGCCTGGCAGAAATGAGTCTTGGCGGCGGCGTCCTCGCCGGCATGGGCCAGCAGGCGCCCCAATGTGTAGTGGGCGCCGGCATGAAGCGGCGCCAAGGCCACGGTATCCGCCATCACTTTGCGGCCCTCCGCGAGCTTGCCCTGGTCGAGCAGGCAAAGTCCCAGGAGGTAGAGATAGCGGCCATCCTTGGGATGGGCGGCGGCGGCCTTGCGATAGAGCGGCTCGGCCTCGGCGGGCCGGCCGGCCTTGTGCAAGGTCATGGCCTTGTTGAGATTCGGATCGGATTTTTCGGAGGTCTGAGTCATGGCGGGCGCAGTCTATCGGGCGATTTCGGCCCGGGCCAGCCGATCTAATCGTCGGAATCCCCAGCGTTTTCCGATCCGTCGGGAAGCCTGGCAACCCAGGGCCGGTTGCCGCGCCGCTCGGCCACGGTCTCGATCTCGATCCGGCCGGGATCCAGCCAGATCGCATGGCCGCCCTGGCGCCAGAGATCGAACCGATCGATCACGCGCTGCGCCGAGGGGCAGGGCTTCCGGACCGGCTCGAGCGAGATCACGAGGTCGGCTTCGCCGCAATCGTCGAGCAGCGCTTCGGTGCTCCAGGCCAGCGCCACGACATGCCGATCGCGCCGGTAGAAGCAGCCCAGACTGTCGCAGGTCAGCAATCCGCCCGCGCCCATTCCCTGCCGCGGCCAGAGATCGCTCTCGCCCTGCCCCGCCCGTCGCATCCAGGTCTCGGCGGCGAGGCTGGCGCGCTGGGTATTGAGAACCAGCTTTCCGTCCGCACCCTTGACCGCGAGAAGCTTGCCGTCGTCGGAGATCAGAATGTCCGGCGTCTCCGTCAAGAGCATGGAGCTCATGCCGAGAACGATCGCGACGGCACCCGCATAGCGCCAGGGTCGATGCCACAGGCAGAGCCAGAGTCCGCCCAGCGTCGCCAGGATCAGCCCGGTAAGCGACATGGCCGGCAACAGCAGCACCGCGCCGGGCCAACTGGCCACGGTCTTCGCGATCCAGATCACGCCGTCGATGCCCCAGCCCATCGGGATGAGCGCCAGCTCATCGAGCCCGAAGGGCATCAGCAGACAGGCGGCAACGGCCCAGGGCATGACCCAGAAGCCGGTGAGCGGGATCGCCAGCAGATTGGCGACGATGCTGTATTCGCTGAAGCGGTTGAAGTGATAGATCGCGAAGGGGGCCGTCGCGATACCCGCGATCAAACTGGTGGCGATGAGGCCGCCGAGATAGAGCAGCGCGCGGCGCAAGGGGCCGGCCTCGGCGCGCAGCCGCGCGCGCCATTCGCGACTGCCCTCATAGGCGGCGATCAGGGCCATGACCGCGGCGAAGGACATCTGGAAGCTGGGTCCGATCATCGCGTCGGGCCGCAGCAGCAGCACGACGAAGGCGGCCCATGCGATCAGCCGCATGGAAAAGGCGACGCGATCCACGAGGACCGCCAACAGGACGAGGCCGGTCATCAGAAAGGCGCGCTGCGTCGGAATGGGACTGCCTGCAAGCAGCGTATAGAAGCCGGCGCCGAGCAAGGCGGCGACGGCCGCCCATTTCTTGATCGGATGGCGCAGCGCCAAGGAGGGCCACAAGGCCAGCAGCGCGCGGACGCAGAAGAACAGGATCGCGGCAACGAAGCCGACATGGAGACCCGAGATCGACAGGAGATGCGCCAGCCCGGAATCGCGCATGGCCGTCATGGTCGGCTTGTCGATCCCGGTCTGGGTGCCGGCGATGAGAGCCACCGCCATGGCGCCCTCCGGGCCCGGAAGCACGGCGAGGATGCGCGCCGAGATCGTGCGGCGAAGATCGCTGAAGATCATGCCGAATTGCCCGGGGGCGCTGTCAGCGCTCGCGACGACCTTGGGCGCGCCGAAAGCGAAGCCGATCGCACCGATGCCGTCGAAGAACGCATCGCGCTGGAAATCGAATCCGTCCGGCGCGAAGGGCGGTGCCGGCGGCGAGAGCTTGCCGACCACGGAGATGCGATCGCCGAGCTGCAGTTCCGGAACCTCGCGCATCAGCTTGATCCGCAGCCGTGCTGGCGTTGCTTCCGGCGCCAAGCCGGCGATGACCGGATCCTGCAACACCAGCCGCTCGCCCGACGGCAGGGGATCGATGGAAAGGATGCGGCCTTCGATCCGCACCGGCCCGACATCCCGCGGCAGGATGGGCGCTTCGACGAAGGCCGTGCGCAGGCCGACGGCCCCAAAGCCCACGGCCATGAGGACCGCCAGCACGGCCAAGGCCGCGATCCCTCCCCGCCGCCGGCAGAACCAGGCCAGCAGCAGGGCAAGGACGGCAAGGGCCGGGCCGAACCAGAGCGGCGGCTCGCCCGGCAGGCCGAAATAGACCGCCACTCCGACGCCCAGCCCCACCGGGGCCCAGAGCAGCCATTGATCGCGCTCGGCCGCCAGCAGGCCGCCAAGGCGCTCGCTGACCCAGTCCAGCCCGCGGATCGGGATGGCCAAAGCGGCCGCCGTCATGCCGGTTCCCCCTGCGGCCGATTATCCCACCGGGACGACGGGTCCTGAAAGGGGCCCTGGTTGGCGGTGCCGGATTCAGCCAGAATTGCCGAAAATGCGGGGGTCAGGCGGGGATGGGCCGACCGCAGCAATCTGGGAGAGGAACGGCCATGCTCAGCGACGCACAGATCAACCAGTTCTGGCGCGACGGCTATCTGGTGGCGCCCGACGCGGTGACGCCGGCGCAGCTCGACTCGTTGCGCCGGGACGTGGCGGGCTGGGTCGAGGAAAGCCGCCATCATTCGGCGCCCTTCGGTCCGCCCACCCTCGACGGCCGGCCGCGCTTCGACATGGGGGAGGAGCATTCCGCCGCCCATCCGGCGCTGCGCCGGATCAACAATCCCTCCGATATCTCGGCTGCCTATATGGAGGTGGTGAAGAGCTCGGCGATGACCGACATGGTGGCGGACCTGGTCGGGCCCGATCTCAAGTTCCATCACTGCAAGATCAATCTGAAATTGCCCGGCAGCAACACCGAGGTCGGCTATCACCAGGATTTCGCCTACACGCCGCATACCAACGACGATCTCGTCACCTGCCTGCTGATGCTCGACGACATGACCCTGGACAATGGCTGCCTGAAAGTGATCCCGGGCAGCCACAAGGGCCCGCTCTATTCGCTCTATGATGGCGAGCGTTTCACCGGCGCGGTCGCGCCGGCGGTCGAACGGCAATTCAAGCCCGCCGAGGTCGCGGCGACGGGCCGTGCCGGCAGCGTCTGCTTCATGCATACCTGCCTGCTGCATGGCTCGGACGCGAATCGCTCCGACAAATCGCGCGGGCTCTACATCTGCGTGCTGAGCGCCGCCGATGCCTTTCCGCTCTCCAAGAACGTCATGGCCAATCCCAACGAAGGCATGATCCTGCGCGGCCACCCGACCCGCACCGCGCGCCTCGTGGCGCGCGACATCGAACTGCCGATCGCCTATAAGCAGGCCTCCTTCTTCGCCGTTCAGGGGCAGCGCTCGGCCTCGGCCGGGGGCCGCGCCTGAACCGCTTTCCAACTTCAATCATCAGAGACTGAATGACCGTGATTACCCGCTTTGCGCCTTCGCCCACCGGCTACCTCCATATCGGCGGCGCCCGCACGGCGCTGTTCAATTGGCTCTATTCGCGCCATCACAAGGGCAAGATCCTGCTGCGGATCGAGGACACCGATCGCCAGCGTTCGACCCAGGGCGCGATCGACGCGATCATCGATGGCTTGAACTGGCTGGGGCTCGATTTCGACGCCCCGCCCGTCTTTCAATTCGCCCGCGCGCCGCGCCATGCGGAAGTCGCCCGGTCCCTGCTCGACAAGGGCTGCGCCTATTACTGCTACTGCACGCCCCAAGAGCTGCAGGCGATGCGCGACAAGGCCAAAGCCGAGGGCAAGCCGATGCGCTACAACGGCTATTGGCGCGATCGCGATGCCCGCGAAGCGCCGCCTGGCGTGGCGCCGGTGATTCGGCTCAAGGCGCCCCAGACCGGCGAGACCGTGGTGAAGGACCAGGTCCAGGGTGAGGTCCGGGTCGGCAACGAGCAGCTCGACGACATGGTGCTGCTGCGGGGCGACGGCACGCCGACCTACATGCTCTCGGTCGTGGTCGACGATCACGACATGGCGATCACCCATGTGATCCGCGGCGACGACCATCTGACCAACACCTTCCGCCAGGTGCAGCTCTATCAGGCGCTGGAATGGAACATCCCCTCCTTCGCGCATATCCCGCTCATCCATGGACCGGACGGGGCCAAGCTGTCCAAGCGGCACGGCGCGCTCGGCGTCGACGCCTATCGCGAGATGGGCTATCTGCCGGAAGCCCTGCGCAACTATCTCCTGCGCCTGGGCTGGGCCCATGGCGACGATGAGATCATCTCGACCGAGCAGGCGATCGAGTGGTTCGATCTGGGGGCGGTGGGCCGCTCACCCGCCCGCTTCGATTTCGCCAAGCTCGACAATCTCAACGGCCATTATCTGCGCCTCGCCGACAACGCGCGGCTGGTCGATCTGGTGCTGCCGCGCATCGAGAAGCGGATCGGCGCTGCTGCGAGCGCGGAAGGGAAGCAGCGGCTGCTGGCCGGCATGAGCGGCCTCAAGGAGCGCGCCAAGACCCTCGAGCAGCTCGCCGACAGCGCGGTGTTCTTCTTCAAGTCCAGGCCACTGGAATTCGAGCCCAAGGCCTCGGCGCTGCTGCACCCGGCGGCGCGAACGGCGCTGGCGGGGCTTTTGAACCGGTTCGAGAACCTGCCGGATTGGAGCGCGGCATCGCTCGAGGAGACCACCCGGGCTTATGCCCTCGACGCCGGCATCAAGCTCGGCGACGTCGCCCAGCCGCTGCGCGCGGCCCTTACCGGACAGACCACCTCGCCGCCGATCTTCGAGGTCGCGGCGGTGTTCGGCCGGGCCGAAACCCTTGCCCGAATCAAGGACATCGCCGCCTGATCTCACCTGTCACTAATGGTTAATTGATCGGGTCGAGGATAGGCACTAGTTTCGTGCGGCCGCCCCGGGGGAGTGCCGCGGCCGAAATCCGCATGAGCAGCCGAAAGGGATCTGAGATGGCCACAAAGTCTGGCGCTAAGACGGAACCTCAGTCGAAGGATTGGGTCACAGTCACCGATCATCGAAGCGGCAAGAGCTTCGACCTGCCGGTCCTCGACGGGACCTTGGGACCGTCCGTCATCGACGTGCGCAAGCTCTATGGCGATCAGGGCTATTTCACCTACGACCCCGGCTTCACCTCGACCGGAAGCTGCCAGTCGAAAATCACCTATATCGACGGCGAGAACGGCGTCCTGCTCCATCGCGGCTATCCGATCGAGGAGCTGGCCGAGCATAGCGACTTCATGGAGGTCTGCTACCTCCTGCTCCATGGCGAGCTGCCGAGCGCCAAGGAGAAGAAGCTGTTCGAGCACAACATCACCTATCACACGATGCTGCATGAGCAGATCCACGCGATCTATCGCGGCTTCCGCCGCGATGCGCATCCGATGGCGCTCATGGTCGGCGTGGTGGGCGCGCTCTCGGCCTTCTATCACGACAGCCTCGACATCTCGGACGCGCGCCAGCGCGAGATCGCCTCGCACCGCCTGATCGCGAAGGTGCCGACGATCGCCGCCATGGCCTACAAATATTCGGTGGGCCAGCCTTTCGTTTATCCGCGCAACGATCTGGGCTTTGCCGAGAACTTCCTGCGCATGACCTTCGCCGTGCCGGCCGAGGAGTACAAGGTCAACCCGGTCATCGCCAAGGCGATGGACAAGATCTTCATCCTCCATGCCGACCACGAGCAGAACGCCTCGACCTCGACGGTTCGCGTCGCCGGCTCGAGCGGCGCCAATCCCTTCGCCTGCATCGCCGCCGGCATCGCCTCGCTCTGGGGTCCGGCGCATGGCGGCGCCAACGAGGCTGTGCTGGCGATGCTGCACCAGATCGGCCACAAGGACCGCATCCCCGAATTCATCAAGCGCGCGAAGGACAAGGACGATCCCTTCCGCCTGATGGGCTTCGGCCATCGCGTCTACAAGAACTACGATCCGCGCGCGGCCGTGATCCGCAAGTCCTGCCACGAGGTGCTGGATGCGCTCGGCATCCGCGACGAGCCCCTGCTCGACCTCGCCATGGAGCTGGAGCGCATTGCGCTCGAGGATCCCTACTTCGTCGAACGCAAGCTGTTCCCGAATGTCGATTTCTATTCGGGCATCATCCTGCAGGCGGTGGGCTTCCCGACCTCGATGTTCACCGTCCTCTTCGCGGTCGCCCGCACCGTGGGCTGGGTCGCGCAGTGGAACGAGATGATCGAGGATCCGGAACAGCGCATCAGCCGGCCCCGTCAGCTCTATACCGGCCACGACAAGCGCGCCTATGTGGCGATGAACAAGCGCTGAACGGTCCTTCGCCGATCGCAACGAGAAGTGGCGGGCTCGCGGGACCAACCATTAGCTGAGAGTATCGAAATAAAAACGGCCGGCGGATTTTCTGCCGGCCGTCTTTCTTTTGAGAATGCAGCCTCGGTTGATCTGGCCCGTCGCTAAGTATTGCGACGCCCACTGTCCCGACCTTCCATCTCGGTGCGACATAGACCATTTGTCAGACAACGAAGCTGACCGCCTCAGCCGGAGTCGGGCGAGCTTCCTGCGAATTCGAGAGCGATTTTCGCAGAAACATTACTTCGTGCTTGCCTGGATAGTTATCGAGCGCAGCCACAAGTTGATACCCACGTTTTTGGTAAAAGGCAGGAGCTTGCCAAGTGGTTGTGTACAGCCAGGCACTATGGCATCCGCGTCGCAATGCTTCCTTTTCCGCACATTCCAACATCGCCTGCCCGATCCCCTGGCCTCTGAACTCTGTTCCTATCCAAAAAGCTTGAATATGTAGCCAGCCAAAAAGCGTAAAACCATTCAACCCACCCGCCAGAACACGAGAGTCAGTCTGCAAAAGCACGTCAAGGCGCTTGAAGTCTGTCGGCCCTACGGCAGATTCGGTGTGCTCGAATAGTCTTTGGTCGACCTCGTCAATCTCGTCGGGTCGCGCCTCGGCGAGGTGAAAGGTTGCCGTTCCGATCTTTTCCATGGGCTCCAATCCCCGCCATCAACGCATGCGCCACGCCCTGCCCAGGGGCCGCTTGTTTACTTGCGGCCTAAACGGGGGGGCCGCCCGACTTGTCATCCGTGGGCGACGTCGGCGTCGCGGCGGTGGTCGCCACCGCCGGCTTGCGGCCGCCGATGCTCCATTCCATCAGCAGCGTGAAGCCCAGCGCCAGCAGGGTCGGTCCCAGGAAGATCCCGATGAAGCCGAAGGCCAGCACGCCGCCGATCACGCCGAGGAAGACCAGCAGGAGCGGCATGCGGCTCTCCCGGCTGATCAGATAGGGCCGCACGATATTGTCGATGCCGCTGATGCTGATGAAGCCCCAGATCGCCATGAAGAGCGCCCAGCCCGGTTGGCCGGTATAGAGCAGCCAGACCGCCACGGGGACCCAGACGAAGGGCGGGCCGCCGGGGACAAGCGACAGAATGAAAGTCAGGAAGCCCAGCAGGAGGGTGCCCGGCACGCCGGCGATCCAGAACCCGATCGAGGCCATCGCCGCCTGCGCGATCGCGGTACCGATGATGCCGTAGACGACGCTCTTGGTGGTGCTGCCGGCGACGTTCAGCAGATGGCGCGCGCGCTCGCCGGCAAATCGCCCGGCGGCGGCATGGAGCCGTTCGGCGGCAAACTGGCCGTCGCGATAGACGAAGAAACAGACCAGGACGCTCAAGGCCAGCTCGAGCACCCCGCGGCCGAGCGTGGCCCCGCTTTGCAACGCCCAGAGGCGCGCCTGGCCGATATAGGGGCCCAGTGCCGCGGTGTAGGTCGAGCCCTCCTGCGCGAGGGCCTCCCAATAGCGACGGACGTCCTGCGAGATCAGCGGGATCTTGTCGACCCAGGGCGCTGGTTCCGGCACGCCCTGCGCCAGCACTTCGCGGACCACTTCCGCGACGCTCGCGACATGCTGCGCCAAAGTGGCGCCCAGGACCGCCAGCGGCAGCACGAGGATTGCCGCCACCAGCAGGGTCATCAGCAGGGCCGCCCAGAATTCACGTCCGCCCAGCCGTCGCAACAGCCGCTGATACAGCGGCCAGGTCGTATAACTGAGAATGACGGCCCAGAGCAGCGAGGTCAGGAACGGCCGCATCACCAGCAGGCAGCCGACGATCAGCACGGCAAGGAGCGTCAGCCCCACCACATATTCGGTCCTCGTCGGTCTCATCGCCATGTTTCGGGCTCGCGCGATTGCCGGCGGCGCTCGATGCCTTCCGGGCGATGGGGTGACAGCACGAGCGGGTTCCGCGGCCCTAAAGAGATTTCTCGATGAGCTCGATCTTGTAGCCGTCCGGATCCTCGATGAAGGCGATGACGCTGCCGCCATGCTTCATCGGGCCGGGCGGGCGCGGGATCTTCACGCCCGCTTTCGCCAGCCGCTCGCAGGTCCCATAGATGTCGCCGACGCCGATGGCAAGATGGCCGAACGCGGTGCCGAGCTGATAGGGCTCCTTCTGACCCCAATTGTGGGTCAGTTCGATGACAGCGGTTTCGGTCTCGTCGCCGAAACCGACGAAGGCCAGGGTGAACTCGCCGCTGGGATAATCCTTGCGCCGCAACAGTTTCATCCCCAGCAGGCGGGTATAGAAATCGATCGATTTGTCGAGGTCGAGCACGCGCAGCATCGTATGGAGGAAGCGCGGCTGTGCAGCTTGTGCGGCGGTGGTCATCGCGTCAGTTGCCTCTCTCTAGTCGCGTGAGCTCTGGATTGGGCTCCATCCTACAGTCCGGCCGCCGGCCTCGCCAGCAGGTCGGCCAGGAGGGTTGCCGCCCGGTCGCTCGGACTGCCTTCGATCGCCAACCGCGCCATGATCTCCTGAAAACCGGCCTTCTGCGCGGCCCGGGCGCGCGGATCGCGCAGCAGGCTCAGGGCCTGGTTGACGAGGCCGTCAGGTTCGCAGGCTTCCTGCAGCAGCTCGGGCACGAGCGGACGCGACAGCAGCAGGTTGGGAAGCCCGGCGAAGGGGACCAGGGCCATCCGGCGTATCAACGCCGCCGTAATGCGGCCGCTTCGATAGACGATGATCATCGGCGTTCCCGCCGCCGCCAGCTCCAACGTCACCGTGCCCGATGCCGCCAGCGCGATATCGCAGGCCGCGTAAGCGTCGAACCGATCCTGCTCCGCTCCCACGAGCAAAGGCGGTTGCGGCCAGGAGGCGATCGCCGCGCTCAGCTCCGCGATCAGGCCCGGCAATGTCGGCATCACGAAATGTGAGCCTGGTTCCGCCTGGCGCAAGCGATCCGCTGTCGCTCGCAGCACCGGCAGGAGATGACGCAGCTCGCTTCTGCGGCTCCCGGGCAAAAGGCCGATCAGCGGGGCCTGAGGCGGAACTCCGAAGCGTTTCCGGAACTCGTTGTTCAGGGGATCCGCAGTCCCCCGTTCGAGAACCGGATGGCCGACATAGTGGCAATCGATGCCGGCGGCGCGGAAAATCTCCGGCTCGAACGGCAGGATCGCCAACAGACGATCCGCCCGCCCGACCCAATGACGCAGGCGGCCCGGTCGCCAGGCCCAGACCGCCGGCGCCCCGTAATGCGCGGTCGCGATGCCGCTGCCGCGCAACCGATCGAGCAGCCGGGCGTTGAATCCCGGACTGTCGATGGTCACCACGAGGTCGGGCCGCTGCGCTCGAATCTGCGCCGCGGTCTCGCGCAGCCGGCGCATCAAACGCGGAAGATGCGGCACCACCTCGGCGAAGCCCATCAGCGTCAGCTCGCGCATCGGAAAGAGACTCTGCAATCCCTCGCTGGTCATTTGCTCGCCGCCGATCCCGGAGAACGCGACATCGCCAAGCTTGCGGCGCAACGCCCTCATGAGATGGGCCCCCAAGCGATCGCCGGAGGGCTCGCCGGCGACAAGAAAGATTTGAACCGGACGCCGCCGGTCTCGCGGGGCCGGCGCGGCCGCGCCTGGCGTCACTCGGGAGCCTCGATCGCCAGTAGAAAGAGGCCGGCGCGATCGGCTTCGGCCACGGTGGCCTCGGAATCGATGACCAGGGTGCCGCTGGCCTCGATCGCGATGCCGGAGAAGCCGGCAGCCGCGGCGCAGGCGACGGTCGTCGGGCCGATGGTCGGCGGATCGGCGCGGATCTCCTGCTGGGGTTTGCGCAGCTTGATCAGGATGGGGCCGACCCCGTCCTGTCGCAGGGCGCCGCAGCGCTCGATCAATCTGTCGGTGCCCTCGGCGGCCTCGACCCCGAGCACAAGCCCGGCCTGGACCACGACCGCATGCCCGATGTCGAGCCTGCCGATCGCACGCGCCACCGTGATGCCGAGCCGGATATCGTCGCGCTGCGGCCCGTCGGGAGACAGGCGACCCAGCGCCCCGGCTGCAAGCTGGGATTCGCCGAGCAGCTCGGCGGGGGCGCGAACCTTGAATCCTTCGGCTTCGCAGGTCGCCACGATCGCCGCCATGAGGGCGTTGTCGCCCTTGTCGGCCTTGAGCGCGAACTCGGCGATGAATTTGGTGGCCCGCCAATCCGGCCGCAGCGCCCGCCAGGAAGGCCGTTCCACCTTCCCGGCGAAGACCACCTCCTGGCACCCCGCTTGCCGCATCCGCTCGAACATCTCGCCGGCGGCGCCCAAGCGGACGGTCTGGAAGGGAAGTCCGGCATGAAGGGCTGGATCGGCATGGCCGTCGAGCAACAGCAGATAGAAGCCGCGACCCTGCGCGACGCATCGATCGGCGATGCGGCGCGGCAGCGAACCGGCGCCGGCGACGATGCCCAGCGTGGGGGGGTCAGTAGCGACCATGGCGCTGGCCCGGCTTGCACAGCGATCGGGTCTGACAGCCGCGGATGAATTCGAGCACGGGTCGCGCCAGCGGTTCGTCGGCGAACTCGGTCATGGTCCGCTCCAGCCGCCGGGCAAAGGTGCCGGCCCCTTCGAACAGGCTGCGATAGACCGCGCGCAGGGTGTAGATGGACTTGCGGTCGAAGCCGCGCCGTTTCAGACCGACCAGATTGAGGCCCGAAAGATGGGCGGGATTGCCGACCACCATGCCGAAGGGAATCACGTCCGCGGCGCAGGGCGTCATGCCGCCGACCATCGCATGCTTGCCAATACGCACATGCTGATGCACGGCCGTGAGCCCGCCGATCACGACATGATCGCCGATGCTCACATGCCCGCCGAGCGTGGCCTGGTTGGCCATGATGACATGGTGGCCGACATGGCAGTCATGGGCGACATGAACGCCGGTCATGAAAAACCCGTCATCGCCGACGGTGGTCCGCCCCCCGCCCATCGCGGTTCCGCGGTTGATGGTCGCGTATTCGCGGATACGGCAGTTCCGCCCGATCTGGAGCTCCGTCGGCTCGCCGGCATAGCGCTGATGCTGCGGCGCGCCGCCCAGCACCGCGAAGGGGTGCACCACCGTGCCTTCGCCGATATGGGTGCGACCCTCCACCACCACATGGGCCATCAGTTCGACGGACCGCCCCAGAGTAACCTCGGGGCCTATGATGCAGTAGGGGCCGATCTTCACGTCGGCGGCGATTTGGGCCCCGGGGGCGACGATGGCAGTGGGATGAATGCCACCCATCAATCGTCCCTGATCATCGCGGTGATGGTGGCCTCCGCAACCACGTTGCCGTCCACCTTGGCTTCGCCGACGAACTTCCAGACATTGCCGCGCTTGCGATCCTTGCTCACATGGACGCGCATCTGGTCGCCGGGGACGACCGGCCGGCGAAATCGGGCGCCGTCGACCGACATGAAATAGACCAGCTTGCCTTCGGCTTCTTTGCCCAGCGTGAAGGCCACGAGCACCGCGGCGGTCTGCGCCATGGCCTCGATAATCAATACCCCCGGCATCACGGGTTGGCGCTGGAAATGCCCCTGGAAGAAGCCCTCGTTGATCGAGACGTTCTTGATCCCCACGGCGCTGACGTCGGAAATCAGATCGACGGCCTTGTCGATCAACAGGAAAGGATAACGATGCGGGATCATTTCCATGACCCGCATCACATCTATCGCGCTCAGCGTCCGGCTTTCGCCCGCGCCTTCGCTCATCGCTCGCACTCCCTGAAACCGCGCATCGCGTCCCTGCCCGCCTTGTCGGCTGGGCGCCTCTCCTGCCCATCTCGGAATGTCGGCAATTCCGATGAGGCGCCTGATCTTAGCGTGAAGCGGCCAGCCCCGGAACGTCCGTGGTCGCGGCGGTTCCGGTGGCGAACCGAGGCGTGGAGGCTATTGCGTGGGCTTGGGGATCGTGACCGACGGCAGCTTGGCGTTGAGCCCCTTGAGGGCGTCGGCGGTGATGTCGAAGCCGTTGGCGCTCAGCGGGACCGCACGCTTGTCGAGGATCAGGGTCAGACTGCGCTGCTTCGCGATGTCGGTGAGCACCCCGGCCAGCGCCTGGCTGACCTGCCCCATGCCGGCATTGAACGCGTCTTCGAGTTGCTGTTTCAGCTTCTCGGAGTTCTGGCGCAGCTGATCCATCTGCTGCCGGAGCTGATCCTGCTTCTTGGCGAAATCGTCCGCCGACAGGGTCGCACGCTGCTCGGCGAGCTTCTTGTCCACGTCCCGCAGGGCGTTCTCCTGCTGGGCGATCTGGGCCTGGTAGGCGTCTTTCTGCTTGTCGACCTGGGCGCGAACCGACTTGGCCGCGCTCGAATCCCGCAGGATCTGCTGGATGTCGATGACCGCGATGGAAACCGGAATTTGCTGGGCGGGCTGGGTCGTCTCAGCCCGGGCGACGGGGGCTGTGACGGGCGCCAACACGGCGAACGCCATCATGGCCAACGCCATCTGGCGGTACCTGAGGTGCTTCATTTGTGCCTAGAATCTCGTTCCTACGCTGAACCGGAAGAACTCTTCCTTGTCGTAACTCTCCTTTTTGATCGGATACGCCAGATCGACGGCGATCGGACCGAACGGAGAGCGCCAAGTAATGCCTGTTCCGATAGAGACGCGCAATACATTCTCATCGACGGAGCTTGAGGTGCTGAGGTCTGAATTCCAGAGTGAACCAAAATCTGTGAAAACGCGGCCACGGATTTGATATTCCTCAGGTAATCCGAACGGGAAAGCGAGCTGGAAAGTCCCCACATAATAGATATCGCCACCCAGGAAATCGCCTGTGGCAAGGTCGCGCGGCCCCAGCCCGCCGATCTTGAAGCCGCGGAAGGTGCTCCCGCCAAGGCTGAAGGAGTCGATGATTTTGACGCTGTCGCCGAAGAGGCCATGGATGTAGCCGGCCTGGCCCTCCACGCTGGCGGTCAAGTCTCCGCCGAAGGTGTAGTAGTAGCCCGCGTATAACTGGTGGGAACTATAGAAGACGTCGCCGCCCAGGCCGGAGAAGTCGTTCGACAGCTGCAGATAATAGCCGGTCCGAGGATCGAACCGGCTGTCGCGCCGGTCATAGATCAGGTCGCTGCCGACCAGCGAACTGTAGGAGACACCCTTCGACTGCTGGATCGCGATCGAGGCATCGTTGTCGACGTTGTAGATGTCCTGGACCGTGTAGCGATACTTCCAAGTCTGGCGCAGATATTCCTGAATATCATATGAGGCGCGCAATCCTCCGCCCGTCTGGCTCTGCTCGAACGAGCTCTCGTCGCGCTGGGTCTGGGTCCGGAACAGATCGACGCCGGCGGCCAGCGGCAGATCCAGGAAATAGGGGTCGGTAAAGCTCAGATTGACCTGCGAATTGCGGCCCGAGATGGTGAAATCCAGGCGCAGATCGTAGCCGAGGCCGAGCAGGTTCCGTTCACGCAGGTTGATCTGGCCCAGGGGACCGTCGCCGGTCGAATAGCCGATACCGAAGGTCAGTTCGCCAGTCGACTGCTCCTCGACATTGACGTTGAGGTCGATCTTGTCGGGATCATCGGCAGGCTTGGCCGTGATGTCGACCTTGCTGAAGAAGCCCAGATTCTGGATGCGCTGACGGGTGCGCTGCAGTTTCGCGCTGTTGAAGGCGTCGCCTTCGGCGACCCGGAACTCGCGCCGGATGACCTTGTCCAGCGTGCGCACATTGCCCGTGATATCGATGCGATTGACGAAGACGCGCGGGCCTTCCTCCACCAGATAGGTGAGGTTGATGATCTTGTTGCCCTTGTCGTCGGTCGTCCGCTCCAGTTTCGGCTCGATCTTGACGAAGGCATAGCCCAGCGTGCCGATCGCCGTCGTCATCTGGTCGATTGATTTCTGGATGGCCGAGGAATCGAAAGTGTCGCCCTCGCTGGTCTCCAGATATTGCTCCAGCGCCGCGGGTTCGAGATCCTTGAGGTGGGATTCGACCGAGACCTTGCCGAAATTGTAGATCTCGCCCTCATCGACCGTGAAGGTGATGAAGAACGATTTCAGATCGGCCGACAGCTCGGCCACGGCCGAGACCACCTCGAAATCGGCATAGCCGTTGGAGGTGTAGTATTTGGTCAACGCGTCCTGGTCGGCCGCAAGCCGGTCGGGATCGTAGATGTCGCTGCTGGAGAGGAACCGGTAGAAGGCCGTTTCCTTGGTCAGGATCTGATCGCGCAGCGTGCTGTCGCTGAAGGCCTTGTTGCCGACGAAGTCGATGCGCTCGACCGTCGTCAGCGACCCCTCATGGATCTCGAAGACGAGGTTGACGCGGTTCTGGTCGAGCGGGATGACCTTGGGCTCGACCGTCGCGGCATAGCGCCCCGATCGGCGATAGAGCTCGAGAATGCGCTTGGTGTCTTCCTGGACGCGCGTCTGGGTATAGACCGTGCGCGGTCGCAGCTGCACCTCGCTCTGCAGCTGCTTGTCGTCGATATGGTCGTTACCCTCGAACGCCAGCTCGTTGATGATCGGGTTCTCTTTGACCACCACCACCAGCGTGCTGCCGTCGCGCTGGAAGGTCACGTCGGCGAACAGGCCGGTCGCGAACAGGGCCTTGAGGGCACGGTCGACCCGGGCCGGCTCGAACGGATCGCCCGGCGAAATCTGCATATAGGATCGAACCGTCTCCGACTCGATACGCTGATTGCCTTCGACCCGGATGTCGGAAATCGGCTCGCCTGTGAAGAACTCCTGGGCATGGAGCGCCTGGAGCAGGCCACCGGTCAAAAGCAATCCAAGCGCCAGCAGGAAAACATTGCACCAGACCCGCACGCGCTGCCCCCTAGACGCGAACCCCCTCGGCTAAACCCCCGTCAGCCAATTAGGGTTCGGAAATGCTTGAATATCTCCAGCGACACAAGGTCATTCCAGGTCGCAAAGACGAATAACGTCAATACCATGGCCAACCCGATCCGCAAACCCCATTCCTCCGCCCGCGCCGAAAGCCTGCGGCCGCGCGTGGCTTCGGCCATGTAAAACACCAGATGCCCGCCATCGAGCATGGGCACGGGGAATAGATTGATCAGCCCGAGGTTGATCGAAAGCACGGCGGTGAACGTCACCCAGGCCGGGAATCCGAGTTTCGCGACATCGCCGGACATCTTGCCGATGCGGAGCACGCCGCCGAGCTCGTCGCTCGAGCGTGTGCCGATGACCATCTGCCACACCGCCTTGAGAATGTTCGAGGTGGCGTTGGCGGTCTCGCGCATCGCGGCGCCGACGGCCTGGACGGGGCCGTAATGAATCACTTCGGCGTCGCCGCTGCTGCTGATTCCGAGACGCCCGGCGCTGTGCTGATTGCCGAAATTGTCGGTCAGTACGACCACCTGCGGCACCGCCTTCAAAGTCAGCGCCTCCCCGCCCCGCTCCACGCCGATGGTCAAGGGCTCGTTCAGGCCCATCTCCACCGTGCGCGCGATCTGCTCGAAACGCGTCACGGGCTGGCCGTTCAGCGAGGTCACCTTGTCGCCCGGCTCCAGCCCGGCCGCGGCCGCGGCGCTGCCCTCGGTCACGCCGCCGACCACGGTCGAGGAGACCTGCTGGCCGAAGCTGGCGAAAAGGATGGTGAAGACGATGGCCGCGAAGACGTAGTTGGAGGCCGGGCCGGCGACAACGATCGCCATGCGGCGGAGGACCGACTTATGGAAAAAAGATACGGACCGCTCCTGAGGCGTCATCGGCCGCGACTGGTCACCGCCGGCATCGGTCTCCTCGCGATCCCCGAACATCTTCACATAGCCGCCCAGCGGCAGGGCCGAGACCTTCCAGCGGGTCCCATGGCTGTCGGTGAAGCCGAACAGCTCGGGACCGAAGCCGATCGAGAACACCTCGACTTTCACTCCCGCCCACCGGGCGATGAGGTAATGGCCCAGTTCGTGGACGAAGACCACGACGGTCAGGACGGCAACGAAACTCACGGGGTATTGCAGGAACGGCGGCAGGAAATCGAGCATCAAGCAACCTCGAAGGATCGTTGCGTTGGTGAGTGGATCAATCTAGCGGATCGGGAGCCGCTCGCCGATCAGTTAAGCGCGAGCGACACTAGGATAAGCGCAAACCCGCTGACAAGCCCTGAACAGGACCGGTTTTCGTCTATCACATTACAAATCAAGCAGTTATATGCGATCAGGGTGCCCAAACCACAAGGGGCGAACCGCCACCCCAGAGCGCGAATCCGGCGACGATCAGGGCGACGGCCACCAGACCATCGACCCGGTCCAGGATCCCGCCATGGCCGGGAATCAGGCCTGAACTGTCCTTCACCCCGAACCGGCGCTTGACCGCGGATTCGAAGAGATCGCCCGCCTGCTCGGCGAAGGCCAGGAGCAGGCTCAGGCCGGTCAACAGCCAGGGGTCGGGTTGCCCCGTCCAGCAGGCGGCCAGATAGCCGATGATGGCGGCGCCCGCAGCGCCCCCCGCGAGGCCCGCCCAGGTCTTGCTGGGCGAGATGCGCGGGACCAGCTTCGGCCCACCGATCAGCTTCCCCGCGGCATAGGCCGCGGTATCGATGGCCCAGACCAGGAACAGCAGCCACAGCAACGTCGCCAGGCCCGACCCCGGATCGTCCCGCAACCACGTCAGGGCCATGCTGGGAAGGCCTGCATAAAGGACACCCAGCGACGCCCAACCGCCCCCGGCCGGGTTTTCTTTCAGCCCCGCCGCCAGTCCCAGCAACAGGCCCCCGACCAGCAGGACCCAGAGCGCAAGCCGCGCCTCGCCGAATCCCGTCAGCAGCACCGCCATGGCCGCCAGGGCCATCATCGCCCAGCCCACGACACCCACCGTGCCCGCCGTCGTCAGCCGCCGCCACTCCCACGCCATCATGCCCGCGGCGATCGCAACCAGGATCGTCCAATAGGGATGGCCCAGCCAGAGGGCCCCTAGAACGACGGGCATCATGATCAGGGCCGCCACGATCCGGCGCGCCAGCGAATGTGCGGCGCTGGTGGCGCCAGGCGCGGCGGGAGAGGTCACGCGGAGCGGCCGTAGCGCCGCTCGCGGCCGCTGAATTCCTGGATTGCCGCGGCCAGATCGTCCTTGCCGAATTCCGGCCAATGTTTCTCGACGAACACCAACTCGGAATAAGCGGACTGCCACAGCAGGAAATTGCTGAAGCGCTTTTCGCCGCTGGTCCGGATCACGAGATCGGGATCGGGCATGTCGGCGGTGAAGAGATAACGCTGGACCAGATCCTCGTCGACCCGATCGGCTGCGATGCGTCCGGCCGCGACATCCATCGCGATCCGGCGCGCGGCCGCCGCGATTTCCGCGCGACCACCATAGGACAAGGCCATGGTCAGCCGCATGCGCGCATTGGCGCTGGTCATGGTCTCGGCGTTCTCGATCAGCCGGACGATCGCGGGGCTGAGGCGCTGGCGATCGCCGATGACCGAGAGCCGGATTCCGTTGCGATGCAATTCCTCGATCTCGCGCTCCAGATAGAAGCGCAAGAGCTGCATCAAATCGTCGATCTCGGTGGCGGGACGGCTCCAATTCTCGGAGGAGAAGCCGAACAAGGTCAGATAGCCGATGCCCAACTCGGCAGCGCCCTGCACGGTGCGCCGGGCGGCCTCGGCGCCGCGCTGATGGCCGATCGCGCGCGGCAGGCCCCGGGCCTTGGCCCAACGGCCATTGCCATCCATGATGATCGCAACATGGAGCGGCACGACGGGACCGAACGTTTTGGGCAGCGCTTCCATCCTCAGACCTGCATGATCTCCTTTTCCTTCTGGGCGAGCGCCTCGTCCACCTTCTTGATGTGCCCGTCGGTCATCTTCTGGACCTCGTCCGAGCGGTGGCGGTGGTCGTCCTGGGAAATCTTGCCGTCCTTCTCCATCTTCTTCAGGGCTTCCATGCCCTCGCGGCGCACATTGCGCACCGCGACGCGCGCCTGTTCGGCATATTTGTGCGCGATCTTGGTGAGCTCCTGGCGGCGCTCCTGGCTGAGCTCGGGGATCGGGATCCGAACCAGCTGGCCGTCGGTGACCGGATTGAGTCCCAGGCCGGCTTCGCGAATGGCCTTCTCGACCGCGATCACCAGGCCGCGGTCCCAGACCTGGACCGAGATCATCCGCGGCTCCGGCACGTTGACGTTGCCGACCTGGTTGATCGGCATGTCGCTGCCATAGGCCTTGACCACCACCTTGTCGAGCAGATGGGACGACGCGCGGCCCGTTCGCAAGCCGGAAAACTCCCGCTGCAGCGCTTCGATCGCGCTGTCCATGCGGCGCTGAAGATCGGCTGTCATGGCGTCTGGCACGGCTATACCTCGTCCGTAATGATCGTGAATTTGCCGCGTCCGGCGAGAACATCGGCAAGGGCTCCGTCCTTCTGCATCGAGAACACCACCACGGGGATCTTGCTTTCCCGTGCCAGCGAAATCGCGGACGCGTCCATGACTTTGAGATCCTTGGACAGGACCTCCAGATAGGTCAGGCGATCGAAACGCTTGGCATCGGGGTGATGCTTCGGGTCGGCGCTGTAGACGCCGTCGACCTTGGTGCCCTTCATCAGGGCCTGGCAGCCAAGCTCCGACGCGCGCAGCGATGCGGCGGTATCGGTGGTGAAGAAGGGGTTGCCGGTGCCCGCCGCGCAGATCACGACGCGGCCCTTCTCCAGATGGCGCATGGCGCGGCGGCGAATGTAAGGCTCGCAGACCGTCGACATCGGGATGGCGGAGAGGACGCGCGTCTGCACGCCCATGTTCTCCAGCGCGTTCTGCATCGCGAGCGCGTTGATGACGGTGGCGAGCATGCCCATATAGTCGGCGCTGGCGCGCTGCATGCCCTGGGCGGCGCCGGCGATGCCGCGGAAGATATTCCCGCCGCCGATCACCAGGGCGAGCTCGAATCCCAGCCGGCTGGCGGTCGCCACCTCGCGCGCGGTGCGCTCGACCGTGGCAGGGTCCAGGCCGAACTCACGCGACCCCATCAGGGCCTCGCCGGACAACTTCAGAAGAACACGTCGAAAACGACCGGGCGCGTCGGCGGCTTTGGCCTTCTTCGCGAGTTGTTCCGACATCGCTCCCTACCCCTTTGTCATCCGGGTGCCAGGTTCCGGCAGCCGGGCGATTCGGCGCCGGGCCGGGCGGATCATACACCAAGCGGCCTGCCGCGGCAGGCTTCCGGGCGGGTGAGCCCGAAAGGGCTCGCCCACGCCGGTCATGGAGGTCCCCCGCCTCAGTGCCCGAGCTGGGCAGCGACCTCCGCCGCGAAATCCTTCTGCTCGCGCTCGATCCCCTCGCCCAGCGCCATGCGGACGAAACCGGTGAGCTTCACCGGCGCGCCGACCGTCTTGGCCGCCTGCTCCAGGATCTGCTTCACCCGGCTTTCGCCGTCGACGACATAGAGCTGCTCGAGCAGGACCACGTCCTCGTAATATTTTCGCAGGCGACCCTCGACCATCTTGGCGATGATCTCTTCGGGCTTGCCCGACGCCCGCGCCTGATCCGCGAGAATCGCGCGCTCGCGATCGAGCTGCTTGGGATCGACCTCGGCGATGCTGAGCGCCTGCGGGTTGGCGGCGGCCACATGCATGGCGAGCTGCTTGCCCAGCGCCGCCAGCTTCTCCTTGTCGCCGCTCGATTCCAGCCCGACCAGCACGCCGATCTTGCCGAGGCCGGGTGCCGTCGCGTTGTGGACGTAGCTCGCCACGATCCCCTGCCCGACCTTCACCTCGGTCGCCCGACGCAGATTCATGTTCTCGCCGATGGTGGCGATCAATTGCGTCAATTTCTCGGCGACGCTCTTGCCCTCGCCGGGAAAGGGCTGCTGCGCCAGGGCCGCCACGTCGGCGCCCTTGGTGGCGGCGATCATGGTCACCTTGCGGACGAAATCCTGGAACTGCTCGTTGCGCGCCACGAAGTCGGTTTCGGCATTGACCTCGACGACGGCGCCGCGCGGGCCTTCGGCGACGACGCCGACGAGACCCTCGGCCGCGACGCGACCCGATTTCTTCGCCGCTGCGGCAAGACCCTTCTTGCGCAGCCAGTCGACCGCCTGCTCGAGATCGCCGGCCGTTTCGCCCAGCGCCTTCTTGCAGTCCATCATTCCTGCGCCGGTCTTCTCGCGCAGTTCTTTCACCAGCGCTGCGGATACGTCAGCCATGTGATTCCTCGTCCAGTCTGTCGGTTGGTGCGAAAGCTGGCCGGGACGGCGCGGGCGGCATTGCGCCGTCCGCGTCGCCCGACCGTCGCGAAAATCAGGCGGAGGGCTGTGCCTCTTCCGGGGCAGCAGCGGGCAGCGGCTCGGCCGGAACCTGCTCGGCCTCGCCGACATCGGCGCCGGTCGCGATCGCCTCGGCCTGCAGGCCGTCGAGGACGGCGTCGGAGACCAGATCGCAGTAGAGCGCGATGGCGCGTGTGGCGTCGTCATTGCCCGGGATCGGATAGGTGATGTGGGCCGGGTCCGAGTTGCTGTCGACCACGGCCGCCACCGGGATGCCGAGCTTGCGGGCTTCGGCGACCGCGATGCCTTCCTTGTTGGTATCGATGATGAAGAGGATGTCCGGACGGCCACCCATCTCCTTGATGCCGCCCAGCGCGCGGTCGAGCTTGTCGCGCTCGCGCGTCAGCTGCAGCAGCTCCTTCTTGGTGAAGCCCTGGCCGCCTTCGGACAGCTTCTCGTCGAGCTCGCGCAGCCGCTTGATCGAGTTGGAGATGGTCTTCCAGTTCGACAGCATGCCGCCGAGCCAGCGGTGATTGACGTAATACTGGCCGCAGCGCTTGGCCGCTTCCGCGATCTTCTCCGAGGCCGGCCGCTTGGTGCCGACGAAGAGCACGCGCCCGCCGCCCGCGACCACGTCGCGAACCGCCTGCAGCGCCTGGTGCAGCATCGGCACCGTCTGCTCGAGATCGAGGATATGCACGCCGTTGCGAACGCCGAAGATGTACTGACCCATCTTCGGGTTCCAGCGGCGCGTGTGATGGCCGAAATGAACGCCAGACTCCAGGAGCTGGCGCATGGTGAATGTTGGCATTGCCATGCGTGATACTTCCTTTTCCGGTTAGACCTCCGCGGGGCCAGGGAGACCCTAAGGACCGGACGAGCCGACCTTGGGCACCGGAGCGACCGGCGGGATTTCTCCCCGCCATAGCCGCAAAGCCGCTGCGTGTGGATTTACGCGCCGGTTTCTACCGATTTGCCTGTCGGAACGCAAGCTTAGCCATGCCGCAGGCGGGCCGGACCGGTCCTCAAACCGGCTCCCAGAGCACCGGCCCATCGTAACTTATTGATATTTATAAATACTCAGGAAAATCACCATCAGATTTCCTGGACGTCGACGATGCCGGGAATGGCCTTGATGGCGGCCCGGGCCTGGGCCGAGAGGGCAAAGGTCTCGCGCAGCGACATCTCGACCTCATGGTCTCGGTCGAGCTCCAGCACCAGCGCCACGCGGCTCCGGCCCTTGCCCTGGCGGGCGAGGATGCTCTTGAGGCTCTCGACCGGCTTGGGGTCGTTGAGGAACACGCGCAAGCCCACGGCCGCCTGGGCGGCCGCCTGGTCGAGCGACACGATCGATTGCGCCGTCAGGCGGTAGCTCTCCTCCTCCACCCGCACATCGACCGTGACCAGCACGGCCTTGCCCGGCTCGAGCAGCTCGCGGGCCGCCGCCAGCGTCTCGGAGAAGACCGTGACCTCATACATGCCGCTGGCGTCGGTGAGCTGGGCGAAGGCGAACCGGTTGCCCTTGGCCGAGGTGCGCTCCTGCTTGCCGACGACGATGCCGGCGAGCTTGGCGCGGTTGGTGGGCCGGCCGGTCAGCCACGCGCCCAAGCCGCCATAGCGCACGGCGTCGAGCCGCTTCAGGGTCGTCTCATAGGCGTCGAGCGGATGGGCCGACAGGTAGAACCCGATCGCCTCGAACTCATGCTGCAGGCGATCGATGGCGGGCCAATCCGGCAGCTCCGGAAGCTGGAGCCGCGGCGGCTCGACCATGCCGCCGCCGAAGAGGCTGACCTGGGCGCTGGTGCGTTCCTCCGCCGCGAGCGTCGCGTGACGCAGCAGCTGCTCGACCGCCTCGAACACGCGGCGGCGGTTGGGCAACAGGCGATCGAAGGCGCCCGCCGCCGCCAGGCTCTCGAGCTGGCGCTTGTTCAGATGCTTGTGATCGATGCGCCGGGAGAAATCCGCCAGGTCCTTGAACGGCCCGTTGGCCTCGCGTTCCGCGACCATGGCCTCGATCGCGCCGGCACCGACATTGCGGACGGCCGCCAGCGCATAACGGATGGCCAGCGCGCCCGCCTCGTCGCGCTCGACGGTGAAGCCCGCGCGCGAGCGGTTGATGTCGGGCGGCAGCAGCTTGATCCGGAGGCGATCGAGCTCCTGGCGGAAGGTGTTGAGCTTGTCGGTGTTCCCCATGTCGTAGGTCATGGAGGCGGCGAGGAACTCGACCGGATGGTTGGCCTTGAGCCAGGCGGTCTGATAGGCGACCAGCGCGTAGGCCGCGGCGTGGCTCTTGTTGAAGCCGTAGCCGGCGAACTTCTCGACCTGCTCGAAGATCTGCACGGCCTTCGCCTCGGGAACGCCGCGTTTCTTGGCGCCCTCGACGAAGTCCTTCCGCTGGGCGTCCATCTCGGACTTGATCTTCTTGCCCATGGCGCGGCGCAGCAGGTCGGCGCCGCCGAGGCTGTAACCCGACAGCTCCTGGGCGATCTGCATGACCTGTTCCTGATAGATCATGATCCCGAAGGTCTCCTTCAGGATCCCTTCGAGGGCCGGATGCAGATAGTCCGGCTGCTCCTCGCCATGCTTGCAGGCGATGTAGTTCGGGATGTTGTCCATCGGGCCGGGGCGGTAGAGCGCCACCACGGCGATGATGTCCTCGAACCGGTCGGGCTTGAGCTTCCGCAGCACGTCGCGCATGCCGGAACTTTCAAGCTGGAACACGCCGGTCGTCTCGCCCCTCCCCATCTGCTCGTAACTTCGGGCATCGTCGAGCGGCAGGTTCGCCAGATCGATCTCGACCCCGCGCTCCTTCAACAGCGCGCAGGCGCGCTGCAGCACCGTCAGGGTCTTGAGGCCGAGGAAGTCGAACTTCACCAGCCCGCCCAGCTCGACATATTTCATGTTGAACTGGGTGACCGGCATGTCCGATCGCGGGTCGCGATAGAGCGGCACCAGCTCCGCCAGCGGCCGGTCGCCGATCACCACGCCGGCGGCATGGGTCGAGGCATGGCTGTAGAGCCCCTCGAGGCGGATGCCGACATCGATCAGGCGCTCGACCTGGGGATCGTCGTCGCGCATCTGCTGGAGCAGCGGCTCGCCGGTGACCGCTTCCTGGATGGTGACGGGTTTCGCGGGGTTGTTCGGCACCATCTTGCAGATGCGGTCGACCTGGCCGTAAGGCATCTGCAGGGCGCGGCCAACCGAGCGCAACGCCGCGCGCGCCTGGAGCTTGCCGAAGGTGATGATCTGCGCGACGCGATCGCGGCCATATTTCGCCTGGACATAGCGGATCACCTCGTCGCGGCGGTCCTGGCAGAAATCGATGTCGAAGTCCGGCATCGATACGCGCTCGGGATTGAGGAAGCGCTCGAACAGCAGCTTCCACCGCAAGGGATCGAGATCGGTGATGGTGAGCGACCAGGCGACCACCGAGCCCGCACCCGAGCCGCGTCCCGGTCCCACCGGAATGCCTTCGCGTTTCGCCCATTTGATGAAATCGGCGACGATCAGGAAGTAGCCGGCGAATCCCATCCGGTTGATCACGTCGAGTTCGAACTCGAGGCGCTGGCGATAGGGTTTGATGCGCTCGGCGCGCTGTTCGGCTGTTTCATCGGCATGGGCCACGGCGATCATGCGCTCGTCGAGCCCGAGCTCCGCCTGGCGGCGCAGCTCGACCTCCGCGGTCTCGCCATGGGGGCCCGTGAAGGGAGGCAGGATCGGCTTGCGGGAGCTCGGCATGAAGGCGCAACGCCGGGCGATCACCAGGGTGTTGTCGATCGCCTCGGGCAGGTCCGCGAACAGCGCCCGCATCTCGGCCGCGCTCTTGAAACGATGCTCGGGCGTCTCGCGCCGGCGCTGCGCCTCGCCGACATAGCTGCCGGCGGCGATGCAGAGCAGCGTGTCATGCGCCTCGTACATCGCCGTGTCGGAGAAGAACACGTCGTTGGTGGCGACCAGCGGAAGATTGCGCGCATAGGCCATGTCGAGCAGGCCGGGCTCGATGCGCCGTTCCAGCGGCAGGCCGTGGCGCTGGAGCTCGATATAAAGCCGGCCCGGAAACAGCCGCTCGAGTGACGCGATCGCCTCCTCGGCCGCCGGCATCTGGCCGTCCGCGAGCAGACGCCCCACCGCGCCATGCGCGCCGCCGGTCAGGGCGATCAGTCCGCTGCTGGCTTCCTCGAGCTGGGCCAGCGATAGCTGCGGCTCGCTGCCCGGCTCGCCTTCGAGAAAGGAACGGCTCACCAGCTGCATCAGGTTGGCGTAGCCAGCTTCGTTCTGGGCCAGCACCACCAGTTTGTCGGGTGCGACCCGATGACCCGGGCGGGTCGGTCCGCCCTCGGCCGTCTCGCGACGGATATTGAGCTGGCAGCCGATGATCGGCTGCACGCCGGCCTCCTTGGCCGCGATGGCGAATTCGAGCGCGCCGAAGAGATTGCCGCTGTCGGTGATGGCAATCGCCGGCATCGAGTTCTTTTTGCACAGCTCGATCAGCTGTTTGATCTTGAGCGCGCCTTCCGACAGCGAATAGGCGGAATGGGCGTGCAGATGGACGAAATCGGCGTGGGGCATGGCCGAAGGATGGCACGACCGGCCGGGCGCTTCCAGAAGAGCGAAGGCCCAAGGCGGCAAGACCGGACTTCTTGCCGTCTCCGGCCCTCCGCCCCTAAGGTCGGGCGTCATTTTCACGGCGAGATCGGACGACTCGGGACGTGCGGGATTACCGGCTCAAGAAACTCTTGCAAGAGGTGGCGATCCGGTCCGGTGCCCAGCCTCTGCGCCTCGGCGCATGGGAGCGCCATGATCGCGAACTCCGCCGGCTCTTCTCGGGCGACGCGGCCGCAGAGGAGGCGACCTATGTCTGGGTGTTCCGCTATCTCCTGACCGGCTTCCTCGAATGGCGCTCGTCCGACGGCAGCCGCGCGGCCTATCCGGGCCTGCCCAGCAATCACGGCCGCGACATCGACGACATCGAGGGCTTCAGCCGCTTCGCGCCGGTGATCGGTTCCTGGCTGGCCGCGGGCCGCCCGGTCTCTGTGGAGACGCTGAACGGAGAACGGGTCGAGTTGCCGAGGTTGCTGCTGCAAGGCCTTCTCTCCGGCACCGATCCCACGGCTCCCGGCTATTGGGGGCTCCCGACCCGCACCGATCAGCGGATCTGCGAGGCTGCCGATATCGCGCTGGCCCTCTGGTTGTCGCGCGAGTCGGTCTGGCCGCTGTTGAGCGACGCGCAGCGGGACATGATCGCCAACTGGCTGCGCGCGCTGGCCGCGCTCGAGGTCTATGACAACAACTGGCATCTCTTTCCCGTCACCATCCTGCTGGTACTCCGGCATTTCCATGCCGAGGGCCTGCCGTCGGGCGGACGCGATCACTATGCGCGCCTGCGCCGCTTCCATCTCGGGGCGGGCTGGTATGCGGACGGAAAGCGCCAGAAGGTCGACTATTACAACGCCTGGGGCTTCCATTACGGGCTGTTCTGGGTCCGAGAACTGGCCCCCGTGCTCGATCCGGATTTCCTCGACAACGGTTTGCGGCAGTTCGCGAAGAGCTATGCCTTCCTGATTTCGCCGGCCGGTCTGCCGATGATCGGCCGCAGCATTCCCTACCGATTGGCGATCCCCGTGCCCTTGATCGCAGCCCAACACCGTCACCCGGAAACGATATCCCCGGGCCTCGCGCGGCGCGCCATGGCGGCCGTCTGGGCGCTGCTGGTGCCGCGCGGCGCCATCCGGGCGGGGATCGTGACGCAGGGCTACGAAGGGTCCGATCCCGACCTGCTCGACCGCTATTCCGGTCCGGCCAGTCCGCTCTGGTCTTTGCGCTCGCTCGCCCTGGCGCTCTATGAGCCTTCGGGCGCCGCTTTCTGGACGGCGCCTCTGGAACCCTTGCCGATCGAGAAAGCCGATTATGATCTCGACATTCCGTCGATCGCATGGCGCGTCGAGGGCCGACGCGCGACCGGCGAAATCGTCATTCGCCGCCAAGGCGACCTGCAGGAAGGGAAATTCAAGCCAATCTCGGCGCGCGATCGCTGGCTCGGCCTGATCGGCCGATCGCCGAAGCGATCGATGAATTACAAGGCGCGCTACTTCCGTGCCGAATACAGCTCCGCCCGGCCATTCTGGCGCGACAAGGCCTAGCTGAAGCTGACGCGGGAGCTGGTCGTCCCGGCGATGTGCCCCAGCTCGCCGTTGCGGATGGTGATGGTGCGGTCCATCCGCCCCGCGAGATCGAGGTTATGGGTGGCGATGAGCGCCGCCAATCCCAGCTCATGCACCAGCCTGGCCAGCAGCGCGAACACGTCGCCTGCCGTATGGGGATCGAGATTGCCGGTGGGTTCGTCGGCGAGGAGCAGCGCCGGGCGGTTCGCCAGCGCGCGGGCAATGGCGACGCGTTGCTGCTCGCCGCCCGAAAGCTCGGCCGGCCGGTGCCGCTCGCGCTGCGACAGGCCCACCTGCGCCAGCAGCTCATGGGCCCGCGCTTCGGCCGCGCGCCGGCGCGTCCCGGCGATCATCTGCGGGATCACGACGTTCTCCAGGGCGGACAATTCGGGCAGCAGATGGTGGTACTGATAGACGAAGCCGATGGTCGACCGGCGCACGGCGGTGCGCTCGGCGTCGGACATGGCGCCCGCATCATGGCCGGCGATCTCGATCTTCCCGGCCTCGGCCGGTTCGAGCAGGCCGCAAATCTGCAGAAGCGTCGACTTGCCCGAGCCGGAGGGACCGATCAGGGCGACCATCTCGCCGGCGAAGACTTCCATGCTGGCGCCCAGGATGACCTCGATCCGGGTCGAACCGGAGCCGAAGCCGCGCTTCACATTCTGAAGGCGCAGGATCGAGGCCGACTTCCGCGCTGCCTCACTCATAGCGCAGGGCCTCCACCGGATCGAGCCGCGCCGCACGCCAGGAGGGATAGAGCGTCGCCAGCAGCGACAATCCCAGCGCCATCCCGACGACCGCGATGACCTCGTTCCAGTCGATGACGGCGGGCAGCTTGGAGAGGAAATAGATCTCCGGGGAGAAGAGCTGCGTACCGGTCAGCTTCTGCAGCCATTGCCGGATGGTCTCGATGTTCTTGCAGAAAGCCAGCCCCAGCCCGAAGCCGAAGGCCGTCCCCACGACGCCGATGCTCGCCCCCGTCATCAGGAAGATGCGCATGATCATGCCGCGCGTGGCTCCCATGGTACGCAGGATCGCGATCGCGCGGCCCTTGTCCTTCACCAGCATGATCTGGCCCGAGATGATGTTGAAGGCCGCCACGATGATGATGAGCGTCAGGATGATGAACATCACGTTCCGCTCGACCTGGACGGCGGTGAAGAAGCTGGAGTTCGCCCCCTGCCAGTCGAACAGCCGGTAGGCCGAGCCGAGCCGCGTATAGAGCTCCCGCACCGGCACCGACATATGGTCGGGATCCGTCACCATCACCTCGAGCGCGTTGGCGGCCTGCGGCAGCTTGAAATAGAGCTGAGCGGCTTCCATCGGCACATAGGCGAAGCTGTTGTCATACTCGTACATGCCGATCTCGAAGATGGCGACGACCTTGTAGGTCTTCATCCGGGGGATCGCCCCCATGAGCGTGGTCTGGCCCTGCGGCGTCACCAGAGTCACCTCGCCGCCGGTGGTCACGCCCATGCGCGCCGCCAGGCGCGAGCCCAGCGCGATCACGTCGGTGCCTTTGAAATCGTCGAGGCTGCCGGCCACGATATGGTCGGCGATGACCTTGTGCTTGCGCAGATCCTCGAGTTCCATGCCGCGCACGAGCGCGCCCGCAGCCTGGTTGCCGGAGGTGATCATCACCTGGCCCTCGATCATCGGCGTCACGCTGACGATCTGCGGGATATCGCGGATCGCGTCGGCGATGCCCTTGTAGTCCAGCAACGGCCCGTTCGCGGAGGTGATGGTGATATGACCGTTGAGGCCCAGGATCCGCGTCAGCAATTCCGCCCGGAACCCGTTCATCACCGACATGACGATGATGAGGGTCGCCACCCCCAGCCCGATGCCGAGCAGCGAGAAGCCGGCGATGACCGAGATGAATCCCTCGCGGCGGCGCGCGCGCAGATAGCGCATCGCCACCATGCGTTCGAAGGCTGAAAACATGAAGCGCCGGACTCCTTGCCCTGTCGCCGGTTAGAGGCCGAGCTTGGAAAGCGCGGAATCGAGCGAAAGCTCCTGCTTCTCGCCGGTGGCCCGCCGCTTGAGCTCGACGGTGCCGCTGGCCAGGCCGCGCGGGCCGACCACCAGCTGCCAGGGCAG
>CAVOLB010000089.1:0-69265 GCA_963696655.1 uncultured Alphaproteobacteria bacterium
TAAGCCCAGCCATGCAGCCTGCGGGAATATCGAGACTGATGTCATCAAGGGCGCGAGCCTTGCCGTAGCGCAAACCGACCCCTTCGAGATGCGCGACGGCCGGAGCCGCACTTGGCGGCGCGCTACCGGACGGTCTCACGCTCATTGCAGCAACGTGCCCTGCAGGCTGGCCGGCCACTCGGCCTTCGGGTCGAGCCTGACATAGGCCACTCCCGGCAGGCCGGTCTTGACCTGACGGATATATTTGCGGAGCAGCTCGGGAGCGATCCGCGCCTTGATCCGGAACGTCAGCTTCTGCCGTTCCTCAGCCGTCTCGACGGTCTTCGGCGTGAATTGGGCAACATCGGCGACGAAGGAGACCTCGGCCGGAATGACATATTGGGGGGCCGCGTCGAGCACGAGCCTGACCTCGGCACCGAGTGCAACGCGTCCGGCCTGCTCGGTTGGCAGGAAAAAGGTCATGTAGACGTCGCCGAGATCGACGAGGTTCAGAACCCGTCCTCCCGCCGACAGAACCTCGCCCGGCTGCGCGACCCGATACTGCACCCGCCCGTCGCGTGGCGATCGGAGCGTGCTGTCGTCGATGTCGGCCTCGATGCGCTGGATCGTGGCCTGCGCCGCATCTATCGCCGCCTCCGCATCGACAACCTGGGACTTTGCGGCGCTGATCGCGGCCTCGCTCGCCGCTAGCTGTGCCTCGGCCGCGCCGACCGCCGCCCTCGCTCCTTCTGCCCGCGCCCGGTCATCGTCAAGCACTTGACGAGAGACGTCGTCGGTCTTTACCAGCTGCTCGGAGCGAGCGCGGCGGCGCTGCGCGGCATCGAGCTCGGCTTCGCGCTGCGCGACAACCGCGACTGCCGCCGTCCGTTCGGCCTCACGCTGCGCGACCACGCTCTGCGCGGTCTCCACCCCGATGGTCGCCCGCCGAAGTTGTGCCTCGGCTTCGCGGCGCTGCGCCTCAAGCTGCTCGGTGTCCATATAGGCGAGAACCTGTCCCGCCGTGACGAAGTCGCCCTCATCGGCCAGGATCTCCCTGATCCTGCCGGCGATCTTGGCGGCAATGTCGATCTCCACCGCTTCAATACGGCCGTTGGCGCTAGCGATACCTTCGGGGAGATCGCCGGGCTTTAGCTCCCGCCACGCATAGAACGCGCCACCGGCAATCACAATGATTGCCAGCACGATCGCTATTCTCTTCGACCTCCCCTCCATCCAAGCCACTCCGAGATCGAAAGGATGGGGTCATTGCCCTATTTGCGGAGATGACCGCTGGTAGCAACTCCTGGCGTGGAGCTCCAGATTTTCGAGGCCTCGTCAAGATATGTCTTCCAGGAAGATTGGAAAAAGTCCGCCTGGCGTTTGACGAGATCCGTCGGGTTGCCGCAGTCGGCAAGACCTTGAACGAAGTCGGCCTGCGCCCGCAGGCGCTTCGCCGTGAAGCTGAAGAGCTCGCCATAAAGCCTTACGGGCGCTTCGGACAGCGACTTCTGCCATTCCGGGCTGAGCAAGAAGGGAAACGAGAATTCTGTGGTCGCTTGCTGAGCTTCCACAGTCGCTTTGTTGTCTGCCACGGCGAACTCCTTTCATCTCAACTCTTCGACATCGATCGACCTGCTATCGGATGTAACTTGCCTGGATCGCCTGCCAGCGGCATTGATCCAAGTCAACAGCTGTTGATTGCCACAGACAATAGAGACCAAGGCGCATGGCCGCAACCGGGAATGAAGAAAATCCCATGTTTATCCGCGGCGACGTCGAGGCACTCAACAGCTGCCGAGCAGGGAACATTCGGATCCGGCCCGTCTGCCTCTGCCTACATGAGCCGAGGGCTTCATGGGTTCAGAATGCGCGACGGATCCGGGCGCATGCCGTGGCCTCGGCAATGGGCTGCGACACCCGACGCTCGAAGTGCCATTGTGACTCCTTCGTCCAAGGGCAAGGCACCGCAAGAAAGAGTACCCCGGCGCCCTTGGGGGAAGTGCGCCGGGGCAACCGGCTCCTGCTCGATCGCTGGGGGCTTAACAGTGAACCGGAATAGAGATCCCATCAATCATGTTCACAAGGGCCCGGATGACCTCCAGACTCTGCGCACTCGGTATGGATCGCCGCGATTGACGTCAACTGCTGTTGACTTGCCGACAACCTAACTGTACCGAAGCCCGGGCGCAACAGAAATTCATGGAGGTTCCATGCCTCAAACAGCGGTCAGGCGTCGCTCTGGCCAAGACACAAGACAGCGAATCCTGGAGGCTGCGATCAAGCGGTTTTCTCGGCACTCCTACGAAGAGACCGGATTGCGCGACATAGCCGTCGATGTCGGGATCGATGTCGCCCTCGTGCATCGCTCGTTCGGCTCAAAGGAGCAGCTTTTTGCCGAAGCGGTGAAAGCAGCATTTCAAATCGAGGATGTGTTTGCTGCCGGTAGCGACAAATTGCCGGGCGCTCTCGCGAGGAGGGTTCTCGAGCCAAGCCTGGATCGCGTCCTCAAGTCGATCAATCCGCTCGATATCATCGTCCGCTCATTGTCCAGCCCGCAAGCCATTCCGATCCTGCGCGAATCCATATTCAAGGATTTCATCATCCCACTGTCCGCCAAGCTCACAGGGCCTGCCCTGGAACGCGCCGCTGTCGTTGCCGCATGCTTGATGGGGATCAGTCTTTTTCGCAGTGTGCTGCTATTTGAACCACTTCGCGACCAGTCGACGATTGATCTCGAGCCTTTGATAACTGGCATTCTCGATCTTGCGATGACCGATGTCCGACCAACCCGCCGAACTTTGAAGCCTAGACGTTCCCTCAAGACTTCGACGCCCTCTCCTTCTCGGAGACTCAGGACCCGATCTCACAGTTACGAGGACAGGCCATGATTGCGGCAAGAAGCACGCGGCCAGACTTGGCGGGGAATTTCTCCGCACTGCAGGAGGATCCTCCCGGTCTCGAGGGATTCCGGGCCTTCGACCGCATGCGAGAAGCGCTGACCGCGCAGTGGACCGCAGGAATTTCTCCCTTCGCCCTCTCTGTTGCGCTTTTCGACTGGTCGATCCACCTCGCCGCAGCCCCCGGAAAGAGGGCGGAGCTGGTCTACAAAGGCTGGCGCAAGACGAGCCGGCTCCTCGCCTATCTCGTCGCATCGGCTCTCGATCCAGATACGCCATCCTGCATCGAGCCGTTGCCAGGCGACCATCGCTTCCACGATGAAGGATGGCAGCAGTTTCCATACCGCTTTTGGGCCGAAGCCTTCCTGCTGAGTCAACAGTGGTGGCACAACGTGACTCACGAGGTTCCGGGCGTGACGCCTCATCACGAAGATAGCGTCTCCTTCATGACTCGGCAGATCCTCGACATTTTCTCTCCGTCGAATATTGCGTTTGCCAATCCGGAAGTGGCAAAAAAAGCGTGGGAAACGGGCGGCGCGAACTTTGTCCAGGGCCTCCAGAATTGGCTCCAAGACGTCGGCCGGCTCATGACCGGTCAACCGCCGGTTGGAACGGAACGCTTCGTCGTCGGCCGCGATGTCGCCGTGACGCCTGGAAAAGTGGTCTATCGCAATCGTCTGATCGAATTGATCCAATACGCGCCGAAGACGGAGACGGTGCGAGCCGAACCGATCCTGATCGTACCGGCCTGGATCATGAAGTACTACATCCTCGACTTGTCGCCGCAGAACTCGATGATCCGCTATCTGCTCGAGCGAGGCTACACCGTGTTCTGCATTTCCTGGCTCAATCCGACGGCGCAAGACCGGGATCTGGTCATGGACGACTATCGACGCCTCGGAGTGATGTCCTCGCTGGACGCGATCAACGCCATCGTATCCGATCGAAAGATCCACGCTGCCGGCTATTGCCTGGGTGGGACGCTTCTGTCCATTGCAGCAGCGGCAATGGCGCGGGCCAAGGACGAGCGGCTCGCGTCGGTGACGCTGTTCGCGGCGCAGATCGATTTCACCGAACCGGGCGAGCTCGCGCTCTTTATCGACCACAGCCAGATGCATTTCCTGGAAAGCATGATGTGGAACAGGGGATATCTCTCTGCCGATCAGATGGCCGGCGCTTTCCAGCTTCTCCGAACCAACGACCTCATTTGGTCGCGTCTTGTCCACGATTATCTGATGGGCGAACGCACGCCTATGATCGACCTCATGGCGTGGAATGCCGACTCCACCCGCATGCCGTACAGAATGCATGCGGAGTATCTGCGGCGGCTCTATCTCGACAACGAGCTGGCGGCAGGCCGCTTCATGATCGACGGGCGCCCGGCCACGATTCAGAACATCCGCGTGCCGACGTTCGTCGTAGGGACGGAGCACGACCATGTCGCGCCGTGGCGCTCTGTCTACAAAATTCATTATCTCAGCGACACGGACGTCACGTTCGTCCTGACCAGCGGAGGCCACAATGCCGGTATTGTCAGCGAGCCCGGCCATCCCGGCCGCCATTTCCGGATCGCTCTGACGCGCACGGCCGATCCCTGTCTCGGCCCCGACGAATGGGTCGCCGCAGCGCCATCGAAGGAGGGATCCTGGTGGGTGGAATGGAGCGAATGGCTGGGCGGCCATTCCGCGCCGGACCAGGTGGCGCCGCCGGCCCTGGGCTGCCCCTCGAAAGGCTACGTGACGCTGGAGGATGCGCCAGGCACCTATGTGCTTCGGCGGTGACGCCGCGAATCCGCCCGACGCTCGCTTGTCGAAAGAAGGCGCATCAAACGAGATACTGCCCGCCATTGACCGTCAGGGTCGATCCGGTGATGAAGCTGGCTTCGTCCGAGACCAGGAACAGCACACACCGGGCGATCTCCCCGGGTTCGCCGAGGCGACCCACAGGAATTTGCGACAGAATTGACTTTTCGAGCATGTCCCGCGGCACGGCCCGCACCATGTCGGTTGCCGTGTATCCGGGGCAGATCGCGTTCACCGTGATACCCTTCTTGGCGCATTCCAGCGCCAGCGCCTTGGTAAAACCGATGTCCCCGGCCTTCGCGGCGGAATAGTTCGTCTGCCCGAGCTGCCCCTTCTGACCGTTGATCGACGAGATGTTGACGATGCGGCCGAATCCTCGGGCTCACATATCCTCGATGAGCGGGCGCGTCATGTTGAAGAGCGAGTCCAGGTTCGTATGGATCACGGCGCGCCACTGGTCCAGCGTCATCTTGTGGAGCATGCTGTCGCGGGTGATGCCCGCATTGTTGATCAGGATGTCGACAGGGCCCAGATCCGCCTTGACCCGATTTATTCCGCTGCAGCAAGCCTCGAAGCTCGACACGTCCCATTTATATGTGGCTATGCCCGTTTGCCGGTTGAACGCCGACGCCGCCTCATCGTTGCTGGCATAAATCGCGGCGACTTCGTAGCCGGCGTCATGAAGAGTCTTTGAAATCGCGGCGCCGATGCCGCGTGTTCCGCCGGTGACAATTGCAACCTTGGCCATTTCTCTTCCTCCCCGTCAGCCAATGGATGAATCCCTTTCCTCGGGAATGTCTAAAGAACGGACATGAACCACGTCCTTGTCCCGAGCGCTCGACACGAGCTTGCCCCGCGAATTCCCGCCGGCCGCGTAGGTCCGGAACGGATCGATCGGCGATCTCGACAGTCACCAGGTATCTGCCTCATCTGTCGCGGCCACGCATTGATCCAGGTCAACAATGTTGACTCCGGAATGGGTAAGAGTTTAAAAAACATGGCAACGCTCTCTTCGCAGATCGTCGGTCACCGCTTCAGCCCCCGAGGGAGAGAGTGTTGCAGGGATGCCGAGATGCGGAATCCGGCCGGCGGTACGGGTGGATCGGCTTGTCGGCCATTTGGCGCCGGACTGCGGGACAGGTCAAATTGGCCTCGGCGAGAAAGATGATGCCGTAGGTCGAGACCTGCGGAACGAGCATGCCTCATCCGGTCAGCCGCCGGTTGGGCACGCCACTTTCGAACATCGGACTTTCGATGCGCAGCAACCGGAAGACCGAGCCTTGTTGCCGAATGCCCCACAGTCGATGCCGAGCGGCGAAAACCTTCTTCTCTCGGCGTGACGATGAGGCGGCTATCGCGAATCGCGACAAGTCGCGAATGAGGGCCTCAGCATGTTGAGTTGGATCGCCCGGATATTGATGGTTCTGGCAGGCATCGTCGCAAGCTGGTTCGTGGTTCGCGATGCCGCCAACTTCAGTATCATCCAAATGACGATCGCTCTTCTTCTATTGACCCTTTGTGCCGCACTCGCAGCGTTTTGGTCATCCTTATGGGCTTGGTTCAAGGATAGGTGGAGGCCAAAGGAGCGAAAGGGTCTTTGAGAGGCCATGCGATGGAGAAACCCGGGTTTCGTATCCCGGCAGGATCGCAGGTCGTTTTATGGTCATGCCAGGCTCATGGGCCAGGAGTGTGCTTCTCCCGAATTGTCTCAACCCGAGCTGGGACGGTCCTGAAAGACGACACCGCGGTATTCGGCGAAGAGGAAAGCGCAGATACTTCCATGCAGAACATACTGCTGGCTACGGATGGATCGGACGGTGCGAATCGTGCGACAGATGCGGCGGCGACACTCGCAAAGGCCCTCGGCGCGCAGTTGTCGATTTTGACCGTAGGCGGGAATGTCCCTCAAGAGCAGTTGAGGCAGCTCGCTCACACTGAAAAGAATATTGGCGATGCGCTCGATTCGCTATCGAGTCAAATCCTTCGGCAAGCTGAGGAGCGGTCATTGCGTGTCGGCTTATCGAATGTCGAACTGCGAGTGGGATGGGGGGACCCGGCAGAAGTGATCATCGCGACGGTTCAACAGCGAAGGTTCGATGCGATCGTCATTGGCAGACGAGGTCGCGGACGCCTCGCTGGATTGCTGTTGGGAAGCGTCTCCCAGAAGGTTGTAAGTCTCGCGCCGTGTATTGTGATTGTCGTTCCCTGAATCGGGATTTTTCAACTCATTCGAAAGGCGACTACACGTTCTCTCGTGGCCCAGATGGGATGGCGCACATGACGCGGGGCCGCCCGCTAGCTGTCATGAGACCTTGCTTCGGCGAATGGCCTGGCCGGGTGCTGCAGGCTCCCTGGCATCTTAATGGGCCGACAGAAGGTTGTGTTGCCGAGTAATTCCGGCCAACCCTGGCTCAGTTGACTTGGGTCAAGGCGCAGCCGCTGGGGGGCGCCTAAATACGATCATTCGTCCATCGAGGCCGGAGGCGCGCCGGGGTCGTTTGCGCCGCGCCATTCAACGAGGAGAAGGGGTCGGCAGACATGGCAATCAGCACTACGCGTCCCAAGAAGGCATTAGGGCTCTGGATGGCGACGGCGCTGGTCGCCGGCAACATGATCGGATCCGGCGTGTTTCTCCTGCCGGCCTCGCTGGCGCCCTATGGCGGCATCAGCATCGTGGGCTGGCTGGCGACCGCCGCGGGCTCGTTGCTGCTGGCCCTGGTCTTCGCCCGACTGAGCCGCATTTTTCCGAGGATCGGCGGACCCTATGCCTATGCCCGGATGGGCTTCGGCGACTTCGTCGGCTTCGAGATGGCGTGGGGTTATTGGATCGCCGTCTGGGCCGGCAACGCCTCCATCGCCGTGGCCTTCGTCGGTTATCTCGGCGTGTTCTTCCCCGGGCTCGTCGCCAGCAACCTGACCGCGGCGATCGCGGCCGTGGTGGCGATCTGGATTCTGACGGCATTGAACATCGCCGGCATCAGAGCGGCCGGCTGGGTCCAGCTCATCACCACCATCGGCAAATTGATCCCGCTGCTCGCGATCGGGCTCATCGGCGTCTTCTATCTCGATCCGAGCCATTTCACGCCGTTCAATCCGAGCGGACAGTCGGGCTTCTCGGCGGTCACCTCCGTTGCGGCGCTGACACTGTGGGCCTTCCTCGGACTCGAATCCGCGAGCATTCCCGCGGACGATGTCGAGAACCCGGAGCGCACCATCCCGCGCTCGACGATCCTGGGGACCCTGATCGCCACGGTCACCTACATCCTGGGGACCGTGGCCGTGCTCGGCATCATCCCCTCGGCGGACCTGGCCAATTCCACCGCCCCCTTCGCCGACGCCGCCAAGGCGCTGTGGGGCGAGGGCGCGCAGGCCTTCATCGCCATCGGCGCGTTGATCTCGACTTTCGGCTGCCTCAATGGCTGGATCCTGCTGCAGGGCCAGGTGCCGCTCGCCGCGGCCAAGGACGGGCTCTTCCCGAAGCAGTTCGGACTCGTGTCCCGGAACGGCACGCCGATCTTCGGCCTGATCGTCTCGAGCATCCTGGTCACGGTCCTGATGCTGACCAACTATTCGCACGGGCTGGTGGGCGTCTTCAATTTCACGCTGCTGCTGGCGACCATGACGACACTGGTCCCGTACATGTTCACCGCCATGGCCGAGCTGGTGCTGTTCTTCCGCGAGCCGGCGAAGTTCAGCGGTCAGCGTCTGGCCGGCGCCAGCGTCATCGCCATCCTGGCCTTCGCCTACTCGATCTGGGCGGTTGCGGGATCGGGTCAGGAGGTCGTCTTCTGGGGATCGCTCCTGCTGTTCGCCGGGATTCCGGTCTATGTCTGGCTCAAATGGCGCGCCAGCCGCCTGGCACCGCTGGCTTCGGCGCCCGCCGCCGCAGAGTGAAAAACGAGGAGCACGGAATCATGTTCGTCGGGTATCAGTCCGAAGTCGGCAAACTCAAGAAGGTCGTCGTCAAGCATGCGCGTGACGCCTTCGTGAGCGATGCCAAGATCGACGCGGAATGGCGGCCGCTCAACTATTTCGGCCGGCCGGATCTCGGCGGGGCTATCGCCGAATATGATCGCTTCGTCGAAGCCCTCAAGAGTCTCGACCCCGATATCGAGATCGCCTTCCTGCCGAAGAGCAACGCCGTCACCATGGACTCGCTCTATCCGCGCGATGCAGCGATCGCCTGCAACAAGGGCATGATCCTCTGCAACATGGGCAAGCCCGCCCGCCGCACGGAACCCGCGGCCGAGCGCACCCTGTTCCAGGGGCTGGGGATCCCGGTCCATGGCGCCATCACCGGGCAGGGCCATGTCGAGGGCGGCGACGTCGCCTGGATCGACGAGCGAACCCTGGCGGTCGGCCGGGGCTATCGCACGAACGATGAAGGCATCCGCCAGCTTCGGGCGTTGCTCGCGCCCTGTGGAGCGGATCTCATCGTCGTACCCTCGCCTCACTATCACGGGCCGTCGGACGTGTTTCACCTGATGTCGGTGCTGAGCCCCATCGATCACGACCTCGCGCTGGTCTATTCGCCGCTCATGATCGTGCCGTTCCGCGAGCTTCTGCTCGAGCGGGGCATCGAACTCGTCGAGGTGCCAGACGAGGAATTCGATTCGATGGGCTGCAACGTGCTGGCCGTGGCGCCGCGCAAATGCGTCATGCTCGATGGCAATCCCGAGACGCGCCGCCGCCTCGAGAAAGCGGGCGTCGAGGTCCGGATCTACAAGGGCGCCGAGATCAGCCGGAAGGGCGCCGGCGGGCCCACCTGCATGACGCGGCCGATCCTGCGCGAGTTGCGCGCGGCGCCGTCCGTCGTGACGCTGCCACACGCCGCGTAACGAAGGCGCCCCGTCCCGGCGATAGCCGCGAGCCGGGCGGGAGGTCACCCTCCGCAAGCCACGTTCAGCTTTTCCAACGCGACGCGTGCCTGCGGGTCATCGAGCTTGGACTCCGCCACACGCAGTTTAATCCTGCGGCAGATGGCATCGCTTCCGGCGAACTCTTCTTCCGTCCAGAACCGTTTGTCGCGGATCCAGAAGCCGATCTCGTCCAGAAACGAGACGCCGAAATAATAGTCTGCCGACACCGAACTGAAAAAACTCGGGTCCGCCTTGAAGCTGCCATCCGGGTTGAAGGACTCTTCGAGAGTCCAGGTCAGCATCTCCCGGATGGCTTCACGGGCCTGCTGCTTCTGAGAAGCCGACATGTGAGCCCATCCATATTTCAGAATCCGCGCCACGTCGTAATTGTTGTGGTTGTTGAAGTGCCCGTTATGAAGCCATCCGAAGGGATACGGGTCGTTCTCGATGCGCAATGTCGTGTCGATGATCTGCGGCCAATACGCGACCTGCCCGCGACGATTGGCGATCGTATGATAGGTGATGCTCAGATCGACGGTCTTGTAGAGCCGTCCCTTGCTCCGATACCAGGCGCCCCAATAGCCGGTCAGCGGATCCTGCCATCGACGAAGGAAGTCCCTGTAGGTCGCATTGAAGGGGCCGGGGAGCTGGCCGTCCCGCCCGTCACGGCCGTGGCCGATCGCCTCCCCTAGATATTCCCGAAGATAGTCTTTGAAGAAGGCCGATGACAGTATGGTCGTAATATTTCCCAACTCACCTCGGTTGTCCCGGCCCGTCGTCGCGATGTCGGAGATCAGCAGCTGCTCCAGGTAGGTTCTCAGTTTCTCCGGCGTGCCGATTCGATCCGGAATCCGGACCGGATATGGCGGTTGCGGCAACCACTTTTCCTCATAGTGTTCTTCCAGAGCCGCCAGCGTCGCTTCGGCCTGCAAGAACCATTCGTCATAGCAAACGCCCCAGAATCCGCTTCCGGGCGACTGCCGGCGCGCGAAATCCTGATTGACGTTCGTCAGGCTCTCGGCCAGCCGCGTCAGCTGCAGTTCGAGGCGCGTCCATTCCACGGTGTATTCGTAGAGCCAGTCCGCTTCGAGATACATTTGAGTGGAGCAGTCCATGACCTTTCCCGTTGCCTGAATTTCGGCCAAGTTCGCGGCGAGCGCGCGGAGACGCTTGCCAAAATGGATTCTGTGCTCTCGGTAATCCGGATCATGCGAGGTGAAATCCGTCTCGATGATGTCATTCATCTCCTCGGCCGAGACTGCGCTGGCTTGATCCGACGAGGTCGAAAGAGCCCTCTCCACCGGAGAGGTTGAGCAGCCTGTGAGAGCGGCGACCGCGGTCAAGCCCAAACCGAATGCGGCGCGCCGGGCTAGAATCCAGAATCGCATCGGAACGATGCCTCTCGCAGCCGGCCTATTGAATGGAACTCGACCATAGCATTGGGCTCTTTCATCTGGCCAATGTCGGCCTGCTGACAGGCCCCGATCGCGATGCCCGGCCGCACGCTCGGAGTCCCGGCGAACGACCGTCTCTGGCCCGCGTGGCGAAGCCAGGCCATCGTTCAGGCGGACAGGAGAGAGCTTGCCGGAAATTGGAACTGGCCCCCCGGAGCCCACACGCCCGGCGGGATCGAAGGGCGCGGCGGGACGCGAACCAGCAGCCCGCAGAAACACCAAGAGGGCTTCGGGTGCGCCGACGGCAGCTCTCAGAAGACGAGGGTCGCCCGAACGCCAAGAACGAGGGCATTCGGGATCGTGTCGTCGGGATCGCCGGGATCGGGCGCCGAACCGCCCGGGTGAACGATGTACTGGATATCCGGCTGCAGCGTGACCGCGGGCGTCACCTGGGCCAGATAGTTGAGCTCGAGGACGATCTCCTCGTCGCGCACCGGAAAGCTCGGGTCGTCGAGGCGGCGGGTATCCTTGTCGAGATGGGCCGCATCGTCGCTGATCCGGGCATAGGCGGCGCCGAAGGTCAGCGTATCCTGGTCCCGGGTCGGGACGAGCCCGGCGAAGCCCAGGCCGCCATCGACATAGAACGAGATCAGGTTGCGGTCCGCGGGCGATGCGCCGAGGCGCAGGAAACCGTTGAGAGCCTGGCCCTTGCCGTCGCTGCGCCAGAGGGTCTGGTCCGCGAGCCCGTAGATCCCGCCATTTCCCTCATGGTTCTCCGCCCCGACCGCGGCTCCCGATGCCAGCGACACCTTGTTGCCCGCGGCATCGACACCGAAGCGCTGGTCGGCGAAGGAGGCATCCTGATACCAGAGACCCAACTTATAGACGCCGGGAAGGCCTTCGGCCTGATCTCCCTGATTGATCGCGTATTGGGCCTCGCCGATCCAGAAGGTTCCGCCGCTGAAGCTGAACGTCGTGCCGCTGCCGTTGCAGAGCTGAGGATTGCCCGAGCAAGTGTCGCCCGCCGGATCGCCGCTGAAGACCGCGGCGAGCAGCGAGATCTCCGGCGTGGGGTTCACCTGGATGCGAAGCCCCGGGGTCGCCAGCGGATATTCGGGTCCGCCGCTGGGCAGATTGAGGGCCAGGATATCGGCGAAGCCGAAGGTGCTGTTGAGCAGGTTCGCGGCGGTCGGGCTGATCATGAACTCGTCGTCGGCCGCGAGCTGGCCGACGCGAATCGACAGCTCGTCGTCGAACAGGCTCTGCTGCAGCCAGAGCGTGAACAATCTCGTCGTAGGATGCGCCTCGATATAGCTGGGATCGCTGAGCGCGCCGGTATGGCCATCAATTCCTCCTCCGGTCCGCTGGATCTGATAGCCGGTCACGTGGAAGAGCGCGCCCTGCCAGCCCATGAGCTTGTCGAGATCGACATCGAGCGACAATTGCAGCCGCCCCTGATAGACAAAGCCGCGCTCGACGCCCCCGGAGACATCGCCCATCGTCTCGCCGATATAGTCCAGGGTGATGTCGAATCCCCAATTCTGCAGCTCGGCCCGAGCACCGCCCCAATCGCCGCTCAGCTTGTCGCGATGCAGGATATCGTCATCGGCACTGGCCGTGTGGCTGCCCGAGATTGCCGCGATCGCGGCAAACGCCGCGGCACGAAGGATGACGCGCATCGCGACCATGGATTGCTTCTCCTTGCCCCCTGGGCGGTGGTCCCGACGTGATTTTTGGGTCGGGTGGCTTCGGGTCGGCCCCTGTCCTGCGATACCGCGTCGCGGTGGCGCGGCCCGCCATCCGCAGCCGGGAGCCACCTCGTCGATCGTCTCCCGACCTGGCGATGGCCGAGAGGGACGGTTTCGACCGGCCTCCGCGGACCTATCCTGCCCTGTCCCCGGGCTCTTGCTTCAGAGGCCCAGCTCGGACAGGCCCGGATGGTCCGCGGGGCGGGAACCGAGCGACCAGAAATAGCGGCGATCGGCCTCTGGGATCGGCAGGTCGTTGATGCAGGCCAGGCGCCGGCGCATCAGCCCGTCATCGCCGAATTCCCAGTTCTCGTTGCCGTAGGAGCGGAACCAGTCGCCCGCATCGTCACGCCATTCATAGGCGAAGCGAACGGCGATGCGATTCTCGGTGAAGGCCCAGAGTTCCTTGATCAACCTGTAATCGAGCTCCCGGGACCATTTCCGGCCCAGAAATTCCACGATGGCGGACCGCCCGCTGATGAATTCTGCGCGATTTCGCCAGACGCTGTCGGCGGAATAGCCGAGCGAGACGAGTTGCGGATCGCGGCTGTTCCAGGCGTCCTCGGCGAGGCGGACTTTCCGCGCCGCGGTCTCGGCCGTGAAGGGAGGAAGCGGCGGACGGGCATAGGACATCGGGCTCTCCGATAGTTGGGGCAGGATCGCGGGAAGACCTGCCCGGGTCCACCGGCAGCGCCGACCTCGAGCGGAAACTCCCGCCGGGAGAGCCTTACGCGACGAAATGAAATAGCCCCAGTGAGACCGGGTGAATTCTTGTGAAAGGTCGCGAAACAGCCCGCCCGAATCCCCATCCCGGTCCATGGGATTCTCTGCCGGAGCGGTTCCCGATCGGCATCGCGGCCACCGATCGACCCGCGGCGCCGAAGGACGAAAGTCGCCGCTTTCGCCTACCGAGCCATGCGCAAAACCCTTATGCTCGCCCCGTCTGGTGCTACCGAGGGTAAGGCGGCTCGTGACGGAGCTTTCCAGATATGAGTTCGAGACATTGCGGGAGGGCCGCGAGTTCGTCCTCTATCGCGGCCGACAGCGCGACAATGCCGTTTCGATCCTGGTTCTGGCGCCGGTTCTGGTGCAGCAGGCGCCGTTGAGCCTCGCGCGGCTCGAACATGAATATTCCTTGGCCGACAAGCTCGATCCCGCCTGGGCCGTGCGTCCCCTCGCGCTCGTCCGGCATGACGGCCGCCCGATGCTGGTGCTTCAGGACCCCGGCGGCCATCCCCTCATCGGCGTACGCGGGCGCCCGCTGGAGGTGACCCGTTTCCTGCAGGTGGCGATCGCCCTGACGGCGGCCTTGCGCCAGGTCCATCAGCGCGGGCTCATTCACAAGGACATCAAGCCCGCGCATCTGCTGGTCGACGGCGCAAGCAATGTCTGGCTCACGGGCTTCGGCATCGCGTCGCTGCTGCCGCGCGAACGCCAGGCGCCCGCGCCGCCGGAGATCATCGCCGGAACCTTCGCCTATATGGCGCCCGAGCAGACCGGCCGCATGAACCGGTCGATCGATGCCCGCAGCGACCTCTATTCGCTGGGCGTCACTCTCTATGAATTGCTCACGGGCGTTCTGCCTTTCACCGCCTCGGATCCGATGGAATGGGTCCATTGCCATGTCGCCCGCCAGCCGACGCCGCCGAACGAACGCATCGAGGGGATTCCCGATCCCATCGGCGCCATCATCCTGAAGCTTCTCGCCAAGACCGCCGAAGACCGTTATCAGACGGCGGCCGGCGTCGAAGCCGACCTGCGGCGGTGCCTCGGGGGATGGGAGACTCAGCGCCGCATCGATCCGTTCCGCCTAGCCGCGCACGATGCGCCGGACCGGTTGATGATTCCGGAGAAGCTCTACGGGCGCGAAGCCGAGATCGACGCCCTCGTCTCCGCCTTCGATCGCGTCGTCATTCGCGGCACGACCGAGCTCGTGCTGGTGTCCGGCTACGCGGGCATCGGCAAGTCCTCGATCGTCAACGAACTCCACAAGGCCCAGGTCGCCTCCCGCGGGCTCTTCGCCGCCGGCAAGTTCGATCAGTATAAGCGCAACATTCCCTACGCCACGCTGGCGCAGGCGTTTCAGAGCCTGATCCGCCAGCTGCTCAGCAAGAACGACGCGGAGCTGGCCCGCTGGCGCGATGCATTGCTGGAGGCGCTGGGGTCCAGCGGCCAGCTCATGGTCAACCTGATCCCGGAGCTCGTCCACGTCATCGGCGACCAGCCGCCCGTTCCCGAGCTTCCGCCGCGCGATGCGCAGAACCGGTTCCAGCAGGTGTTCCGACGCTTCCTCGGCGTCTTCGCGCGGCCGGAGCATCCCCTCGCCCTGTTCCTCGACGATCTGCAATGGATGGACATGGCGACCCTCGAGCTTCTCGAACGCCTCGCCACCGATCCGGAGGTCAGCCATCTCCTGCTGGTCTGCGCCTATCGCGACAACGAGGTTGGCCCCGGCCACCCGCTCGCGCGCGCGCTGGAGGCGATCCGCGGAACCGGCGCCAATGTGAAACAGATCGTGCTCGCTCCCCTTCTGCCGAGCGATGTGAGGTGCCTCGTCGCCGACGCCCTGCATGCCGAGCAGGGAAAAGTGCAGCCCCTGGCCGAGCTGGTGTTCGAGAAGACCGGCGGCAATCCCTTCTTTGCGATCCAGTTCGTCATGGCCCTGGCAGAGGAGAGTCTGCTGTCGTTCAATCCCGACGCCGCGGCGTGGCATTGGGACATGGATCGAATCCGTGCCAAGCGCATCACCGCCAACGTGGCGGAGCTCATGGCGGGAAAGCTCAGTCGCCTCCCGACCGTTGCTGTGAACGTCCTGCAGCAACTGGCCTGCCTTGGCAACAACGCCCGGGTATCCACATTGACGATGCTGCTGGGGATGCCCGAAGACGCGGTCCGCGCGGCGCTATGGGAGGCCGTCCGGACGGGGCTCGTTCTCCGTCCCGAGGGCGGCGGCTACTCCTTCCTCCATGACCGTGTCCAGGAGGCGGCATACGCCCTGATCCCCGACGCCGAGCGGCCGGCCGCGCATCTCCGGATTGGACGGGTTCTTGCGTCTCGGACCGCCGCCGCGGAGCTCGAGGAGAGTATCTTCGAGATCGTCAACCAGCTCGATCGCGGCGCCGCCTTGATTCATTCGCCCGAGGAGCGGAGGCAGGTTGCCGCGCTCAATCTCATTGCCGGCAAGCGCGCCAAGGCTTCGACCGCCTATGCGTCGGCGCTGGCCTACTTCGCGGCAGGCTCCGCCTTGCTGGCGGAAGCCAGCTGGGAGCTCGACTATCGCCTCATGTTCGATCTGGAGCGCCATCGCGCCGAGTGCGAGTTTCTGACCGGGGATCTCCCCGCGGCCGAGGCGCGTCTCTCGGCCCTGTCGGCACGGGTGATCGATCTCGTCGACCGGGCGGCGGTCGCCCGGCTTCGCCTGGCTCTCTACACCACCCTCGATCGAACCGATCGCGGCGTCGAGGTGGGCCTCGATTGCCTGCGCCATGTCGGCATCGAGCTCTCCCCGCATCCGACCGACGGCGGCGTCAGTCGGGAGCTCGATCGGATGTGGCAGTTGCTTGCCGGCCGACCGATCGAGCAACTGCTCGATTTGCCGCTGATGACCGATCCCGACTGGCTTGCCACCATGGATGTTCTTGCGGAGCTGCTGCCGCCGGCGCGCTTCACCGACAACAATCTCCATGACGTCGTTCTCCTGCGCATGACGAATCTGAGCCTGGAGCACGGCAACTGCGACGCCTCCTGCCACGCCTATGCCGTCCTCAACATCGTCCTGGGTCTTCGTCTGGGCGACTACCAGGCGGGATTCCGCTTCGGGCAGCTCGGCCGCGATCTGGTGGACAAGCGCGGGCTGGAGCGGTTCAAGGCCCGGGTCTATATGGCCTTCGGCGCGATCACCATCCCCTGGACCATGCATCTCCTGTCGGGCCGCGTCCTCATCAAGCACGCCTTCGACATGGCCAATGCGATGGGAGACCTGACCTATGCCGTCTATAGCTGCAAGAACCTGGTCACGAACCTGCTGATCTCGGGAGAGCCGCTCCAGGAGGTCCAGCGCGAGGCCGAGCAGGCGCTGGCGTTTGCCCGGAAGGCCCGGTTCGGCCTGTATGTCGATGTCTTCACCGACCAGTTGATGCTGATCCGCGAGTTGCGCGGACTCGAACCCGACGTCTTCCGCCCCGAGGGTTCGGAACTGGACGATCGCTGGTTCGAGAAGCATCTCGGCGAAGGCGGCGCGCGCCTGGCGCTCGCCACGTCCTGGTACTGGATCCACAGGATGCAGGCGCGCTTTTTGGCGCAGGACGATACCGGCGGCGTCGCCGCCGCCGCGAGCGCCCACGATCTCCTCTGGGCGACGCGGTCGCATCTGGAGATTGCCGAGTATCATTTCTACGGCGCCCTCACACGGGCCGCGGCCTGCGATTCGGCCAATGGCGAGCTGCGCGAGCGGCATTTTGGCCTGCTGCAGGCTCATCGCCGCCAGATCGCGATCTGGGCCGAGAGCTGCCCGGAGAATTTCGCGAACCGCGACGCCCTGGTGGCGGCGGAAATCGCGCGGCTGGAAGGGCGGGAGCTGGACGCGATGCGCCTCTATGAAGAGGCCATCCGGCTGGCACGGCAAAATGGCTTCGTCCAGAACGAAGCCATCGCCAACGAACTCGCGGCCCGCTTCTACCGGGCCCGCGGCTTTCAGACGAGTGCCGACGCCTACATCCTGGCCGCCCGCGCCTGCTATCTTCGCTGGGGTGCCGACGGCAAGGTCCGTCTTCTGGACCGGAACTACCCGCAGCTGCGCCGCGATCTGGCCCTGCCGCGGCCCGAAAGCACGATCGGCACGACGGTCGAACGTCTGGATCTCGCGACCATGGTCAAGGTGTCGCAAGCCGTCTCGAGCGAGATCGACCTGCCCAAGCTCATCGACACATTCATGGTGCTGGCGCTCGAGCAGGCGGGTGCCGATCGCGGTCTGCTGATCCTCTCGCGCGGCGACGAGTTGCAGATCGAGGCGGAAGCCACCACCCTTCGCGATACCGTCGTGGTCCATCTCCGGCGGTCGGCCGCGGCGGCCGAGGAGCTTCCCGAATCGGTTCTGCGCTATGTCCTGCGCACGCAGGACAGCCTCCTGCTGGACGACGCGTCGAACCGGAACCCGTTCTCGGGAGACAAGTATATCCGACGCAACCGCAGCCGCTCGATCCTGTGCCTGCCCCTGATCAAGCAAGCCAAGCTGACCGGCATTCTCTATCTCGAGAACCGCCTCACCTCCCATGTCTTCACACCTGCCCGGATCGCCGTGCTGAGACTGCTGGCCTCCCAGGCCGCGATCTCGCTCGAGAATGCCCGCCTGTTCGCCGACCTGCAGCATGCGGAGGCCTATCTTGCGGAATCCCAGCGCCTCGCCCATATGGGCAGCTTCGCCTTCAACAGCTCGCACACGAAGTTGTTCTGGTCCGAGGAGATCTATCGGATCTACGAGGTCGGCCGGGAGACCGCGCCGACATTCGAAGTCGGGCGCCAGCGGAATCACCCGGGAGAACCAACCCTGGTTCAGAAGATCATGGATCAGGTGTCCGAGGGCGGCGGGAACTGCGAGCTCGATCACCGGTTGAAGATGCCGGACGGCTCGACAAAGAACCTTCATGTGGTGGTCCATGCGGAGCGGAATGCGGCGGGCGAGCTCGATTATGTCGGAACGGTGATGGACGTCACCGCCTCGATACAGGCCCAGGAACGCCTGCGCGCCTCGCTCCAGGAGAAGGAGGCCCTGCTCAAGGAGGTCCACCACAGGGTCAAGAACAATCTACAGCTGATCAGCAGCCTGCTGAGTCTTCAGGCCTCCCGGATCGGCGATCCCGCGGTCGCCGAGCTGTTCTCCGAAAGCCGCAATCGGGTTCGCTCGATGGCCCTGGTCCATGAGAATCTCTACCGGGCGGGCAATTTCGCCAGAATCCCCATGCGGACCCATGTGCAGAATCTGTGCGCCCATCTGATCCGCGCCTATGGGCTGCACAGCCGTCACGTCGATCTGACGACCGACATCGACGAGGTCGAGCTGGGCCTCGACCAGGCCATCGCCACCGGCCTGATCATCAACGAGCTCGTCTCGAACGCCTTGAAGCACGCCTTCCCCGACGAGCGGCCGGGACGGGTCCGGGTCGAGCTCAAGCTGCTCGCCGCTGGGCGCTGCAGGCTGGCCGTCATCGACAACGGCGTCGGCCTGCCTACCGACCGGAACGCCCAGCAGGCCGATACCGTCGGCCTGCAGCTCGTCTATGATCTGATGCAGCAGCTTCATGCTAGACTCGATCTGCAACGCGAAGGCGGCACGACATTCGCCATCGTTTTCGACGCGGACACGGGAACGGAGACCAACCGATGACGCCCGCCAAGATCCTGGTCGTCGAGGATGACCGGGTGGTCGCCAGGGATATCCAGCAGCAGCTGAACCGGATCGGCCACACGGTCGTCGGCATGATCGCCCGCGGCGAAGAGGCACCGCCGCTCGCGCTGAAGACCCGGCCCGACCTCGTGCTGATGGATATCCGGCTCGAGGGCGAGATCGACGGCATCGACGCCGCCCAGCAGATCCGCGAACAATGCCATATCCCCGTCGTCTTCCTCACGGCGTATGCGGATGACGAAACCGTCCAGCGCGCCAGCCTGACGGAGCCCTTCGGTTATCTGCTAAAGCCGTTCGAGGATTCCCAGCTGCGAACGGTGATCGAGATGGCCCTGTTCAAGCATGCCGCCGAGCGAAAGCTGCGGGAGAGCGAGCGCCGGTTCGTGACCACACTCTCCAGTATCGGCGACGCCGTCATCGCGACCGACAATGGGGCCCGCGTCACCTTCATGAATCCGGTGGCCGAGACTCTGACCGGTTGGCCGCAGCGGGATGCGATCGGACAGCCGCTCGCCGAGGTCTTCCGCATCGTCAATGAGGAGACCGGGAGGACGGTCGAGGATCCCGCCGCCAAGGTGTTGCGCCTGGGGACGGTGGTCGGGCTGGCGAATCACACCGTGTTGCTCTCTCGCGACGGTCGCACGGTGCCGATCGACGATTGCGGCTCGCCCATCATCGACGACAAGGGCGACATCACCGGCGCCGTCCTGGTGTTTCGCGACATCACCGAACGCAGGCTGGTGGAGGAGGCGTTGCGCCGGGCCCATACCAACCTGATGCATGGCGCGCGCCTGATGACCATGGGCGAGCTCGCGGCGTCGATTGCCCATGAGGTGAACCAGCCTCTCATGGCGATCGTCACCAATGCCGAAGCCTGCCTGCTCTGGCTGGCGAAGGACAAGCCGAACCTGGACGAGGCGCGGGGAGCCGCCGAACGCATCGTCAGGAACGGCCACCACGCCGGCGATGTCGTCAAGACGATCCGCGCGCTTGCCCGGAAGTCCTCCCCCGAAATGACGCTGCTCGACCTCAACAGCATGGTCGTCGAGATGCTGGACCTGATGCGAGCCGAGCTGCGCCGGAACGACGTCGCGCTCGAGCATGATCTGCCACCCGGCCTCGAGCCGATCATGGGCGACCGGGTCCAGTTGCAGCAGGTCGTCGTGAACATGATCATGAACGGCATCGAGGCGATGACGTCGGTCACCGACAGGCCGCGGCGGCTGCGCGTGACGACCGAGCGTTCCGAGGAGGGGCTCCTGCAGGTTTCCGTCGCGGACTCCGGCACGGGCATCGACCCGGCCCGGCAGGATCGGATTTTCGAGCCCTTCTACACGACCAAGCCCGAGGGCATGGGCATGGGCCTGTCGATCTGCCGATCGATCGTCGAGGCGCATGGCGGCCGCCTCTGGGCCGACACCCATGCGCCTCACGGCAGCATCTTTCGATTCATCCTGCCGACAGCGAGCGGGAGGGGCCTCGATTGACAGCCCAGAATGAGAGCAATCCTCCGACTGTCTTCGTCATCGACGACGACCGGGACATCCGCGAGGCGCTGCAGAGTCTTCTGCGGTCGGTGAGCTTGCGGGTCGAGCTGTTCGCCACGGTCCAGGAGTTCCTGGATCGCGCCGGCTCCAACCGTCACGGCTGCCTGGTTCTCGACGTCAGGCTGCCCGGACGCAGCGGGCTCGATTTTCACGATGATCTCATCAAGGAGGGCGTGCATCTGCCGGTCGTGTTCATCAGCGGTCACGCCGACATTCCGATGTCGGTCCGGGCCATGAAGGCCGGCGCCGTCGAGTTCCTGACCAAGCCGGTTCGCCATCAGGACCTCCTCGACGCGATCTATCTCGCGATCGAGCAGGACCTGGCGCGCCTGGACGGCGAGCGGTCCGTCGCCGGACTCCGTGCCGTGTTCGAGAGCCTCACGCCGCGCGAGCGGGAGGTGCTGGGCTTGGTTGCCGCCGGCCTGCTCAACAAGCAGATCGCCGCGCAGATCGGCATCAGCGAGGCCACGGTCAAGCTGCATCGGGGGCAGGTGATGCGCAAGATGCAGGCGCGCACGCTGGCCGACCTGATCCGGATGGTGGACAAGCTCCAGCTCTCCCGGTCGAAGCCGTAAGACGACCTCGCCGGCCCTTCCCACCATTCCCCGTCTTCTGTCGGTGCCGGCGACGAGGGCCGAGCCCCCGCCCCTCCCGGTTGCACGGGCGGCGGCACCTGGTCCCGTCGTCGCGATGGCGCCGAGTCAATAAGGGCAGAAAGCAACAAATCCGGAGCGATCGATGCAAGGCCGGCGGCGGCCCGCTCTGCTACTCCTGCATCCATGATCTGCCAACGCGACGAAACCGAGCCGCTCCTCCCCGGTGGCACATGCCGGCGCCGGCCCGCCGAGAAGCGCGGAAGGCGTCCAAGCCAGATCGGAAGGAGGCACTTCCTGTGTTGATTCAAAATCTCACGAACCTGCCGATCCCGAACCAGCCTGCGCGCGGCTGGGCTGCGCCGAGGGTCGAGTCTCCCCGCACCGACCACGATCCGTCCGCGATCCGGTTTCGGCACTATTGCGTCCTCCCGCGCGCCCGTCAGCTTCTGGCCCACGGCCGCTCCCTGGAGATCGGCAGCCGCGCCTTCGACCTCCTGGTCGTGCTGCTGGAATCCCGAGGCACGCTCGTCACCAAGAACGAGATCGTGAAACGCGTCTGGCCCTCGACGCTCGTCGAAGACAGCAACCTGCGGGTTCAGATGACGGCGCTTCGGAAGGTGCTGGGCAGGGATGGAGACATCATCAAGACCGTGCCCGGGCGCGGCTATATGTTCGCGGTCGAGGCCGCCACGGAGCCGCCGGTATCGCCTTTCTGCGAACCGCCCGTCCGCGACCCGGCGATCGTGGCCGTCATCGATGACGATCGCGGCGTCCGCGAGGCGCTTCACAGCCTGCTGCGGTCCGCAGGCATGCGAGTGGAGCTGTTCGGGTCGGTCCCGGAGTTCCTCGACAGCGCCGAGGGGATGCTTCCCGATTGCGTCGTCCTCGATGTCATGCTGCCCGGAAAAAGCGGGCTGGATTTTCACGAGGACCTGGTCAGGGCGAAACGGCACCTCCCCGTCATCTTCATCAGCGGCCAGGCCGACGTGCCGATGTCGGTCCGGGCCATGAAAGGCGGCGCCGTCGAGTTCCTGACGAAACCCGTCCGCCATCGGGATTTGCTGCGGGCGATCCTTCAGGCGATCGCGCCGGTTTCGGCGTAGCGGCCTGCCGGCCCGCCGTCGATTGCCGCCTCGGGGCCCGGCGCCTGAGATGCGCCGTCTCATGCCTGCCGATCACCGGAAACCCGATCCATAGCTGCCGTCAGGAGTGAACGTGGCTCACAAGAAGGCGATCCGCCGATATAGCGCCGCTGCGGGCGGATGGGGCGCGCTGAGAGCCGTCGGCGGCGTCCTGATCGAACAGGACATCGCGGTCAAGGGCGCCGAGACGCTTCTGCGGGTCAACCAGCCGGCGGGTTTCGACTGCCCGGGCTGCGCCTGGCCCGATCCCAAACACACCTCGTCTTTCGAGTTCTGCGAGAACGGCGCCAAAGCCGTCGCCTGGGAGGCGACGGATAAGCGTTGCGGCCCCGACTTCTTTGCCGCTCATACCGTCTCCGAACTCGCGGGCTGGAGCGACTATGATCTCGAGCTGCAGGGTCGGCTGACCCACCCGATGGTCTACGACGCCGCCTCCGACCACTATCGGCCCTGCAGCTGGGACGCCGCTTTCGACCTGGTCGGCCGGCGCCTGAGAGAGCTGCCGAGCCCCAACATGGCCGAGTTCTATACCTCCGGCCGGTCGTCGAACGAATCCGCGTTTCTCTACCAGCTTTTCGCCCGGGAGTTCGGGACCAACAATTTCCCCGACTGCTCGAACATGTGCCACGAGGCCACCAGCGTGGGGCTGCCCGCATCGATCGGCGTCGGCAAAGGCACCGTGCTGCTGGAGGACTTCGACTCGGCGGATGCCATCTTCATCTTCGGACAGAATCCCGGCACCAACTCGCCGCGCATGATGACGAGCCTGCGCAACGCCGCGCGGCGGGGCGCCCGCATCGTCTCCTTCAATCCCTTCCGCGAGCGCGCCCTCGAGCGGTTCCAGGCGCCGCAGAACCCCGTCGAGATGCTGACACTGACATCGACCCCGATCAGCACCGGCCTTCTCCAGGTCCGGGTCGGCGGCGATCTCGCCGCCATCAAGGGCCTGATGAAGGCCATGATCGAATTCGACGACGCCGCCGTCGCGGCCGATCGGCCCCGGGTCCTCGATGCCGACTTCATCAGCGGCCACACGCAGGGCTTCGAGGCGCTGGCCGCCGACCTGCGCGCCACCCACTGGGGCGCCATCGAGTGCCAGTCGGGCCTGACGCGGGCCGACCTCACCGAGGCCGCCAAGGTCTATGCCGAGGCGCGCAGCGCGATCATCGTCTGGGGCATGGGGATCACCCAGCACCGGCGAGGGACGCAGAATGTCCAGCAGCTCGCGAACCTGGCGCTGCTGCGCGGCAATATCGGACGCTTCGGCGCCGGTCTCTGTCCGGTGCGCGGTCATTCCAACGTCCAGGGCGATCACACCGTGGGAATCACGGAGAAGCCGAGCGCCGAGTTTCTCGACCGGCTGGAAAAGCGCTTCGGCTTCCAGGCGCCGAGAGCGCATGGGCATGATGTCGTCACCTCGCTCGAGGCGATGCTGCGCGGTGAGGTGCGGGTCTTTGTCGGCCTGGGCGGAAATTTCGCCGCGGCGGTGCCGGATTGGCAGCAGACGCGCGCAGCCTTGCGGAGCCTGGCCCTGACAGTCCAGATCTCGACCAAGCTCAACCGCAGCCATCTTGTTCACGGCGCCGAGGCGCTGATCCTGCCCTGCCTGGGGCGTACCGAGCTCGACGTTCAGGCAACCGGGCCGCAATCCATCACAGTCGAAGATTCGATGTCGATGGTCCATGCCTCGATGGGCATGAATCCGCCGGCGAGCGAGCAGCTGCGCAGCGAGCCCGCGATCGTGGCCGGGCTGGCGCGCGCCACGCTGGGAGCCCGGTCCAAGGTGGATTGGGAGGCGCTCGTGGCGGACTATGATCGCATCCGCGACGAGATCGAAGCCGTATTCCCGATCTTCCAGGCCTACAACGCGCGCATCCGGGTTCCCGGCGGCTTTCATCTGAACTCGACCGCGCGGGAGCGCATCTGGGCGACGGCGTCCGGCCGGGCCAACTTCATGGTCGCCGAGGGCTTGAACGAGGACCCGTTCGAGGACGATCCGGAGGTCCTCTGGCTGACGACGATGCGCAGCCACGATCAGTACAATACCACCATCTATTCGCTGTCGGATCGCTATCGCGGCATTTTCGGCCAGCGCGACGTCGTCTTCCTGAATGCCCGGGAGATCGGGCGCCGCGGGCTCGCGCCGGATGACCGCGTCGACCTCGTCACCGCCTCGACCGACGGCATCGAACGCGTCGTCCGCGGCCTCAAGATCGTGGAGTACCCGCTGCCCGACGGCTGCGGCGGCGCCTACTATCCCGAAACCAACCCGCTGGTGCCGCTGCAGGCCCACGATCCGCAAAGCCATACGCCGTCCTCGAAGGCGGTCCCGGTCCGCCTCGCTCCTTCCCGGCCCACCCCCTCGCCGCAGCCGGCGCCCGCCGCCGGCATCGAGAATTGATCATGGACGCGGTCGTTCTCTCGCGCCTGCAGTTCGCCTTCACCATGGGATATCACATCCTGTGGCCGACTTTCACGATCGGCATCGCCTCCTACGTCATGTGTCTCAGCGGCCTGTGGTGGTGGACCCGGCGTCCGGTCTATCGCGATCTCATGCGCTTCTGGGCGCGGATCTTCGGGATGGGCTTCGCCATGGGCGTGATCACCGGCCTGGTGCTCAGCTACGAGATCGGCACCAACTGGTCCGGATTCTCGAAGGCGGTCAGCAACGTCCTCGGCCCGCTCTTCATGTATGAGGCCCTCACGGCCTTCTTCCTGGAAGCCGGATTCATCGGGGTCGTTCTCTTCGGCGAGAAACGCGTCGGACCCGGTGCCCACTTCTTCGCCTGCTGCATGGTGGCGTTCGGGACCCTGCTCAGCGCCACCTGGATCACGGCCGCCAACTCCTGGATGCAGACGCCCGCCGGTGCGATCCAGGATGCCAACGGCATCTTCCACGCCGTGAGCTGGCCCGACATCGTGTTCAGTCCGTCCTTCCCCTACCGCGTCTCGCATATGGTCTGCGCGAGCTTCCTCACCGGCGCCTTCGTCGTCGCCGGCGTTTCCGCGCTGCATCTCCTGTGGCGCCGGCACCTCGAGACCGCCCGCAAGGGATTCTCGATGGCGATGTGGACGGTGCTGTTGCTGGCACCCCTGCAGATCCTGCTGGGCGACATGCAGGGCCTCAATACGAGAGAGCATCAGCCGACCAAGCTCGCCGCGATGGAGGGTCTCTGGGACAGCGGGCATGGCGTGGCCGCGACCCTCTTCGCCTGGCCGGACATGGCGACCGAGAGCAATCGATTCGAGCTCAGCATTCCGCGTCTGGGGAGCCTCTATCTGACCCATTCCTGGAACGGCGAGGTGCAGGGCTTGAAGGCGGTCCCAGCCGAAGACCGCCCCAACGTGCCGATCGTGTTCTTCGCCTTCCGCATCATGGTGGGCATCGGCCTCATCCTGCTTGCCGTGGCGATCACCGGCGCCGTGCTGCGCTTTCGCGGCAGGCTCTACAGCGCGCGCTGGTTCCATTTCGCGGCCGTCGGCGCCATGCCGCTGGGCTTCGTCGCCGTGCTCGCCGGCTGGACCGTGACCGAGGCGGGCAGGCAGCCCTTCATCGTCTATGGAATCCTGCGGACCGCACAGGCAGCGGCGCCCGTCAGCACCGACGCCATCTCGGTCTCGCTCGGGCTGTTCGTCATCGTCTACAACCTCCTGCTGCTCGCCTTCCTGTGGTTCGGCGCCCGCCAGGTCTGGCGCGGCCCTCCGGTCGAGCGCGGTGAACCTCAGACGCTGACGCCGGCGCGACCGGGCGGTCGCAGCGTGGCCCCGCCGCACGCGCTTGCCGCCGATCCCGTATTGGCCCGGACGTCGCTGACCGCGACCCAGGAGGGTTCATGGATGCCTCGCTGATGTTTGCGGCGGTCAGCGCCCTCGCGATCGTCATCTATGTGCTGGCCGACGGCTTCGATCTGGGCGTGGGAATCCTGTTCCTCGCCGCGCCGCGCGATCTCGACCGCGACACGATGATGGCGAGCATCGAGCCGGTCTGGGACGGCAACGAGACCTGGCTCGTGATGGGCGGAACCCTGCTGTTCGCCGTCTTTCCCGCCGCCTACTACGTGCTGCTGCCGGCCTTCTATCTGCCGGTCATGATCATGCTGATCGCGCTCGTGCTCCGCGGCATCGCCTTCTCCTTCCGGCTGCAGACGGTGCGGTACCGGCGGGTCTGGGATTTCGCCTTCGCCGGCGGTTCGCTGGTCGCCCCCTTCGCGCAAGGGCTGATCCTGGGCGGATTCATCGGCGGCGTGCCGATGCAGGACGGGGTCTTCTCGGGCGGGCCTTTCAGCACCCTGACCCTCCTCGGAGTCTTTTCCGGTGTCGGCCTCATGGCCGGATATGCCCTGCTGGGCGCCGGCTGGCTGATCTGGAAGACGGAAGGCTCGACCCAGGTCTTCGCCCGCGAGGTCGGCCACGCGGCGCTCCTCCTGACGGCCCTCATGATCCTGGTCGTCAGCGCCTGGAGCGCGCTGACGGAACCGGCCGTCGCCAGCCGCTGGTTCGCCTGGCCGAACCTCGCCCTCCTCGCCCCCGTTCCCCTGGTGACGGCCCTGGTCATCGTCGCAATCTGGCGCAGCCTCTGGGGTCCGCGCGAGGTGCGCACCTTCCAGCTTGCGATGATCCTGTTCGCTCTCGGCTTCGGCGGGCTTTGCATCAGCCTCTGGCCCTACATCGTTCCGAGACACATCGCGATCTGGGACGGTATCGCGGATCCGCAGACGCTCTGGTTCGTGGGCATCGGCATCGTCTTCGTCATGCCGATCGTGCTCGCCTACCAGGCGCGCGCCTATTGGGTCTTCCGGGGAAAGACCCGGATCCACGAGGATGACTCCGGATACGGCGAGCGGCCCGCGGTCCAGTCGCGCCGCACATCCGCCGAGAATAACAGCCTGCATATTTCCTGATCCGGCCGGCAATCGCGACGCGGGGCAGGTCGTGGCCTCGGGCACGCCAACCAACGAGCCACCCCGGGCTTAGCAACGATTTCCCGGGATTCACGTCAACTCACGCTGCCCCGGACTTGTCGCGGGGTAGAAGACCGACCCGGGGAGAGAACGGCAGAAGGGGGTATCGGCGTCATCGCGGCGATGCCGCGGAGAATGGGAGAAGCGTCATGGATGGAGTTTTCGCGGACCCACGACCGGTTCGGCACGCCGGCATCGCCCCGAAGGCAGACTCTCCGGAGGTCGGTTGGCCGATCGGCTTCATGCCCGGGCAGGCGGACCTCGATGCGGAGAATGAGATCTTCATCGATGCCACCTGCACCACGGTCTGGTGGCATCTGGTCGCGGCGCAGAAATGGTCCTCCTGGTACCCCAATTCGCATGAGCTGCGGATCGCCGGCAACCGAACCGGCATGTTGCAGGCGGACAGCCGCTTCGACTTCTTCACCTTCGGCTTGCATATCGACGCCCGGATGGCCGAGTTCGTCCCGGAGAGCCGTCTCGGCTGGTTCGGCAAGGGAGATGGCCTGGACGCTTTCCAGCGCTGGCACCTCGTCCGCGTGCCGAAGGGCTGCCATGTCGTGACCCAATGGGTGGCGAAGGGCCCGCGAGCCGTGGCGATGGGCAGACGCGACCCCGACGCCATCCGCAAGGGTCACGATCTGTGGCTGCGGAGCCTGAAGGCGATCGCGGAGAGGTAGAGGCCGCCGCGGGTCTTCCCCGCCATTGTCGCAAGCTGCGCGAAAGATTCCCCTGGTCAACCCGATGAGGATGCTCCTGTGAGAGACGCTGACAACGACAAGGTGGCGATCGTCACGGGCGCGTCGCGCGGGATCGGCGCCGCGGTGGCGGAGCGTCTGGCGGATGACGGCCTCGCCGTCATCCTGTGCCATTCGGGCGATGCCATCGCCGCCGAGGCCTTGGCCCGACAGATCGAATCCAGGGGCGGTCGCGCGCGCGCGGCCAAGGCGGATATGAACGATCCCGATTCCGTCCGGGCCCTGTTCGACGATGCCGAAACCCTCTTTGGCGGCGTCGATCTGCTGGTCAACAATGCCGGCATCATGACCTTGTCCAACATCGTCGAGGCCGACGAACTGACCTTCGAGCGCCTCGTGAACGGGAATCTCAGAGGCCTCTTCAACACCCTGCGCGAGGCCGCCAACCGCCTGCGCGACGGCGGCCGCTTCATCTATTTCTCCGCCGGCGTCGTCGGCCTGCTGCAGCCGACCCACAGTGCCTAAGGCGCCACCAAGGCGGCGGTCGAGGCGATGACCAACATCCTCGCCAAGGAGCTTCGCGGCGGCGCCTTCGGTATCGACGCTGGTTCCTTCGCGGCCGATCCGTCGCTCAAGCGTAAGCCGTCGGATTTCGCTCCGCGCATGGCCGAGCTCATGGCGAACGAGGAACTTCGGCAGCCCGACGATATCGCGGGCGCTGTGGCATTGCTTGCGAGCTGCGACGGCGGCTGGGTGAAGGGCAGGACCCACCGGCAGGGCGCGGGCGCCGCTTGAGCGAAGGCCTCCTGGCGACGGTCATTCCGACTGCAATTTTCGGGCTTCGTGGAACGCCGCGACAGCGCCGGGCCGTCGGCGCTTAGGGCGGTGCCGATGAGGGCGTGTAGTTCGGGCAGTAGCTCGACAGCTGGCCCCACACCTTTGCCACTTCCGCCTTCCCTCGATTCTGCTCGACGTTCCGGGCGCTCGCATTGTCGAGGTAGTTGTTCTCTCTGCGCATGATGGAGAAGATACCGCCCGCGGGCGGCTGATAGACCACGATGAAGCCGCAGTCGCGATCCACATTGGCGAACTGGCCGACCAGATCGACCGCGGCATAAATTCCGGGAAAGGGAGCCTGGGCCGGGTCCTTCGTCCATGTGACCCTCGAGACCCGCCAGAACTTCAAAGCGCCGGACAGCGCTCTGAAATCCTGCTCGTACTGGGTGAACTGCAGCAATGTCTGGGCGTGCAGAACGGCCGGGTTCTGCATCCCATAGGCGTCCGCGTAGCGGCCATGCTCCACGGCGTCGAGGAACGACTGGACCGTCGCCAGGGCGCCCTGGCGCTGGTCGGCCGTCGGTGTCCAGCCCGGGCTGGAGTCGGTCGTGACATTGATCTCATCGGCGACGTTGGGAGCCAGTTCCAACGAGCCGGCGACCGCCCGGGGCGGCACGATACCGATGGCGACGGCCAGCGTTGCAGCGAGGAGCAGCGACTTCATCACGCGTTTCCAGGGCCGGAGGCAGCAACAAGGATGCGCCCCGAGGATACAAGGCGGCCCATTGTCGAGTGAAGCAATGACAGTTTGTCGGAAAATCGGCCGCGATCTGAGAGCCAACCTATTGAGAAGGTTGGTGGGCGCAGCAGGACTCGAACCTGCGACCCGCTGATTAAGAGTCAGCTGCTCTACCAACTGAGCTATGCGCCCAGATCCGGCCCGGCGGGCGGCCCTGAGAGCCATCCGAGGAACGCGGCGATATAGCAAAGCCCCCCCCTCTTGTCGATAGGCTTGGCCGCCGGGCCTGGGGACAGTTTGGCCCGGCCAACCCCCTGGCGGGCCGTGGGATTCCCCTCCCCTGGCTGGACAGCCGCCGGCTGCGCTAAGATGCCGCCTGCTCGCCCCCGCCGCGGTGCCGAGGCACCCCTCCCGCCGCCGGGCCCGAGCCAACGAAGATAAACGTTCCGGGACATCGTCCTTCATTGCCACGGGAGACTTTCATGAATCGCCGTATGACGCTTGGCGCTGCCCTGGGCGGCGCCTTCACCCTCGCGCTTGCCCTGACGGGCGCCCTGCCCGCCGCGGCCGCCGACATGATCGGCAATTGCGAACTGACCGGCGCCAAGGGCTCGATCCCGATGACCCCGGCGGTCGCCGGCCAGCTCACGGTCGAGGTCAACCTGCCGGCCCCGGGCTGGTGGAACGGCGACACCCCCGAGAGCATCAAGGACGGCTACGAGTACTGCATGGCGGCGAACATCGCGCACCGCGCCGGGCTCGACAAGGTCAAGGTCGTGAACGTCGCCTGGGACGCGCTGGTCGCCGGCCAGACCAAGAATTTCGACCTGGCGCTGTCCGAGATCTCGATCACCGAGGAACGCAAGAAGGTGGTGGACTTCTCCGTCCCCTACTTCTCCTCCGACATCGGCGTGCTGGCCAAGAAGGGCACCAAGGTCGAGGCCATGACCATGAAGGGCCTGCGCATCGGCGTGCAGCAGGGCACGACCGGCGCCAGCTTCGTCCATGACATGCTGAAGCCGACCAATCCGGAGAAGGTGTTCCCGGATACACCCTCGATGTTCACGGCCCTCCAGGCGGGCCAGGTCGACGTGGCCATGACCGACACGGCGATCGTGCTGGGCCAGGCCGCCGTCTCCAACGGCATGTTCACCGTGGTCGGCCAGTATCAGACCGGCGAGACCTATGGCGCGCTCTATCCCAAGGGCTCGGCCAACGGCAAGACGATCGACAAGATCATCCAGGCGCTGATCGACGACGGCACCCTGAAGGCTCTCGCGGCGAAATATCTCGCCGGAGCCTGGGGCGCCGATCCGACCGCGATCCCCTACTTCAAGCCGTAATCGCCGGCCTTCCGCCGTTCGACGGGACCCCGCTCCGGCGCGCCTCCTGGCGCCCCGGAGCGGGGAACCCGGCAGGAGCGGCGCTGGAACCCCGGGCCCTCCCGGGCTCCGCCTGAAAGGGGTCAGCGATGAGCAGCGACACCGCGACTGAGCCTGCCCGCGTCCCGCGCCGGCGCATCGCCACGCCGCCCAAGGACGCCGTGACCTGGGCGACGGTCGCCCTGGCGGGGGCGCTGGCGGTCATCGCCGCCACCTGGTGGCTGCGCAGCATCCTGCAACAGGTGCTGGTCGACCTGCAGGTCAGCGGCACGGTCGGCGAGACCATCCTGCTGGTCTGCTCGGTCGCATCCTTCGTCCTGCTGCTGCCCGCCTACAAGGCTCTCCAGGCCGCCAGGCGCGGCCGCGCCGCCCGCCTCCAGGGCGACATCATCGTCGCGCGCGTGCAAGGCGCGGCCGCCCGGACCTGGTGCTGGTACACCTTCGGCTATGCGGTGGCGGTGCTGCTGGTCCTCGCCATCGCCCTCTTCATCGTGCTCAACGACATCGCGGTCGGCCGCACCTTCTTCTTCCTGCCGCTGATCTTCAATTCCTTCGGCCTCGTCTTCAACGCCTTCTGGGTCAACGTCTTCATCTTCTGCGTGGCCGAGCTGTTCGTGCTGATCTGGGGGCTGGTGGTCGCGATCGCGCGCCTCGTCCCCGGCGAGCCGGGCCGGCCGATCCGGATGATCGCCACCGCCTATATCGACGTGTTTCGCGGACTCCCCGCCATCATCTCGATCTATCTCGTGGGCTTCGGCCTGCCGCTGACCAACCTGCCGATCATCCGCGACTTCCCGCTCGAATGGTACGCGATCCTGGCCCTGACCCTGACCTATGGCGCCTATGTCGCCGAGGTCTATCGCTCGGGCATCGAGAGCATCCATCAGAGCCAGACCGCCGCCGCGCGCTCGCTGGGCCTCTCCTACGCCCAGACCCTGCGCTATGTGGTGATCCCGCAGGCGGTCCGGCGCATCATTCCGCCGCTCCTCAACGACTTCATCAGCCTGCAGAAGGACACGGCTCTGGTGAACGTGATCGGCGCCATCGACGCCTTCAACCAGGCCAAGATCGTCGCCAGCAACCATTTCAACCTGTCGTCGGTGACGACCGTCGCCTTCCTCTTCGTCATCATCACCATTCCCCAGGCCCGCTTCGTCGACCGCATGATCGAACGCGATCAGCGGCGCACGCGGGCGGCGGGCTGAGGGAGCGCGGGGCGTCATGTCCTTCCTCGAAATCGTCGAGATCGAGAAGAGTTTCGGGCCCCACCGGATCTTCGATGGCTTGAGCATGAACGTCGAGGAGCATCAGGTGGTCTGCCTGATCGGTCCCTCGGGCTGCGGCAAATCCACCCTCCTGCGCTGCATCAACGGGCTGGAGCAGATCCAGGGCGGCGAGATCCGGCTCAATGGCGATCGCGTCACCGGGCCCGGCATCGACGTCAACGCGCTGCGGCGCGACGTCGGCATCGTGTTCCAGAGCTACAATCTGTTCCCGCATATGAGCGTGCTGGAGAACGTGCTGCTGGCGCCCCTCAAGGTCCTGAAGATGGACCGGGCCGAGGCCGAGGACCGCGCCATGGCGCTGCTGCGGCGCATCGGGCTGGAAGCAAAAGCGAAAGAATTCCCCGACCGGCTCTCCGGCGGCCAGCAGCAGCGCGTCGCCATCGTCCGCGCGCTCGCCATGGACCCGCTGGTGATGCTGCTGGACGAGATCACCTCGGCGCTCGATCCCGAGCTCGTCTCCGAGGTGCTCAACATCGTGCGCGACCTGGCGAAGGAAGGCATGACCATGCTCCTCGCCACCCACGAGATGGGCTTCGCCCGCGACGTCGCCAGCAAGGTCTGCTTCCTCCATGGCGGCAAGGTCCATGAGGAAGGCCCACCCGAGCAGATCTTCGGCAACCCGCAGCAGGAACGCACGCGCGTGTTCCTGAAGCGCATCATCGAGGCGGGGCGGCTTTGAATTAGAGTCTGACTCATAAAGCTGTGCGCCTTTCAAGGTCTCGCCAAGCGTCGCGTGAGACGACGGATGTGGGCGACGAGGATCCAGGCCACGGCGCTTTCGATGGTGGCTTCGAAGTCCTTGGCGAGGCGGCGACATCGGCCGAGCCAGGCGAAGGTGCGTTCGACCACCCATCGGCGAGGCAGCAACTCGAAGCCCTTGGCGGCGTCGGAGCGCTTGATGATTTCGAAGGTCCATTGACCAAGCGCGGCCATGGCGTCGCGTAGCTTGTCGCCACCATAGCCGCCATCGGCGAACACATGGCGCAGCCACGGGTAGAGAGAGCGGATCGACATCAGCACGTCGGGCGCGCCATCGCGATCCTGGATATCCGCAGCGTGAACCTGCACCCCGACCAGGCAGCCCTCGGTATCGGTGACGATATGGCGTTTGCGGCCTTTGATCTTCTTGGCGGCATCGAAGCCTCGTGGCCCGCCACACTCGGTGCTCTTCACAGACTGGCTGTCGATCACCCCCGCCGTGGGGCTGGCCTCTCGCCCGACCCTCTCGCGCAGGGCCGTGACCAGCATGTGGTTGATGTGCGCCAGTAAGCCTTTGTGCGACCAGGCGTAGAAGTAGCTCTGCACCGTCGAGTAGGGCGGGAACTCCTTGGGGATCGCGCGCCATTGGCAGCCGGTCGAAGCCATGTACAGGATCGCCTCCACCACCGAGCGCAGATTTGTCTTTCTCGGCCGCCCCAGTTTGGAAGCCATCGGCATCAAGGGCGCGATCAACGCCCATTCCGCATTCGTCAGGTCGCTTGCGTATCGCAAGGCATCGCGCCGATAGTGCGGTCGGGTGGTTTCAGTCCAGGCCATCGTGATCTCCATTGAGATTCGCAACCCAACGGAATCACAACCGATTGAAATCACCCAACTCCTTTTTCAGTCAGCCTCTTAGATAGATGCTCGCACGACACCTTGTGTAGAAAAATGCCATGCAATTCAGTCGGTTTGACTCATTTATCCTGACGTTCGGATCAGCAATTTGTTGCTCATGAACGGTGCTTCGCCCAGATACACCGCATTTGCAATCATAAATGATTCTCCGAAAGATTCCGCCTCAGGCGGCCCATAAAGGTCGTCGCGAAGTGCTTTTCGCGCCATGCGTGTACTGAGTCATTTGATTTCCGACGCAGCTCGGTTCATAGATATCTGCAAGAAGGCGAAAAGCTTAGCGGAATGCTTGCGTGCGAGAGCATGATAAATGCCGCACTCAAGAACAAAAATGTGAGATCAGACGGCGGAGTGGGAAATGAATAGTCGTGCGCTTTTCGATGCGTTGATCGCAGCATCGAAAGTTGAGCATGTTGAGCAGGCCGTGGCTCTTTTTAAATCGAGCAGGCCCGGACACATAGCGGACCTCCCCTTTGGTCGGCGACCAAATAATCGCGGTGCAATTGAAGTCTCTGCTGACGCGGGAAGGTCGGCGATTGAACGCGTCACAAATGCTCAGGATGCTCTACTAGAGCTGGAACATTTGCGCCACAAAGGCAAACCAGTTTGCCTATCTCCACGCGAAGCAGCCAGCGCTTGGTTGGGCGTTCCTGAACAAAAGGGCGTCGGCGGTATGTCGATGAAGGCGCGACAGGATTTGGCGAAGAAGACCATCGTTCGCCTGGAACCGGGCGAAGGAAAGCAGTCCCGAATCCTAACGGTTATCGATCAAGGCATTGGTATCTTGCCGGATGCCCTTGAAGGGACAATTCTAAGAGGCTGACTGAAAAAGGAGTTGAGAGCTGGCCGGGTTTGTTTGGACAGGGATCGGCGTCGGATAAGTGGATCGTCTGCCGGTTGATGTCTCCCTGGTGCCGATTGGGAGAGGCACGATATCGGTCTGCTGTGTGCTCGTCCAGGTAGTCCATAGGAGGGACCCGCGCGCTGCGGCGTGACCGCAAGAGTTAGACGCAGCGGCGCGCGGGAGGTGCCTGTGGACCCACCTGGGCGAGCACGGGGGTGGGGGTCCGGGGCGGGGGTCACGCGGCGAGCGACGACAGATCGTCGCCGAAGTAGGCCTGGTCCGGCGTTTTCCGGTCGAGAGAGCCCTCTTCAAAGAGGTCGGATGCGAATCGCCGTCGAGTGCAATGAGAATTGCGTTACTGGTTCGGCAGGCAGCATCCGCATCGAACTATATAGGAAGGGCCTTTCGGCTCTGAGCGATGAGGCGGATTACAAAGTAGTTGAGAAGCCAGAATCAAAGGAAAAAAGTAAGTCGGCAAACGTTCCTGACTTTGAAGTCATTCCCGTGCTTGGTCCGGAAGACAGCAATTGGATACAAATTTCAGACGACGACACCGATGTACGCAGGCATGCGAGTAATGCGATTTTTGATCAGGGAAGGCTCCTGGTTTACTACTCCACTGCCTTTCCCCGATTTGCGACCGAGCTGCGCCGCTTCGAACAGCTAGATCCCGCTGTATCTCCTTCTTTCAAAAAGCGCTACGAGCTCTGGATCGCCGTGCACGCCCTACTCATGTACCAGCAACAGCAGGATGGCAATGAAGGCGCTCCCGAAGAAACTGCCGAGGAGTTTATTCGCGACGAGCGATGCCGGTTCTCAGTTATCGCAACAATGTTCGCCAGTCAGGAAGCAAAGACAGGCGTAATGCTGGGAGACTCCGAAGGGGACATCGCCTGACGGCCATGTTTGATACTGACTTGCTTACAGGTCGAGACAATATCCTTTGGCATGAAGCGTGTGACTGATGTCGTCGCGTACCTCCAATCCGCTTCGATCGACATCCAACGTCGACCGTTTCGTTCTGCAACTGCGCCCGTTGTGTTACTACCTCCAAAGGGATCAACGACCAAATCATCTTTGTCGGTAAGGAACTTGATAAAAAACTCGGCGAGATCCGGAGGCATACGAGCGGGGTGCAAATTGATCTCGTTCTCACGACAAAACATCTGGTATTGATCGGTGGAGTGAGTGTTTGTTCCTTTTAGAAGATTCGTCATCGTCGGCGCTTCATCTGCGCCAAGGACATTTGGAGGTATCGCACCTCCATTGTTTTGCTTAAAGGATTCTTTGCCTATCAAGTATTCCGACGGACGTCGCCCCGCGTTATAGCTGCCTCTTTCCAGTAGTTTTTTCATGCTAGTGGATGGAGTCTAACACTTGGTGCCCGCGCTTGACGGCGGCGATGATTTTGTCGGGATCGGCGGTCCAGGTGAAGGGCTTGGGCTGCTTGTTGTGCTCGGCGAGGAAGCGGTTGATGGCGGCCTGGAGATCGACGACGGAGTGGAAAACGCCGCGTTTGAGGCGCCGCTTCGACAGCTTGGCGAAGAAGCCTTCGACCGCGTTGAGCCAGGAGCACGAGGTCGGCGTGAAGTGGAAGGTGAAGCGCTCGTGGCGGTCGAGCCAGGCGCGCACGTTGGGGTGCTTGTGGGGGGCATAGTTGTCGAGGATGACGTGCACGGCCTTGCCGGCGGGAACCTCGGCGTTGATGGCATTGAGGAAGCGGATGAACTCCTGATGGCGATGGCGCTGCATGTTCCTGCCGATGACGGTGCCGTCGATCACGTTGAGGGCGGCGAACAGGGTGGTGGTGCCGTTGCGCTTGTAGTCGTGCGTCATCGTGCCGAGCCGCCCCTTCTTCATCGGCAGGCCGGGCTGGGTCCGGTCGAGCGCCTGGATTTGGCTCTTCTCGTCGACCGACAGCACGATGGCGTGGGCCGGCGGATCGACATAGAGGCCGACGACGTCGCGCAGCTTGTCGACGAATTTCGGATCGTTGGAGAGCTTGAACTGGCGCCAGCGGTGGGGTGCGAGGCCATGCGCCTTCCAGATGCGCCTGACGGCGCTGGCGCTGATGCCGGCTTCCTTTGCCATCATGTCGGCGGTCCAGTGCGTCGTCTCGCCCGGCGGATCGGCAAGGGTGAGCGCCACCACACGCTCGGCGACCTCGGGGCCGAGCGGCGGAATGCGCGACGGCCGTGTCTTGTCGCGCAGCAGTCCCTCGTAGCCTTCCGCAGCGAAGCGCTCCTGCCAGCGCCACACGCAGGTCTTCGACTTGCCGGTCCGGCGCATGATCTCGACGGTGCCGACACCCTCGGCGGACAAAAGCACGATCTCGGCGCGCCAGACGTGCTTCTGCGGCGCGTTGCGATCCCTGACCAGCGCCGACAGGCGGGCGCGATCGGTCGGCGAAACGGTGAACGATATTCCTGTGCGCATGCGCCAGACTCGCATGCGCACGCCACAAAGGGAATCCCAAGCCGGATTCTTATGTCAGGCGGGAACCACTAGCGCTATATTCGCGTAGTACCTTGCTGTTGTCAGCTTTTGGTTTCGTTGTCGGCGACATCCACCAAAGCCGCGTGAAGGCGTCCTTCACGCGGATCCGTTCTACGTTAACCCATTGGACGGGCGAGGGCAGCCGCGCTGGGTTGTACCAAATGAACTCCTGGCACAGGTACAAACCACCCTTTTCAAGAAAGCGAAGCAAAGCTTTTAAGACGACCGTTGACATCACCGGTTCGCCCGGCTCCCACGCGTTGCCGATCTCAAGCACGATAGAGCCGTCGGGTTTTAAGAACTCGGTGAACACTGGAGCGAAATTCGCAAGCCAGCGAATGTACTCTTTGCCGTTGAGATTGCCGTACTTCTTCTTGGTATTAAGGGGAAATGGAGGCGACGTGAATATCAGTTGCGCCTTGCCGTGCTCCTTACGCAGCTTTGGTCTGCGCAAAAGCTCATCTGACAGGCCACAATACATTGACCCATTTCCAGTCGAGTAAACTGGAATTGTCGTCCGTCGCCGTGGCGACGGTTTTTCGATGATGCGAATCTCGTGGGTTGTGCCCCAGCCGTCAGGCTCGCCTGCGTCTTTTTTTTTGTTCATTGCCGATCGCTCCGATTTCTGGCGATAACCTTTTTTGGCGATTCTTGCTTGAGAAAGCCGACCCGCTATTAATACTCCATTGCTTGCATAAACGACAATGTCGATGTGCCATACGTTGCAACCGATTGGGGTGTCAAAGAGAAGTAATCTGACATATCGTCAGGCAAGCGAGCGCGATGGCGAAGGGCGCTCACGCATATTTTCCGCAGCAAGCGCACTCTGGGACTTCCATAAGTAAGTTGGCAGGACACTGAGAACTTAGACTTCATTCGCTATAGATCCACAGATCCGTGCCACCGACTCCCGATCCCCGATCCGCTCGAACCATTCCGGCGTCGTCCTAGGTGCGCGGCCGTCGAGGTTCGGTGCGCCGATGCCGGCGCGGAGATGCGAGGCCGAGACGGTGCGCGTCTCCAGGCTGAAGCGGGTGATGCCGCTGGCGTCCGAAATGCTGCCATGGAGATGGGCGGCCGAGAAACAGAGCAGGTCGCCGGGCTCGATCACGATCGCCCAGCCCTCCTCGGGCTGGAGCGGCACGGTCGCGGTCGGCAGCACCGGGTAGGTCTCGGCACGACCTTCGGCCATGCGCTTCTTGAGCTCGTGATAGTCCCAGTCGGCCGTGTCGTTCTCGACCGACCGGGTCCAATAGTCCGGATAGATCACGATCGAGCGCGTGCGCGCCAGCGGATAGAGCGCCGCCCACCAGTTGATCTGCTGGGCGATGTTCGAGCCCCAGCTGTCGCGATGCGGCGGCAGCGGCATGATCCGGCGCCCCTGATGGCTGGCGCTGGAGGGCACGAGGCGCAGCTGCAGCCCGTCGAAATAGGTGTCGTCGGGCGGCAGGCCCACCTGCGCCACCGCCTCGCCCATCAGCTGCATCAGCGATTTGTCGGCGCGGACCTGGCTGCGCAGCTTGCGGACGCGGGCGAGGAAGAGATCGGGCGCCAGCCGCACCTCGACGGTCTCGGGCTCGGGATCGCCCAGCCCCTCGCGGACCATGGCATCGATGTCGCGCACCAGCGCCTTCAGCGCTGGCACCTGCCGAAACACCAGGATGTCGCCGGCGAAGATCTGCCGGCCGATCTCATCGGCCGTGAGCGCTCCGGGAACGAACTGGAAAGCGGGCATGAGCGCAGTCTCCCAGGGCCTCGGGCCGGGCGGGCCGCCCCAGGCGTCAGCCCTCGTCGCCCTGGCCGTGCTGGCCCAGCCGCAGATCGCGGTTGACGTTGACGGCCTGCACCAGGCCGAAGCCCATCAGCAGCGACAGCATCGAGGTGCCGCCATAGGAGATCAGCGGCAGCGGCACGCCGACCACGGGGATGAGGCCCATCACCATCGCCATGTTGATGAAGACATAGAAGAACATGCTGGAGGTGATGCCGAAGGCGAGCAGCCGGCCGAACTGGTTGCGGCTGCGGAGCGCGATCATGAAGCCGTAGAGCAGCACCAGCGCATAGAGGCAGAGCAGCGTGATGCCGCCGACCATGCCCAACTCCTCGGCCAGCATGGTGAAGATGAAGTCGGTCTGGCGCTCGGGCAGGAAGTTGAGATGGCTCTGGGTCCCCATGAGGAAGCCCTTGCCCAGCACGCCGCCGGAGCCGAAGGCGATCTTCGACTGCATGATGTGGTAGCCGGAGCCCAGCGGATCGCTCTCCGGATTGAGGAAGGTCAGCACGCGCTGGCGCTGATAGTCATGCATGAAGCCCCAGCCGATCGGGAGCGCCGCCAGGCCCGCCGCGCCGATCAGGATGAACTTCCACATCCGCACCCCGGCCGCGAAGAACATGACGCCGCCGATCAGGATCAGCATGCCGGCGGTGCCGAGATCGGGCTGCACCAGCACCAGGCCCGCCGGCATCATGACCAGCATCAGGGGCGGCACGAGGGGCAGCGGCAGATGGCGCCTGATGTCCTCGAGGTCGAGCCGGTGGAAATAACGCGCCAGCGCCACGACCAGCGCGATCTTCATGATCTCGGAGGGCTGCAGCTGGAAGAACTTGAAGTCGATCCAGCGCTGCGCGCCCATGCCGATCTCGCCCGCGATCTCGACATAGACCAGCAGCAGGAAGGCGAAAGCGTAGAAGGCGTAGGCCCAGCGCAGCCAGAAGCGCAGGTCGGTCAGCGCCACGACCAGCATCAACCCCAGCCCCACGATCAGCCGGGCGCCTTGGCGCGACATCCAGGGATCGATATTGCCGTTGGCGGCGGAATAGAGCATCGCGAGCCCGACGCTCGCGATCATGATCAGCAGCAGCACCAGGCCCCAGCTGATCTGCTTCAGCTTCTGGCCGATCGAGAGCTCGGCGGCGCTGCGCCCGAAGGGGGTGCCGCCGAAATGGGTCGGTCCGATCATGCCGGGATCTCATTGTTCTGGGCCATCTGGTCGGCCGGCCGCCGGCGCGCGGGATCGCGCGTCTGGGCCTCGATCAGGATGTCGCGGGCGATCGGGCCGCAGATGACGGAACCGCCGCCGCCATGCTCGCTCACGACCGCGATGGCATAGCGCGGCGCATGAACCGGCGCGAAGCCGATGAAGAGCGCATGGTCGCGCTGCACCCAGGGCAGGTCCTCGTTCTTGCGCACGCCGGCATTGCGCTCGCTCATGGTGATGCGGCGCACCTGGGCGGTGCCGGTCTTGCCGGCCAGCTCCATCCCGGGAATGGTGATGCGGGCGCGATAGGCCGTGCCGTTGGTGGCGTTGCTGACCTGGTTCATGCCTTCCAGCACGACCGCCAGATGCTCCGGCGAGACGCCCATCGAGGGGAAGGGCGGCTTCAGCACGGCGCCGCTGCCGCCCTCGCGCAAGGCGGCGCCGCCGTCGCCGGCAAAGACCATGTCGCGATGGAGCTTGGGTTTGATCGCATAGCCGCCCGAGGCAAGACGGGCGGTCAGGACCGCCAGCTGCAGCGGCGTGGTCGTGATGAAGCCCTGGCCGATTCCCGCGACCAGCGATTCGCCGGGATGCCAGATATCGCCCATCGTCGCCTGTTTCCAGGCCCGGTCGGGAATGAGCCCCGGCTTCTCCGAGGGCATGTCGATCCCGGTCACCTGGCCGAGCCCGAAACGGCGGGCCATCTCCGCGATCGGATCGATGCCGATGCGCCGCGCCAGATCGTAGAAATAGCAGTCGCAGGAATGGCGGATGCCGCCGATCATGTCGAGATTGCCGTGTCCCTGCTTCTTCCAGCAATGGAACCGGGCCGAGCCCAGCGCGGTGACGCCGTTGCAGAACACGGTGTGGTCGGGCCCGATCCCCTGCTCCATCGCCGCCATGGCCACGACCGTCTTGAAGGTCGAGCCCGGCGCGTAGGTGCCGTTGAGCGCCTTGTTGGAGAGCGGGCGCAACGGATCGGTGGTGAGGGCCTGCCATTCGGCGCTGGTGAGGCCGCGATCGAAAGCGGTCGGGTCGTAGCTCGGGGTCGAGGCCAGCGCCAGCACCTCGCCGGTCATGATATCCATGCAGACGGCAGCCCCGCTGAGCTGGGCGGAGAGCGTCTGCTGCGCGAAGGTCTGCAGGCCCATATCGAGCGTGGTGACCAGATCCTTGCCGGGCACGCCCTCGTCGCGCGAGAGCTCGCGGATCACGCGGCCGACGGCATTGACCTCGACCTGGCTGTTGCCGGCCGAGCCGCGCAGGTCGGTGTCATACTGCTTCTCGATCCCGCTCTTGCCGACGCGGAAGCCCGGCAGCTCCAGCAGCGGGTCGCCCGTGAGCTCGGCCTCGGCCACCACGCCGACATAGCCCAGCACATGGGAGACGATGCCGCCATAGGGATAGTTCCGTCTCTGCTCGACCTCGATCGAGACACCGGGCAGGTCGGGGGTGTTGACCTCGACCCGGGCCACCAGCGGCCAGTCGAGATTCTCCTTCACCGTCACCGGCACGAAGGCACGGCTGCGCGCGACTTCCTTCATGATCCGGGCGCGCTCGGAATCGCTGATCGAGACGATCGTCTCCAGGGACTGCAGGGTCCCCTCCAGATCCTCGGTCTGCTCCGGCGTCAGCACGATGCGATAGTTCTGGTCGTTGGTCGCCAGCGGCTGGCCGAACCGGTCGAGGATGCGGCCGCGGCGCGGCGCCAGGAGGCGCAGGCTGATGCGGTTCTCCTCGGCCAGGAGCTTGTAGCGGTCGGATTCGACGACCTGGAGGTAATACATCCGGCCGGCCAGGCTGCCGAGCAGCACCAGCTGCGCGCCGCCGAGCATGGCCGCGCGGCGGGTGAAAGTCCGATAGAGCTGCTGGCCGCTTTGCACCGACATGGCAGGGGCCGAGGCTCAGGAGACGCGCCGGAACGGGGCGACAGGGAACTGCATCGTCATCACGCCTGTTGCGACAAAAGCCAGCGCTGCGCGCGGGCGAAGAGATAGGCCACCGCCGGGTAGAGCCCGAGATCGACCAGATAGTTGAAGACCGCCGGCCGGGGGTCGACCAGCGTCACGTCCAGCAGGCTGGTGGCGACCCAGGCCAGCACCATGGCGCCGGCCGAGACCATCATGTAGCCCCACCAGACCACGAGGAAGGGCTGGCCGATGAAGAGCCGGCGCTGCGACACCGTGAGCGCATAGACCACCACCAGCACCAGCGTGCCGACGCCGAGCGGCGCCATGCCGAAGAAATCGGCCAGGATGCCGATGGCGAAGACCAGCGGCAGCGGCAAGGCGGTCGGGCGATGGATGGCCCAGTAATAGACCGACATGAGCGCGAAACTGGGGCTGATCGGCTGCCAGAAAGGCAGCGGCACCGGAATCGAGCCCAGCAGCATCAGCATCAGAGTCAGCGTGGCCGGCCATAGACGCTGCGACCAGAGATCGAGGCGCTGCCAGAAGCTGGAGCTCATGATCCGAGTTGTATCCTTTAAGAGCCGGAGCGCGCTGGGCGCCCGCATTCACCAAAGGCGCCTGAAGCGCCGAACCTTTCGGGTGCGCTGCCGCGCCCGCCTCGTCAGTGCCCGCGCGGCGGCGCCACGACCGCGCCGCCTGCCGACGGATTGGACGCCGCATTGGCCGCCGCCGCGGCCGGATCGTCGCCCAGCACGCCGTCGAGGCCGTAATCCACGATCTGCAGGAATTCCATATGGTCCCAGTCCACGAAGGGGGTCACCGAGACGACGCCGTCCGAGATCCGGTCGATCACGCCCACCGGCAGCCCCGGGGGGAAGGCCCCGCCATCGCCCGACGTGACGATGCGGTCGCCGACCTCGATCTGCAGGCCGGGCTTGAGATAGAGCAGCTGGGGCCGGTTCGAGTTGTCGCCGGCGAGGATGGCCCGGTCGCGGGTCCGCTCGACCACGACCGGCACGCGGGAATTGATGTCGGTCAGGAGCAGCACCCGGGCCGAGCGCGCCCCGACCTCGCTGACGCGCCCCGCCAGACCGTCGCCGGTCATGGCCGCCTGGCCCTTGCGCAGGCCCGACTTTTCGCCGGCCGAGATCAGAACCTCGCGCACGAAGGCGCCGGTATGGTCGCCGATCACCCGGGCGCTGATGAAGCTCGAGCGCGGGTCGGGCACGAAATGCAGCATGGTGCGGAGCTGGCGGTTCTCGGCGTCGAGGCGCTGGGCGATGGTCTGCCACTCGGCCAGACGCTGGCGCTCGATGCGCAGGCGGGCGTTCTCGGCCCGCAGATCGACCAGTTCCTCGAGATTGGCAAAGAGCCCCTCGGCGAAGCTCACGGGCTCCGAGAGCGCGCCCAGGATCGGGGCCACCGCATCGGACACCGCCGTCCGGGCCTGGGAGACCATCGGGCCATTGGCACGACCCAGCACCATCAGGCCGATGGCCGCAGCCATGACCATGACCAGGGTCAGCCGATGAACCAACGCCCGCAGCGGCGAGGCCAGGCGCAGCGCGGAGCCGGTCCGCTGCTTCATAACCTGCCTCCGCAGCGAATGCCCATGCGGGAATCGCTCTTCGTCACCGTCGCGACTCCACGACTCACGATAGCCCGATACCCGAATCGGGCAAAGGAAAATTGAGCGGAATCAATCAATACATATTGATGAGGACGTTCTTGAGCGTCTTCATCTCCTCCAGGCAACGACCGGTGCCGAGCGCCACGCAGGTGAGCGGATCGTCCGCGATCGAGACCGGCAGGCCGGTCGAATGGCGGAGCACGAGGTCCAGGTTCGAGAGCAGCGCGCCGCCGCCGGTGAGCACGATGCCCTTGTCGACGATGTCGGCGGCGAGTTCTGGCGCCGTGTGTTCGAGCGCCACCTTGACCGCCTCGATGATGGCCCCGACCGGCTCGGCCAGGCTCTCGGCGATCTGACGCTCGGTGATGACGAGTTCCTTGGGCACGCCGTTCATCAGGTCGCGGCCCTTGATCTCCATGACGCGGCCGTCGCCGTCCTCGGGCGGACAGGCCGAGCCGATTTCCTTCTTGATGCGCTCGGCACTGCCTTCGCCGACCAGCAGGTTATGGTTGCGGCGGATATAGGCGATGATCGCCTCGTCCATCTTGTCGCCGCCGACGCGTACCGAGCGCGAATAGACGATGCCGCCCAGGGACAGCACGGCCACTTCGGTCGTGCCGCCGCCGATATCGACCACCATCGAGCCCGTGGGCTCGGTCACCGGCAGGCCGGCGCCGATCGCGGCCGCCATCGGCTCCTCGATCAGGAACACGCGCCGCGCACCGGCGCTCTCGGCCAATTCCTGAATGGCGCGGCGCTCGACCGCGGTCGAGCCCGACGGCACGCAGACGATGATCTGCGGGCTGGCGAAGCTGCGCCGGTTGTGAACCTTGCGGATGAAATGCTTGATCATCTCTTCCGCGACCTCGAAGTCGGCGATGACGCCGTCGCGCAAGGGACGGATCGCGGTGATGTTGCCCGGCGTGCGGCCCAGCATCATCTTCGCCTCGTCGCCCACGGCCAGCACATGCTTGCGGCCCTTCACCTCGTGGATGGCCACGACCGACGGCTCGTTCAGCACGATCCCGCGGCCTTTGACATAGACCAGCGTGTTTGCCGTGCCGAGGTCGATCGCCATATCGGCGGACAGCATCCCCAGCAATCTACCCAGCATTGGTATTTACCTCATCGCATTTGGGCCGACGCAGGTCTCTTGCCTGGCGCCTGCATTGTCTGGAAAAGCGGGGCCCCTAACCCCGCGGGTTCAAGCGGAAAGCGCGGCGGGCGCGGTCTTCTGCCTCTTGGTCAGGAGCTTGTTGAGCGCGTGCAGATAGGCCTTGCAGGAGGCCACCAGCGTATCGGTATCGGCCCCCTGGCCGTTCACCGTCTTGCCGTTTTCCTCCAGCCGCACCGTCACCTCCGCCTGCGCATCCGTGCCGGCGGTGACGGCATTCACTTGGAACAGCTGCAGCCGCGCCTCATGCGGGAACAGCTGCCGGATCGCCTTGAAGGTCGCGTCCACCGGGCCGTCGCCCAGCGCGCGCGTCTGCTTCACGACGCCGTCGATCTCGAGTTCGAGGTCCGCCTGCTGCGGGCCCTTGGAGCCGCAGACGACCTGCAGCGAGACGAAACGGATGCTCTCGTTCGAGCGCACCACCTCGTCGTCGACGAGCGCGACGATGTCCTCGTCGAACACGTCCTTCTTCTTGTCGGCCAGATCCTTGAAGCGGCGGAACGCCTCTTCGATCGCGTTGTCGCCGAGCTCGAAGCCCAGCTCCTTGAGCTTGGACTTGAAGGCATGGCGTCCGGAATGCTTGCCCATCACCAGGGTCGAGCGGGAAAGGCCGACCGATTCCGGCGTCATGATCTCGTAGGTGCCGGCATGCTTGAGCATGCCGTCCTGATGGATGCCGGATTCATGGGCGAAGGCGTTGGCGCCGACGATCGCCTTGTTCGGCTGGACCGGAAAGCCGGTCACGGTCGAGACCAGGCGCGAGGCGCGGGTGATGACCTCGGTATGGATGCCGGTCTTGTAGGGCAGGACGTTCTGGCGCGTGCGCAGCGCCATCACGATCTCCTCGAGGGCGGCGTTGCCGGCGCGCTCGCCCAGGCCGTTGACGGTGCATTCGACCTGCCGCGCGCCGGCGCCGACGGCGGCCAGCGAGTTGGCGACGGCAAGGCCCAGATCGTTGTGGCAATGGACCGAGATGATCGCCTTGTCGATGTTGGGCACGCGGTTGAACAGCATGCGGATGAGGGCCGCGAACTCGTCGGGCACCGCATAGCCGACCGTGTCGGGAATATTGACGGTGCCGGCGCCGCATTTGATCGCGGCCTCGACGCAGCGGCAGAGGAAGTCATGATCGGTGCGCGAGGCGTCCTCGGCCGACCATTCGACATCCTCGCACAGGCTGCGCGCATAGGTGACGCTGTCGATGACCGCCTGGTGCACGGCCTCGGGCTCCATCTGCAGCTTGAACTTCATATGGAGCGGGCTGGTCGAGAGGAAGCTGTGGATGCGCGGACGGACGGCGCCCTGCAGCGCCTCCCAGGCGCGATCGATATCCTTCTTCGAAGCGCGCGCGAGGCCCGCGACGGAACTGGTCTTCAGCAGCTTCGCGACTTCGCGCACCGCCTCGAAATCGCCGTTGGAGGCGATCGGAAATCCGGCTTCGATCACATCGACGCCCATCTCCTCGAGAACCGCGGCAATGCGCTTCTTCTCGTCGAGATTCATCGAGGCGCCGGGCGATTGCTCGCCGTCGCGCATGGTGGTGTCGAAAATAATGACGCGGTTGGGATCTCGACCCGTGTCCATTGCTCTAACCCTTTGGCATCTCTGGTTCCGAGAGCGACTTCGACCGATGTCCCCTGAATGGCGTAACAAGGCGGCTTAAGCCCTCGCCTCCGCCGGTCAGGGGCGGTTAAGTCGAAGCGTCCAAAGCTCCAGAGACAGGGCGGTCCGTCCACGGGTTGAGGTTGAGCCGGCCGCGCGCCGCGCCGCACAGGGCGCCAGATGAAAATAATCGCGGCAAATCAAAAACATATAGCCAGCTCAAAGCCCGATTCATGTCCGGTCCGCAGCTTTGTAACCTTGCTTGATGTTGGTTAACAAGTCCTTTCGGGCCGCGTTGTTTTCTCAATGAATCAGGGTGCTGCCGGGTTCCTGCCACCCGGACTTGCCAGAGAAGCCTGCTGCGGCCAAGAATGGCTCAGTTTCCGGGATAGAAGGAAATTCCAACCATTTCCGTGAGATCGCGAGCATCCCAGGCGGCCGCCAGGCCGTTTTGGGCCAAGCCCGGGTCTGTCCCGCGATAAGCTGCCGAAAGTTAACAAGGCCGTAATGACAACCTGGGGAGGAAATGACCATGACAAAGAGCCTGCGCCGCCGCCGCGCGGAAGGGTTCGTTCGCGATTTTGCCGCAGGCCGGGTCGATCGCCGGCGTTTTCTGAAGGCCCTGGCCGCCGTCGGGGTCGGGCTCGGCACGACGACGCTGGGACAGCGCCTCGCCGCCGCGAAACCGAACCTCACCTATTACACCTGGGCCGAATATGACAACCCGGCCTTCCACAACGCCTATGTGAAGAAGAATGGCGGGACGCCGAACTACGCGATCTTCGCCGACGAGGAAGAGGCGCTGCAGCGCATGCGCAACGGCTACCGCGCCGATGTCGCCCATCCCTGCACCAGCAATGTGCTGCGCTGGTACGACGCCGGAATCCTCAATCCGATCGATACCAGCCGGCTCGAGCATTGGCCCGACGTCTTCGACGGATTCAAGACGGTCGCGGGCGTGCAGATCGACGGCAAGACCTTCCATGTGCCCTGGGAATGGGGCAACAGCTCGGTCGCCTATCGCCCCGACAAGGTCGAGATCAAGGAGGAGAGCTACGGCCTGCTGCTCGACGAGCGCTACAAGGGCAAGATGTCGAGCTTCGACAATTCGGAAGAGGTGCCGATCATGTCGGCGATCCTCGCCGGCGCCAAGGATCCCTTCAAGCTGACCGAGGAGGACTATCCGAAGGTCGAAGCGATCATGAAGCAGATCAACTCGAACATGCGCTTCTACTGGACCGACGCGACGGAAATGCAGCAGGCCCTGGCGTCGGGCGAGATCGTGGCGGCGACCGCCTGGAACGACGTCATCAAGGCCATGGCCGACGCAGGCGTTCCGATCAAATTCATGACGCCCAAGGAAGGCATCCTCACCTGGGTCTGCGGCATGGTGCTGCTGAAGAACGGGCCCGGCGACGAGGGCCAGGCCTACGAGTTCATGGACGCGATGCTCTCGACCGAGAGCGGGGTGGCGCTGATGGAAAACTTCTATTACGGCCATTCCAACCGCAAGACCCTCGCGGTCGCCGACCCCGAGCTGGTCAAGGGCCTCGGCCTCGACCAGGCCGAGGCGCGCATCGCCGATCCCAGGACGCATTTCTTCCAGCCGCAACCCAACGACCAGCGCGAGAAGCTGATCGCCATGTTCGAGCGGGTGAAGGCCGGGTTGTGACGTTATTCGAATAGGTATCCCCTTCCCCGCTTCGCGGGGGAGGGCAAGGGAGGGGACCGTTCGGTATCCGATACCGCGTCTTCCCCCTTCCTAACCTTCCCCCGTTCCGGGGGAAGGGACAGATGGAGCGTCGCAGCTCGATAGCAGGAGAGATTGGCGAGTTTGAATTGTTGTCTCCTCCCCCGCTTCGCGGGGGAGGACTAAGGAGGGGGCTGCTCGGTATCCGATACCGCGTCTTCCCCCTTCCTATCCTTCCCCCGTTCCGGGGGAAGGGACAGATCGAGTTTCCGAGTTGCTTCAGTTCTTGGTCTTGTCGACCAGCTTGTTCTTCCCGATCCAAGGCATCATCGCGCGCAGCTTGACGCCGACTTCCTCGATCGGATGCTCGGCGGCACGCCGGCGCATCGCCTTGAAGCTCGGCTGACCGGCATTGTTCTCCAGCACCCAGTCGCGGGCGAAACGGCCGGACTGGATGTCGTCGAGGATGCGCTTCATCTCCTTCTTGGTCTCGTCGGTCACGATCCGGGGACCGCGGGTATAGTCGCCATATTCGGCGGTATTGGAGATCGAGTAGCGCATGTTTGCGATGCCGCCCTCATAGATGAGGTCGACGATCAGCTTCACCTCGTGGAGGCATTCGAAATAGGCCATCTCCGGGGCGTAGCCCGCTTCGACCAGCGTCTCGTAGCCGGCCTGGATCAGCGCGGTCAGGCCGCCGCAGAGCACGACCTGCTCGCCGAAGAGATCGGTCTCGCATTCCTCGCGGAAATCCGTCTCGATGATGCCCGAACGGCCGCCGCCGATGGCCGAGGCATAGGAGAGCGCGATCTCGAGCGCGTTGCCCGAGGGATTCTGCGCCACCGCCACGAGGCAGGGGACGCCGCCGCCCTTCTGATATTCGGAGCGCACCGTATGGCCGGGGCCCTTGGGCGCCACCATGAACACGTCGATGTCGGCGCGCGGCTCGATCAGGCGGAAATGGATGTTGAGGCCGTGGCCGAAGGCGATGGCGGCACCCGGGCGCATGTTGGCATGGAGCTCGTCGGTGTAGATCTTCGCCTGCAGCTCGTCGGGCGTCAGCATCATGACGATGTCCGCCCATTTCGCCGCCTCGGCCGGAGTCATCACCTGGAGGCCCGCGGCTTCCGCCTTCTTGATCGAGGCCGAGCCCGGCTTCAGCGCGACGCGCACATCCTTGACGCCGCTGTCTTTGAGATTGAGGGCATGGGCGTGGCCCTGGCTGCCATAGCCGACGACGGCGACCTTCTTGCCCTTGATCAGATTGACGTCGGCATCACGATCGTAATAGACGCGCATTCAAGTCCTCTCCTCTGTCTTTGCCAGCATCGGCAGGCGCCCCTTGAGGGGGCCAGGACACTGCCGTTCCGAACGAGTGGCAGGATCGATCCCGCCGATATGGCCCATGCGATTTCGTTGGTTTATAGGCCTCAAAGCGCCTCGGGGCCGCGTGCGATTGCTGCAACGCCGGTACGCGATACGTCGACCAGTCCCAGCGGCTGCATCAGGTTGATGAAGGCGTTGAGCTTGTCGGTCGAACCCGTCATTTCGAAGACGAAGGATTCGATGGTCGAATCCACGACGCGGGCGCGGAAGATGTCGGCGATGCGCAGGGATTCGACCCGCTTCTCGCCAGTGCCGCGCACCTTGATCAGGGCCAGCTCGCGTTCGAGGCTGGGGCCCTCGGCCGTCAGGTCGCTGACCCGATGGACCGGAACCAGCCGCCCGAGCTGGGCCTTGATCTGCTCGATGATCATGACCGTGCCGGAGGTGACGATCGTGATGCGCGACAAATGACGCTGCGCATCGACCTCGGCGACGGTCAGGCTTTCGATGTTGTAGCCGCGGCCAGAAAACAGCCCGACCACGCGGGCCAGGATGCCGGGTTCGTTGTCCACCAGCACCGAGATGGTGTGGCGCTCGATCTTTTGCGGTTCAGCCATGGCACTTACACCAGCACCATGCCTTCTTCGGAGACCGGCTTCGCATGATCGTCGGGGCCGAGCAGCATCTCGTTATGCGCGGCACCCGAGGGGATCATCGGGAAGCAGTTCTCGGTCTGATCGATGCGGCAATCGACCACGACGGTGCGCCGGGTCTTGATCATCTCGGCGATGGCGCCGTCGAGGTCGGAGGGCTTCTCGATCAGCATGCCCACGCCGCCGAAGGCGTCGGCGAGCTTGACGAAATCGGGCAGCGAATCCGTGTAGCTCTCGGAATAGCGACCGCCATGCAGCAGCTCCTGCCATTGCCGCACCATGCCCATCCACTGGTTGTTCATGATGAAGATCTTGACCGGCAGCTTGTATTGGCAGGCGGTGGAAAGCTCCTGGATGTTCATCAGGATCGAGGCCTCGCCGGCCACGTCGATGACGAGCGCATCGGGATGCGCGATCTGCACGCCGATCGCGGCCGGCAGGCCATAGCCCATCGTGCCGAGGCCGCCCGAGGTCAGCCAGCGATTGGGCTGCTCGAACTTCAGGAACTGGGCCGCCCACATCTGATGCTGACCGACCTCGGTCGTGATGTAGACGTCCTTGTCCTTGATCGCGGCATAGAGTCGCTGCAGCGCATATTGCGGCTTGATGATGCTGTCGGAGTTCTTGAAGCGCAGGCAGTTACGGCCGCGCCACTCCTCGATCTGCTTCCACCAGGCGGCCAGCGCCTTGGTGTCGGGCTGGACCTGCTTGGCCTTCCAGACCTTGATCATGTCCTCGAGCACATGGCCGACATCGCCGACGATCGGCACGTCCACGCGGACGTTCTTGTTGATCGAGGAGGGATCGATGTCGATATGGATCTTCTTCGAGTGGGGCGCGAAGGCGCTGACCTTGCCGGTCACCCGGTCGTCGAAGCGGGCGCCGACCGCGACCATCACGTCGCATTCATGCATCGCCCAATTGGCCTCGTACATGCCGTGCATGCCGAGCATCCCCAGGAACTGCGGATCGGAGGCCGGGAAGGCGCCCAGCCCCATCAGCGTCAGCGTGCAGGGAAAGCCGGTCATCTTCACGAACTGCTTCAGCAGCTGCGAGGCACCGGGGCCGGAGTTGATCACGCCGCCGCCGCAATAGAAGAGCGGCTTCTTGGCCTTGGCCAGGAGCTCGACCGCGGCCTCGATCTGGCGGGCGTCGCCCTTCACCGGCGGGTTGTAGCTGCGATGCTTGCGCGCGGACGCCGCCGGCGCGCCGGCATAGGTCGTCTTGGTCTGCAGCACGTCCTTGGGCAGGTCGATCACGACCGGGCCCGGACGGCCGCTGCGCGCGACATGGAAGGCTTCATGCACCACACGGCCCAGATCGGCCACGTTCTTCACCAGGTAGTTATGCTTGGTGCAGGGCCGGGTGATGCCGGTGGTGTCGGCTTCCTGGAACGCGTCATTGCCGATCAGATGGGTCGGGACCTGACCGGTCAGGCAGACGATCGGAATCGAATCCATCAGCGCGTCGGTCAGGCCGGTCACCGCATTGGTGGCGCCGGGACCCGAGGTCACCAGCACGACGCCGACCTTGCCGGTCGAGCGCGCATAGCCTTCGGCCGCATGCACGGCCGCCTGCTCGTGACGCACGAGAATGTGGCGCAGCGCGTTCTGCTTGAAGAGCTCGTCATAGATCGGAAGGACCGCGCCGCCGGGATAGCCGAATACGACGTCCACACCCTGGTCCAAAAGGGCCCGGATGAGGACAGACGCACCGATCATCTCCTGCGCAGACATTTTCGCTGATCCTTTCGTTCTCAAAATTCGGAAGCCGGTTCAAGGGCTCCGCCGGTTTCGCGCGGCCGATTTACGGGCGCAAAACACCGTCCCGCACGGACCTTTCCGGCCGGCAAGGAGCCCGAAACTAGTGATTTGCTGCAATGCGGTCAACAGCTATTGGCAAATCTTCGAAAAGAAATTGCGAAAGAATCTTTCCAAAAATTGCGCGTCGGCAAAATCCGGTTCCAGCGGATCGGCCTCGATCCGGGCCGCTTCCGGCAGCCGGTGGCGAAACCAGGTGTATTGCCGCTTGGCATAGCGCCGGGTGGCCTGCTGGCCGGCCGCGACGGCCGTTTCCAGGGTGCAGGTTCCGGCCAGATGAGCCCCCAGCTCGGCGACGCCGATCGCCTTCATGGCGGGGAGGGCGGGATCGAGCTTCAACGCCAGGAGGGCCCTCACCTCCTCGAGCGCTCCCGCCGCCACCATGCGGGCGAAGCGGCGATCGCAGGCGGCATAGAGCGCGGCGCGCGGCGGCATCAGGAGATAGGTTTCGAAGGCCAGATCCGGCGGCGGCTCCCGGCCGCTCTCCGCCTGCCAGACCGACAGCGGCTTGCCGGTCGCCTCGAAGAGCTCGAGGGCGCGCAAGATGCGCTGGCGGTCGGTCGGCTCGAGCCGCGCGGCCGTCGCGGGGTCGCAAGCTTCGAGGGCCTTGAACAGCGACGCCACGCCGTCCGGCGCCCTCATCCGCGCCTGCAGGCCGGTGCGGATCGCCTCCGGGATCGGCGGCAGATCGGCGATGCCGCGCATCAGGGATTCGAGATAGAGCCCGGTGCCGCCGACCAGGATCGGCAGGCGGCCCTCCGCCCGGGTGGCGGCGATGGCATCGAGCGCCAGCTCGCGCCAGCGTCCCGCCGAGCAGGGCTCGCTCGCCGGCAGGACGCCGAAGAGACGATGGCGCGCGCGCGCCATCTCCGCCTCGGTCGGACGCGCCGACAAGAGCGACAGCTCGCGATAGAGCTGCATGCTGTCGGCATTGATGATCGTGCCATTGAGGCGCTGCGCCAGCGCCATGGCCAGCGCCGACTTCCCGCTCGCCGTGGGGCCGGCGATGACCAGGACATTCGCGTTCTGATCCCCTCCCCCGTTCCGGGGGAGGGTCAGGGAGGGGGAAGATGCTGACGGTGCAGGAGTCATGAGCCTGGAAGCGTTCAGCCCTGATAGCGAGACCGCCCCCTCCCTAGCCCTCCCCCAAAAATGGGGGAGAGGATAACGAGGAAGAGCCCGCTCCTCACCCCTTGTTGTCGATCCGCACCGCGACCCATTGGAAGTCGCCGCCGCGATAGACCAGGAGCGTCACCACGCGATAGCCGTTGCCCTTGGCATCCTCGACGCGCTTCTTCACGTCGGCCGGGGTTTTGACGGCCTTCTGGTCGACCTCGATGATGACGTCGCCTTCCTGCAGGCCCTTCTCGGCCGCGGGACCGTTGGCGTCGACCGAGCTCACCAGCACGCCGGCGACATCGGGTTCCAGCTTGTACTGATCGCGCAGGGCCGCGGTCAGCTCGGTGACGACGAGACCCAGCAGATCCACCTTGCCGCTGTTGGCCGGCGCCGTGGGCGTCTTGGGCTGGGTCGATTCCGCCGAGGCCTGCTCGGTCTCTTCCTGCAGCTCGCCGACCTTGACCGACAGGGTCTTCTTCTCGCCCTGGCGCCAGACCACGATCGAAACATCCTGATCGATCGGCGTCTCGGCCACGACGCGCGGCAGCTTGCGCATCTCGTCGATGGCGTGGCCGTTGAACTCGAGGATCACGTCGCCCTGCTTGATGCCCGCGGCGTCGGCGGGGCCGCCCGCCGTCACATTGGCGACGAGCGCCCCCTTCGGCGTCGGCAGGCGCAGGCCTTCGGCCAGCTCCGGGCTCACGCTCTGGATCCGCACGCCCAGCCAGCCGCGACGGGCATGGCCGAAATCCTTCAACTGCTCGATGACCGCGCGCGCGAGGTTCGAGGGAATGGCGAAGCCGATGCCGACGCTGCCGCCCGAGGGCGAATAGATCGCCGTGTTGATGCCGATGACTCCCCCGTCCATGTCGAACATGGGGCCGCCGGAATTGCCGCGATTGATCGAGGCATCGGTCTGGATGAAGTCGTCATAGGGTCCGGCATTGATGTCGCGCTGGCGGGCCGAGACGATGCCGGCCGTGACCGAGCCGCCGAGGCCGAACGGATTGCCGATCGCGAGCACCCAGTCGCCGATCCGGGTCTTGTCGGAATCGCCCCAATGCACCGCGGGCAGCGGCGACTTCGGCTCGACCTTGAGCAGCGCCAGGTCGGTCTTGGTGTCGATGCCGATAATCTTGGCTTCGAGCTCGGTATCGTCATGGAGGCGGACGGTGATCTGGTCCGCGCCCTCGATGACATGGTTGTTGGTGACGATATAGCCGCTGGGATCGATGATGAAGCCCGAGCCCAGCGAGGTCGCGCGGCGCGGCTCCGGCTGCTGGCCGTTCCCGCCGCCGCCATTGTCGCCATCGTCCCCGTTATCGCGGTTCTGCCGGTCGAAGAAGTCCTTGAACATCTCCTCCAGGTCCTGCTGCGAATTGCCGTCGTCCTTCAGGGTCTGGGTGGTCGAGACATTGACCACCGCCGGCAGCAGGGCTTCCGCCAGGTCGGCGAAGCTCTCGGGCGCCGAGCGCGCCGAGGCGGGCGCCGGGGACGCCGTCAACGCCAGCAGGGCGACGAAGGCCGCGGCGCCGGCCGAACGCAGGGCCGCGACGCACCAGGACGGCGTCGCGACGAGGGACCGCAGGGGAGCGAAAGCAGGGCGGAACGACACGGGACTTGGACCTCCGAACGCAGGGGTCGACCGGCGGGCCGGCAATCGACCCGGTGGACGAATGGGGAACGAGATTAGGCGAAATCGATGTCGCCCGGGTGAAATTTCCCGTGAGCGACCGCGACCTCTTTGTCGGCGGGAATGGTGGCGGAAGCGAGGCGGATTCAGCCCCTCACCAGCCAGACCAGCAACAAACCGAGGCCGGCAGCCACGAGCCCGGCGATCCGCTGCGTCGTCTCCGGAAGGACCGCCAGGGCCTCGGTAAAGCGGCGCAGCATGCCGGGAATGGCCGCCAGCGCGATGCCTTCGATCACCAGCAGCAATCCGAGCGACGTGGCGAGATCGCTCATCGCAGCCTCGCCGCCGCGAGGCTGGCCGGGGGCCCCGAAGCGGAGCCTCTCGACCGCGCCATCGCGGCAAGGCTCACGGTGCGGGCGGTGGGCTGGCGCCCCCCTGCTCGCTGCCGAAGAAGCGGAAGAAATCGCCCGTCGGCGGGCCGATATAGGTGGTGTTGGCGCCGTCGAGGCCCTGGGTCAATGCCTGCATCGACCGGTAGAAGTCGAAGAAGGCCGGATCCTTGCCATAGGCGTCGTTATAGATCCGGGTCGCCTCGCCATCGCCCTCGCCGCGCAAGACCTCGGCCTGACGGCGAGCATCGGCGAGAATCACCACCTGCTGCTTGTCGGCCTCGGCCTTGATCTTCTGGCCGTCGCGCTGGCCTTCCGCGCGCAAACGGCGGGCCTCCTGCTCGCGCTGCGTCTGCATGCGCCGGAAAATCGCCTGACTGTTCTCCTCGGGCAGATCGACGCGCTTCATGCGGACGTCCACGACATTGACGCCGTAGATCAGCGCCGCCTGGTTCACCGCCTCGGTGATCGAGCGCATGAACTGGGCGCGCCGCGCGGTCAGCATTTCCGACATCGGCACCTTGCCGATCTCGCCGCGCAGGTTCGAATTGATGATCGGTCCGACGCGGCCGCGCAGGCCGCCTTCGTCGCGCACCACCTGATAGAATTTCAGCGGATCGACGATGATGTATTTGGCATAGGCCTCGACCACCACCTGCTTCTGGTCGTTGGTCGGCATTTCGGCCGGGGCCAGGTCGAGATTGAGCAGCCGCTTCTCGAAATAGATCACGTTCTGGATGAAGGGCATCTTGAAATGCAGCCCCGGCTCGCTGATCGCCTGGCGCGGCTGGCCGAACTGCAGCACGAGGGCCTGCTGCCACTGATTGACGGTGAACGTCGATGAGAGCAGCACCACGACGGCGATGACCGCCAGGATGACGACCGCGACGAAGGAGGTGCGGTTCATTGCGAGGCTCCCTGCGTGCCGGACGTCGCGTCGCTGTTGTTGGGCGGCATGCCGGTGTTCACCGCCGGCTTGGTCTGCAGCTTCATCAGCTCGTTGAGCGAGAGATAGGGCAAGGCCCCGCCGGCGCCGGGCGCGCCGGAAACCAGCACCTTGTTCATGCCCCGCATGATGTCTTCCATCGTCTCGAGATAGATGCGGCGCTCGGTCAGGACCTTGTTCTTGGCATATTCGTCATAGACCGAGATGAAGCGCTGCGCGTCGCCGGTGGCGATCGCGATCTTCTCGGCACGATAGGCTTCGCCGGCCTTGATCACCTGCTGCGCCTGACCTTCGGCGCGCTGGGTGATCTCGTTGAAGTAGGCCTGCGCCTCGTTGACCGAGCGCTCCTTGTCGGCGCGCGCCGCCTGCACGTCGCGGAAGGACTCGATCACCGCATCGGGCGGATCGACCTTCAAAAGCTGCAGGCTGGTGATGATGATGCCCGAATTGTAGCTGTCGAGCGTGTGCTGGATCAGCTCCTGGGTGCGCGATTCGACCTCGGCGCGGCCCTTGGTGCGGGTCAATTCGAAATCGGACTGTCCGATGATCTCGCGCATGCCGGCTTCGGATACCGCCTTCACCGTCTCCTCGGGGTCGAGGACGCTGAAGAGATATTTGCCGGCATCGCCGATCTTCCACAGCACCACGAACTGGATGTCGATGATGTTCTCGTCGCCGGTGAGCATCAGGCTCTCGGCCGGGATGTCGCGGGTGCTGGTGCCGTCGGCCGCCGAGCGGAAGCCGATCTCGACGCGGTTCTCGAAATCCACCATCGGGGTTTCGACCGAGCCGATCGGCGCCGGAAGGTTGTAATTGAGGCCGGGGCCGGTGGTGGCGACCCACTTGCCGAAGATCATGGCGACGCCCTGCTCGTTGGCGTCGACGCGATAGAAGCCGCTGGCCAGCCACAGGGCCAAGGCCGCGAGCGCGATGAAGACCAGGCCGCGCCGTCCGCCCATGCCGCCCGGCAACCAGCCCTTGAGCCGGTCTTGCCCTCGGCGCAACATCTCCTCGATATCGTTCGGTCGTTGACCGCCGCCCGAGGGACCACGCCCCCACGGACCCTGGCCGCCGCCCCAAGGACCGCCGCCTCCTTGATTCTGCCACGGCATATCAAGCTTCCCTGTGTAGTGGATCGATTTAACGGCGCCGGCTTTCCCGGGACGGTCCGACGCCTTATATGACAGCCGGTTGCCATGGGCAACCGGCGCACGCCCCCGCCTTCGGCCATATTGTGATCCCATTGGAGTTGTTCAAGCATGTCAGCCCCTGACCAAGCCGCCATCCTCGATGCCCTGAAGGGCGTCCCCGGTCCCGACGGCCGCGGCGACATCGTCGCGCTGGGCATGATTTCCGGCGTGGTGGTCAAGGAGGGCCATGTCGGCTTTGCCATCGAGATCGACCCCAAGCGTGCCGCCCAGATGGAACCGCTGCGCCGCGCGGCCGAAAAAGCGGTGAATTCACTGCCCGGGGTCCTGTCGGTGACGGCGGTGCTGACCGCCCATCGCGGCGGTCCCGCCTCTGCTGCCCCACAGTCCCAACCGTCTCAAGCCGGCCATTCCCATGCCGGTCATTCGCATGGCGCGCCGGCTGCGGCCGGTCAAAAGGCCGCCGTCGCCGGCGTGCGCCATATCGTGGCCGTCGCCAGCGGCAAAGGCGGCGTCGGCAAATCCACCACCGCGGTCAATCTGGCCTTGGCGCTGAAATCGATTGGGCTGCGAGTCGGGCTGCTCGATGCCGATATCTACGGGCCTTCGCAGCCGCGCATGATGGGCATCTCCGGCAAACCCACCTCATCGGACGGAAAGCGGCTCAACCCGCTCGAGAATTACGGCATCAAGGTGATGTCGATCGGCTTCATGGTGCCGGAGGAGACGCCGATGATCTGGCGCGGGCCGATGGTGATGAGCGCCATCAACCAGATGCTGCGCGATGTCGAATGGGGCGAGCTCGACGTGCTGGTGGCGGATCTGCCGCCCGGCACGGGCGATGCGCAGCTCACCATGGCGCAGCAGGTGCCGCTCTCGGGCGCCATCATCGTCTCGACGCCGCAGGACATCGCCCTCCTCGATGCGCGCAAGGGCCTCAACATGTTCCGTAAAGTGGAGGTCCCGGTCCTCGGCATCATCGAGAATATGAGCTATTTCACCTGCCCCCATTGCGGCGAGCGCAGCGACATCTTCAGCCATGGCGGTGCCAGGCTCGAGGCTGAGCGGCTGGGCGTGGAGTTCCTCGGCGAGCTGCCGCTCGACATGGCGATCCGCGAGACCTCGGACGGCGGCCATCCCATCACGGTGTCGCAGCCCGACAGCCCGCACGCCAAGACCTACCGCGCCATCGCCGAGCGCGTCTGGGCCAAGCTCGCCGGCGCCCAGCGCACGGCACCGCGGATCGTGATTCAGTAGGGGGAGGTCAGCGAGTTTTAGGGAGAGGTCGGCGAGTTATTGTCTCCTCCCCCGTCTTCGGGGGAGGACTAAGGAGGGGGCTGCTCGCTATCTGAAATCGCGTCTTCCCCCTTCCTAACCTTCCCCCGTTCCGGGGGAAGGGACAGAGCGAGATACGTCGCTCAATACAAATTCGTGCGGTAATCCTCCTCGACCTCGCACTCATAGGCCGTGACCAGGGCGTCGTCGACCTTCGGCGGCTGGCGCGTCTCGGCTTCCGCGATCTGCTCCATGATCATGCGCACCAGGCTGGGCATGGTCTTGCGATCGACCTGCGCGCTCGGATCCCAGAGCCGCGAGCGCTTGAAAGCCTTGGCGCAGTGGAGGAAGGCCTCCTCGACCGCGACCTTGATCGCGACCTTGGGTTCCTTGTTGTTGACCGCCATGCCGCTCAGCAGCGCCGGATCGCGCGTCAGCACCGCCTTGCCGTTGACCCGCAGCGTGTCCTCGAAGCCCGGGATGAGGAAGATCATCCCCACCCGCGGGTTGCCGACGATGTTGCTCAGGCTGTCGAGCCGGTTGTTGCCCGGCCGGTCGGGGATCGCCAGCGTGCGGTCGTCGAGGATCTGGACGAAACCCGGCTGATCGCCGCGCGGCGAGACGTCGGCGCGGCCATCGGCACCGAAGGTGCCGAGGCAGAGGAAGGGCGAGAGGCCGATGAAGTTGCGGCAATGGCGATCCAGGAACGGGATCGATTTGCGCGCGGCACCGCCATCGACCTCGCCGAAGAGGGCGCGCAGGCCCGCCTGGTCGCGGATCTGCCAGGGATCATCGCCCGGCGACAGGCGGGAATCGTCCGACATGAGGGTCGCTCCTTCTCGATGTCGCGACGTCGGCAGCAGGGCCGCGTCTCGCGGGGGTTGTCAGGCCGTCAGGGTTCCTTCCGGGCCAGCTCAGCCTGAAGCTCGGCCCATTCGCGTTTTCCCAGCCCGCTATTCTCGGCGGTGACGGTCTCCCCCGCCAGCATCCGCTTGACCGCGGCCATGGCGGCCGCCGACAGCGTCACGGCATGGAGCCGGTGCTGGAGGAAGGCCTCATGCGTGATGGGCAGCCACTTCGCCACCACATCCAGCATCCGCTCGGCATAGACCCGAATCTCGTACTGCGCATGCGGATCGGCGCGCAGCGACAGGAAATGCAGCAGGTTGTGGAGATCGGTCTTCCAGTACCATTGCGTATAGAAATTGAGCGAGAGGTTCATCCGCGCCAGCTCGCGCGCGAGGCCCTGGCGGCTCTCGTCGGGGCGGCTGCCATCCTCGCGCTCGTTCAGCATCTCCTCGTAATGGGCATAGGACCGCGCTGCATCCTCGCGCAGCAGCGTGAGCACGCGCTCTGCCTCGGCGCCATCGAGCACGTCCCCCCGCCCCTGGCGATTGGCGACCGACTGGGCCGCGAGCTGCTCTGGCGCCGGGATGTAGAACTCGTTGTCGAGCACCGAATAGCGCGCGGAATATTCGTTCACATTGGCGGTGCGGTGCCGGATCCATTGCCGCGCCACGAAGATCGGCAGCTTGACGTGGAACTTGATCTCGCACATCTCGAACGGGGTCGAGTGGCGGTGGCGCAGCAGATAGTGGATCAGCCCGCGATCCTCGCTGACCTTCTTGGTGCCGCGGCCATAGGAGACGCGCGCCGCCTGAACCACGGCGGCATCGTCGCCCATATAGTCGATGACGCGGACGAAGCCGCGATCGAGCACCGGCAGGGCCTGATAGAGGATCTCCTCGAGGGCCGGCACGGTCGGGCGCCGGGTGGTGGCGCTGGCACTGCGCTGGGCGTCGATTTCGGCTTGCTGTTGGGGCGTAAGCGCCATGGCGGTGGGCTGGGTCCTGTTTCGCGAATCTTGCGGCCCAAGGGACGGGCCGCTGGCGGAGGCAATCTAACCGCTCGATGCGATGCCGGCCACAAGCGGCGGCGGGGCCCAGGCAAATCCTGGCTCGCGCTTCGGAAAACCCAGCGAATCGAGACGGTTCCAGCCCGATAAGCAACCCTTCCGATTCGCCCTCGCGCACCCTATATTGAGGGTGTCGGGAAACCGACTATGGCGATAAACGCGTTATGGAATAAGCGTTGCGGACCCGGGGGCGGTACCCGGCGCCTCCACCAATTCGCCGCTTCCGAGATCGTCCCTTGCGGGACCTTCCGGAGCGGCTCCATGGGGGCGAAATAGGATCGACGCGCGTGGTAAAGCTAACGTTTTTGCCCGGCATGGTTCCGCCGTTATCGGGCCAACACAGAAGTGCCAACGACAACACTCGTCTGGCTCTCGCTGCCTAACAACTAGGTAAGCGCGGTTCGGGGGGCACCGGGCAACAGAAGCCCCCCACTTGGCTCAAGCTGCCGGTCTGGATAAGACAAGAAGCAGCGACGTGACTGATGGGATTGAGGGGGACGACGGCGAGCATGGCCGAAGATTTCTTGCGTTACGAGGAAATGGTCGAGACGGCGCTGCGCGATGTCGTGCGGCGGTCCCTGGCGCTGGTCGCGGAACGCGGCCTGCCGGGCGCGCATCATTTCTACATCACCTTCCGCACCGACCGTCCGGACGTGCTCATCCCGACCCGGCTGCGCCAGCAATATCCCAAGGAGATGACGATCGTCGTCCAGCACCAGTTCTGGGGGCTGGAGGTCGATCGCGAGACCCTGCGCATCACCCTGAGCTTCAACAATCAGCAGGAGCGGCTGGTCATCCCCTTCGCGGCCTTGACCGCCTTCGCCGACCCCTCCTGCAAGTTCGGCCTGCAGTTCGAGGCGCGCCCCGGCAACGGCAACGAGGCCTCGGCCGAGCGCAGCATCGCCCCGCAGCCGCGAGCGGGCGTCCCGGCACCTGCCCCGGGTCCGGCCTCGGCCCCGGCCGATGCCAAGGGCGCCGAAGTGGTGACGCTCGACGCCTTCCGCAAAAAGTAAGCGGCCGCCGCACCCCGCTTGTCCGAAACGAGCAACGCTGCCCTCCCCGCTTCCGATCCGGCCGTCTGCGTCATCATCGTCGCCTTCAATGCGGGCGCCTATCTGGCCCGTTGCATCGATGCCCTGCGCCGCCAAAGCTGGACCGATTTCGAGACGATCATTGTCGATAACGGCTCGACCGATGGCGCCGTGCTGGGCCTCGGCGCTCTGTCGGTGCCGTTCCGCGTCCTCGCCACCGGCAGGAATCTGGGGTTCGCCGCCGCCAACAATCGCGGTGCCGCCGCCACGGGCGCGCCCTGGATCGCGCTGCTCAATCCCGACGCGGTCGCGGCCCCCGACTGGCTCGAACGCCTCATGGCCGCGACGCGGGCCCATCCCGACATCGCCATGTTCGGCTCCACCCAGATCCAGCTCGACGACGAAACGCGCTGGGACGGGCTGGGCGATGTCTATCATGCGAGCGGGATCGTCTGGCGCGGCGGCTTCGGCCAGGCGGTGACGGATCCCGCGCCGGGCGGCGAGGTCTTCAGCCCCTGCGCCGCGGCGGCCCTCTATCGGCATGAGGATTTCCGCGCGGCTGGCGGCTTCGACGAGCGCTTCTTCTGCTATGTCGAGGATATCGACCTCGCCTTTCGCCTGCGGCTTCAGGGCCAGCGCGCGCTCCAGGTCGCCGACGCGGTGGTGCATCATGCGGGCTCAGCCACCACCGGCCGCAGCAGCGATTTCACCCTGTTCCATGGCTGGCGCAACCGCAGCTGGGTCTTCGTCAAGAACATGCCGGGACCCTTGTTCTGGCCGCTGCTGCCATTGCATCTCGCCGCGCTCGCCTTGCTCCTGCTGCTCAGCCTGAGGCCCGGCAGCCGCGAAAAACTGGCGCCCTGCTGGCGCGGCCTGAAGGCCGCCCTCGCCGGCCTCGGACCGATCTGGCGCAGCCGGCAGGAGATCCAGCGCCAACGGCGCGCCTCGCCCTGGGCCATCGCGGCCGCCTTCAGCTGGTCGCCGTTCGCGCTGCTCGGGCGGCGCCCGGTGCTCCGGCCGCTGCGCCCCGCCGCCCGCCGATCCCAGGCTCGCCAATGAGCGAGCCCCCGGTCAGCGCGATTCTGGTGAGCTATCACTCGGGCCCCGTGCTGTGGCGCGCGCTCGACGCGCTGGCGGGCCAAACGGGCTTGCGCGAGATCCTGCTGCTGGACAACGGCAACCCACCCGGCGTTCGCGCCGAGCTCGACCGGCGCGCGGCGGCCGGAGCGATTCGTCTCATCCGCAGCGAGCGGAATCTGGGCTTCGCCGCCGGCTGCAATCGCGCCGCCGCCGCCGCTCGAGGCGAGCTCCTGCTGTTCCTCAATCCCGACGCCGTTCTGATGGCGGGCGGCATCCCCGGCATGCTGGGCGCCATGCAAGGCAAGCCGGGGCCCTGGATCGCCGGCGCGCGGCTTGTCGGCGCGGACGGGGTCGAGCGGCGCGGCGGCCGGCGCGGTGAGCTGACGCCCTTGAGCGCGCTGGGCGACGCGCTGGGATTCGCCAGCTTCAACCGTCACCGGCAGCCGCTGCCACCGGGCCCGGTCGAGCTGCCGACGGTCAGCGGCGCCTGTCTCCTGATCCCGGCCGCCGACTTCCGCGCGCTCGGCGGATTCGACGAGGGCTATTTCCTGCATGTCGAGGATATCGATCTCTGCTGGCGGCTGCGCGAGCGCGGCGGCAAGGTCTGGTTCCTGCCGCGGATCGCGGTGGAGCATGAAGGCGGCTCGTCGGACGCGGCGTCCCTGACGGTCGAGCGTCACAAGCTGGCGAGTTTCCGGATTTATTTTCGCCGCTATTATGGCGGCAGGGCCGACGCGGCGATCGTCATGGCGCTGATCGCGGCACGACACGCGCTGCGCGCGCCCTTTCTCTGGCTTTCGGATCGACATCGAATTCGTGACAAGGACGCATGAGCAGCGGCTACGGCACCTATCTCCTCGACGAGCTCGCATCCCTGGGCCAGGTCAGCCTGCGCCGCATGTTCGGCGGGGCGGGCCTGTTCCTCGACGGGCTGATGATCGGGATCCTGGACGAGGATGTGCTCTATCTGAAGGTCGACGCGCGCAACCGGCCCGACTTCGAAGCCGCCGGCTCCGAGCCCTTCACCTATGCGCGGATGGGACGGGAGGTGGCGCTGTCCTTCTGGCGGCTGCCCGACGAGATCATCGAGGATGGCGAGGAATTGCGCGCCTGGGCGCTCAAATCCCGGGCCGCCGCGATCGCCACGGGGAAAGCGAAGGCGCCGCGTCCGAAGGCGGCCGCGAAGAAGAAAGCGACGCGCGGCAGGCGATAACCAAACTGTTATCCCCTCCCCCTTGATGGGGGAGGGTAAGGGAGGGGGTGGAGCGAAGATCGCGACCTTCGATCACCCCCCTTCCTAACCTTCCCCCGCCCGCCGGCTTCGCCGGCAAACTTGAAGAGTCGCGAGCGAAGCTCGCCTGGGGGGAAGGGATTATGAGCGCCTTCTTTTCCCTAACCCCGATTGCCGCTAGAAGAGTGCCGGCATGGAGACGGCCCGGGCCCGGTCCCGCCGAGAATTCTTTCAAGGAGCGACGCATGACGACCAAGACCCGCATGGAAAGCGATTCGATGGGCAATGTGGCGGTGCCCGACGACCGGCTGTGGGGGGCTCAGACCCAGCGCTCGCTCGAGAATTTCCGCATCGGCGGCCAGCGCATGCCGACCCTGCTGATTCATGCCTATGGGCTGCTGAAGCAGGCGGCGGCGCAGGCCAACATGAAGCTCGGCAAGCTCGACAAGAAGCTCGGCAGGGCCATCGTCGAGGCCGCCGGCGAGGTCGCCGGCGGCAAGCTCGACGATCATTTCCCGCTGGTGGTCTGGCAGACCGGCTCCGGGACCCAGACCAACATGAATGCCAACGAGGTCATCGCCAACCGCGCCAATGAGATGCTGGGCGGCAAGCGCGGCGACAAGAAGCCGATCCATCCGAACGACCAGGTCAATTACGGCCAGTCCTCGAACGACAGCTTCCCGACCGCGATGCATATCGCCGCCGCGCGCCAGGTCCAGGACGCGGTGCTGCCGGCGCTCGATCATCTCGCCGGCGCGCTCGAAGCCAAGTCCAAGGAATTCGCCAAGATCATCAAGATCGGCCGCACCCATCTCCAGGATGCGACACCGGTGACGCTCGGCCAGGAATTCGGCGGCTATGCGCAGCAGATCCGCAACGGCATCGACCGGGTGAAGGCCTGCCTGCCCCGCGTCTACCAGGTGGCGCAGGGCGGCACCGCGGTCGGCACCGGCCTCAACGCGGCGAAGGGCTTCGACAAGGCCTTCGTCGAGGAGCTCAAGACGCTGACCGGGCTGCCCTTCACCTCGGCGAAGAACAAGTTCGAGGCCCTGGCGGCGCATGACGCGCTGGTCGAGCTCTCCGGCGCCTACAACGTGCTGGCCTGCTCGCTGATGAAGATCGCGAACGACATACGGCTGCTGGGCTCGGGTCCCCGCTCCGGCATCGGCGAGATCCATCTGCCGGAGAACGAGCCCGGCTCATCGATCATGCCGGGCAAGGTCAACCCGACCCAGGCCGAGGCGCTCACCATGGTCGCCTGCCAGGTGATGGGCAACAATGTCGCCATCACGGTCGCGGGCAGCAACGGCCATCTCGAGCTCAACGTGTTCAAGCCGGTCATCATCCACAATCTGCTGCAGTCCGGTCAGTTGATCGCCGATGCCTGCCGCAGCTTCGCCGACAATTGCGTGGTCGGCATCACCGCCAACAAGGCCCGCATCCAGCAGCAGCTCGAGCAGTCGCTGATGCTGGTGACGGCGCTCAACCCGCATATCGGCTACGACAACGCGGCCAAGGTCGCGAAGAAGGCCCATGCCGAAGGCACCAGCCTGCGCGAGGCCGTCGTCGCGCTGAAGCTCCTGACCGGCGAGCAGTTCGACAAGATCCTGCGACCGCAGGACATGCTGGGACCGCGCTGAGACCGGCCGGCGCGCCATGGCCTTGGGCGGCGGCGATCCGGCGGGCAGCACGCTGCGCAAGCATTCGATCACCATCGCCGGCCATCGCACCAGCCTGTCCCTGGAGGACGCCTTCTGGCATCGCCTGCAGGCGATCGCGGCCAGACGCGGCCTGTCGGTGGGCGCGCTGATCGAAGCGATCAATTCCGCACGCGCGGAACGCGGCGAGCCCGCCGGCAATCTCTCGAGCGCGGTGCGCGTCTTCGTGCTCGAGCAGAGCGCGCCCGGCCCCTAGGTCACGCCCTCATAGGCCAGCGTGGTCATCATGCCCGCCACCATGTGGTAGAGCAGATGGCAGTGGAAGGCCCAGTGGCCGGGATTGTTCGCGTCGAAGGCGATCGTGACCGTCTTGCCCGGCGGCACCAGCACGGTGTCGCGAAGCGCCCCCGCCATGCGCTGGCCGTCGATCGCGACGACCTGGAAGCTGTGGCCATGCAGATGCATCGGATGCGCCATCATGGTCCGGTTGACCATGGCGATCTCGATCCGCTCGCCGGCCTTGGCCGGCAAGGGCCCCGGCCCGCTCGAGGCCTCGAGCCCCCAGCGATAGCCGGCCATGCCGCCGGTCAGAGCCAGCGTCAGGGCGCGATCGACCGGACGCGGCGCCAGCGGTTCCAGGCTCCGCAGGTTCCGTTCGAGCGCGAGGTCGAGACGGGGCCCCGCCGAATCGCCCTGCGATGAAATCGCCCTGACCGCAGCGCCCGGCGGACAGAGCAGGATGCCGGTGCGCTGGGGCGCGCCCTCCCGCAGGGCCAGGATCGGCACCGCGGCGCCGTCCGTCGGCAGGGTCAGGCGGATATCGAGACGCTGCGCGATCGCGATCGGAAAGCGCCGTCCGGTGACGGGGACGATCGGGATTCCATCGACGGCGATCAGGCTGCCGTCGAGGGAGCCCAGATCGACCGTAAAGCCGGTCGCGGCCGCCGCATTGATGATACGCAGGTGCACCCGCCCGCCACGCTCGACCACGACCTGCTCCGGATCGTCCAGGGTCCGGTCGTTGGCGAGATAAGCGTCAAACTCGACGTCGTTGGCGTCCATCGCCATGCCGCCGCCCGACATCGTCATCCCGTCCATCATGGCGCCGCTCATGCCCGGCATGGTCATGTCATGGCCGCTCATGGCAGGCGATGCTTTCAGCGTGGCCAGGATCTCGTCGGGCGCGCGAAAGGAAAAATCATGCAGCATCACCACGACGTCCTGCTCGTCGTGCGGCGAAGCCTCTTCGACGATCAAAGGCGCCGCCAGGAGCAGCTGCTCCTGCAGGCCTTCATGCGAATGCATCCAGAAGCTGCCGGCACGCGTCAGGGGAAAGCGATAATCCTGCGATGCGCCGGGCGGCAGCGGATCCTGCGACACGCCGGACACGCCATCCTGCCGCCAGGGCGGCGTCAAGCCATGCCAATGAACCGAGGTCGGCACGGTCAGGGCGTTCTCGAGGCGCACGGCGAAATCCTCGCCGACTTTCGCGATCAGGCCCGGACGTCCGTCGCGCTGGCCAAGCCCGAAGACGGTTGCCGCGCGACCGTCGATCTCGAGCTGGCGTGTCTCGGCGCGGAGGGTGACGAGATCGCCGCCCGCCGCCCGGGATGGCGCCAGGGGCAGAATCGTCCCCAGCGCGGCCATGCCCGTGCCGCGGAGAAAATCGCGCCGTGAAACTGGGAACATGCCGCCGAGCCGGCCGCTCAGATGACAGCCGCGTCGTAGCCCGCGGCCTTCATCGCCGCCAGCGCCGAGGCCGGGTCGAGATCGGCCGCGAGCGACACCTCGCCACGGTCCAGATCGACCGTGATGGCGCTTTCCGGCGCCAGCCGCGACAGCGCATGGCGGACGGTGCCGGCGCAATGGCCGCAACTCATGCCCTCGACTTTGAATCTCAACATGGTCCTCGCTCCTTCCCGGATGATCGATGGCTCCGAGATGGGGCTTCCCCCTGGGGCAAGGTCAAGACTCCGCCATGAAAAAGGGGCCGGCATGGCGCCGGCCCCCGACCTCGGCCTAGATCGAACGGCTATTGCTGCTGATTCTGCTGCTTGAGGATCCCCTGCAGCAGGTTGTTGAGGCCCCCGCTCGGCTGCGTGGGCTGGAGATTGTTCTGCGTGCTGCCGCCACCGACACCGCCCGCCCCCGGCTCGCTGCTGGGCTCCGGGGCCGTGCTCTCGGGCTGGGCCGGGGCGATATCGGTCGCCGGCGCCGGCGGCGTTCCGGTGGCGCCGGCAGCCCCCGGCTCCGTGCTCGTGCTTGTATTGTCATTGGCGGGCGGCGTGGTCGTGACCGAAGGCGTGGTCACCGAAGGCGCGGTCGTGACGGGTGCGGCGTTGACGCCGCCGGCGCCGGGCTCGTTGCTGCTGGGCACGGCCGCCGGCGTGCCGGTTCCCGATCCGCCGCCGCCGGTGCCCAGCACCCCCGGCAGGATCTGCTGCCAGATGGTCGCGGGCTTCTGCGTGCCGTTATTGCCGGTGCCGCTGGGGAGGACCTGCTGCAGCAGATCGCTGGCGGCCGGTGCGCTCGCATTGGTGCCCTGGAAGGCCTTGAACTTGGTGTTGGGCGCGTCGAGCAACCCGTTCAGATTGAGCTGGAGGAAGGGCTGATTGAGGTCCGGCGCCCGGAACACCGTGGCCAGGAAATCGATCGTCCAATCCGGCAGGTCGGCCGCGCCTTGTGCCAGCGCCCGCGCATTGGCGTTGGCGAGCGCCAGATTGTCGGTCGTCACCTTGCCGTCCCGGATCAGGAAGTCGCCGGTGAGGCTGTTCGGCACGCCGGTGAAGGCGCGATAGGCGGTGTCCGCCACCTGGGTCAGGCCCTGGATCTGCGTGCCCACGCCGCCGAGCTTCTGCTGGGCGAGCGAGCCCAGGAGATTGAGGCCGACCGAGCCCACCTGCTGCTCGATCTTGCTCAGGACGGTGATATTGCCGTTGAGGTTGCCGTTGCCGTTGAGGCTGCTCACCAGCTCGTTCATGGAAGCGCCGGCGGCATTGAGGTCGGTCGTGACCGTGACCGGCCCTGTGATCCGGTCGGCGAGCAGGCCTGACCCCATCAACTGGCTGCTGCTGAGATTGGTCCCGGCAAAGCGCCCCTGGAAGGTCGGCGTGCCGCGGCTGGCGAGCGTGCCCGCCAGATCGACGGCGCCGCCGAAGGTGTTGCCGGTGAATTTGTCGATGACGAGGGTGCCGTTCTTGAGCACCAGATGCGCATCGAGATTGTCGATCTTGGTGTCATTCATCACGAAATGCTGCGCCTTGGCCGTGACGTCGGCATCCATGGTATCGAGCGCCGAGAGATCGAGCGGTTCCTTCGACCAGCGATCGCCCGCGGGCGTATTCTTCTTCGAGTTGCCGTTGCCCGCCGAGGCCGGCACGAAGGGCGAGACGTCGAACATCGTGCTGGTGAGGTTGGCCGTCAGCATCGGGCGCCCGCCCGGCGGCGCTGCATATTCCGCCGTACCGGCGAGATCGCTGGGGCCCATCTTGAGCGAGAGATCGGTGACCTTGGCGTTCTCGGTCGTGCCCGTCGCCGTGGCCGAGAGGCTGAGCGGCCCGAGGCTGTTGTTGCCGGGCGCCGCATCCGGCGCGAAGGCGGCCGCGAGCTGGCGCAGCTCGGGATGGTTGGCGGTCATGACCAGGTTGAAGCTGGGCGGCGTCGCCATCGGCTTGATGCCGCCCTGGAGCGTGGCGCTGCCGCCGAGCCCGCCCAGGGCCAGGTTGAGCGCCATGTCGTCTGCGCCGCCCTTCAGCGTGCCCTTGATCGCCAGCGCGCCGAGCTTGGCCGCGGTCGGACCGTCGACGCCGAAAAGGGCCAGAAGGGCCGCCGGCTTGTCGGCCGAGAGATCGATCTGGGTATAGCAATACGTACTCGTCCAGCAGATGTACATA
>CAVOLB010000090.1:0-29195 GCA_963696655.1 uncultured Alphaproteobacteria bacterium
ATGGAGTCTAACACTTGGTGCCCGCGCTTGACGGCGGCGATGATTTTGTCGGGATCGGCGGTCCAGGTGAAGGGCTTGGGCTGCTTGTTGTGCTCGGCGAGGAAGCGGTTGATGGCGGCCTGGAGATCGACGACGGAGTGGAAAACGCCGCGTTTGAGGCGCCGCTTCGACAGCTTGGCGAAGAAGCCTTCGACCGCGTTGAGCCAGGAGCACGAGGTCGGCGTGAAGTGGAAGGTGAAGCGCTCGTGGCGGTCGAGCCAGGCGCGCACGTTGGGGTGCTTGTGGGGGGCATAGTTGTCGAGGATGACGTGCACGGCCTTGCCGGCGGGAACCTCGGCGTTGATGGCATTGAGGAAGCGGATGAACTCCTGATGGCGATGGCGCTGCATGTTCCTGCCGATGACGGTGCCGTCGATCACGTTGAGGGCGGCGAACAGGGTGGTGGTGCCGTTGCGCTTGTAGTCGTGCGTCATCGTGCCGAGCCGCCCCTTCTTCATCGGCAGGCCGGGCTGGGTCCGGTCGAGCGCCTGGATTTGGCTCTTCTCGTCGACCGACAGCACGATGGCGTGGGCCGGCGGATCGACATAGAGGCCGACGACGTCGCGCAGCTTGTCGACGAATTTCGGATCGTTGGAGAGCTTGAACTGGCGCCAGCGGTGGGGTGCGAGGCCATGCGCCTTCCAGATGCGCCTGACGGCGCTGGCGCTGATGCCGGCTTCCTTTGCCATCATGTCGGCGGTCCAGTGCGTCGTCTCGCCCGGCGGATCGGCAAGGGTGAGCGCCACCACACGCTCGGCGACCTCGGGGCCGAGCGGCGGAATGCGCGACGGCCGTGTCTTGTCGCGCAGCAGTCCCTCGTAGCCTTCCGCAGCGAAGCGCTCCTGCCAGCGCCACACGCAGGTCTTCGACTTGCCGGTCCGGCGCATGATCTCGACGGTGCCGACACCCTCGGCGGACAAAAGCACGATCTCGGCGCGCCAGACGTGCTTCTGCGGCGCGTTGCGATCCCTGACCAGCGCCGACAGGCGGGCGCGATCGGTCGGCGAAACGGTGAACGATATTCCTGTGCGCATGCGCCAGACTTGCATGCGCACGCCACAAAGGGAATCCCAAGCCGGATTCTTATGTCAGGCGGGAACCACTAGGTTCCTCGCAACCAGCACCTTCCGGCTGGCGCTGACCTACGCGGCGCTGTTCAGCGTCTCGGCGATCTCGCTGGCCGGAGTGACGTTCTGGACCATGGAGTTCATGCTCGCGCGCGAACGGCGCGAGACGGTTCTGGCCGAAGCCAATCTGCTGGCGGAACAGTTCCGCCGGTTCGGGCCGGGGGGCCTGAGCCTTGTCATCGCCGAGCGGGTGCGGCCGGACCGCGTCGGCGACGGAATCTATCTGCTGGCGGGCCCGACCTTCACGCCGCTCGCCGGCAATCTCACCGATTGGCCGTCGGCCGGGGAGCATGAGGGCCCCTGGCTGGACTTCACGATCGAACGCAACGTGGCGGGTCAGCGCAAGGTGCTGGGCGCGCGCGCCATCCATGTGCTCCTGCCGGACAACTACCACCTGCTGGTCGGGCAGGACATGAGCACCGAAGCCCGGCTGCAATCGGCGCTGATCAATGCCAGCCTCTGGGGCATCGCCGTCACCGTCGGTCTCGGTCTCGCGGTCGGGTTCATTGCCAGCCGCAATTTCCTCGGCCGCATCGAGCAGATCAACCGCTCGACCGACCGCATCCGGGCGGGCGAGGTCGAGCATCGCATGGCGGTGTCGGGCAGCGGCGACGAGTTCGACCGGCTGTCCCAGAACCTCAATGCCATGCTGGACGATATTCAGCGGCTTCTGGCCGGCATCCGCACGGTGACCGACAATATCGCCCATGATCTGCGCACGCCCCTGTCGCGGCTCAAGAACGGGCTCGAGCTGGCGCTGGCCGACGCCTCGGAGGACGAGCGGCGGCAGGCCATCGAACGCGCCATCGGCGAATTGGACCAGCTTCTGCGCACTTTTTCGGCGCTGCTGGCGATCGCCGACGCGGAAGCGGGCGCGTCGCGCATCGAACGCCAGCCGGTGGAGCTGGGAGGGCTCGCGCGCGACGTGGTCGAGCTCTATGAGCCCGTGGCCGAGGAGCGGGGCGTGAGCCTCTCTTTGACGGTCGAGGAACCGGCGACGGTCGAGGGCGACCGGCAGCTGCTGTTCCAGGTGCTGGCCAATCTGCTCGACAACGCGATCAAATATGGCGCCGATGGCGGCCGGATCGATATCGGCGTCAGCCGCGCGGACGGCAAGCCCGAACTCGTCGTCGCGGATCGCGGCGCCGGCATTCCGGAGAAGGACCGGGAGCGGGTGCTCGAGCGTTTCGTGCGGCTCGACGAGAGCCGGACCACGCCCGGGATCGGACTGGGGCTGCCGCTGGTCAAGGCGATCGCGCATCTTCACAACGCCGAGCTCGAGCTTGGCGACAATGCGCCGGGATTGCTGGTTCGGGTTCGCTTCCCCCTGGTGATCGACGAAGGCAAGGGCGAGCCCCGCCGCCTGACGGCACGCTGAGGAGCGGAAGGGGCGGCGCCGGAAGGGCGCCGGCCCTTCAACTTGCGGTCAGTCCGTCCTTACGGTCCGATGCCGGCGCAACCGGGAAAGACGCGACGGGCCCGCGGCACTGCGGGCCCCGGTTCGGAAGCTAGTTCCCGGCCGGTTTTCCGGCGGCCAGTTCCATGGAGTTGCCGACCGCGTCGGCGAGCTCGGCGCTGAACGCGGTCTGGCGCTGGCTCATCGCGGTCGCGGCGCTGTCATAGGCCGCGCGGTCGAAGGGCTTCTTCTCGATCGCCGCCTTGACCGCCTCGCGCGCGTCGCGCAACGCCTTGCCCATGGCGATCAGCTGATCCTTGCGTGCGTTCATCGCGTCGCGAAACACGTCCTGCTGCGCCTGGGGCAGATCTTCCGCGATGCGCTTCACGATCCAGTTCACCTGGCCCGCGCCGCCCATCATTTCCATGCGGGGGCCGCCAAAGCCGTGATGCAGGATCCGGCCGGCCATCATGCCGCCGAGAAAGAGATTGGCGCCGAGCGAGACGAGCAACGCGACCGCGATCCAATTGGCGTTGCGCTTCAGGAAATCTACCATGGCAAATTCTCCTCGCCGTTCATGTCGGCGACATAGGGCACGAGTTCCGCAACCTGCGTGTTATCGGTGCCGGGGTTGGTCCAACCGATCCAGAATCCGGCGACCGCCGCGGCGGCGAGACCGATGAGGTTCGGCATGATGAAGGGGATCCACCAGCGAGGGCCCGATGCGGCCAGCGATCGAACCTCGGCCGTTTCCTGCGGGCGCTCGCTCAAGCGCGCGGCCAGGCTCGAGGCATCGAGCGTGGGTTCCGATGCCGGCAGACTGTCGAGCAGACCGTCGAGCCGGCGCGCGTCGCGCAGCATTTGCTGGGCCCCGGCGTCGCGCGCCAGCAACGCCAATGCGTCGGGGCGTTCCGCCTCCGGCCAGCGCTCCGACTTGGCGCCATAGGCCGCGAGGATCTGCTCGAGGCGTTTTGCATTCATGTCACGACTCCTTCCGTCCGGGCCAGATCGGCAAGCAACCCGGCGAGGCTGCGGCGCGCCCGCACCAGCAGCGATTCCACGGCGCCGACGCTGATTTCCAGCGCGCCGGCCACTTCCGCATTGCTCAGTCCTTCGTAGTAGCTCAACACCACCGCTGCCCGCTGGCGGTCGGGCAATTCGGCCAGCGCCGTCGCGACGCGCTGGCGACGTTCTTCCAGGGCCAGGACGTCGTCGGCGCCGGGTGCGCTATCGGCCATTTCGGGCACTTCCTCCAACGGTACGGACCGCGCCCGCCGGCGCCGGTCGATACAGAGATTGACGATCACGCGCGCCAGCCAGGTCGATACGCGCGCACCGCCGTCCTTCCGCCAAGTGGGCGCCTTCTGCCAGACCCGCAGAAAGGCCTCCTGCACCACCTCTTCAGCCTCGGCCGCGCTGCCGAGCATGCGCACGGCGATCGCGTTCGAGCGTCCCAGATGGTTGCGGACCAGCTTCGCGAAGGCGGCACGATCGCCGCGCCCGCTCGCCAGCATCAGTTCTTCGTCCTCGGCCGGGTCCATCGATTCTCCGGTTGTGGCAAGGCCGTCATCATCGGCGTCTGGAACAGACTCAACGCGCCAGGGGATGACGGCGGCTCGCGATTGGGCGGACAAAGTCGCTCACCCGCAAGGCCGATAGTCAATCGCCGGAACAAAATAGGAAACCGCGACCACCGAGGAGGTTCTCCTTACCAACAACCGGTATCTGGACCTATTCACGGGGCAGAGCCGCAAGCCCTGCGCCGTTCCCGACAAGATTTCGCCTTATTTAAGTGAAGCCCCTGAAAAGCAACAAAAACGGGACTGCCGGTGGAGTGCCGGGCAGTCCCGTTCTTAACCTTAAGAAACCGCGTTCCGTCGGGCGACGCCCGACGATGCGGCTCTTCAGGGGATTACTTCGTCACGCGGCGTGCTTCGACGACAAAGCATGCTTGCCCAGACGATTGGGCGGATAGCAATCCTGCGGGTCGGGCTGGCTATTGCCGACGCAGTCGTTGGAGGCGACGGCGATCGTGGTGTGACCGAGCGATGCCAAGCTGTCGTTCGATGGCTGGGCCATCGCATAGCTGGAAATCGCCAGTCCGGCGGTCAGCAGGAAAGCGGGTATCAGCGTTGATGCACGAAACATCATAGACCTCGATTGTTGCCACCGGCACTTCGGCGAGACTTGCTCGCCTCATAGAAGATCGGCAGGTAAGAGCAAGGCTCAAGACGAACTCACCTGCCTGTCTTCCATTTCATGCTGTGGCCATGAAGAGCGGGAACGATTCCCTATCGTCACGCTCAGCCGCCGCGGGGGTGGCAGTAGGAGGGCCGCTCGTACATCGGAGCGGTGTCGCAGGAGTTGGACTCGGAGGTCGCCTTGTCCGTGGTCTTGTTCACGGAGGTCGATGTCGTCTTGGTGGAGCTCGCATCGTCCGCCATGGCGAGGCTTGCGCCAGCGAGGCCGAAGAGAACGACGAGGGCGGGAAGCAGCGTCGATGATTTGGTCATGATGGACCTCAATTGTGATCGCCGGAATTCCGGCGGTTTGATGTGCCCCCCTGAGAGATGGCGGACCGGACCGAAGGCTCAAGGCAATTCGGCCTTTCTGTCCTCCATTTCACGGCGAGGTCATGTTGGACGAAAGACTTCGATCTCCCGCGGACAGGACCGACAGGGTTGCGTCTGGTCGGTCCCGTCGCGGAGTTCTTCAGCAGGCGATCAATGAGCGGCGCAGTCCTGCGTGGACTCGGTGCAGGCGATCGGATCGGACGTCGCGGCCTTGGTCGTGGTCTTGGCTTCATGCTGGTCGGACGCCCCGGCCTGCTCCTTGGCGGGCTTGTCGCTGCTGGCATTGGCGGCCATGGCAACGTTCGCGCCGGCGAGGCCGAACAGGAGGGCGAAGGCAAACGCACGGAAAAGAGTCGATGAGCGGATCATGATGAACCTCGTTTGTTGGGATCGGAGCCTCGATAGAAAGCTGGCTCCCACGGCGAGACGTGGCGAGGTTTACCGGGGTCGCAAGGGAGCGGACGTGCCCGAAGCCCTGATTGCCGCAAGGTCATGTCGAGCAGGGCGATTTCATCCCAATTCCCGATGCGGCGCGACGGCGCACCCTCGGGTCAGCCGTTCGATTGAAGGGAGGCGGCGGGACCGCGGGGGGATGACCGGCGGTCCCGCCTGGGCAGGGCCGAATCGCGTTCGAGCGGGGCAGCCATTCAGTCGCCGGACTGATGCTCGACCGCTGAGGCCTTGCCGTTCCATTCCTTTCCAGCCGCGTCCCGGAACAAAGCGGGAAAATCCCGTCATAAGTCCGCTCTGCCACCGGTTCGGGGTGCTGCGTCAAAGCGTCCACGGCGCTGCCGTCCAAATCCTGCGCCGCTCCGCGGACCTCGGGGTTCGGCGCTGGCCTTGAGGGGACGGTTCCTGTAGGTTCGGCCCCGGTCCAAGCCAGGGAAGCCGGTCAATTCCGGCGCTGCCCCCGCAACTGTGAGCGGCGAGGCCCGACGGCATGTAAAGCCACTGGTTCCCGATGTCGGGAGCTGGGAAGGCGCCGTCGGCCGACAACCCGCGAGCCAGGAAACCTGCTCGGCCGATCCAGAACACCGATCCTCGGAGGGAGGGGAGGCCTGATGCGCGTTTCTGCAGGGCTTCAATCGTCATCGTCCGGCCTGAGCCTCACCGGCAGCGTCCTCCTGCTGGGCGGCGCGCGTTCGGGCAAGAGCCGCTATGCCGAAGCGCTGCTCGCCGATGCGAGCCCGCGCACCTATATCGCGACCGCCGAGGCCGGCGATGCCGAGATGGTCGAGCGCATCCGCCGCCATCGCGAACAGCGCGGGCCCGCCTGGATGACGCGCGAGGCGCCCCTCGACCTGCCCGCGGCCATCCGAAGCGAAACCGGCGCCTTGCTGGTCGATTGCCTGACCCTCTGGCTCAGCAACCTGATGGCGCAGGAGCGCGACATCGATGGCGCGACCGAAGCGCTTTGCGCCGCGATCCGGCGGCCGGGCGGGCCGGTGGTGCTGGTATCGAACGAGGTGGGGCTCGGCATCGTGCCGGAGAACGGACTCGCCCGCGCCTTTCGCGACCATGCCGGTCGCCTCCATCAGCATGTCGCCGCCGTCGCCGACCGCGTGATCTTCATCGCCGCCGGGCTGCCGCTGGCCCTCAAGGGAGAACTGCCGAAATGATCGTCAAGCCGGCCCCCCTTTCGACAAGTCGGGCGCGCATTCCCGCCACCATCGTCACCGGATTTCTCGGTGCCGGGAAGACCACGCTGATCCAGAACCTGATCAAGTCGGCGCATGGGCGCCGGCTGGCGCTGGTCATCAACGAGTTCGGCGAGCTCGGTGTCGATGGCGGCATCCTCAAGGCCTGCGCGATCGAGGGTTGTCCCGAGGAGAACATCGTCGAGCTGGCCAATGGCTGCATCTGCTGCACCGTCGCCGACGATTTCCTGCCCACCATCGAAGCGCTGCTGGACCGCCCGAATCCGCCCGAGCATATCGTGATCGAAACCTCGGGCCTGGCGCTGCCCAAGCCGCTGGTGAAGGCCTTCGCCTGGCCGGAAGTGCGCGCGCGCGTCACGGTCGACGGCGTGATCGCGGTGGTGGACGGGCCGGCCGTGGCGGCGGGGCGCTTCGCCGAGAATCCGGCCGCAGTCGACCGGCAGCGCGCGGCCGACGCGGCGCTCGATCACGAGAGCCCGCTGGCGGAGGTGTTCGAGGACCAGATCGCCTGCGCCGATCTGGTGGTGCTGAACAAGATCGATCTCATGGACGCCTCGACACGTGCCCAGGCGGAGGCGGCGATCAATGCCGAGTTGGGGCGTGCGGTGAAGATCCTGCCGGCGAGCTTCGGGCGCATCGATGCCAGGACGCTGCTCGGCATCGAGGCCGCGGCCGAGGACGACCTGGCGTCGCGGCCCTCGCATCACGAGCTCGAGGGCGAGGATCACGATCACGACGATTTCGAGAGCTTCTCCCTGACCCTGCCGATGCTGCGCACCCCCGAGGAGCTGCTCGCGCGCCTGAAGCCGGTGATCGAGCGGCACGACATCCTGCGCGTCAAAGGCTTCCTCGCCGTCGGCGGCAAGGAGATGCGCCTGCTGCTGCAGGGCGTGGGTGCGCGGCTGCAGCATTATTACGACCGGCCCTGGGCTGCCGACGAGGCGCGCGACAGCCGGCTCGTGGTGATCGGGCTCAAAGGGCTCGACCGCGCCGCGATCGCGGCCGCGCTCGGCGCTGGCTGATCCGAGAGCCGGGCGGGGTCCGCGACGCATCATGCATCTTCTCGCCGCACGTCCCGGAACAATCGCCGACGGCATGTCGGCGATCGATCTGCTGCAGACGCCGGGCGAGATCGTCCTGCTGTCGGCGGCCGACACCGAGCTCGCCTGTCTGGCCGAAGCGCATCGCTTGCAGGGGCCGGGCGGACCTACCTTGCGTCTCGCCAATCTGCTGTTCCTCGGCCACAACATGTCGGTCGATCTCTATCTCGAGAACACGCTGTCCCAGGCGCGCCTCGTGATCGTCCGGCTGCTGGGCGGCGAGCGCTACTGGCCCTACGGCGTCGAGCAATTGTCGGGGCTGGCGCGCGAGCGCGGCATCGCGCTTGCCTTCCTGCCGGGCGACGACAAGCCCGATCCCGAGCTGGCGCGCCGCTCGACCCTGCCGGCCGAAGCCCTCGATCGGCTCTGGCGCTATCTGGTCGAGGGCGGCGTCGAGAACGCCGTCCAGATGTTGGATTATGCCGCGGGCCTCATCGACTGATGTGCGCCCCTGGCGCGAGCCCAAGCCGCTGCTGAAGGCCGGGCTCTACTGGCCGGGCCTGACCGAGCCCGGCCTGGAGGATCTGCGGGCGCAGTGGCGGGGTGCGCGGCCCCTGGCTCTCATCGTGTTCTATCGTGCGTTGTTGCAGGCGGGACAACTCGAGGCCATCAACGGGCTGATCGAGGCGCTGGATCGCGCCGGACTCGAGGCGTTGCCGGTGCATGTGGCGAGCCTGAAGGATGCCTTGGCGGCCGGCCTGATCGAGAAGCTCGCGGCCGAGGCGAAGCCCGACGTGATCCTGAATGCGACCGCCTTCGCCCTGTCGCAACCGGGCGCCGTCCGTACCGCGACGCCCTTCGACGGCGCCGATTGCCCGGTGTTCCAGGTGGTGCTGTCCTCGGGCGGCGAGGCGGAATGGCGCGAGGGCACAAACGGGCTGGCCGCGCGCGACATCGCCATGCATGTGGCGCTGCCGGAGGTCGACGGACGAATCCTGACGCGTGCCGTCGCCTTCAAGGCCGAAGCGCGGCGCGACGAGGCGACCCAATGCGGCATCGTCGCCCAGCGGCCGGTGAAGGATCGGCTCGACTTCGTCGCCGATCTCGCCGCGGGCTGGGCGCGGCTGCGGCGCACAGCGCCGGTCTCGCGCCGGGTGGCTCTCATTCTCGCCAACTATCCCAACCGTGACGGACGCATCGGCAACGGTGTCGGGCTCGACACGCCGGCGAGTGCCGCGGGCCTGATCCGGTCCCTGGCCGCGGCCGGCTATGCGACCGGCGACGACCCGCAGGGCGGCGCCGGCCTGATGGCACGGCTGCTGCAGGGCCCGACCAACAGCGGGCTTCGCGGCGAATCACAGATCCGCTGGTCGCTGGCCGATTATCGGAAATTCATCGAGAGCCTGCCCCGCGCGGTGCAGGAGGCGGTCACCGCGCGCTGGGGCGCACCGGAGCGCGATCCCTTCTTTGCCGATGGCGTCTTCCATCTTCCCGGATTCATCGAAGGCAATCTCGTCGTCGCCGTGCAGCCGGCGCGCGGTTACAACATCGATCCGGTTGCCAGCTATCACGATCCGGCGCTGGTGCCGCCCCATGGCTATCTCGCCTTCTATGGCTGGCTGCGGCGTGGCTTCGAAGCCCATGCCGTCGTTCATGTCGGCAAGCATGGCAATCTCGAATGGCTGCCGGGCAAGGCGCTGGCGCTTTCGGAAGAATGCTGGCCCGAGGCGACGCTCGGACCCCTGCCGCAGCTCTATCCCTTCATCGTCAACGATCCGGGCGAAGGCAGCCAGGCCAAGCGGCGCAGTGCTGCCGTCATCCTCGATCATCTGACGCCGCCTCTGGCGCGGGCCGAGAGCTATGGCCAGCTGGAGGAGCTGGAGCGGCTGGTCGACGAATATTACGAGGCCTCCGGCCTCGATCCCCGCCGCTGCAAACTGCTGCGCGATCAGATCCTCGATCTCACGCGCCGGCTCGGGCTCGACAAGGATTGCAACATCACGGCCGACGAAGCGGCCGACAGCGCGCTGGTCAAGCTCGACAGCCATCTCTGCGAGATCAAGGAGCTGCAGATTCGCGACGGCCTGCATGTGTTCGGCCGCAGCCCGAGCGGGACCTTGCGCGATGCGCTGCTGGTGGCGCTGGCGCGGGTGCCGCGGGGCAAGGGCGAGGGTGCCGACCAGTCGATCCTGCGCGCCCTGGCGAAGGATTTGGACTTGGGCGACGGCTTCGATCCCCTCGATGCGGATTGGGCCCAGGCCTGGACGGGGGAGCGGCCCGCAATCCTCGAAGCACCGGGGACCTGGCGCCATCAGGGCGACACGGTCGAGCGGCTGGAACTGCTGGCGCTGAAGCTGGTGGCGGGCGAGATCGAGCCGGCGCCGCAATGGGCTCGCACACGGGCCGTGCTGGGTTTCATGCGCGAGACCCTGGCGCCGCAGGTCGAGGCCTGCGGGCGGGCCGAGACCGACGCGCTGCTCGCAGGGCTCGACGGCCGGTTCGTGGCGCCCGGTCCCTCGGGCGCACCGACGCGGGGCCGGCTCGAGGTTCTGCCGACCGGCCGCAATTTCTATTCGGTCGATACGCGCTGCGTGCCGACCCCGGCCGCCTGGCAGCTCGGTTGGAAATCGGCCTCGATGCTGATCGAGCGTTACCGGCAGGAACATGGCGCCTGGCCGACGAGCCTGGCGCTCTCGGCCTGGGGCACTGCCAATATGCGCACCGGCGGCGACGACATCGCACAGGCCCTGGCCTTGATGGGCGTGCGGCCGCGCTGGGATACGGGCTCGGCGCGCATCGCCGGATTCGAGGTGCTGCCGATCACGCTTCTGGGCCGGCCGCGTGTCGATGTGACCTTCCGCATCTCGGGATTCTTCCGCGATGCTTTCCCGGCGCAGGTCGATCTGATCGACAGCGCGGCGCGCGCGGTGGCGGCGCTCGACGAGACGCCGGCGGAGAATCCGCTGGCCGCGCGCGTGGCGGCCGAGCGCAGCCGGCTCCTGGCCGAAGGCGCCACGCCGGAAGCGGCCGATCGCCGCGCGGGCTTCCGTATTTTCGGCTCCATGCCGGGCGCCTATGGCGCGGGCCTGCAGGCGCTCATCGACGAGCGCGGCTGGCGCGACAGTGGCGATCTCGCCCGCGCCTATGTCGCCTGGGGCGGCTACGCCTATGGCAGCGGCAGCGAGGGTGAGGCGGCGCATGGCCTGTTCGAGACGCGGCTGTCGCAGATCGAGGGCGTGCTGCACAACCAGGACAATCGCGAGCATGACCTGCTCGACAGCGACGACTATTACCAGTTCGAGGGCGGGCTCGCGGCGGCGGTGAAGGAATTTTCGGGCCGCAAGCCCGTGGTCTATCACAACGATCATTCGCGTCCCGAGACGCCGAAGGTGCGCCGGCTCGAGGAAGAGATCGCGCGCGTGGTGCGCGGCCGGGCCGCCAATCCCAAATGGATCGCCGGCGTCATGCGCCATGGCTATAAGGGCGCCTTCGAGATGGCGGCGACGGTCGACTACCTCTTCGCCTTCGCCGCGACCACCGGCGCCGTCGGCGATCATCATTTCGAGGCGCTCTACGAGGCCTATCTGGTCGACGACCAGGTGGCGGGCTTCATCCGCGACGCCAATCCTGCCGCGGGCCGCGAGATGGCGGAACGTTTCAACGAAGCGATCGAACGCGGCCTATGGAAGCCGCGGGCCAACAGCGTGCATGCGCGGCTGGATGCGATCCGGGAGGGCAGGGCATGAGCGGCGCCGAAGACACCGATGCGATCCGGCAGGCGAACGAGAAATCGGCCAAGCGCAAGGAAGCGCGCGACCGGATGATGGCGACCAAGACCATCGAAAAAGGCCTTCTGATCGTCCATACCGGCAAGGGCAAGGGCAAGTCGAGCGCCGCCTTCGGCATGGTCATGCGCTGCGTCGGCCATGGCATGAAGAGCGCCGTGGTCCAGTTCGTGAAGGGCAAATGGGAGACGGGCGAGCGCACCGTGCTGGAGCGTTTCCCCGATCTCGTCACCATCAAGGCCATGGGCGAGGGCTTCACCTGGGACACGCAGGACCGCGCGCGCGACATCCGCGCCGCCGAGGCGGCCTGGGCCGAAGCGAAGCGGCAGATGGCCGATCCCGAGATCAAGATGCTGCTGCTGGACGAGCTCAATATCTGCCTGCGCTACGACCATCTGCCGGTGGCGGAGGTGGTGGAGACGCTGAAGCGCAAGCGGCCCGACCTGCATGTGGTGGTGACCGGACGCAATGCGCCCGACGCGCTGATCGAGGCCGCGGACCTGGTGACAGAAATGACGATGATAAAGCATCCCTTCCGCGACGGGGTGAAGGCGCAGGCGGGGATCGAGTTCTGATGATGCGGATCGAGACGGCTGCACCCCCCTCCCTCACCCTCCCCCACAAGGGGGGAGGGGATAGTAGTTTGGCGCGGCCCCCCTCCCCCTACCCCCTCCCGCAAGGGGAGGGGGCGTGGACTCTTCTTTCTCTGCTCGCGCCTGTTTTCTTATCCCCTCCCCCCTTGTGGGGGAGGGTTAGGGAGGGGGGACCTCTGTGAAAACCCCCGCCATCATGCTGCAGGGCACGGGATCCGACGTCGGCAAGTCGCTGCTGACGGCGGGGCTGGCGCGTGCCTTCACCAAGCGGGGGCTGAAGGTGCGGCCGTTCAAGCCGCAGAACATGTCGAACAATGCGGCCGTGACCGAAGAGGGCGGCGAGATCGGGCGGGCCCAGGCGCTGCAGGCGCGCGCCTGCGGGGTGAAGCCGTCCGTGCATATGAACCCGGTGCTGTTGAAGCCGCAGAGCGAGATCGGGGCGCAGGTCGTGCTGCAGGGCCGCATCTATGGCAAGGCCAATGCGCGCGATTATCACGCGCTGAAGCCGACCCTGATGCCGGCGGTGTTGGAGAGCTTCGGCAAGCTGTCGGCGGAGGCGGATCTGGTGCTGGTCGAAGGGGCGGGGAGCCCGGCCGAGATCAATCTGCGCGAAGGCGATATCGCCAATATGGGGTTCGCCGAGGCCGCGGATGTCCCGGTGCTGCTGATCGGCGATATCGATCGTGGTGGGGTGATCGCGAGCCTGGTGGGCACCGCGGCCCTGCTGGCGCCCTCCGAACGCGAGCGCATCAAGGGCTTCATCATCAACAAATTCCGCGGCGATCCGACGCTCTTCGCCGAGGGCATGAAGATCATCACCGAGCGGACCGGGCTGCCGGCCCTGGGCCTGCTGCCCTTCTGGCCGCGCGCGATGAAGCTGCCGGCGGAGGACGCCGTCGTGCTGCCGCGCTATGGCGCCAGCGAGGCCGGCGCCTTCGTCACGGTCGCGGTGCCGATGCTCAACCGCATTGCCAATTTCGACGATCTCGATCCGTTGCGCGCCGAGCCCTCGGTGCGCCTCGTGATCGTGCCGTCGGGCGAGGCCCTGCCGGGCAATGCCGATCTCATCGTGCTGCCGGGCTCCAAATCCACCATCGCCGATCTGCGCATGCTCAAGGCCGAGGGCTGGGACACCGATCTCAAGTCGCATATCCGCCGCGGCGGGCGCGTGATCGGCGTCTGCGGCGGCTATCAGATGCTGGGGCGGCGGGTCGCCGATCCCTATGGCATCGAGGGACCGCCGGGCGAGGAGGAGGGGCTGGGGTTGCTCGATCTCGACACGGAGCTCGGTCGCAGCAAGACCCTGACCGAGGCCTCGGGCCGCGAGCGCTCCACCGGCGAAGCGGTCAAGGGCTATGAGATGCATGTCGGCACGACCGACGGAACCGATCTCAGGCGCCCGATGCTCGATCTCGACGGACGGCCCGATGGCGCGGTCTCGGCCGATGGCCGCGTGATGGGCTGCTACCTCCATGGCATCTTCGCCGCCGACGGCTATCGCCGCGCGCTCTTGCGCCGGCTGGTCGGCGGCAATGTGGCGCTCGGTCCCGATTTCGAAGCCGAGGTCGAAGCGACACTGGATGCGCTGGCCGTCCATATCGGCGCCCATGTCGATCTCGATCGCATCTGGGAGCTCGCCCGTGGCGTCTGAGTGGAAGCGAGTTCTATCGCACCAGGACCCAGAGGAGGGCCACCAGCGCCGCCTCGATCAGGCAGGCGCGCAGATAAAGGGCGAGCGCGTTGCGGATGTCGGTGGGCCCGAGCTCGCGCCGCCCCTCCTCATTGACCCAATGGCTGTCGCCGACGCGGCCGCCGTAATAGGTGCGCGGGCCGGCCAGCGCGATTTCGAGCGCGCCCGCCATGGCCGCCTCCGGCCAGCCCGCATTGGGCGAGCGATGGCGCGGGGCGTCCTTGAGCATGACCCTGACGGAATCGCCGAAGCTCCGGAAGGAGGCCAGCGCGATCAGCAGCCCGGAAAGCCGGGCCGGCGCCAGGTTGAGCAGATCGTCGAAGCGCGCCGAAGCCCAGCCGAAGGCCTCGTGCCGCTGGGTGCGATGGCCGATCATGCTGTCGGCGGTGTTGGCGGCCTTGTAGGCCATCATGCCGGGCAGGCCGAACAGCAGACCCCAGAACAGCGGCGCCACCACGCCATCGGCGAAATTCTCGGCCAGCGATTCGATCGCGGCCCGCGCCACGGCGGGACGGTCGAGACTCTCGGGATCTCGGCCGACGATATGGCGGACGGCTTCGCGGGCTTCCCCCAGGGTGCCGTCGGCGAGCGCCCGGGCGACGGCCTCGACATGACGATAGAGGCTGTTCTGCGCCAGCAGGGTCGCCATCAGGGCGGCCTCGATCAGCCAACCCCAGGCGATCTGATTCAGCACCGCATGGATCAGCAGCCCGATGCCGAAGCTGGCCGCCATCAGGATCGAGAGCGCGGCAGCGCCGGCGATGCGCCGGTGCAGATCCGGCGCCTCGTCGCGGTTGAGAGCGCTGTCGAGCCGATCGATCGCCCATCCGGCCATCGCCACGGGATGCGATATGCGCTGCCACAGCCAGGCGGGATCGCCCAGCCCGGCATCGAGGGCGAGCGCCAGCAGCAGCGCCGGCAGCAAGGTTGGAGACCCCAGGAACATGGACAGGAGGGTGGGGGCGAGCCCTGCGACCTGTCAACGCGGGTCGCCGGTCCGAGGGTTCCGAACCTGAAGTTTCTGATAAGAGCGGCGGCGGCGGCCCTCCCGGGCGGCGTGCCGGCGGAAGAACGGGTGGGAGAGATGAGATGAGCAAGATCGGCGTGATGGTGTGCGGCCATGGCAGCCGCGACGACGAGGCGATCGTCGAATTCGCCTCGGTCGCGGCCGGCATCGCCCAGCGCCTGCCGGAATATCCGGTCAGCAGCGGATTCCTGGAATTCGCGCGGCCGGTGATCCGCGACGGGCTCGACGAGCTGCGCGCCCAGGGCTGCGACCGCATCCTGGCGATCCCGGGCATGCTCTTTGCCGCCGGCCATGTGAAGAACGACGTGCCGTCGGTCCTGAACGAGTACGCCGCGCGCCATGAGGGGCTCACGATCAGCTATGGCCGCGAGCTCGCGGTCGAAAGCAAGCTGCTGCAGGCCGCCGGCCAACGCATCGAAGAGGCCGAGCGGCGCTCGCCGCACAAGGTTGCCCGCGAGGACACGCTGCTGATGGTGGTCGGGCGCGGCACCTCCGATTCCGACGCCAATTCCAACATCACCAAGGTCGCGCGCATGCTCTGGGAAGGCATGGGCTTCGGATGGAGCGAAGTCTGCTACAGCGGCGTCACCTTCCCGCTGGTCGGGCCCGGCCTCGAGCATGCGGTCAAGCTCGGCTACAAGCGGATCATCGTGTTCCCCTACTTCCTTTTCACCGGCGTGCTGGTGAAACGGATCTATCACGTCACCGACCAGATGGCCGAGCGCCATCCGGAGATCGAGTTCCTCAAGGCCAGCTATCTCAACGACCATCCCTTCGTGCTGGACTGCTTCGCCGAGCGGGTCGAGGAGATCCTGGTCGGGCAGAACAACATGAATTGCGGGCTCTGCAAATATCGCGAGCAGGTGCTGGGCTTCGAGGCCGAGGTCGGGCTGCCGCAGCAGAGCCATCACCATCATGTCGAAGGCATCGGCACCAACAAGGACGCGCCGAAGGCCGCGTCCGAGGGCGGCAGCCTGCTGCCGCTGAAGCCGGTTGCCGACCATCATCACGACCATGACCATGGCCATCATCACGATCATGGGCACGACCACGCTCACGGGCATGACCATGATCACGGCCACACCCATGTGCCGCATCCCCATGCCAATCACCGGCATGGGCCGCAGCGACGCAATCCCGAAGCGCTGGACTGAGCGGGCCGGCGAGGCGAGGAACCCAGGGCGATGGCGATCTATCGCTATGAGCGCGACCCAAAGGCGATCTATCGGGAGTCCTTCGCGCGCATCGAGGCGGAGGCGGGACCGGCCCTCGCCGCATTGCCGCGCGACCTCGCACGCGTCGCGGTGCGGCTCATCCATGCCTGCGGCATGACCGATCTGGTCGAGGATCTGGCGGCGACGCCCGATCTGGTCGGAGCGAGCCGCAGGGCCTTGGACAAGGGGGCGCCGATCCTCTGCGACGCAGCGATGGTGGCCTCCGGCATCATGCGCCGCCATCTGCCGAAGGGCGTCGAGATCGTGGCGGCGATCGATCTGCCGGGTGTCAGGGAACGCGCGGTCGAGATCGGCAATACGCGCTCGGCCGCGGCGATGGATCTCTTGGGCGAGCGGCTCGATGGCGCGCTGGTCGCGATCGGCAATGCGCCGACGGCGCTGTTCCGCCTGCTCGAGATGATCGAGCTCGACGGCATCAGGCCGGCGGCGATCCTGGGCTTCCCCGTGGGCTTCGTGGGGGCCGCCGAATCCAAGGACGCGCTGATCGCGGCCGATCTCGGCATTCCCTATCTCACCCTCCGCGGCCGGCGCGGCGGCTCGGCATTGGCGGCGGCGGCGGTCAATGCGCTGATCCTGCCCGAAGGGGAGGCATCATGAGCCGCTGGCTCTCGGTCATCGGATTGACGGAGCGTGGGCTCGACGGCCTCACGGTCGAGGCGCGGGCGCTGATCGACCGGGCCGAGCTCATCGTCGGGGGCGAGCGCCATCTGGCGCTGGTGCCGGCGGGCAAGGCCGAGCGCCAGACATGGCAAAGCCCGTTGCGGCTCACCATCGAGGAAATCCTGCGCTGGCGCGGCCGGCCCGTCGTGGTGCTCGCCAGCGGCGATCCGATGTGGTTCGGCGTCGGCGTCACCCTCGCGCGCCGTGTGGCGCCGGACGAAATGCAGGTGCTGCCGCAGGTCTCGGCCTTCACGCTGGCGGCCGCGCGGCTCGGCTGGTCGCTCTCCGACACGGATTGCCTGACCCTGCATGGCCGGCCGCTCGATCTGCTGAACGGCTCGGTGTTTCCCGGTGCCCGGCTGCTGATGCTGACCGACGATGGTGCAGCGCCGGCGCTGATCGCGCGGCGATTGACGGAGCTCGGTTACGGCGCCAGCCGCCTGGTGGCGCTGGAACATATGGACGGTCCCGCCGAGGCGGCGATCGAGAACAAGGCTGCCGATTGGGGCGACCGGCAGACGGCGGACCTCAATACCGTCGCGGTCGAGTGCCGGGCGGAACCGGGCGTCGCGGTGACGGCGCGGACGCCGGGCTTGCCGGACGATGCCTTCGCGCATGACGGCCAGCTCACCAAGCGCGAGATCCGTGCCGCGGCGCTGGCGAAGCTGATGCCGCTGCCGGGGGCTCTGCTCTGGGATGTCGGTGCCGGCTGCGGCTCGATCGCGATCGAATGGATGCGCGCGGCGCGCGGCGCCCGGGCCATCGCCATCGAGAGCGAGGCGGAGCGGATCGCCCTGATCGAAGCCAATATGCGCAAGCTCGGGACGCCGAAGCTCGAGATCGTGAAGGGCAAGGCACCCGCGGCCCTCGACGGGCTGGCGCAACCAACCGCGATCTTCCTCGGCGGCGGGGTCTCGACCGCCGGGCTGATCGAGCGCTGCTGGGCGGCACTGCCCTCCGGCGGCAGGCTGGTCGCCCATGCGGTGACGGTCGAGAGCGAAGCGCGGCTTGCGGGGTTCCGCGCGGTCTGCGAGGGCGAGCTGACGCGCATCGCGATCCAGCGCGCCGAGCCGATCGGTCCGCATCTGGCCTGGCGGCCGCTGATGCCGGTGACGCAATTGTCGGCGGTGAAGTCATGAGCACGAAGAGCGCCTTCGGCACGGTCTGGGGCCTGGGCTTGGGGCCCGGCGATCCCGATCTGGTGACGATCAGGGCGGCCGCGATCCTGAAACGGGCGGCCGTGATCGCCTATCCGGCGCCCGAAGACGGCGACAGCTTCGCGCGGACGATTGCCGCCCCTCATCTGCCGGGCGGACAGAAGGAAATCGCCATCCGCATGAATCTGGGCGACGGGGCCTTCCCGAAGGACGACATCTACGACCATGCCGCCGCGGCCATCCTGGCGGAATCGAAGGCCGGCCGCGAGGTCGCGGTGTTGTGCGAAGGCGATCCCTTCTTCTATGGCTCGTTCCAATATCTCTATGGCCGTCTTTCCGGCCGCTGCCCGGTCCGGATCGTGCCGGGCGTGTCCTCGCTCATGGCCTGCGCCGACGCGGCCGGCATGCCCCTGACCGCGCGCAACGACGTGCTGAGCGTGATCCCGGCCCCTCTGCCCGAAGCCGAGATCGCGCGCCGGCTCGAGGATTGCGAGGCCGCCGCCATCATGAAGCTGGGGCGGCATCTGGGCAAAGTCCGGCGCGTGCTGCAGAAAATGGGCCTGATCGACCGCACACGCTATATCGAGCGCGCCACGCTCGGCAGTGAGAAAGTGATGGCACTCGCGGAAATGCACGGCGAGATCGCTCCCTATTTCTCCATGCTGCTGGTGCATAAGCGGGCGGAGGCCTGGAGCAACCGCTCGATGGCGACCGCGAATCAGGGAGAGGCTTCGTGACTGTGCCGGGGATCGTTCTGCTGACGGCCAATGCGCTGGGGGTCGCCCATCGCATCCGCGATGCGCTGGGCGGGGCCGATCTCTTCGGATATGCGCCGCGTGTCGAGGCGGTGGACGTCACCTTCTCCGATCTCGAGATGCAGCTGGCCGAGCTGTTCGAGGGAGGCCGCCCGATCATCGGGATCTGTGCGGCGGGAATCCTGATCCGCAAGCTGGCGCCGCTGCTCGACGACAAGCGCAGCGAGCCGCCGGTGATCGCGGTCGCCGAAGACGGCAGCAGCATCGTGCCGCTGCTGGGCGGTCATCATGGCGCCAACGAGATGGCGCGGCGGATTGCGGCGGCGCTGGGCGGCCATGCCGCCGTGACGACGGCGGGCGATCTGCGCTTCGGCATCGGCATCGACGAGCCGCCTTCGGGCTGGCGCCTCGGCAATCCCGAGATGGCCAAGCGCATCATGGCGGGATTGCTGGCGGGCGAGCCGGTCCGGCTCGAGATCGATGCGGCGCGCGACGATGCCGACTGGCTGAAGCGCCTGCCCTTCGACGCCCGCGGCCAGCTCGCGATCCGCGCGACGATCAAGACCGAAGCCCCGCGCGGCGACACGCTCCTGGTCCATCCGGCGACGCTGGTGCTCGGCATCGGTTGCGATCGCGGCGCACCGCCCGAGGAAGCGATCGCGCTGGCGCGGCAAACGCTGTCGGCTGCCGGGCTGTCGCCGCATTCGGTCGCCTGCGTCGCCTCGATCGCGCTCAAGGCGGGAGAGCCCGCGGTTCATGCGGTCGCCGCCTCGCTGGGCGTGCCGGCGAGGTTCTTTCCGGCCGAACGGCTCGAGGCCGAGACGCCGCGCCTCGCCAACCCGTCGGACATCGTGTTCAAGGAGACTGGCTGCCATGGTGTGGCGGAAGGCGCGGCCCTGGCCGGCGTGGGCGAGGCCGGGCGTCTGCTGGCGCCGAAGCGCAAGACGGGCCGAGTGACCTGCGCCATCGCCGAGGCGCCGCGCCTCGTCGATCCGATGCAGCTCGGACGCGGACGCGGACGGCTCGCCATCGTCGGGATCGGGCCGGGCTCGAGCGAGAGCCGCACGGCAGGCGCGGAAGCGGCGCTGCGCGAGGCCGAGGAAGTCGTGGGCTACGGGCTTTATCTCGACCTGGTGGCGCCGCTGATCGCCGGCAAGACGCGGCATGATTTTCCGCTGGGCGAGGAGACCGAGCGCGTGCGCAAGGCGCTCGATCTGGCGGCCAAGGGCCGGCATGTGGCGCTGGTGAGCTCGGGCGATGCCGGCATCTATGCGATGGGTGCCCTCGTGTTCGAGCTGATCGAGACCGGCGCCAATCCCGATTGGGAACGGATCGAGGTGAAGGGTCTGCCGGGCGTGTCGGCGATGCAGGCCGCGGCCTCGCTCGCGGGCGCGCCGCTGGGCCATGATTTCTGCGCCATCTCGCTGAGCGATCTGCTGACGCCCTGGGAGGTGATCGAGCGGCGGCTCAAGGCCGCCGCCGCCGGCGACTTCGTGGTGGCGCTCTATAACCCGGTGTCGCAGCGCCGGCGCGACCAGCTGGTGAAGGCGAAATCGTTCCTGCTCGAAGGACGGCCCGGCAGTGTGCCGGTGGTGCTGGCGCGCAATCTGGGGCGCGAAGGCGAGACGGTCACGGTCACGACGCTCGAGGCCTTGACGCCGGATCAGGTCGATATGCTGACCGTGGTCTTGATCGGCTCGAGCCAGAGCCGGGCGATCGCGCGCCCCGATGGCGGGCAGTGGGTCTATACGCCGCGCGGCTATGCCGCCAAGCGCGGCGCCGACATGCCCGATGCGCCACCGCTGATCCGCAAGGAAGGGGCTGCGCAGTGACGGTTCATTTCATCGGCGCCGGCCCGGGCGAGCCCGATCTCATCACCGTCAAGGGCCGCAAGCTGATCGAGCGCTGCCCGGTGCAGCTCTATGCGGGCTCGCTCGTGCCCGAGGCCGTGGTCGCCTATGCGCCTCCGGGCGCGCTGGTGATCGATACGGCGCCGCTCACCCTCGACGAGATCGTCGCTCATATGAAGGCCGCGCACGAGAAGGGCCAGGATGTGGCCCGGGTTCATTCCGGCGATCCCTCGATCTACGGCGCGATCGCCGAGCAGATGCGCCGGCTCGATGCGCTCGGCGTCGACTACGACGTGACGCCGGGCGTGCCAGCCTTCGCCGCCGCCGCGGCCCTGCTCAAGACCGAGCTGACTTTGCCCGAGGTCAGCCAGACCATCATCATCACCCGCACCGAAGGCAAGGCCTCGCCGATGCCCAAGGGCGAGGAGCTGGCGGCGCTGGGCGCTTCGCGCGCCACCCTCGCGATCCATCTCTCGGTGCGCAACATCCATCTCGTGGTGTCGGAGCTGACGCCCCATTACGGCGCCGACTGTCCGGTCGTGGTGGTGTTCCGCGTCGGCTGGCCCGATGCCGCCGTGATCCGCGGTACGCTCGCGTACCATTCGCGATCTGGTCAAGGCCAGCAAGATCACGCGCACCGCGCTGATCTTCGTCGGCCGCGTGTTCGAGAACGATTCCTTCTCGGAGAGCCGGCTCTATCACCCCGAGCATCAGCATATCCTGCGCCCCGGCAAGAAGGCCGCGGCCAAGAAGGCCAAGAGCCGGGCGCAGCGCGGCGGGAAAAGAATCGGCAATTCCGGAGTGACGAATCCGGGGCTCTCCCCGTGGCCCTTGTCCCCGACGCCCTGAGGCTGAAACAGCTACGCCCTCAGCGCTGAGGCATTTCGTCTCCATCGATCACGCGCCGAAGCGCCTCGGTGAATTCGCCGATTAGATCTCCAGCGGGCCTGGAGGGGTTCAGCGCGGCCGCCAGCGTCGTCATGGTCTCGCGGCGGAAGTCGACGGGCCGGCCCAGCGCGGTCAGGAAATCGCCGACGGCAGCGCAGGCGAGATCGAGGTCCGGCGCGATCCAGAGCGTCGCATGGGCGAGGATGATGCTCAATCCCGGGCCGGCCGCCGGAGCGGCGCCGCTGGGCGGTGCCGACGAATTTCCGTCCACCGATGGCGAGATCGAAGCGACCGGCGCAGAGGCTGCCGGTGACCTCGCCCACTGCGGCCTCGACACCGAAGTCCCGCGCGGCGCGACGCATGGGTTCAACCAGATGACGATAGGCCGCCTCCAGCGACCAGGCATTCGACGCGACGGGATAGACGAAGGACAGATTGAGGACTCCGGGCATCTGCGGCACCGGCGTGCCGCCCGAAAGGCGGGGCAGCACCGGCCAGCCGCGCGTCTCCATTCCTGCCGCGGCCTCGGCAAAGGCGGGGAGATCGGTCCAGTGTCGGGGTACGACGATGGCGCGGCGGCCTGCCAGATCCCGCAGGTCGGCGGCTCGCCATGACGAACATGATCCAGCAGCACTTCCTCGTCACGCAGCCTCTCGGCCGTCGGCGCGACGTCGCGCTCGATCTGGAACCGCCAGCGATCGACGCCGGGCGGCGTCGGTTCCGCGGGCGGGAAAGGGGAGTATCATTCGATCCGGGCGACCTCTGCTCCACGCCGGAAAGGCACATCCTGTCCGACCAGGATGCGCAATATACCCGAGGCCGGCGCCGTCAGATCATAAGAAGTCTTCTCGACCATGACCTCGGCGATCAGATCGCCTTCGCGCACCCGGTCGCCTTCCTCGAACAGCCAGGCCGAGACCACGCCCTCCATGTCTTCCGCCCACATGTCGGGCGGGATCGCCACCGACACCATTCTCAACTTCCTTTGCAGGCCAGGCGGGCCGCCGCCGCGACCTTGGCCGCATCCGGCATCAGCGGGCGTTCGAGCGCCGGGCTGAAGGGGATCGGGATGTCGGGGAAGGCCACGCGCCGCGGCGCGGCCTTGAGCGCGCTGAAAGCGCCTTCGGTGGCGGTCGCGATGATCTCGGCCGAGACGCCGAAGCTCTGATAATCGTCATCCACCACGACGAGCCGGCCGGTGCGCCGCACCGAGGCCAGGATGGTTTCGCGGTCGAGCGGCACGATGCTGCGCAGATCGATCACCTCGGCCTCGATGCCCTCGGTCGTGAGATCGGCCGCGGCGTCGAGCGCGTGATGCAGCGTGTTGCCGAAGCCCACCAGCGTCACGTCGCGGCCCGGACGGACCACGGCAGCGCGGCCGATGGGCAGGACGTAATCGTCCTCAGGGACATCGGTGATGGCGCCCTTGACGGTGCCGAGCCAGCCCATGCCCTGGAGCGCCTTGTGGAACATGTAGATGACGGGATTGGGATCGCGGATCGCGGCCAGCAGCAGGCCCTTGGCGTCATAGGCGTTGGAGGGAACGACCACTTTCAGGCCCGGCAGATGGGCGAAAGTGCCGTAGAGACATTGCGAATGCTGACCGGCATCGCTGTAACCGCCGCCGCAGAAGGTCATGATCACCATCGGCAGCGGCACCTGGCCGCCCGAGAAATAGCAGTTCTTGGCGGCGAGATTGTAGATCGCGTCCATGCAGACGCCGAAGAAGTCGACGAACATCAATTCGACGATCGGCTTCATGCCGACGGCCGCCATGCCTACGGCACCGCTGATGAAGGCGGTCTCGGAGATCGGCGTGTCGCGGATCCGCTCGGCGCCGAACTCCTCGATCAGCCCGCGGGTGTTGCCGAACACGCCGCCGAGCCGGCCGATATCCTCGCCCATCACCAGCACGGACGGATCCTGGCGCATCTCCTGCGCGATCGCCTCGGCCATCGCCTTGGCGATGGTGAGGTTGCGCTTGGCACGGTTGGCGGCACCGGCATCGCCGGCTTGCGGCCGGGTCTGGGTCGCGGCGGTCATGCGAACACCTTCTCGAAGGCTTCCTGCGGTTGCGGATAGGCGGCGGCGCGCGCGGCATCGATAGCCGTGGCGACCCGGGCGCCGGCGCGGTCGCGCTGGGCGGCCTCGGTCGCGGCGTCCATGATCCCTTCGCGCAGGAGCCGGTCGCGCAGCGCCGGGATCGGATCGCGCGCCTTCAGCGCGGGCAGCTCGCCTTCCGGGCGGTAGCTCTGCGGGTCGCCGATGAAATGGCCTTCGAGACGCGAGGTCTCGATCTCGATCAGGCTGGGCCCGCTGCCGGAGCGCGCGCGGGCGATGGCTTCGCCGGCGACCTCGAAGATCGCGAGCGGGTCGTTGCCGGCAATGCGATGGCCGGGAGTGCCATAGGCGGCCGCGCGCAGGTCGTTGTTGGCGATCGCGGTCGCTTGCGCCTTGGCGACCGAGATGCCCCAGCCATTGTCCTCGATCACGAAGACCGCCGGCACCTGCCAGAGGGCCGCCAGATTGAGCGCCTCATGGAAGGCGCCCTGGTTGGCGGCGCCCTCGCCGATGAAAGAGACAGCGACATGCGGTTGCTTGCGGAGCTTGAAGGCAAGGGCGGCACCCGTCACCGGTCCCATGCCTTCGGCGATGATTCCCGAGCAGCCGAAATTCACCCGTGCGTCGAAGATATGCATATGGCCGCCGCGCCCGCCGCTGAGGCCGGTCTGCTTGCCGAAGATCTCGGCCGCCATGGCATCGAGATCGACGCCTTTGGCGATGGCGATATGGTGCGGGCGATGGGTCGCGGTGACGAAATCCTCCGCCGTCAGATGCGCGCAGACGCCGACGGCGCAAGGCTCCTGGCCGTTGGAGAGATGCATCTCGCCGGGGATGGGGCCGTTCGCCATGTTGAAGGCGGGCGTCTTGCCCTCGAAATAAGCGGCGGCGATCGCCTCCTCGAACAGGCGGCTCGTCACCATCGTCCTGTACATCCACAGCCACTGGTCGCGCGTGGGCTTCATCGGATATCACCTCGTCGGAAAGGGACTCTGACGAGGCGGGGCGCGCCGGGCGGGCCCCGGCGGCCACGGGCTCGTCAAGGAAAGACGGGGACGCCCGCGTCAGGCGGCCGCCCGGGTCTGCTCCCTGGCCTTGTCGGCGAAATATTTCCAATCGAGGATCATGGCGATCGACTGATCCGGGTTGATGAAGGCGATCGGCCCGTGATTGGTGAAGAGCAGCTCCGAATCCTCGAGGAACTCGGTGCGCTCGTGATAGACGCCGAGCGGCTCATAGCCATAGTCGCCGGCATGGGCGACGCCCGCGCGATAATCCATCACGCCCTTGGTCAGCAGATATTCTCCGGCGCCGTGATGGAAATGGGGCGGAAAGCTCGATCCCTTGGCGCAGCTGAAAATGACGGTCCAGACGCCGGTCTCGGCACTGGTGCGCAGCACCTTGTAGTCGATGCCGGGGCCGAAATTGATCCAGGCCATGTCGGCCGTGCGGCAGAGCAGATCCGGGGGATTGACGTCGGTCATGGGTTGTTCCTCCTGCTGGGACGGGCGCCATTGACCTCCGGGCCCGCTTGCCCAAGAATCGACCCCATATCGCCCGCACCGGTCTTGCCTGACCGTGCCGGGAAGCTTGATCCAGCGCGCAAAGGACGAAATCGGCCGGGCACAGGTCTTCGACCGGTGCCGGGCGGGTGACAAGGCAGGACCGGGAGAGGGGCCATGCTGTCGACCGGAGCAGTTCAGGTGATGTCGTCCGAAACGGTCGCCGCCGCGCGCCAATATAACTGGTGGCGCGATGCGGTCAGCGACACCCATTGCTCGTGGGACATGCCGCGGCAGGACCAGACCGGCTTCAAGGCGAAGCTGCGCCGGCAGACGCTGGGCGCCGCCGACATCATTCATTGCGTCTGCGATCCCTGTCGCGGCCGGCGCGGCAGGCCGGAGCTCGGGAAATCGAGCGAGGCGGCGTTCGGCCTTCTCTATGTGATCGGCGGGCGCGAGCGCATCACCCATGCCGGCCGCGAGGCGGAGCTGGGGCCGGGCGATCTCACGCTCTGGGACAGCACGCAGCCGATGGAGTTCCTGGTTCCCGAGACAGCCTGCAGAAGATCACGCTGCTGCTGCCGCAGGCGTTGCTCGAAACGGTGATGCCCAACGTGCGCGATCTGACGGGCACGGTGCTGAACGGGCGTTCGGGCTGCGGGGCCATCTTCGCGACCCATCTTCGCGCGCTGGCGCGCCAGGCGGCGGAACTGCCGCCGGGCGGCCAGGAGCCGGTGCTGCGCGCGACCCTGGAGCTGCTGGCGAGCGCCCTCGATCCGATGCCGTCATCCGCGGCGTCGGATTATCACAAGAGCATGATGGCGCGGATCACCGGCCATATCCTGCAGCGGCTGGGCGATCCGGAGCTCGATCCTGACGGCATCGCGGCGGCGGTCGGCGTCTCGCCGCGCCAGCTCCACCGCGTCTTCGGCGAGAGCGGCTGGACGCTCGAACGCTGGATCTGGCACCGGCGGCTCGAGGCCTGCCGGCACGACCTGGCGCTGCGGCCGGCGGCGCGCATCTCGCAAATCGCCTATCACTGGGGCTTCAGCGACGCGGCCCATTTCAGCCGGGCCTTCCGCGAGGCCTATGGCACCTCGCCGCGCCTCTATCGCGCCACGACCCTCGGCCGGAAGGCCAACCCGGCCGACCTGCTGGATTAGCCGCCCCAGCGGCAGAAATTCCCAGTCGGGAGGTTGCAACCCGAGGCCGCTCCGGCGCATGATTCGCCGGCTCGGGGGGATAAATTTGCCATGTTCGAAGGTTTCCAGGCGCGACGCATCAAAACGTCGAGCGCCGAGATTGCGGTCAAGACGGGCGGCCATGGGCCGGCCCTGCTGCTGCTGCACGGCTACCCGCAGACCCACGCGATCTGGCACAAGGTGGCGCCGGCGCTGGCCGACCGCTTCTCGCTGGTGATCCCCGATCTGCGCGGCTATGGCGACAGCATCGGCCCCAAGCCCGACCCCGAGCATCTGAACTATTCGAAGCGGGCGATGGCGCGCGACATGATCGAGATCATGGATGCGCTGGGCCAGCCGCGCTTTCGCCTGGGCGGACATGACCGGGGTGCGCGCGTCGCCTATCGCCTGGCGCTCGATTTTCCCGAGCGGGTGAAGAAGCTCGCGATCCTCGAGATCGTGCCGACGCTCGAAGCCTGGGAACAGATGGGATGGGAATCGGCGCTCGCCACCTATCACTGGCCGTTCCTGGCGGTGCCGGCCCCCGTGCCGGAGAAGATGATCGGCAGCGACCCGCTCTTCTACATGCACCATCTGCTGCAGCGCTGGGCAGGGAGGAAGGACTGCTTCGATCCCGAGGCGATCGCCGCCTACGAGGCGAGTTTCGTCAAGCCCTCGGTGATCGAGGCCACTTGCGAGGATTATCGCGCGGGCGCCACTTGCGACCGCGAGCATGACCTGGCCGACCGCAAGGCGGGCCGCAAGATCCAATGCCCGCTGCTGGTGATCTGGGGCGCCGACTATCTCAAGGACAAGATCGCCTCTCCGGCCGAGACCTGGAAGAAATGGGCCGGCGACGTGCGCGAGGTGCCGCTCAAATGCGGCCATTTCATCGCCGAGGAAGAGCCCGAGGCCTGCGCCAAGGCGATGCGGGAGTTCTTCACGAACGGGTGAATGGCGCCGGCGCGGCTGCTTGAGCGAGGATCGCGGCATCACGCGCTCCCGGGGGACGATCGCCGATCTTGTTTTCTCGACAGAAATTCCGCTCGATCTCCTTGCTGCTGATGGCCGAGGTGGCGGCGATGAGCCTGTGGTTCGTCTCGGCTGCGGTCCTGCCGGACATGCTGCGCGAGACGGCGCTGTCGCCTTTTCGCCAGGCGGCGCTGTCGAGCGGCGTCCAGGCGGGCTTCGTCCTCGGGGCGCTCGCCTCCGCCATACTGGGCCTGGCCGATCGCTATGACCCGCGCCGCGTCTTCGCAGTGTCGGCCGTCTGCGCCGGAATCGCCAATGCCAGCCTTCTGATCCTGGTGCCGGGCAGCATTCCGGCCATCGCCGCGCGTGTCGCGACGGGCGCGCTTCTGGCCGGCGTCTATCCGGTCGGCATGAAGATCGCCGTCGGCTGGGGACAGAAGGATCGCGGGTTCCTGGTGGGCGGGCTCGTGGGTGCGCTCACGCTGGGCTCGGCCTCGCCGCATCTGATCGCGCTTGCGGGCGGGGCCGAATGGCGATTGACGGTCGCCATCGCCTCGGCCGCCGCGATCGCAGCCGGCCTGCTCTGCCTGGCGGTGTCGCTCGGGCCCTATCACGGCAAGGCCACGCGCTTCGATCCCGGCGCCATCGCGACGGCCTGGACCAACCGGCGCGTGCGTCTCGCCTATGCCGGCTATCTCGGCCATATGTGGGAGCTCTACGCCATGTGGGCCTGGATCGCGGCGGCGACGGCGGCCTCCTATGGCGCGACGCTGCCGGCCGAAGAGGCGCTGCGGATGTCGAAGCTCACGGCCTTCATCGCCATCGGCGCCGGCGGCCTCGCCTGCGCCTTCGCCGGCTCGATCGCGGACCGGATCGGCAAGGCCGAAGTCACCATCGTCGCGATGACGCTGAGCGGCGCCTCTGCGCTGGCGACCGCCGCGACCTTCGGCGGGCCGGCCTGGATCACCTTCGCGATCGTCGTGGTCTGGGGCATCACCATCATTCCGGATTCGGCGCAGTTCTCGGCCCTGGTCGCCGATGCCTCGCCGCCGCAGCAGGCCGGCAGCCTGATGACCTTCCAGACGGCGCTGGGATTCGCGCTGACCTTCGCGACGGTGCAGATCACGCCGGTCTTGGCAGCGAAGCTCGGCTGGCCACCGGTGCTCGCAGGGCTCGCGATCGGACCGGCGCTCGGTATTGCGGCGATGGTGAGATTGCGACGGCTGAGGTGAAGCGCGCGCGTTAGTACTTTCTTGATCTAATCCTCTCCCCACTCTTGTGGGGAGAGGGAGGGTCCCATCGCGCTTGCGATGGGAGGGTGAGGGGCGCGGTGCGAGCAAGGAAGGTCACCCTCACCCAGCTCCGGCTAAGTCTCCGCTTCGCTCCGACTAAGCCTGCGCAACCCTCTCCCTCACTGCGTGAGGGAGAGGAAAGAAAATCAACCCCGCGCGAACCTGTCCAGCCATTCCATCGCCGCTTCCGCGGTCTCGACCATCGCGGCCGGCGCGTAGCCGGGCGGCAGCGCCGGGCGGCGCTGCAGGATCACGGGGACCTTGAGCTCGCGCGCGGCGGCGATCTTGCCGTAGGTGGCGTCGCCGCCGCTGTTCTTGGCGATCACGAGATCGATATGGCGCACGCGCATCAGCTGCAGCTCCTCGGTCTCGTCGAAGGGCCCGCGCTCGAGCATGATTTCGAAATCGGCGAGCGGCAGCGGCGCCGAGGGCGGATCGACCAGCCGCACCAGGAAATGGACCCCGGCGACGTCGCTGAAGGTGGCGAGCTCCGTGCGGCCGACGGTGAGGAACGCGCGATGGCCGAGCTTGGGTGCGAGCTTCGCGGCCTCGGCGAGATCCTCCACCTCATGCCAGCGGTCGCCGCGCATCCGGGTCCAGGCAGCGCGCTCGAGCCGCAGCAGGGGGACATTCGCCTTGGTCGAGGCCGCCATGGCGTGACGGCGGATCTGCGCCGCGAAGGGATGGGAGGCATCGACCAGAACGTCGACCTTG
>CAVOLB010000091.1:0-46617 GCA_963696655.1 uncultured Alphaproteobacteria bacterium
GGATGGAGTCTAACACTTGGTGCCCGCGCTTGACGGCGGCGATGATTTTGTCGGGATCGGCGGTCCAGGTGAAGGGCTTGGGCTGGTTGTTGTGCTCGGCGAGGAAGCGGTTGATGGCGGCCTGGAGATCGACGACGGAGTGGAAAACGCCGCGTTTGAGGCGCCGCTTCGACAGCTTGGCGAAGAAGCCCTCGACCGCGTTGAGCCAGGAGCACGAGGTCGGCGTGAAGTGGAAGGTGAAGCGCTCGTGGCGGTCGAGCCAGGCGCGCACGTTGGGGTGCTTGTGGGGGGCATAGTTGTCGAGGATGACGTGCACGGCCTTGCCGGCGGGAACCTCGGCGTTGATGGCATTGAGGAAGCGGATGAACTCCTGATGGCGATGGCGCTGCATGTTCCTGCCGATGACGGTGCCGTCGATCACGTTGAGGGCGGCGAACAGGGTGGTGGTGCCGTTGCGCTTGTAGTCGTGCGTCATCGTGCCGAGCCGCCCCTTCTTCATCGGCAGGCCGGGCTGGGTCCGGTCGAGCGCCTGGATCTGGCTCTTCTCGTCGACCGACAGCACGATGGCGTGGGCCGGCGGATCGACATAGAGGCCGACGACGTCGCGCAGCTTGTCGACGAATTTCGGATCGTTGGAGAGCTTGAACTGGCGCCAGCGGTGGGGTGCGAGGCCATGCGCCTTCCAGATGCGCCGCACCGCGCTGGCGCTGATGCCGGCTTCCTTTGCCATCATGTCGGCGGTCCAGTGCGTCGTCTCGCCCGGCGGATCGGCAAGGGTGAGCGCCACCACACGCTCGGCGACCTCGGGGCCGAGCGGCGGAATGCGCGACGGCCGTGTCTTGTCGCGCAGCAGTCCCTCGTAGCCTTCCGCAGCGAAGCGCTCCTGCCAGCGCCACACGGCGGCCCTTCGACTTGCCGGTCCGGCGCATGACCTCGACGGTGCCGACACCCTCGGCGGACAAAAGCACGATCTCGGCGCGCCAGACGTGCTTCTGCGGCGCGTTGCGATCCCTGACCAGCGCCGACAGGCGGGCGCGATCGGTCGGCGAAACGGTGAACGATATTCCTGTGCGCATGCGCCAGACTCTGCATGCGCACGCCACAAAGGGAATCCCAAGCCGGATTCTTATGTCAGGCGGGAACCACTAGGATGGGCTCAAGGCGGCCCCGTGGCCCGGGTTGCGGTGATCCATGGCCGGTCGCCTGCAACGAGAGGAGGCGGCGATGCGCAAGGATATTGAGTTCAAGACCGAGGACGGCGTGACGCTGCGGGGCTGGCTGTATCTGCCCGACCAGGCGCGCAGCCCCGTTCCGACGATCGTGATGGCGCACGGCTTCTCGGCCGTGAAGGAGAACTACCTCGACAAATATGCCGAGGTCTATTCTGCCGCCGGTCTTGGCGCGCTCGTGTTCGACAATCGCAACTTCGGCGCCAGCGGCGGCGAGCCCCGCCAGCATATCGATCCGTGGCGCCAGGTTGCCGATTATCGGGACGCGATTACCTACGCCTCCACGCTGCCGGAGGTGGACGCGGACAAGATCGGTATCTGGGGGTCGAGCTACAGCGGAGCCCATGTGCTGGTCGTCGGCGCCCTCGACCGCCGCGTCAAATGCGTCGTCGCGCAGGTGCCGCTGATCAGCGGCCATCGGAATGCGCGACGCCTGATCCGCGCGGACATCATCGCCGCCGTGCAGGGGATGTTCGTCGAGGACCGCAAGGCGCGCTTCGCCGGAAAGCCGCACGGCATGATTGCCGTCGTGTCGAACGATCCGAACGTTCCTTGCGCGCTCCCGACGCCGGACTCCTACGAATGGTTTACCGAGACGGCCAAGCTGCGGGCCCCGGCCTGGCGCAACGAGGTGACGCTGCAGTCGGTCGAGCTCTTCACCGAATATGAGCCGGGTGCCTATATCGAATTCATCAGCCCAACGCCTCTTCTCATGGTCGTGGCGGCGGGTGACCATTTGACGGTGGCCGACGAGGCCATCGCGGCCTATGGCCGGGCGCTCGAGCCGAAAAAACTGGCGCTGCTGGGCGGCGGGCATTTCGATGCCTATGTCAAGGACTTCGCCGCCTCCAGCGGGGCCGCGCGGGACTGGTTCGTCGGGCATCTCCTGCGCGCCTAGTTCACATGTCGCGCCGCCGCCGCCGGGCGGGCGATAGGAGGCCGGGCGTAGCATCGGACCGGTCTTTGCGGTAGCTTTTCCCCGGTCTCGCGCATGGATCGGGGTGGAGAGAGGAACCGCCGATGCCAGTCACGCATGAGCCGTGGTTGGTGGCGCTGTCGCTCGCCGTCGCCATCCAGGGCAGCTATGTCGGCCTGAGCCTGGCGGTGAGGCTGGGCGCGGCCGAGGGTTTGCGCCGTCGCCTGCGGCTCGCCGGCGCGGCCCTGTCGCTCGGGGTCGGCATCTGGTCGATGCATTTCGTCGCCATGCTCGCGGCGCAGCTGCCGGGCACGGTCGATTTCCTGGTCTTCCCGACCCTGCTCTCCTTCCTGGTCTGCGTGATCGTGGTCGGCCTCGCGCTGGTGGCGGCGAGCTTCGGGCCGCCGACACCGCTGCGCATCGCGGCGGCCTCGCTGTTCATGGGCCTGGGGATCGCGTCGATGCATTACATCGGCATGACGGCGCTCCATCGCAGCCTGCATCTCGACCATGACTGGCGCCTGGTTGTCGCCAGCGTGCTGATCGCGATTGCGGCCTCGTGGCTCGCCTTGTGGCTGGGTTTTGGCGCGCGCCGCCATCCGCCGCTGATCGTCTCGGCGACCGCGCTGGGGCTTGCCATCGCCGGCATGCACTACACCGCCATGGCCGGGCTCGGCGTCGAGCCCATGGCGATGGGAACGGCGTCGCTGCCGCCCGCCCTCTCGGTCGATCTGCTGGCGATCGTGGTGGCGGTCGTCGCCTTCCTGGTCTCCGGCATCTTCCTGCTGACGCTGGTTCCGGACCGGGCCGCGGCAAACGTCCAACCCGTGACGGCCGACAACGCGGTGTCCGTGGTACCGCCGGCGGCACCGGCGGATATCCCGCACTCCGCCTCGCCCAGCGGTCCGGCCCCGCTCGGCGGCCTGGGGCGGCCGCCCCGGCGCCCCGGCAACCGGATCCCGGTGGAGCGGGCCGGCGCCACCCAGTTGATCCCGCCGGAGGAGGTGGTCGCGATCCATGCGAACGCCCATTACACCTATGTCTTCAACGGGACCGACGACCTGTTCTGCAGCCTCTCGATCAGCGAGCTCGAGGGACGGCTGGATCCGTCACAGTTCGTCCGGATCCACCGCAGCCACATCGTCAATCTCGAACGGATCGTGGCGGTGCGGAGGGCTGGCGATACCGGGCAGGTCGAGCTGGCCGGCAGCACCAAGAGAATCGTTCCGGTGAGCCGCGCCAAGCTTTCCAGTCTCAAGGCGCAGGTCGAGACGCTCGAGCAACTGAGCCAGGGCGCCGCCCAATAAGTCAGAAATTCTGACGCAATTCGTGCAGAACCATCGCACTTCGTGCGGTTCTGGCTGCATTGGTGCAGGGGTATTTGGCACCGGTCTCCCGCCATCCGACTCTGATGATCGATGGCTCAAGCGACTTCCCGATCCCGGAAGGCCTTGATCCACCCAAGAAATTGTGTGCAGCGCAGCAAACGTCGCTGTCACGAGTTCGAGGACACGCGCCGGAATCCGGACCCAGAAGGGCCAGGGCGGCGAAACCGAGGGAGGACGCCCGTGATACCAGGCAGCTTCGCCTACCACCGGCCGAAATCCGCCCAAGAGGCGGTCGCTCTGCTGGCCCAGCTCGGTGACGAGGCCCGGCCGCTCGCGGGCGGCCACAGCCTGATCCCGATGATGAAGCTGCGGCTGGCCAAGCCCACCCATCTCGTGGATCTCGGCCGGATCGGCGATCTCAAATTCATCAAGGACGAGGGCGGGGTCATTGCCATCGGCGCCATGACCACCCAGCATGAGCTGATCGGCTCCGATCGGGTGACCAAGGCGATCCCGATCCTGCGGGAGGCGGCGCTGATGATCGCCGATCCCCAGGTGCGCTATCAGGGGACGCTCGGCGGCAATGTCGCCAATGGCGATCCCGGCAACGACATGCCGGCACTGATGCAGTGCCTCGACGCCACCTATCATCTTCTCGGCAAGGGCGGCGAGCGCAAGGTCAAGGCGCGCGACTTCTATCAGGGCGCCTATTTCACCTCGCTCGAGCCGGGCGAAATCCTGACCGCCGTTCGCATTCCAGTGCCGGCGGCGGGCCATGGCTATGCCTATGAGAAGCTGAAGCGGAAGGTCGGCGACTACGCGACCGCTGCCGCGGCCGTGCTGATCACGATGCAGGGTGGGAGCTGCAGGTCCGCCGCGATCGGCCTCACCAATCTGTCCGAGACGCCGCTCTTTGCCGCCGATGCGAGCGCGGCGCTGATCGGCAGCGATCTCGGCAAAGCGGCGCTCGACAAGGCGGTCGCGGCCGCGGAAGCCCAGGTGGCGCCGGCCTCGGATGGCCGCGGGCCGGTCGAATATCGCCGCAAGATGGCGGGTGTCATGCTGCGCCGGGCCGTGCAGCGCGCCCAGTCGCGCGCGTCCTGAGCGGGGAGGGAGAAACATCATGGCGAAAAGCCAAGTGACGATGACGATCAATGGCCGCGAGATCGATGCGCTGGTCGAGCCGCGCATGCTGTTGGTTCATTTTCTACGCGAGCAGCAGAACCTGACCGGGACCCATATCGGCTGCGAGACCACCCATTGCGGGGCCTGCACGGTCGATCTCGACGGGCGCTCGGTCAAATCCTGCACCGTCTTCGCGGTCCAGGCCGACGGCGCCTCGGTCACGACGATCGAGGGCATGGCCAAGCCCGACGGCACGCTCCATGCGCTGCAGGAAGCGTTCCGCGAGAAACACGGGTTGCAATGCGGTTTCTGCACGCCGGGCATGATCATGCGCGCGCACCGGCTGCTGCAGGAAAACCCGAATCCGACCGATGAAGAGATCCGCTGGGGCATCTCCGGCAATATCTGCCGCTGCACCGGCTACCAGAACATCGTGAAGGCGATCCGCTATGCCGCCGAAAAGCTCGGTGGCCAGGTCACGAAGGAGGCCGCGGAATGAACGACACATCCCCCACGCGCGCGGAGCGCGAAGCCCGGCTCGAAGGCCTGGGTTGCTCGCGCCGGCGTACCGAAGATGCCCGCTTCATCCAGGGCAAGGGCAATTATGTGGACGATCTGAAACTGCCGGGCATGTTGTTCGGCGACTTCGTGCGCTCGCCCTATGCCCATGCCCGCATCAAGAAGATCGACGTCTCCAAGGCGGCGGCGCTGCCGGGCGTGAAGGCGGTCCTGACCGCGAACGAGCTGAAGCCCGTCAAGCTCGACTGGATGCCGACGCTCGCGGGCGACGTCCAGGCGGTTCTGGCCGGCGACAAGGTGCTGTTCCAGAACCAGGAGGTCGCCTTCGTGATCGCCGAGGACCGCTATATCGCGGCCGACGCGGTCGAGCTGGTCGAGGTCGAGTATGAGGATCTCCCGGTCGTCATCGATCCCTTCAAGGCGATGGATCAAAACGCACCCGTCCTGCGCGAGGACCTCAAGGGCAAGACCGAAGGCGCCCATGGCAAGCGCAAGCATTGGAACCACATCTTCAATTGGGAGATCGGCGATCAGGCCGCGACCGACGCGGCGCTGAATTCAGCCGAGGTGAAGATCAAGGAGCTGATCTCCTATCAGCGCGTCCATCCGAGCCCGCTCGAGACCTGCGCCTGCGTCGCCTCGATGGACAAGGTCCGCGGCGAGCTCACGGTCTGGGGGACGTTCCAGGCGCCCCACGTGGTGCGCACGGTCGCGGCCCTGCTTTCCGGCATCACCGAGCAGAAGATCCATGTGATAGCACCGGATATCGGCGGCGGCTTCGGCAACAAGGTCGGCGTCTATCCGGGCTATGTCTGCTCGATCGTCGGCTCGATCGTGCTGGGCGTGCCGATCAAATGGGTGGAGGACCGGATCGAGAATCTGACGGCGACCGCCTTCGCCCGCGACTACCACATGACGACCGAGCTGGCGGCGACCAGGGACGGCCGCATCACCGGCCTCAAGGTCCATGTGCTGGCCGATCACGGCGCCTTCGATGCCTGTGCCGACCCCAGCAAATGGCCGGCGGGCTTCTTCAACATCGTCACCGGCTCCTACGATATCCCGGCGGCTCATGTCTCGGTGGACGGGGTCTATACCAACAAGGCGCCGGGCGGCGTCGCCTATCGCTGCTCCTTCCGCGTGACCGAGGCCGCCTATTGCATCGAGCGCGCCGTCGATATGCTGGCGAAGAAGCTCAAGATGGATCCGGCCGAGCTGCGGCTCAAGAACCTGATCCGCGCCGAGCAGTTTCCCTACAAATCGGCGCTCGGCTGGGAATATGATTCCGGCAATTATCACGTCGCCATGCGCAAGGCGATGGATGCGGTGGGCTATCCGAAGCTGCGCGAGGAGCAGCGCCAGAAGCGCGAGGCTTTCAAGCGCGGCGAGACACGCGAGCTGATGGGCATCGGCGTCGCCTTCTTCACCGAGATCGTCGGCGCCGGCCCCACCAAGAATTGCGACATCCTCGGCATCGGCATGTTCAATTCCTGCGAGATCCGGGTGCATCCGACCGGGGCCGTGATCGCGCGGCTCGGCACCAAGAGCCAGGGGCAGGGCCACGAGACCACCTACGGCCAGATCATCGCCACCGAGCTCGGCATTCCCGCGGACAGCATCAATATCGAGGAAGGCAACACCGATACCGCGCCTTACGGCCTCGGCACCTATGGCTCGCGCTCGACACCGGTCTCGGGTGCCGCCACCGCCGTGGCGGCGCGCAAGATCAAGGCCAAGGCCCAGAAGATCGCCGCCCATCTGCTCGAAGTCGCCGAAGGCGACCTCGAATGGGACATCGACGGCTTCCGGGTCAAGGGCCTGCCCGAACGCACCAAGAGCATGAAGGAGATCGCCTGGGCGGCTTACAACAACGTGCCGCCCGGCATGGAGCATGGGCTGGAGGCGGTGAACTACTATGACCCGCCCAACATGACCTATCCCTTCGGCGCCTATATCTGCGTCTGCGATGTCGATGCCGATACCGGCTACACCAAGATCCGGCGTTTCTATGCGCTGGACGACTGCGGCACGCGCATCAATCCGATGATCATCGAGGGCCAGGTCCATGGCGGCCTGACCGAGGCCTTCGGCATCGCAATGGGCCAGGAGATCAAATATGACGAGACCGGCAATGTCGTGACCGGGACCTTCATGGATTACTTCATGCCGACCGCCGTCGAGACGCCGGTGTGGGAGACCGATTTCACGGTCACGCCCTCGCCGCATCATCCGATCGGCGCCAAGGGCGTGGGCGAGAGCCCCAATGTCGGCGGCGTGCCGGCCTTCTCCAACGCCGTCAACGACGCCTTCGCCCATCTCGATATCGGCCATATCCAGATGCCGCATGACGGCTGGCGGACCTGGATGGCGGCCAAGCAGGCGGGGCTGCATAAGTGATGCGATCATCGGGCTCGTCCATCATCAACGGCCCCACCGTCGGACAGGCCCGATGACCGCTGACCGCTCCCAGATCGCGGAGCGGTTGGCCGGGGTCGGCTACATCGCCGACCCCGGTCTTGCCACCGCGCTCTGGCTGATGGAACTGCTGAAGCGCCCCTTGCTGCTCGAGGGTGCCGCCGGCGTCGGCAAAACCGAGGTTGCCAAGGCGCTCGCGGCGCTGCACCGGGCGAAGCTGATCCGCCTCCAATGCTATGAAGGGCTGGACCAGAACGCCGCGCTCTATGAGTGGAACTATCAGCGCCAGCTCCTCGCCATTAAGGCGCGCGAGAATGCCGGCGACGATCCCGACCGCGTCGAGGCCCATATCTTCTCCGAGCCCTATCTGCTGGAGCGTCCGCTGCTGCAGGCGATCCGCCAGGAGGAGGCACCGGTCCTGCTGATCGACGAGATCGACCGCGCCGACGAGGAATTCGAGGCCTTCCTGCTGGAGCTGCTGGCCGACTTCCAGATCACGGTGCCGGAGCTGGGCACGATCCAGGCCAAGGCCATCCCGCGGGTGGTCATCACCTCGAACGGCACCCGTGAGCTCTCGGACGCCTTGCGCCGCCGCTGCCTCTACCACTTCGTCGATTTCCCCGAGCCCGATCGCGAGGCGCGTATCCTCATCGCCCGGATGCCGACCATCGATGCGAGCCTGGCGCTGCAGATCGCGCGCATGGTGGCCGCGATCCGCAAGGAGGATCTGCGCAAGATCCCCGGCGTCGCCGAATCCCTCGATTGGGCCGCGGCCCTGGCCGGCCTGGGCATCAAGGATCTGCATCAGGACCCCGAAGCCGTCCATGACACGCTGATCTGCCTGCTCAAGACCAACGAAGATCAGCGGCGCCTGACCCGCGAGGTCAGCGACCGGTTGCTCGGCCGGGTGGCCTGAGATGGAGAGCGTGGCCATGACGCCCATCGGCGCCTCGGCGCGGGCGAGGCTCGCTGCCTTTGTGCGCTCCCTGCGCGCCAACGGCTTCGCGACCGGGCTGGGCGAGACGCAGGACGCGCTCAAGATCATGGCCTCGGAGCTGGCGCAGCGCCCAGTTTACTTGCGCGAGGCTTTTAAGGCGCTCTTCTGCAGCCGGCAGCAAGATTGGCAGCGCTTCGACGAGATCTTCGACGCCTTCTGGCTCGGCCGCGGCATGAAGACCGCGGTGCGGGCCAGCGGTGGCAGACCGGATGCCCGCAGCGAGCAGCGCAGCGGGTTCCCGGGCCTGGGAGCGCAGGCCGATGCGACTATGGCAACGGCTGATCGAAACGCGCCGGACGACGCCGAAGGGTTGCCGGGCGAGGGCCGGGCGCGCGGCGCCAGCAGCGCCGAAAGCCTGAGCCAGAGGGATCTGCGCCATATCGCCGAGCCCGAAGCGCTGGACGAGGCCTTGCGGCTGGCCGAGCGGCTGGCGCGGGTGATGCGCGATCGCCTCACGCGGCGCGACCGCCGCCATCGTCGCGGCCGGCGCATCGATATGCGGCGCACGATCCGGGCCAGCATCGGTCATGGCGGCACGCCGGTGGATCTGGTGCGGCGCCGGCGCAAGGAGAAGCCGCTGCGCCTGGTCATGCTGCTCGACGTCTCGGGCTCGATGAGCCTCTATTCCACGGCCTTCGTGCGCTTCATGCGCGGGCTGGTGGACCGGGCGGAGGATGCCGAAGCCTATGTCTTCCATACCCGCCTGGTGCATATCTCCGAGGCCCTGCGCGAGAGCGATCCGGTCCGCGCTGTCGAGCGGCTCTCGCTGATGGCCCAGGGCTGGTCCGGCGGGACACGCATCGGCGAAAGTCTCGCCAGCTTCAACCGCTTCCATGCGGCGCGGGTGCTGCATTCGCGCAGCGTCGTCATCATCCTGTCGGACGGATACGACACCGGCGAGCCGGGCGCGCTGGCTCAGGAGATGGCGGCGCTTCGCAAGCGCGCCCGGCGCGTCGTGTGGCTCAATCCGATGATGGGCTGGAAGGACTACGCGCCGGTCGCCGGCGGCATGCAGGTGGCGCTGCCCTATATCGACCTGTTCGCGCCGGCGCACAATCTGGCGTCGCTGGCGGCACTCGAACCCTATCTGGCGAAGCTCTGAGCGATGAAGAAAGCCGACGACATCCTGGAGCTGGTCTCAGAGTTCAAGGCACGGGGGACGCCCTTCGCGCTCGCGACCGTGGTGCGCACCGTGTCGTTGACGGCGGCGAAGGCCGGGGCCAAGGCGATCATCACGCCCGACGGGCGCGTCGCGGGCGGCTGGATCGGCGGAGGCTGCGCGCGGGCGGCCGTGCTGGCGGCGGCGCGCGAGGCGCTGGCGGATGGCAAGCCGCGGCTGGTCAGTATCCAGCCCAAGGATCTGCTCGACGCCCAAGGCCTGCAGGCGGGCGAGATCCGGGAGGGTGTCGCTTTCGCCAAGAACATGTGCCCCAGCCGCGGCACCATGGACGTGTTCGTCGAACCCCTGCTGCCGCGCGCCAGCGTGGTGGTGCTGGGCGCCTCGCCGGTGGCGGTGGCGATCGCCGATCTGGCGCGGCGTATCGGTTTCGCCGTGACCGCCGCGGCCCCGCCCGCGGATCTCGAGGCGTTCGGCGACCTCGACGGCCATATCGATGGCTATGGCGTCCCGCCGAAAGGCGAGGGGTCGCGTTATCTGGTGGTGGCGACCCAGGGGCGCGGCGATCTGGCGGCACTCAAGGCCGCGCTGTCGACCGACAGCGACTATGTCGCCTTCGTCGGCAGCCGCGCCAAGGCCGCCTCGCTGCGCGAGCAGCTCCGGGAGGACGGCATGGAAACGACACGGCTGGACCGCCTGCGGGCGCCGGCGGGGCTCGATCTCGGCGCCATCGGGCCGGAAGAGATCGCCCTCTCTGTCGTGGCCGAGATCGTCGAGGTGCGCCGGCGCGGGCAGCATGCGGCATCGCCTGCGGTCAAGGTCGTCGGGCGCTCGTAATCAGGTGCGTCGAGGAGAGGAAATAGCGGTCGTCGGCGACCCGCCGCCGTTGGTCCTGCTGCCAGGCTTCCACGATGGCGGGATCCAGCGTGGAAGCCATCGCGGCTTTCCCCACCGTATCGGCCACCCAGCCATAGGAACGGCCATCCGAGGTCGCGTCGGCCTCGGCCATGACCGTGACGTCTTTGAATCCGGCCTCGAGCAGGAGCGCGCGCATCCGGCGCGCCACCATCCCGTTGACCATGGAATCGGCGAAGGCCCGCGTCACGAGACGCGTCGCGTAGAGATCGCCGTCGAACAGGAGGCTGTCCCAGTCCTGATCCATGACCAGGAGCCGGCCGCCGGAACGTAAGACCCGGAAGGCCTCGGACAAGGCCGCCTCCGGGCGCTTCAGATGCATGAAAACGCCCTCGGCGCGATAGCCGTCGAGACAGGCATCCGCCAGCGGCAGAGTGGTGGCGTCGGCGACCTGGAACTCCACTTTGGCGCTGGCGGCGAACGCCCGCGCCCGGGCCAGGGTGATGAACTGGCCGCTGATGTCGAAGCCATAGACATGGCCACCCGGATGCACCAGGGCCGCCAGTTCCCGCGTCGCCGTGCCCGTGCCGCAGCCGATTTCCGCGACGAACATGCCGGGTTGCAGGGCCAGCCGCTCATAGGAGCGGTGGCGGCGCGCGATGACCTCGGGCAGCGCTTCCACCCGGTCCAGGAATGCGATGAACTTTTCCGCTTCGCCGGTCGCGTCGACCTTGTCGAATCGGTTCAAGCCGCTGTAACCGCTCTGCTCGTCGCTCATGGCATCCCCTCAGGGCCGGAGGAGGTTGCATGGATCGGCCAAGGCTGCGTTGTCATCGCCCCCTGTGAAGCCCATGACGGACGGTCGCCATGGGGAAGGGCTGCTCGGCAATCATGACATTGAAAGAAATCCTAGAGGCCTTCAATGCCTGTGCGCCGCGGCATCCAAGGGATGACCGGGCCGCTCGGGGAGGAACGTGAAGCGGGACGGTCACCGAAACAGCCGTCGGCCCTGGGCGCGCGGGGCGGGGGTACCTTAGTCCCTTTGGCCTATCGCAGGGCTGCGACCTTCAACCTTTGATCGGGGTCGGGGTCGGCTTTGCGTGAAGCTTTTGTGAAATCAGGGGCTTTTCATCTGTCCTTAAACCGGGTCCGAGGCACAGTTCGGGCCAACAACGCCCTATGCCCTTGGGCGGGCGACGAAAAAGATCGGCATTCAACGCGGGTTTAACATGGGTCTGACGGGCAGCAGCGACGTCGAGGAGCGGACGGTGGCCAGCATCGATCGGTTCGCCTTGAGAGTGCAGCCGGTCACGCCTGCGACCCGCTGTGCCGATGTCTATGACCGTTTCTCCGCCGATGTGGACCTGATCGCCGTCCCGGTGGTCGAGAACGCACGGCCCGTGGGGCTGGTCTATCGCGCCGAGTTCGAGCATCGCCTGGCGCATGCCTATGGCCGCGCGCTCTACGAGAAGAAGCCGATCTCGACCCTCATGGATCCCGAGCCGCTGGTGGTGGAGCGCGGCATCGCGGTCGAGGCGCTCGGCCATCTGATCGCCTCCGACCGTCCCAGCGCGCTGCTGCGGGGCTTCATCATCACGGGCGAAGGCCGCTATCTGGCCCTCGGCACGGCGCTGTCCCTGCTGCAGGCCTCGCTGGTGCGCAGCGAGCAGCGCTCGCTGGAGCTGGAGCAGGCCTACGAGGCGGCCAATTCCGCCAACCGAACCAAGTCCGGCTTCCTCGCCAATATGAGCCACGAGCTGCGCACGCCGCTCAATGCGATCATCGGCTTCGCCGAATGCATGCAGGACGAGGTGATGGGCCCGTTGCCGGAGCGCTACAAGAGCTATGCCGAGGACATCCTGACCAGCGGCAATCATCTCCTGGGCATGGTCAACGACCTGCTCGACATGGCGAAGATCGAGGCCGGCCGCTACGAGCTGCGCGAAAGCCGTCTCCGGGTGGGCGATACCATCGACAGCGCGGTTCGGATCCTGGGTGAGACGGCGTCGCGCCATGGCGTGTCCATCGTCGCCCACCGCGAAGCCGACAGTGATCTTCGCCTGAAGGCGGATGAGCGTTCCTTCCGGCAGATGTTGCTCAACCTCCTCTCCAACGCGATCAAATTCACCGAGGCCGGCGGTCGCATCGAGGTGCGGTCGAGCGTCGCCACCGATGGCGAACTTCGCGTCGAGGTCACCGACACCGGGATCGGCATGTCGGACGAGCATCAGAAGATCGCGTTGACGCCGTTCGGCCAGGTCTCGGTCAATTTCGACCGTCGCTATCAGGGCACCGGTCTCGGTCTGCCGCTGGTGAAGTCGCTCATCGAACTGCATGGGGGGCGCCTCGAGATGCAGAGTGCGCTGGGCCAGGGCACCCGGGTGGGGCTCTGTTTTCCGCCCCAGCGGGTCGAGGGCCCGTCCGCCGACCCGCAGTCGGCATTGCCGGCGGCGGAATAGGAAATCGCTCCCGCCGTTCAGCCCCGCCGCCGTTGCAGGGCTGCCATGACATCCAGTTCCTGTTTTCCTGACGCGCTCGCCGGGCTACGGTGTGCGCCCCTCGATGGGAATTGGGTCAGGCTGGGATGACATTCTCGGAAAGGAAGCGCAGGCGGCTGGCCGCCATCCTCGCAGCCGATATTGCCGGCTATGCGCGGTTGATTCGCGCCGACGAGGAGGGGACCCATCGCCGGCTGCAGGCGCTTCACAAGCATGTGATCGAGCCGGCGATCGCGCTGCATCAGGGGCGGCTGGTCCGGACCATGGGCGACGGGCTCCTGATCGAGTTCGCCAGCGCCGTCGTGTCGGTGCGCTGCGCGATCGCGATCCAGAGCGGCGCGGCGGCGCGCAACGCCGACCTCCCGCGGGACCGCCGCATGGATTATCGCATGGGCATCGATCTCGGCGAGGTCACGGCCGAGGGCGATGACCTGTTCGGCGAATGCCTCGCGGTTGCCGCGCGTCTCGAGCGGCTGGCCGAGCCGGGCGACTTGCTGATCTCGGGTGCCGTCCATGAACAGGCGCGCGGCCGGCTGACCTATGAGTTCGCCGATCTCGGCCTGCGCGAGCTTCGGGATGTCGCGCACCGGGTGCCGGTCTTCCGGGTCGAGATCGCCCGCGGGGCCCGGCTCGTTCCCGGCGAGGAAGAGGAGGGCTACGAGGTTCCCGACAATCCCTCCGTGGCCGTGTTGCCTTTCGTCAATCTCAGCGGCGAGCCCGACCAGGATCATTTCGCCGACGGCCTGACCGAGGACATCATCACCGGGCTTTCCCGGGTCAGCCAGCTCTTCGTCATCGCCCACAGTTCGATGTTGACCTACCGGGACGAGCTGCCGGATGTGCAGAAGATCGGCCGCGAGCTGGGAATCCGCTATCTGCTCGAGGGCAGCGTGCGGCAGGCGGGCAATCGGGTCCGCATCTCCTGCCAGCTGATCGAGGTGGAGACGCGGGCGCATATCTGGAGCGAGCGGTACGACAGGCCGCTGACCGACTTCTTCGACCTCCAGGACGAGATCACGCGCAACGTCGTCGCCTCCATCAAAACCCAGGTGGTGCTCAAGGAAGGCCAGCTGGCGGAGCGTCGCGCCATTTCAGACATCGGCCTGTGGGATCTGCTGAAGCGGGCCTGGCGGCGGCTCTACGAGGCGACGCCGGAATCATTGGCCGAGGCCGAGACCCTGGCGCGACAGGCGATCGAGGAGGATCCGGAGAGCGCAGTGCCCTATTGGATCTTGTCCGACGCGATTCTGCATCAGGCGCTCATGGATGGCGGCGACGATCTGCAGGCGGCGGCCCTGCGGGCGCAGGAGCTGGCCCGCCACGCGATCACGCTGGACGAGAACGACGAGAACGCGCACTCGGCCTTCGGCATCGCTGCGCTCAATTTGGGGCGGCACGAAGAGGCCATCGCGGCCTTCCGGCGCGCGCTCGACATCAATCCCAACTGCTCGGTCGCGCTGGGCTTGCTGGGATCGGGGCTGATCTATTCGGGGCATCCGGACGAAGGCATCGGCTATGCCGAGATGGCGATCCGGTCGAGCCCGCGCGACCCGAACAATTTCTTCCGTTACAGCGACGTGGCGGCAGGGCATTTCGCGGCCACGCGCTATGGCGCGGCGATCGACAATGCGCAGCGCGCGATCCGGCAGAAGCCGGGCTATTTCGAGGGCTACGTCGTGGCCGCCGCGTCCTACGCCTTGCTGGGCGATATCGACATGGCCCGCGAGATGGCCCGGGACTGCCTCGGCCGGCTGCCGGACATCACCATCGCGAAGGCCTCGGCCAGCTACATGTACGCCAATCCCGCGGATCTCGATCGGCTGCAGCAGGGGCTGCGGCTGGCCGGGTTCCCCGACTGACGCGGGGGGCGGATCAGCCGGCCTTTCGCGAGGCGGCAGTGCTGCGCGAGCGCAGATGCGGCTTCAGATACTGGCCGGTATAGCTCTCTTTGACCTGCGCCACCGCTTCCGGCGTCCCGGCCGCCACGAGCCTGCCGCCCTTGTCGCCGCCCTCCGGTCCCAGATCGATGATCCAGTCCGCGGTCTTGATGACCTCGAGATTGTGCTCGATCACGACCACGGTGTTGCCCTGCTCGACCAGGCGATGGAGCACCTCCATCAACTTGCGCACGTCCTCGAAATGCAGGCCCGTGGTGGGCTCGTCGAGGATATAGAGGGTGCGGCCGGTGGCGCGCCGGGCCAGCTCCTTGGCGAGTTTCACGCGCTGCGCCTCGCCGCCCGAAAGCGTGGTGGCGGCCTGGCCGATATGGATATAGCCAAGGCCGACCTGCTGCAGCATCGCCATCTTCTCGCGGATCGACGGCACCGCCTTGAAGAACTCGACGCCGTCGTCGACCGTCATGTCGAGCACGTCGGCGATCGACTTGCCCTTGAAGGTGATCTCGAGCGTCTCGCGGTTGTAGCGTTTGCCCTTGCAGGTCTCGCACTGGACATAGACGTCGGGCAGGAAATGCATCTCGATCTTGATGACGCCGTCGCCTTCGCACGCCTCGCAGCGGCCGCCCTTGACGTTGAAGGAGAAGCGACCGGGCTTGTAGCCGCGCGCGGTCGCTTCCGGCAATCCGGCGAACCAGTCGCGGATCGGCGTGAAGGCGCCGGTATAGGTGGCCGGGTTCGAGCGCGGCGTGCGGCCGATCGGCGATTGGTCGATATCGACCACCTTGTCCAGATGCTCGAGCCCGTCGATCCCGTCATGGTCGCCCGGATGGGTGCGGGCGCCATTGAGCCGGCGCGCCAGCGCGTTGAACAGCGTCTCGATCACCAGGGTCGATTTGCCGCCGCCGGAAACGCCGGTCACGCAGGTGAAGGTGCCGAGCGGAATATCGACCGTAAGGTTGCGCAGATTGTTGGCGCGCGCGCCGCGGACCCGGATCACCTGCTTCTTGCCGTCGGGGCCCTTGGCGCCGGGGCGGCGATGAGCGGGGATCGGGATTTCCCTGACCCCCGTCAGATACTGCGCGGTGATGCTCTTGGGATTCTTCATCACCTGCTCGGGCGTGCCGAAGGCGACGATCTCGCCGCCATGCCGGCCGGCGCCCGGGCCCATATCGACCAGATAGTCGGCGGCCCGGATCGCATCCTCGTCATGCTCGACCACGATCACCGAATTTCCGAGATCGCGCAGCCGCTTCAGGGTTTCGAGGAGGCGGGCATTGTCGCGCTGATGCAGCCCGATCGAGGGCTCGTCCAGCACATAGAGCACGCCGGTCAGGCCCGAGCCGATCTGCGAGGCCAGGCGGATGCGCTGGCTCTCGCCGCCGGAGAGGGTGCCCGAGTTCCGGTTGAGGGCGAGATAATCCAGGCCGACCGAGTTCAGGAACCCGAGCCGTTCGTTGATCTCCTTGAGGATGCGCTGGGCGATCTCGCGCTGCTTGGCGGTGAGCTTCTCCGGCAGGCCGCGGAACCAGGCCTCGGCCGGCGCGATCGCCATGCGCGTCACTTCGGAGATGTTGAGCCCCGCGATCTTGACCGCCAGGGCCTCCGGCTTGAGGCGGTCGCCCTTGCAGGTCTCGCAGGGGCTGTTGGCCTGGAACCGGCTCAGCTCCTCGCGCACCCAGGCGCTGTCGGTCTCGCGGAAACGGCGCTCCATGTTCGGGATCACGCCTTCGAACGGCTTGGTGGTCTTGTAGGACCTGACACCGTCGTCATAGGTCATGGTCACGGCATCGCCGCCCGATCCGTAGAGGATGACCTTGCGGAACTTCTCCGCCAGGTCCTTCCAGGGCGTGGTGACGCTGAACTTGAAATGCCGGGCCAGGCTGTCGAGGGTCTGGGCGTAATATTGGGAGGTCGAGTGGGCCCAGGGCGCGATGGCGCCTTCCCGCAAGGTCAGGCTCTCGTCGGGCACCACCAGCTCCGGATCGAAATAGAGCGTGGTCCCGAGCCCGTCGCAGGCCGGGCAGGCGCCGAAGGGATTGTTGAACGAGAACAGCCGCGGCTCGATTTCGTCGATGGTGAAGCCCGAGACCGGGCAGGCGAAGCGGGCGGAGAAGGTCAGCCGCTCCGGCGTCTCGCCCTTCTTGACCGGCTTGGCGTCGGCGAACTCGGCGAAGACCAGCCCGTCGGCGATGGCCAGCGCCGTCTCCAGGCTGTCGGCGAGGCGGGTCTGGATGCCGTCGCGCACGACGATGCGGTCGACCACCACCTCGATGTCATGCTTCAGCTTCTTGTTGAGCGCCGGCACCTCGGCGATCTCGTAGAGCTTGCCGTCCACCTTGACGCGCTGGAAACCGCGCTTCTGGAGATCCAGGATCTCCTTCTTGTATTCGCCCTTGCGGCCCCGGACCATCGGCGCCAGCAGATAGAGCCGGGTGCCCTCGGGCTGGGCCATGATGCGGTCGACCATCTGGCTGACGGTCTGGCTCTCGATCGGCAGGCCGGTCGCGGGCGAGTAGGGGATGCCGACGCGGGCATAGAGCAGGCGCAGATAGTCGTAGATCTCGGTGACGGTGCCGACGGTCGAGCGCGGGTTGCGCGAGGTGGTCTTCTGCTCGATCGAGATCGCGGGCGAGAGCCCGTCGATCGAATCCACATCCGGCTTCTGCATCAGCTCCAGGAACTGGCGCGCATAGGCGGAGAGCGACTCCACATAGCGGCGCTGGCCCTCGGCATAGACCGTGTCGAAGGCGAGCGACGACTTGCCGGAACCCGAGAGCCCGGTGAGGACCACAAGCTGGTCCCGCGGCAGGTCGAGATCGACATTCTTCAGATTGTGTTCGCGGGCGCCACGGATGGAGATCAGCCCGGTGCCAGTGCGGTTGCTCATCGTCGGGTGCGGGAACCGGTTATGTGGGGAAAGAAGTCGGATCATATATAGCGCAGGACGGCGGTAAATCGACCCCTGATCGATTTGCAATCCCGCCCTGCGGCAATGGTCCTCGCCACCGCGGGGGCAGGCCCGTAGAGGCGCCGGTCCCTGTCCGGTTTCGGCCCTTTGGCGAGCCATCCACAGGGCCTGGAAACGGGGGGATGACGGGCCAAGCCGGCATGCCGTAAAGTCGTCGTCTGGAGCGGGGCCAGGCCCGGCCAAGCCGGCGGCCCACTGGCAAACAAGGAAAAAAGGACGCATTCGGATGGCGGGATCGGTCAACAAAGTAATCCTGGTCGGCAATCTTGGCCGGGATCCGGAAATTCGCTCCACCCAGGACGGTACGCGCGTGGCGAACCTCTCGGTCGCAACCTCGGAGAGCTGGCGCGACAAGGCCTCGGGCGAGCGCAAGGAGCGCACCGAGTGGCATCGCGTCGCCATCTTCAACGAGAAGCTGGTCGAGATTGCCGAGAAATATCTGCGCAAGGGCTCCAAGGTCTATGTGGAGGGCGCGCTCCAGACGCGGAAATGGACCGACCAGGGCGGCCAGGAGAAGTACACGACGGAGGTCGTGCTGCAGCGCTTCCGCGGCGAATTGACGATGCTCGACGGCCGGGCTGGCGGCGGCGGCGGCGATTCGCCGTCCGAAGGTGACGAGATGGGCGGCAGCGGCGGTTATAGCGGCGGCGGGGGCGGAGGTGGCCGTTCCTCGGGCGGCCGAGCACCGGCCGGCGGCGGCGATCTCGACGACGATATTCCGTTCTAGGGGAACGGAATCATCCCGCCGGGTGGCGGGAGGCGGTCATGAAGAGCCGCAAAGACTGAACAGGGGAAACCAAGGGAGGCGACTGAAGACCATGGACGGAAAGAAATTTGCCGAAAAATTCCTGAAGCGCGAGCTGAGCCGGCGCGAGATCCAGGCGGGTCTGGCCAAGATGGGTCTCGGCGTCGCGGCGATGACCGTGATGCCGGCGGCGGCCAAGGCGGCCCCGCCGAAGCTGGTCGTCTATGAATGGGCCGGCTATGACGTGCCCGATCTGCACCAGTCCTACATCAAGAAATATGGCGGCAGCCCCGATTTCCCCCTCTTCGCGAGCGAAGAGGAGGCGTTGCAGAAGATCGTCAGCGGCTATCAGGTCGATCTGGCCCATCCTTGCAGCTACAACGTGAAGCGTTGGCGCGAGGCGAAGGTGCTGCAGCCGATCGACACCGGCCGGCTCTCGAACTACCCGGACATCTGGCCGAAGTTCAAAGAGATCCCGCAGACCCAGGTGGACGGGAAAACCTGGTTCGTGCCGTTCGACTGCGGCAATTCCTCGATCCTCTACCGTACCGACCTGGTCGATCCGGAGGATGTGAAGGATCCGTCCTGGAGCCTGCTCTTCAACGAGAAGTACAAGGGCCGGCTGGCCATGTACAACACCGACACCACGCTGATCGAGATCGCGGCGCGCGTGCTCGGCATGAAGAACTTCAATTCGCTCTCCGACGAGGAGCTCGAGAAGGTGAAGCCGCTGCTGAAGAAGCAGCGCGAGGTCCTGCGCTTCTACTGGGACGACGTCACCCAGATCGAGCAGGCACTGGCCTCGGGCGAGCTGGTGGCGGCCTATGCCTGGAACGGTTCGGTCAAGGTGCTGAAGGATCAGGGCCTGCCGGTTGCCTATATGGTGCCGAAGGAAGGCATCCTGACCTGGGTCTGCGGCCTGGTGCGCATGACCGGGTCGACCGCCGACGAGCAGGTCGCCTATGACTTCATCGATTCCATGATCTCGCCGGAATCGGGCGTGTTCCAGATCAGCACGGGCTACGGCCATTCGAACCGCAAGGCCTATGAGATGACCGACCCGAAGGTCCTGGAAGCCCTGGGCTTCGACAATCCCGAGGCGAAGTTCGCCAAGGCCGACGTCTCCGACGAGGCGGACGAGCCCTACCGGTCGAAATACATCGCGCTCGTCAACGACATCAAAGCCGGCGTGAACTGACCTCGAAAACGCGAGAGCGTTTCCGAGGTCACCCCGGCCAAGCGCAGCGCGAGCCGGGGTCCATGCCACTCTCGAGACGCCCTCTGTCGGGTGTCTCGGGGGATCGACGAGAAGCCCGCGAAGCGGCCCCAAAAAGGCCTGTTTCGCGGGCCTTTTCATGTGGTTCGCGGCATTGTTCGCAACTGCAAAATCTGCTACAAAATGTGCTTCAAACTCGGGCCCCAGACCCGCTCACTAACGCATTGAATTTTCAGGCAAAAATCCGTTGACCCAAGCGCCCGGTACCGAGCCGCTCGACATCACGCCCGTGACGATCGAAGAGGAGATGAAACGCTCCTATCTCGAATACGCCATGAGCGTCATCGTGAGCCGCGCGCTGCCCGATGTCCGCGACGGCCTGAAGCCGGTTCATCGGCGAATTCTCTATGCGATGAAGGAGGGCGGTTACGACTACAACCGGCCCTTCCGCAAGTCCGCGCGCATCGTCGGCGAGGTCATGGGTAAATATCATCCCCATGGCGACGCGGCGATCTATGACGCGATGGTGCGCATGGCGCAGGACTTTTCCATGCGCCTCATGCTCATCGACTCCCAGGGCAATTTCGGCTCGATGGACGGCGATCCGCCGGCGGCCATGCGATATACCGAGGCCCGCCTGGCGCGCTCGGCCTCGGCCCTGCTCGACGACATCGACAAGGAGACGGTCCCGTTCCAGCCCAACTATGACGGCGCGGAACTGGAGCCCTCGGTCCTTCCGGCCCGGTTTCCCAACCTTCTGATCAATGGCGCCGGCGGCATCGCCGTCGGCATGGCCACCAACATCCCGCCGCATAATCTGGGCGAGGTGGTGGATGGCTGCATCGCCTATATCGACAATCCGGCGATCGCGATCGAGGACTTGATCCAGCTCATTCCGGGCCCGGACTTCCCGACCGGCGGCGTCATTCTGGGAAAGTCCGGCATCCGCGAGGCCTTCCATCTCGGCCGTGGCTCGATCCCGATCCGGGCGCGCAGCCATATCGAGGAGATCCGCAAGGACCGCGAAGCGATCGTGGTCAACGAGATCCCCTATCAGGTCAACAAATCGCGCCTGCTCGAGCGGATCGCAGAATGCGTCCGCGAAAAGATCATCGAAGGCATCTCGGATCTGCGCGACGAGAGCGACCGCGACGGCGTGCGCGTCGTGATCGAGCTGAAGCGCGACGCCATGGCGGAGGTGGTGCTGAACCAGCTCTATCGCCATACCCCGCTGCAGACCAGCTTCGGCGTGAACATGCTGGCCATCAATGGCGGCCGGCCCGAGCTGATGAATCTGAAGCAGATCATCGCCGCCTTCGTGACCTTCCGCGAGGAAGTCATCACCAAGCGGGCAGTGTTCGATCTGCGCAAGACCCGCGAGCGCGCCCATATCCTGGTCGGGCTCGCGATCGCGGTCGCCAATATCGACGCGGTCATCGACCTCATCCGCAAGGCGCCCGACCCGAACGCGGCGCGCGAGGGCCTGATGGCCCGCGCCTGGCCCGCCCATGACGTGGCGCCGCTGATCAAGCTGATCGACGAGCCGGGCCGGGTCGTGGCCGAGGACGGGACCTATCGTCTCTCGGAAGAGCAGGCCAAGGCCATCCTCGAGCTGCGGCTGCAGCGCCTGACGGGCCTCGAGCGCGACAAGATCGCCGAGGAGATCCGGGAGATCGCCACGGCCATCGTCGATCTGCTCGACATCCTGGAATCGCGGGCCCGGCGCCTGACCATCCTGCGCACCGAGCTCCTGGAGATCAAAGAGCAGTTCGCCACGCCCCGGCGCACCACGCTGGAGGAGCTCGAGTTCGAGCAGGATGTCGAGGACCTGATCCAGCGCGAGGACATGGTCGTGACCGTCACCCATGGCGGCTACATCAAGCGGGTGCCGCTCTCGGCCTTCCGGGCGCAGCGGCGTGGCGGCAAGGGACGCGCCGCCATGGCGACGCGCGAGGAGGACTTCGTCACCCAGCTCTTCGTCGCCGACACCCACACGCCGATGCTGCTCTTCTCGACGCGCGGCATGGTCTACAAGACCAAGGTCTATAAGCTGCCGCTGGGCACGCCCCAGGCGCGCGGGCGGGCGCTGGTCAATCTGCTGCCGCTCGAGGAAGGCGAGACCATCTCGACGGTCATGCCGCTGCCCGAGGACGAGACGCGCTGGAGCGACATGTTCGTCATGTTCGCCACCTCCAGCGGCAATATCCGGCGCAACCGCCTGTCCGATTTCACCAGCGTCATGGCCAACGGCAAGATCGCCATGAAGCTCGAGGAGAAGGGCGAGCAGCTGATCGGCGTCCAGACCTGCGCCGAGACCGACGACGTGTTGCTGGCGGCCCGCGGCGGCCGCTCGATCCGCTTCGCCGTCGCCGACGTGCGCGTCTTCTCCAGCCGCACCTCGACCGGGGTGCGCGGCATCTCGCTGGGCGAGGGCGACCGTGTCGTCTCGATGTCGATCCTGGGTCATGTCGAGGCCGACACCGCCGAACGCGACGCTTACCTGCGCTGGTCCAATGCGCGCCGCCGCCAGCTGGGCGAGGAGCCCGACGCGGGCGCGCCCGAACCGGCGCCGCCCGAGGAAGCCGAAGCGGCGCCGGGGGCGACCGAGACCATCGAATTGTCGCCCGAGCGCCTGCAGGAGATGGAAGCGGCCGAGGAGTTCATCCTCACCCTCACCGAGAAGGGCTATGGCAAGCGCAGCTCGGCCTACGAGTACCGGATCACCGGCCGGGGCGGTAAGGGCATCGTCAATATCGCCACCAACGACCGCAACGGGCCGGTGGCGGCCACCTTCCCGGTGGGCCATGGCGATCAGATCATGCTGGTGACCGACCGGGGCCAGCTGATCCGCTGCCCGGTGGCGGATATCCGCATCGCCGGGCGCAACACCCAGGGCGTGATCGTGTTCAAGGTGGTCGAGGGCGAGCGGGTCGTCTCGGTCACGCGGCTGGGCGAGCTGGGCGAGACGCCCGAGGGCGGCGGCGAGGTTGCCGGCGCCAACGGGGCGGACGAGCCGGCGCCGGGAACGGGAAGCGACGGAACGGGGGATGCCGAGACCGGGGAAACCGGTCCGGCGGTCGAGGAATAGCGGCCGGCTCGAGACGATAGGTCGCACAGGGGAGAGCGGGCGATGCCCATGACGAGGGTTGCAGTCTATCCGGGCACGTTCGACCCGATCACCAATGGCCATCTCGACATCATCCGGCGCGCGGCGCGGCTGTGCGACAGGCTGGTGATCGGCGTCTCGGTCAATGCCGGCAAGGGACCGCTCCTGTCTTTGGCCGACCGGGTCCGGCTGGTGAAGGCCGAGCTCAGGGCCGCGGACAGCGGCGTGCCGCCCCATGTCGAGGTGGTGCCCTTCGACTGCCTGCTGATGGAGTTCGCCGAACAGGTGGGGGCCGGCTCGATCATCCGCGGTCTGCGCGCCGTGTCGGACTTCGAGTATGAGTTCCAGATGGCCGGCATGAATGCCCGCCTCAACCCCGATATCGAGACCGTGTTCCTGATGGCCTCGGACCGGCACCAGTTCATCTCCTCGCGCTTCGTCAAGGAGATCGGCCGCTTCGGCGGCGATATCCGCCATTTCGTCAGCCCGCGCGTGGCCGATTATCTCGAGAAGGAACTGGGCTTCGGCAACGGCAAGAAGAAAAAGGGCAAGGTCGGCGCGGCCGCAGCCCCCAAAAAAGCCCGAAAATCCAAGTAATCCCGCGCCTCGACGCGGGCCTGTCAGGGCGAGCCCAAGGGCGTCGAACGGCACCCTTGCAATCCCGGTTCGCCTTGCGCTACATGGCGCCGCCGCAATGGCGCCTTCGGTGAGCCCGTAGCTCAGGGGTAGAGCATCTGACTTTTAATCAGAGGGTCATGGGTTCAAATCCCATCGGGCTCACCAACCTTCCAAGATCGGCTCAAGAAATCCGCGTTGGCGCCGCCCCCGGCATATGCCGGCGCAGCTCCTCGATATAGGGTTCGCCGAAATTGGTGCCCGGCACGCGGTCGTAGCAGAACAGTCCGACCACGCGCTTGCGATCGCCCTTCACCGGGCTGACGCGGTGAAGCGTGTAGTCCCCTTGGAAGACGTTCAGGTCGCCGACGGACAGCTTGACGCTGCGCATGCCGTCGCGATTGCCGTCGAACACCGCCGCCACGGCGTCATAGTTCTCGTCCTTATCGGTGCGAAGGTTGGGCACGTATTCGAACAGGCCGCCCTGCTCGGGCTCCTTCAAGACCACAGAAAACACGACATCGTTGCCATCGAAATGCCAGCCGTCGGTATCGCCGTCCCCGGCGACCTTCGCGGACAAGGCCAGATGCGGACATTCGCTCCGGTAGAACGTCTCATAGCCCATCAATTGTCGCAGGAACTCCCGCAGCGGTTCCCAGCAGTAAAGCCGGCGAAGCGGGGAGTTGTTGGGGATCTGGTGGTTCAGCACCTGGTGATAGCGGAACAGATGTTTCACGGTGCGCGGATGGCCGGCCGGCCAGCTCTTGCCGTCGCTGTCGTAGCTGGCTCTGTCCGTGTCGTGCCTGCAGGCCACCGGCACGCGCGCCTCGATTTCGGCCGCCATGAAGGCGGCCGCCTCGGGCCGCACGAAACCGGGAAGCGAGAACAACGCGTCATGTTCGAGCGTGGCCCGGCCTTCGCGGAGCAGCGCGTCGACAGCCTCGCTGTCCGGCCGGTGCAGCGGGTAGCGATCGAGATCGACGATTTCCGGAATCGTATTGAACCCCGCCGTCCGGCCACCGTCTCCCGCGCGGAGCAGAGGGTCGACGGCGGCACTCTCCGGCTGACGCGGCGGGTACCGGTCGGGAGTCGCGATTTTCGAGTTCCTGTCCAACCCCATCGTCCAGCCCTCCAGCCCCCATGTCGCCGCGTCGAAAGCGGCGCGAATTGTAGCTTCGCGGCGAGCGTTCGCCAATGCCGGCTGTCCGGGTTTCGACCCTCGGCCATGAGGGTGGCAACCGACAATCAATTTGGGCCTGTCGATCACGCCTTCCGTTACCGACTTGGCTCGGGCAAAGTCGGCGGGCCGGAGCCTGTGGCCTCCGGGCAGCGCCGGACGTTCATCATGAGAAAGGTCGTGACGATGCGATTCCCGATGGTCCTTTTGGCCGCGGCCTTGCTCGCGGGCTGCACGAGCCAGGGCACGACGGGCCCCCAGTCCGGACCGCTCCCCACCGGCCAGGTGACCTATTGGGACCTTCTACGGACGCAGTTCGAGGATCATTTGAAGACGGACCGTTTCGCCAAGATCCCAGCGGACCTCCGCCATAAGATCGCGACCTGCATGGCGAACGATGTCGTGGACAATGTGACCCCAGCCCAACTGAGCCATCTGGACGCCGTGGCCGCCGGCACAGAGGCGCCCGATCCCGACCTGCAATCCAAGCTCGACACGCAGGTGACGGCGAGCATCGAGAAACTCGACAGCGGCGATCTGGAGCTGCTCAAGCCCTACTGTCCCGACGATGTCGCCAGCTATTACAAGGCCGCCGGCCAATAGCGGCCTGCCGGCCGCTTCTCAATTCAGCGGCGCGATCAGTTCCGGACCATTGCTCTTCTTGTCGTTGACCTGGCTGCTCACGCGGAAGGCCCGCATCTTCGCGGCCGGATAGGGCTGCAGCATGTCACGCGCGGCCTGCGTCGACCCGGCATCCAACCAGCGGCCCCAGTCCTGGGGGGCGATGATGACCGGCATCTGCGGCATGATCGGCAGCGCCAGCTCGTTCGCCTCCGTCATGATGATCGCGAACGTCGTCACGTTGGATCGGCTGCGTGGATCGACCCAGGTCTCCCACAGGCCGGCCAGGGCGAAAGGCGAGCCGTCGGCCATGCCGATCAGATAGGGCTTGCTGCAGCCTTCATGCGCGAACTGCCAGCCATAGAAGCCGCTGCAAGGAACCAGGCATCGTCGCCCTCGAAACGCGTTCTCGAAGCTCGGTCCGGCTGCCGCCTCTGCCGATACCGCTGTCAGCGACTTGCACGGACGTCCCTCGAAATGGAAGGGAATGAGCCCCCAGCGCGACATCGAGCCGTAACGCTGGTCGCCATCCATGCGGACGATCAGGCAGGTCTGCGACGGCGCGATGTTGTAGTGGGGCCGGTATCTCGCGGGCGTTCGGCTGTCCGCGAGCGAATAGAATCTCGCGACTTCATCACGGGTCAGGCGTTGCACGAAGCGGCTGAACATGGAGTCCCTTGGCGAGTGTCGCTGAAGGAAATCTGCGCCCAGCGCGATGGGCGTACGGAGGCGCGCTTTCCGGCATGCGGAAGGCCGCGGTGGCCGGGGGAACGTTCACCATGAAGTGCGGTCTCCAGGTGGCAATCTGGCGCGGTCGTATTTGGAAGAATGTCTGGGAAGCCTCGGCTTTCTAACGGCGTTCCTTCCGGACGCCGAAGCGAAACGTCCGTCCCGGCGCGGGAATCGACAGAAGGAATGAACCCGTCGGGACAACATTTGGATGCTATTCCGCTCGGGAAAGTCTGCCTTGATACAGGTCAACCACGGGCCGCGTGGGTCCGCTCGCAGAGGCAGCCCCGCCGCTGCCGGGTGCAACCGGGATTGAGTCGCAGGCGTGATCTCATGTCGGGCGATCGACCCCGGCATCGACCTAGGCAGATCCGTGGAGCCGATGTCGCCGCCTGGCGGCGTCGGAAGCGCGATGAGCGGGCGGCTTAGCGGCTCTCGTGATGAGGCACATCGATCAGGCGTCGTGTGCCGGCTTCCACATCGTAGATATGGAAGGTGTTCATGTTGCGCCCATAGAGATGGAGGCTGATGCAGGTCTCGCGGACCTTGGCGACGCCCGTCATGTGGATATGATCCGGATTGGGCACGAAGCTCGAAACCGAGCCGGGATTCAACAGGATGACGCCGCCGCGCTTGAGACGGATGTTGCTGTCGGCGCTGATGTCGCCCGAGGCGGACATGTAGCTGCGCTCCTCCAGCACGCCCTTGACGATCCCGACGACGCCCCAGCAGCCATGGTCATGCACCGGCGTCCATTGCCCCGGCAGCCATACCAGCGCGAACAACGAGAGATTGCCGCTGGGCGCGATATGGATCGCGTTGCGGGCGTAATGCTCTTCCTCGCTGCGCTTGTGATCGTCGGACAGGAACTGGTCGGCCTGCGCCGACAGGGCCTGCATCAGGGGCGCGATCATCGTCACCCGGTCGGCGGCCTTCTCCTTGGCGGCGATGATGGATTCGCAGTTCGTGACGAATTCCGACAAGGACGGATGCATCGTCGGCTCTCCCCGGCTCGTTGCGGAACACCCAGCGGGCGACACGATGCCCGCCGCCGCGTGGGAGGTCCAGACCTTGAGTGGCGCGTCCGAAGGCACGCCGTGCGCGCCGTCACCAGGGCAGGTGGCCATAATCGCGGATCAAGCGCTCATACTCCTCGCGGCTCTCGGCCCTGACGGCCGCATCCTGGGTGATCCGGGCAATTCCCGATCCGCCATGCACCAGCCTTCTGACCAGGGGCAGGGTCAGGCTGTGCCGGACCAGCTCGACCTTGCCGAGGCTGTGTTTCAGCAATGTCGCAATCTCGGGCCGGTCGCGCTCGATCGACACCGCGTCTCGTGGCGCCCCGTCTTCGACCAGATGGCAGCGCGGGATATTCAGCCGGCCGAGCCGTCCCAGCCAGTCATTGTCCAGATGCCAGCGATAGCTTTCGTCGAACGCCCCCACGGCGAGCCAGGTTGCGCGCGGCATCAGCCAGCCGGACATGGTGGGAAAATCCTTCAACCGGAGCGGCCGGTCGATCTCGTTCGCTTCGAGCTGGTTGGAGGAGGCAAAGCCGAAGGGCTTGAGCTTCAGGGCTGCGAAGGCGATCTCGACGAAGTACGGGTCCCAGATGTCGTCATCTTCGAGAAAGGAGACGAAATCTCCGTCGATATGGCGCGCGGCGGCATTGAGAGCGGCGGCCTGGGTCCTTCCCGCACTCTCGACGATCTCGACGTCGTGCCGATCGGCGAGGGCGGGCGGGACCGTCGTGCCACGGTCGACGCCGATCACGATTCGAAGCTCGATCCGAGCGGCGGCCGTCTGGGCCCGGATCGACTGGATCGCGGCCTCGACCAGCAGGGCTCCATTCGCCTGAGGCCGGGTGGAAGGGGCGAGGCGCGAGGCGATCAGCACCGACAGCGATTGCAACCCTCGTTTCCTTCATATCATGCGGGTCAGGCCGGAGCTGCCCTGGAATCCAGGGCAGCACGGATTTCGGCTGCCAGATGCTGCCGACTATAGGGTTTCTGCAGCAGTCGGACACCGCTCGCGTTGCGCGCCTTGGGCAAGACATGGTCCTCGCTGTAACCCGAGGTGAAGAGCGCCCGCAGGTCCGGACGCTTTCGGCGCATTTCCTCCAGGATCTGCGGGCCGAGCATTCCGCCCGGCAGCATCACGTCGGTGAACAGGAGATCGAAGGGCGTCCCGGCGGCGAGTATCGCCAGCGCCGCGGCGCCTTCATGGGCTTCCAGTACGCCGTAGCCGAGGCCCTGAAGCTGTTCGACCACGAATCCGCGCACCAGCGGGTCATCCTCGACCACCAGGACGGTTTCCTTTCCGCCGACGATCTGTGGCGCCGGCGGAGCCGGTTCCGGCGCCACGGCGCCAGCCGAGCGCGGCAGATAGAGTTTGACCGAGGTCCCGAGGCCGACCTCGCTGTAGATGTCGAGATGGCCGCCGGACTGTTTCATGAAGCCATCGACCATGCTCAAGCCGAGGCCCGAGCCCTTGCCGACTTCCTTGGTGGTGAAGAAAGGCTGTACCGCTTGCGCCAGCACGTCGCGGGACATGCCGACGCCGGTATCGCTCACCGACAGCATGATGTAGGCGCCCGGCTTGAGTTCGGAATCCCGTGCGGCGAAGGTGGTATCGAAGACCACATTGGCGGTCTCGAACGTCAGCGTGCCGCCGTCGGGCATGGCGTCGCGTGCGTTGAGCGCCAGATTGAGAAGGCAATCCTCGAGCTGGCCCCGATCGGCGACCGCGGTCCAAAGTTCCGGCGCGAGATTGAACTCGATCGCGATGCGGGCGCTCAATGTGGGCCGCAGCATCTCGCTCATTCGCGCGACCACCTCGTTGACGTCCATTTGGCGGGGATCCAGTGTCTGTTGGCGCGAGAATGCCACCATCCTGTGCACCAGTTCGGCGCCGCGCTCGCCAGCCTGGAGGGCACTCGCCGAGAGGCGGGAAACCCGCTCGCTGTCCTTCGGATTGCTCTGGATGAGATCGAGGTTGCCGATGACCACGGTCAGCAGATTATTGAAATCGTGAGCGATGCCGCCGGCAAGCTGGCCGACCACCTCGAGTCTCTGGACGCGACGCAGCTTCTCCTCGAGATCGCGGCGCTCGTCGATATCGACCAGAACGCCGATATGACCGAGATAGGCGCCGTCGGCGGCGAAGCGGGGCACCAGGGTGTCCAGGAACCAGCGATAGTTTCCATCCTTGCCGCGCAGCCGGTATTCGTCCGTCGCGTGCTTGTGTTGGGCCAGGATGGTCCGTTCCACCTCCAGGGATCTGGCACGATCGTCCGGATGGATGGAGTCCACGAAACCGTGGCCCAATTCGTCTTCGACAGGGCGCCCCGTGTAGCTCGACCACTGTTTGTTCAGAAATATGCATTCGCCGCTTTGGTCGCACATCCAGATCAGGGCGGGGATGTTGTCGGCAATGTTGCGGAAGCGGTCTTCGCTTTCCCGCAGCGCCGCCTCCATATGCTTCAACTCGGTAATGTCGAGCCCGATCGAAACGACGTATTTGGCCCTTCCGGCGGCATCGTGAATGGGCGCGCGCGAGGTCAGCCAGGCGGTGGTGAATCCCCGGGGGTCATGATAGTCGGTGCGGTGAAAGGCGTGCTTCTGGCCGCTCTCGAGAACCTGACGATCGGCGTCGAGGACGTGGCGCACATAGCCGGCGTCGTATACCTCGTCCAGCGTCCGGCCCGGGAACCATTCGACGGGTCGATTGTGAAACGCGGCCAAGGTCGCATTGGCGAACACATAGCGGCCCTGGGTATCGCGCACCGAGATGGTCGCGGGCATGGAGTCGATAATTTCCCGGAGCAGGGCGCGGCTGTCCGCCAGCGCGGTCTCCATGGCCTTCTGTTCCGTCACGTCCTGGATCGTGCCTATGATGTAACGGAGCTTGCCGTCCTCCGAGACGACGCCTTCGACCGTCTCGTTGATGTTCCTGACTTCGCCATTGGGCCGGATGATGCGATAGCTGTTGTCGTAGTACCGCGGTTTTGCCCCCGGCGCCTGCAGCGATGCCAGCTCCGTCAAATAGTCGGAGGCCAATCGCAGGCATGTGGCGCGGTCGTCGGGATGGACGAAGTGACGGATGAAGTCTTCGTCGCTCTCGTCGAGCTCCTCGCTCGGCCGACCCAGGATCTCTGCGGCGGCAGCGCCATAGCGGGTCGCGGCCTTCAGGCTGCCGTCGGGTTGGGTCGTCGCCGTCGTGATCCAATGACCGAGTTTGGCCAAGTTCCGCGCGCGGCGCAGGAACAGCTCGCTTTCCCGGATCAGCGCCTCCGCCGGGCTGGTCTTGTCGGAATCCATATCGTTTGCCTTCACGCTTCGGCGACCGGAGCAGAAGAGGCTGACCGGCGAAAGTTACCGAATTGACTTGCGGAATCTCTGGTCAGGGTCGCCGCTCCCTCCTGGCGATTCTTGCTTCTCGAGGCGTGATGGGGCGGCCCCGGGACAAGAACCGGCCGGACGACCACAACGGGTCCCGGCGCCACGGAATGGGACCAGGCCCCGAGGACGCCCGTATACCGTCTCAATGGGTGAACTTGTACATGAAATCGTACTCGCTGCCCTGGGCATTGCGGGCATGCAGCTTCATCTCGCCGCGCGCGCCGTAATATCTCCCGGTGCCGCCGGTCACGGCCAGGACGGAATCGCCCGCGTCGAGAAAGGGCCCGGCCACGCTGAGTTGGCCATCCTCCAGCTCCAGGGTCCAGTAGCACTCCCAGGCCGTACCGACGACGGTGCGGATGCACCAGCCATTGTCATGTCCGACCAGCTTCTTGTTGTGCTCGTCGTAGATCTCGTTGGCGAAGGTCAGCAGGTCGCCGACGCTGTCGCCCTTGGCACCCAGATCGGTGACGGCGTCGGTCGTGGCGCGCTCCACATAGGTGGCGCTCTCGGTCTGAAAGGCGCCGGCCGGCCGCGACGCACCGATCAGGACAACAAGCGCGATCAAGGCCAAGGGCAGGGTAAGGCCAAAGAAACGGGGCATAGGGATTTTCTCCTCTGTTCGTTGAAACGGGACGAAAATCTGGCGCTTCCACAGGCAGGCGCCGACCGGACGATCTGGGGCGGGAACATAAAGAAGCGCGAGGCAACGCTAGGCCTGTCCTTTGGCGGACGTCAACGGCGCCGCAGGCGCGGTGCGGACAGAGGCGCGCGACAGCGGCGGGCTGCGCGGTTCCCTCTGAAGGGGTGATTGCCGCCCCCGGCGCGGCACGCCTACACTCGAAATCCAGCGATAGGGCGGTTCGTCTCCTGAGCCGCATCGTCCTTTCGCCCATGAGAAGCGCCAGCGCTTGTCCGCCGCCTCGCGGCGCGGGAACCGAAGCGACTGCGCCCCGGATGTCGCCAAGCAGGGAACCCAAGGGAGCGAACCATGGCCGGATCGAGAGATTTCATCGACAGATTGACCGACGGGCGCATGACGCGCCGCGAATTGAATCGCTGGCTGGCGGCGGCGGGGCTCGGCCTTGCCGTCATGCCGGTCCTGCCCAGGGCCGCGCGCGCGGACGACTTGCTCTACTACACATGGAGCGGTTATGACGTGAAGGAGTTCATGCCGGGCTTCGTCGAGAAGCATGGCAGCATGCCGCAGACGCCGTTGTTCGGCGACGAGCAGGAGGCGCTGACCAAGATCCAGAGCGGCTTCCAAGTGGATCTGGCCCACCCTTGCAACAACCGCGTATCGATCTGGCGCGATGCCGGCGTGATCGAGCCGGTCGATACCAGCCGCCTCGAGCATTGGGGCGAGCTGTTCGACTCCCTCAAGACTCTCAAGGGCACCGTGACCGAGGACGGCCAGCATTGGTTCCTGCCGGTCGATTGGGGCATGACGGCGTTGATCTATCGGTCCGACCTGATCACCGATCCGGTCGACAGCTGGGAGCTGCTCTGGGATCCGAAATACAAGGGCAAGCTCTCCATCGGCGACGGCATGGCCGATACGGGCCTGATCGTGGCGACGCTGCTCAAGATCAAAGACCCGAACAACATGAGCGCGGACGATCTGGCCAAGATCAAGAAGAAGCTGCTCGAGCAGAAGCCGTTGCTGCGCTTCTACTGGAACGACGAGACCACGCTCGAGCAGGCGCTGACCTCTGGCGAAGTCGTCGCTTCGTCCTCCTGGAACGGCGCCGCCGCGACGCTGATCGACCAGGGCGTGCCGGTGAAGTTCGTCTCGCCCAAGGAAGGCGCGTTGACCTATTGCTGCGGCCTGGTGCGGGTGAAGGGCGGCAGCCATGACGACGCGGCGTACGATCTCATGAACGCCATGAGCTCGCCCGAGGCCGGCAAATGGCTGATCGAGACCTACGGTTATGGACATTCGAACAGCAAGGCCTTCGACATGGTCGCGCCGGAGATGCTGGTCAAGCGCAGCCTGCCGAAGGATCCGACGCAGATGCTGGGGCAGGGCGTCTATTCGACCGTATCGCGTCATCTGGCGGAACTGTCGCAGATCCTCGAAGAGGTGAAGGCGTCGCAATAGGCGACACCGGTTCAAGGCTGCATAATTGGTTCATCAGGAGAGCCCGGCCCCGCGAAGCCGGGCTCTCTTCTTGTCGATGGTTGAGACCATCGCGCCAATGGTTTCGAAAAATCTGATGTAACAGGACAAGTGGCCCGCTTGTGCGGTCCCGGACGCCCTCATATCCTCGCGACACGACAATGAACGGAGGCAATGGCGGCGGTGCCTGAATCAGGGCGCTGTCGTTCGCCGAAAGGAACAGCATGGCGGTCGCTCCCTCAATCACCATCGCCGAGTTCGAGGAGCGGCAACGCCGCGCCAAGGCGGCCTCGGCCGCCGCGGGATTCGATGGTCTTCTGGTGATCTCGCGCGGCGGCGGATCGGTCGATCGCTACGCCAACGTTCTCTATCTCGCGAACTTCTACAGCTCCTTCCCCTTCATTCCCGATCGCCGGCCGGACTGGTCGGCGCGCGGCCATCCGATGCTGGTGCTGCCGAATCAGGGCGATCCGATTCTGGTGGTGGACATGCCGGTTCGGCCTCACGAGATACCGCTGTCCAATGTGGTCCAGGCCGACGATGTGCTTCCCGCGGTGGTCAAGGCGATCAAGGATGCCAAGCTTGCCGGCGCCCATATCGGCGTTGCCGGCGCCGACGCGCTGCCCTGGGCGGCCTTCCGCAAGATCGACTCCGATCTGCCGGGCACGCGTTTCACGCCGGCGGACGAGATCCTCGATAAGCAGCGTTCGGTGAAGTCACCGGCCGAGATTGCGATCCTGCGCCGCGCTTCGGAGATCGGCTCCAACGCGATCGAGGAGATGATGGATTTCGCGCAAGCCGGACGAACGCATGGCGAGATCATGGGCGTCGGGTTGAACGCGCTCGCCCGTGAAGGGGCCGTCATGTACAACAACTTCATGGCGTCGGGTCGCGGCGGCAACGCGCCGGTCTATATCGCGACCGATTTCCCGACTTTCGCCTCGAAGGAGCCGCTGGAAGACGGCCACTGGTTCGGCATCGGTCTGTCCGGCGTATTTCAGGGCTACTATTTCGATCACTCCCGATCGAAGCCGATCGGCAACGCCAGTCATCCGGAAATCGAATCCTTCGAAGCCTCGATCGCCGCGGTCGAGGCCGGCATCGCCGCCATCAAGCCGGGCGTCACTGCCGGCGCGGTGGCGAAGGCCGGCTTCAAGCGCCTTCAGGAGCTGGGATTCGCGGCGACCAGCGATTTCTCGGGCCTGGGCCATGGCATCGGGCTCGGCTGGGACGCGCCCTGGCTCGTGCCCGACGAGACCTGGGTGATCGAGCCCGGCATGGTGCTGTGCGTGGAGCGCACCGTGGAGAAACACGGCTTCGTCGGCGATTTCGAGGAGACCGTCCTCGTCACCGACAAAGGCTGCGAAAAGATCAGCAAGGCACGCATTCGCCGCTGGTAGTCCGCCGGCTCAAGGCGGCTCCGACAACGCAACGCCGCCTAGGGGCGGCAGGCAGAGGAAACATGAACAGAGGCAAAGTGAATTCCGTCATCGATCTCTACATGACCGATCGGCGCGGCTTCTTGAAGGCGGCGTCCGCCTTGGGGCTGGGCGTCGCGATGACACCGGTCTTCGGGCGTTCCTCGGAAGCGGCCGCGACCTTGTCCTATTTCGGCTGGAACGGGTACGAGATCCCGGAGCTGCACACGTCCTATACCAAGGCCTATGGCGGCGAGCCGACGGCGACCTTCTTCAGCGACGAGGAAGAAGCGCTGCAGAAGGTCCGCGCCGGCTTCAATCCCGACGTCATCCATCCTTGCGTCAACACCGTGCGGCGCTTCAAGGATGCCGGGCTGATCAAGCCGCTCGACACCAAGCAGATCGCCGGTTGGGACAACATCTTCCCGCAATTCCTGTCGGTGAAGGACGTGAAGGAGGAAGACGGCTATTACATCATGCCGTTCGACTGGGGCACCTCCTCGGTGATCTATCGCCCTGACCTGGTCGACATCAAGGAAGAGAGCTGGACCATCTTCCTCGACGATCGCTACAAGGGGAAAATGGCGTTCCTGGATTCGCCCGACAACATCGCCGCGGTGGCCGGCCTGCTCAGCGGCGCCAAGAACCCGATGGACATGAACGACGCGGAGATGGCGAAGGCGGGCGATATCCTGCGCCATATGAACGCCAACATGCGCTTCTACTGGACCGACAACACCGAGCTCGAGCAGTCGCTGGCCTCGGGCGAGGTGGTGGCGGCCTGGGGCTGGGGCCAGTCGGTCAACAACCTCAAGAAGCAGGGCGTGAACATCAAGATGATGAACCCCAAAGAGGGCATCATGACCTGGATCTGCGGCTTGACCTCGACGGTGAAGGGCAAGTGCAGCGACAAGGAACGCTACGATTTCATGAGCGCGATGCTGGCGCCCGAGAGCGGCAAATACATCATCGAGCAGTATGGCTACGGCCATGCCAACCAGGAATCCTTCAAGGTGGCGTCGGCGGAGAGCATCGCGCTGTTGGGCTTCAAGGATCCGAACGACTTCCTCAAGACCGGGAACTTCTTCACCGCGGTGGAGCCGGCCAAGCGCGAGAAGATCCAGGCGATGTGGGCCACCATCAAGGCCGGCGGCTGAGCTCCTTCGACGACGTTCTGAAGGCCCGCCACCGGTGGCCAGACGGGGCGCTCTTCCCGACAAGGAAGGGCGCCCCGTCTCGATTCCGGAACCAATGGCTGATCGAGACCGACGACTCCACCGAGTCAGCGATGATTCCGGGGCGATTCCGGTCGGTGCCAGGAGTTCTCCACAGCCTCGGCCTTGTGGCCAAATTCGGGCCAGCAATCTTGACGTCTGTGGATGGTTTTTAAATTCACTGACGATTCAATGGAGTCGGTAAAATCTCTTCTGTTAATAGTTGAGTAACCAAATCCAACCTACTGGCGCCGTGTTGGGGCGGACGCATTTGGCGTAATTCAGCTAATCTTAGCCATGTTTGGTAACTTGGAAAGCCAAGCGTGATGGGGCAAAAGTCGTTTTACGACCGTATCTTAAGGTGCCTCATCAACTTTGTTTTAACCACTTTTTTACTAATCCTAACAAGGACATCCAGAATCTTCTGCTTGCAATCTGTGAACCGGGCGTTCATCCTTTCTTAAGGCTCTTGGCAAGGGCAAAAATGGGGCGGGGGAGACAAAGAATGTTGGTTAATCGCATTGCGACGGCCGACGGGCTCTTTCGGACAGACGGTCCCGATTCGGACGCTATTCGCGCCGCGGCCAATAGGGCGGGACCGCGTCCTATCGACTCCATCGCAACGCCGGCCGAGCGGCGCTCGGCTCTGGCCCGTTTCGCGGCCACCGGCGAGCTGACCCTCGGCGAGATGGATCTGTTCTGGGACCGCACCGCGAAGCTCTATTGGCAGTACATGCGTCCCGCCGGCCGGGCCAGCTTCACCTTCGGGCTGCTCAGCGACATGCGCGAGGCGCTGTTTTTCCTCACCGACATGTATGCCGAGGCGACCCCGGCCGATCCGCATCCGGTGCGGTATTCGGTGCTGGCTTCCCGGATTCCCGGCATCTTCAATCTGGGCGGCGACCTGCCGCAGTTCGCCGAGCTGATCCGCAGCCGCGACCGCTCGGTCCTGCGCCGCTACGCCCATGCCTGCATCGAGGTGCAATATCCGCGGGCGACCAATGTCGGCCTGCCGATCATCGGCATCGCGCTCGTGCAGGGTGACGCGCTGGGCGGCGGTTTCGAGGCGGCGTTGGCCTGCAATGTGATCGTGGCCGAGAAGAGCGCCAAATTCGGCCTGCCCGAGATCCTCTTCAACCTGTTCCCCGGCATGGGCGCCCTCAGCTTCCTCACCCGGCGCATCGGCATGGTCGAGGCCGAGCGGATGGTCTTCTCGGGACGCATCTACAGCGCCGAAGAGCTCCATGCGATGGGCGTGGTGGATGTGGTGGCCGAAGACGGGCAGGGCGAGATGGCGGTGCAGGACTATATCGCCCGGATGGATCGCGGCTTCGCGACCCGCCTGGCGGTCTATGGCTCGCGCCAGATCATCCATCCCGTGACCCGCGAAGAGCTGATGCAGATCACCGAACGCTGGGTCGATGCGGCGATCGCTCTGGCGCCGGCCGATATCCGGAAGATGGAGCGGCTGGCCTCGGCGCAGGACCGCCGCTGGGCGGCAATCGCCCAGCAGCATCGTGCCACGCAGAGCGCGGACGCCGCCGCGATCGCCACGGCCTGAGGCCGGCCATCCGAAAGCAGGAATTCATGGCAGACGGCCCGGCCCGGCAGGGTCGGTAACTCGAGATCGGACCCGGCAACGAGAGTTGCCGGGTCTTCTTTTTGTGTCCGTCCGAGGAAAGGGTCGCCCGTCGCCGGTTCGCGATGGGGACGCCGCGTCAGTTCGGCTGGATGGATTTCCGCCGCTCCTCGAGATGGCGCATGGCCGCGACCCGGAAGCGCTCGAACTCCTCGCGCAAGGCTGCCAGACGCTGCGAGGCATCGCGTTCGAGGTCCGGCGTGGAGGCGGCGCAGATCTCGCCGCAGATCCGATGCACGCGGACCGCGCCGACATTGGCGGCGCTCGAGCGCATGCCGTGGGCGACGTCGCGGATGCCGACGATATGGCGCTCGCGGACCGCATCCGCCATCGCTTCGATCAGGCCTTCGGTATCGCTGATGAAATCCGTCAGGATCTCGCCCAGGAAGTCGCCCTCGGGATCCATCGCCTCGAGCGCCGCCATGGCGCCGAAATCGATGACCGGGCCGCTGTCGGACTGGAAGCGGGGATGGGTGGTGATGTCGGTCACGGCCGCGGTCGGACCGGCGGCCGGTGCCGCCACCGGCTCGGGCGCCGCGGCGACGGCGGTCGGCGGCTTGCGGTCGGCGACCTCCTCGATCACCTTCAGCAGATGCGCGGCTTCGACCGGCTTGGTGATATAGCCGTCCATGCCCGCTTCCTGGCAGAGCGAACGGGTCTCGGTGGTGGCGTCGGCCGTCAGGGCGACCATCGGCAGATAGGGGCCGTCCATGTGGGAGAAGCGATGGAGCTTCACCACATCGAGCCCGCTGGTGCCGGGCATGTTGATGTCGAGCAGGACCAGGTCGAAACGCTCCTGCTCCAGCGCATCTAGTGCCGCATCGCCGGTTTCGACCAGATGCGGATCGTGGCCCGCGCGGCGCAGGATCTTCGCGGTCACCTTGCGGTTCACGCCGTTGTCTTCGGCCACGAGGATGCGCAAAGGACGCTGGGCGCGGGATTCCGCGGCGTGGCGGCGCTGGACTTCCTGTTCCTCGTCCTTGCGCTGCGCGTCGAACACCCGCAGCGCATGCACGAGATGCGCGATGGCGGCGGCGTCCGGATGGCGCTCGAGCGACATCAGGAAATTCTCGCGCACGGTCGGTCCTGTCAGATCGCCGCCGATCAGCACCAGCGCCACGTCGCCGGTCGGGTCGGCGGTGCGCAGGGCCGCCGCTGCATCGGTCGGCGTCAGGCCCGTCGCAGGATCGAGGAAGACGATGTGATAGTCGATGCCCTCGCGCTTGTCGTCGAGGACGCGGTCGACCGCGGCCCCCAGGGAGGTCAGGCGGCGCATGGCATAGCCGGCCTCCTCGATCGGGAATTGCATGTGACGCGCCAGCACCGTGTCGGATGAGACCAGGAGCACCTCGCGCGCCAGCGGAACCGGCGGCGCACCCAGCGGCACCACCTTGGAGACGGCGATCGGGATTTCGACGCGGAAGCGGCTGCCCTTGCCGACCTCGCTTTCGACGCCGATCGTGCCGCCCATCAGGCCGCTCAGCTGCTTGGCCAGGGCCAGACCGAGGCCGGTGCCGCCATAGCGCCGGTTGGTGGCGTCGTCGGCCTGGGTGAAGCTGTCGAAGATGCGCTGGCAGGCGTCGGCCGAGATGCCGATGCCGGTGTCGGTGACCTCGAAGCGGAGCAGGGGCTGCTCCGGCGTCCCGCCGATGCGCTCGACCGTCAGCAGGATATGGCCCCGGTCGGTGAATTTGACGGCGTTCGACAGGAGGTTGGTCAGGATCTGGCGCAGCTGCTGGCAGCCGCCGAAAAGATGAGGCGGCACGTCGGCGCCGATATGGGTCGCCAGGCGCAGGCTCTTCTTGACCGCCTCGTTGCGCAGGATGCGCACGATATCGGCGATCTCGGCATAGAGGTCGAAATCGATGATCTCGACCGACATCTTGCCGGCCTCGATCTTGGAGAAGTCGAGGATGTGGTTGATCAGCGACAGCAGCGCGCGGGCAGAGGTGCCGATCGTGCGCATCATGTCGCGCTGATCGCGGTCCAGCTTGGTGTCCTGCATCAGATCGCCGAGGCCGATGATGGCGTTCAGCGGCGTGCGCAGCTCATGGCTCATGGTGGCGAGGAAGCGGCTCTTGGCCTGGTTCGCCTGTTCGGCCGCCCGCTTCGCCTCGGTCAGCTTTCGGATCAGCGTGGCGACATAGCCGGGCAGCACGATCAGGGCCGCGACCGCGCCGAAGGAGAGGTGGGGCGAGTTGCGCCAATAGTCGGTTGTCACCCAGACGAAGATCATGCCGGCGGTGCTGACCAGCGCCGAGGCGGCGAGGTAGCGGTTGCCGAAGCGGAAGCCGTTGCCGAAGGTGATCCAGAGATAGACCAGATAGAGCGGCGTGCCGGCCTCGCCGCCCCAATGCATCAGGGCGGTGAGGGTGGCGAGGTCCGTGACCATGGCCGCCAGGCGGCGCAGCGGCGAGATGTCCGGCCAGGCGATGATGAGGCCGACATAGACGAAGGACAGCGCCAGGTAGCCGGACGCCCAGTAGAAGCCCCAGCTATAGGGCGCGAGCTCGAAGTGGTTCAGCCAGGACAGGATGAAGTAGTAGGCCGCGAGAATCAGGACGATGACCACGCGCACGATAGCCTGCTCGTGCTCGCTGTCCTGACGGCGACGCAAGCGCTCCCGCAGGAAGCGGGTCAGCGAAATCTGCTCGGGATTGCGGTTATCCGTATCGGCAGCCATGGCGCGCCCTGCCGCCTTGATTGCTGCGCAGGCCGATCAGCCACCGGCTGCATTCGGCAATGGCCCGGGAAAAGCTGTTAGGCACGGGTCGCCTGACGGTGCGTGCGGCTCGGCGGGAACTGCAACGTCACACTGGTGCCGACGCCGATGGCGCTGGAGATGTCGAAGGTGCCGCCATGGAGCTTGGTCAGCTCGATCGCCAGCGGCAGCCCGAGACCCGTCCCGGAATGGCTGTGGGTGTCCGCGCGATGGACCCGGCCGAAGCGGGCGATTGCAATCGGGATATCCTGCTCGGCCATGCCAATACCCGTATCGGTCACGGTGATCCGGATTCCGCCGGTCTCCGCCAGGGCGGCGCCGATCGTCACGCTGCCGCCCGGCGGGGTGAAGCGAAGCCCGTTGGTCACGAGGTTAAGCAGGATCTGCTTAACTTTCCGTTCATCGGCTTCGAGCAGGGGCAACTTGCCGGAAATCGCGGTTTTGAGCTCGATCTGGGCCTCTTCCGCCCGGGCCGCCATCAAGCGGGTCACGTCGTGGAACAGCTTCTTCAGCTCGACCCGGCCCTCGATCAGCTCCAGCTTGCCGGCTTCGATCTGGGACACGTCGAGCATGTCGTCGATGATCTGAAGGAGATGCTGGGCGCTGGCGAGGATGTCGTTGGAATATTCGAGGTAGCGCGGATTGCCGATCGGTCCCAGAAGCTCGATCTTCATCATTTCGGCAAAGCCGATGATGGCGTTGAGCGGCGTGCGCAACTCGTGGCTGGTGTTCGCCAGGAACTCGGTCTTGGTGTCGTTGGCGGCGTCGGCCCGCTCCTTGGCGTCGCGCAGATCGCGTTCGGCCGACTTGCGGTCGGTGATGTCGAGCGAGACGCTGACTACGGTCGCGATCCGGCCGCGCCCGTCGTTGAGCGGCGCCTTGGTCGTCAGGAACACGCGTTCGCGGCCTTCGCGATCGACCAGATGCTCCTCGAGGCCGGTCTTGGCGTGACCGCTCTCGATCACCTGCGCCGAGAACTCCTGATGCCGGCGGCCATAATCCTCGCCGAACAGCTCGGCCACGCGCTTGCCCACGGCGGCCTCGGCATCGATGCCGAAGAACTCGCACTGGTAGCTGTTGACGAAGGCGATCTGGCCTTGCGCGTCCGACACGCAGATCATCGCCGGCACGGCGTCGATGACGAGCCCCAGCACTTCCTTGGACTGGCGCTGCTCCTCGGTGCGCAGGCGGTTGGTGAGATTGAGCACTTCCTCGAGGGTGAGGGCGCGCCGGCGGATGATCTCCTGCTGGCGGCGCATGGTGAGGAGGTTCTGGACGCGAACGCGGAATTCGTGGTGGTCGACGGGACTGATCAGGAAATCGGAAGCACCGGCTTCGAGCGCCTTGTAGCGGAACTCGCGATCCTCATAGACGGTGACGACGATCACCGGAACGTCGAAGCATTGCGGCCGCTGCCGGATGGCGCGGATGAATTCCGCGCCGTCGAGGCGCGGCATCTTGAAATCGGTGATGATGAGATCGGGCGTATTCTCCGTCGTCCAGTCGAGCGCCGACGCCGCGTCGTCGAACGCGCGCACGGTGACATCGTTGCCAAGCGAGCTTGCCAGCTTGGCGAGAATGTTCCGGTTGGTAACCCGGTCATCGATGACGACGATGAGCGACATGGCGCCTCACAGTTCCCGTCGTGTGGCGCCGGATCCATGCTCGGATCTGGCCGCTTCCGCAACCGCAATATCCACGACGCGGCATTCCTCCCTGGCGGCGTGGCGATTCAATTCCGCACCATTAACCATACTAAACCCGCCCCCGCACGCTGTCCTGCCCCCGCGAAATGGCGCTCCGGGCCCGGATTCGATCCCGTCTTTCAGCGACATCCTCTAACCCCTTCATAATACTAGGAATGCGAAGCGTTAATTCTCTGTAAAGATCAACAGAAATTTCTCGGCTCCAGAGGGGCTTCCGGAGGGCCGCGCAGGGAGACTCGGTCGCTTTACGCGTTCTATCGCCGCTTCTACACTGCCGCCCCTTAAAAAAGGCCAAGTTTGGCCGTGGGGCGCGGGTAGGGCATGCAGGGGAGCATCGGCCGACGATGGAGAGGGCGGTGGTTCGTCCTGGCGGCGGCCCTGGCCGCGTCTCTCGGCGCGTCCTCGGCGCGCGCCGACCGCATGGCCAGCATTGTGGTGGATGCCGCCACCGGCCAGGTCATCCAGCAGGTCGATGCGACCCGGATCTGGCACCCGGCCTCCCTGACCAAGCTGATGACCATCTACCTGGCTTTCGCGGCGCTGGACAGCGGTCAGATCTCCCTCGATGAATCCCTCCTGATCTCGCCGACCGCCGCCGCCCAGCCCGGAACCAAGCTGGGCCTGCGCGAGGGCAAGACCATCACCGTCGCCCAGGCGATCAAGGCCGTGATCGTCCGTTCGGCCAACGATGCCGCCGTCCTGCTGGGCGAGCGGATCGCCGGCACCGAGGACGCCTTCGCCGCCATGATGACCCTGAAGGCGCGCGAGCTCGGCATGACCCGGACGGTGTTCCACAACGCCACCGGCCTGCCCGACGACGGCCAGGTGACGACGGCGCGCGACATGGCGATCCTGGCCCGGGCGCTGATGACCGATTTTCCCGAGCGCTACCCGATTTTCGCCAGCACCAGCCTGCAATGGGGCGGGCGGACCCTGACGACCTACAACGGCCTGCTCAGCGCCTATCAGGGAGCCGATGGGCTGAAGACGGGCTTCACCTGCGCCTCCGGCTACAATCTGGTCGGATCGGCCCTGCGGGAGGGGCGGCGGCTGATCGGGGTGGTGCTGGGCGGTCGCTCCAGCGGCGAGCGCAATGGCCAGATGGCGCGGCTGCTCGACGCGGGGTTCAAAGCCTCCATGCTGCCCTCGTTTCCCGATCTCGCGACCATGCCGGATGGGGACAGGCAGGACGCGCCACGCCAGCTCTCCTCGGCCGAATGCAGCACCTTGCCCAGCGCCTCGCTCGAAGGCGGCACCGGCAAGCTGCCCGGATGGGCCGTGATCTTCGGGGCTTTCGCGGATCAGGCGAAGGCGCGCAATTCGGTGGACCAGGCCCGCAAGGCCCTGCAGGCGGTCCTCAAACATGGCCAGCCGGCGATCATCCGGCGCCAGCAGGAAGGCACCTATCGCTGGGCGGCGCTGGTGGTGGGGCTGGGGCAAGACGAGGCCAAGGCAGCCTGTCGGAAAATGCAGGCCGACGGCGGCTACTGCCTGGCCCTCAATCCGGACGTGCTCAACAGCCCGTCGGCGCTATGGCGTTGACCGGAGAACGGGCCCGCCCGCGCGAGGGCAGGCCCTGAAATCTCGGGGCTTCTCGATAGATTTCGGTTTCCCAGTGCTCAGTTGAGCTTCTGTCGATAGGTCTGGTGGCAGGCCCCGCAGCCATCCTTGCCCATATTCGCGAAGGCATCCGAGATCGCCGTCTTCTCGCCGGTCGGGATCGTCGCCGCGGTCGCGGTCGCCAGTTCGCCCAGATGCTCGGCATGCTGTTTGAAATCCGCGAAATTGGCCCAGATGTCGGGCTTGGCGCCGGTCTCGCCGACATTGTCGTTGAGACTGGTACCCTGCGGGAACAGGTCGGGGATTTTGGCGGAATCCGCCTGGATCAGGTTGACGGCCGCCGTCGCGTCAGCGGCGGTCCCTGTGCCTTTTTCCAGGAAATCGTTGATGATCCCCATCTGCTTGCCCATCTCCTTCATGAGCGCCCGGCGCTGCGCGATGACGGGGGAATCGGCGATGCTATGGGTGCTCTGGACAACACCGATACCGATGGAAACGATGGCGGCGGCGCCGAAGACGATCCAAGACTTCCGGCTCATGCACAAACTCTCCCCTGTGGATGAGAACCCATGAAAAGGATGCCCACTGCGATGGATGCGGGGCCAAGCGAGGGTAGACGATCGCCCCCGCGGGACCTAGTAGGCACAGAAGGGTAACCGATGACGTCCCTCGCTCGCTTGCGCCGATAACGGGTTACCGCAGTATGTTAATCCGCCGGCTCACGAATATGTTATCGCCCGTGATCTCGTTTGCGCTCCCGGATCATGCGTCACGGGCCCTGGCGGCGACGATGCCCCGCCCGGGCCTGACGGCATTCGCGCTCATGGCCTTGATGCTCGGCGCCTGCAGCACGCCGTCCCCGCCGAAGCCGGCGATGGTGGCGATCGGCGCGAATGGCAATTACGGCTATTCCGAAGTGATGCTGGAGCCCGACCGGTACCAGGTCAGCTACCTCACGCCCCGCCTCAAGGTCTCGGCCAGCCGTTCCGACCGCGACGCCGACATCGTGGCGGCGAAGGCCAAGGCCCATGACCTGGCCTTCTGGCGCGCCGCCCAGCTCGGGCGCGAGAAGGGTTTCTCGGCGTTGACGCTCATCGACGAGCATACCGACAGCGACGTGAACACGAATGTCCAGCGCAGCTATCAGCCGGGTTTCTATGGTTACGGCTTCTACGGCTATGGCGGGCATCGCCGCTATCCGGGCGGGTTCGGACCGGTTCCCTGGTTCCCCGGGGATTACCCTTATGACTATTACGGCCCCGGGGACTATTACAAGCGCACGACCTCGAGCCTGCGGGTGAATTCGCGTCTGGAAGTGAAATTCTTCAAGACAAGCGAGGATCAGGCGCAGAGCATCGACGCCGTCATCGCGGATATGGCAAAAAAATACAGTCAGGCCACCTACCCCTGACGATGGGTGAGGTCTCGGGGGACGGGAAGGGCCCGAAACCCGCAGCGCGACGGAACCAGTTGATGCCTGTCGCGTTGCAGTTCGGTGAAATTGCGTCAAACAGAAAGCAAGGAGACTGAAATGGCGAAAGCCAAGGATACGGCGAGCAAGGGGCCTGACGCGGCGACGCGTCGGAAGGCGCCGTTGGCGACGCCCACGAGCTTCGGGTCGAACGAGATTCGGGACATCAGCGGTGGCCTCAATGCGCTGCTCGCCGACGTCTTTGTCCTTTACCTCAAGACCAAGAATTTCCATTGGCATATGAGCGGCCCGCATTTCCGCGACTATCATCTGCTGTTGGACGAGCAGGGGACCGAGATTTACGGGATGACCGACGACATCGCGGAGCGCGTGCGCAAGATCGGCGGCACGACAATCCGCTCGATCGGCCATATCGCGCGGTTGCAGCGGCTGAAGGACAACAACGCGGACTTTGTCGACCCGTCCGGGATGTTGGCCGAGCTGCGCGAGGACAATCTGGCGCTGGTCGCCAGCATGCGCGCCGTCCACGGCCTCTGCGACGACGCCGAGGATGTGGCGACGGCGAGCCTGCTCGAGAACTGGATCGATCAGACCGAAAAGCGCATCTGGTTCCTGTTCGAAGCCGGCCGTCCCGCCGGATCCGGCGGCCACTGATCGCGCTCGACTGAGCGGCATTGCCGACGACTTGATGGAACGCCCGCGGGCCGACATGCTCCGCGGGCGTTTCGCCGCGCGGTGACCGGTACCGCCGGTGACGCAAGGGGAGAGATCGAGAATGAAGCTTGCCATCCTGCTGGGCAGCCTGCGCAAGGGCTCCTTCAACGCGTCGATCGCTCGCGCCTTGCCAGGGTTGGGCCCCTCCGGCGTTTCCTTCGAGATGCTGCCGCCGGTCAACCAGCTGCCGTTCTACGATGCCGATATCCAGGCTGCCGGGTTTCCGGAGCCGGTCGCGAGTCTTGGCCGCGCGATCAAGGCGGCCGATGGCGTCGTCATTGTCACTCCGGAGTACAATTATTCTGTGCCGGGCGGCCTGAAGAACGCGATCGACTGGATGTCGCGCCTGCCCGACAAGCCCTTCGTCGGGAAGCCGGTGCTGATCCAGACGGCGTCCACCAGCCTGCTGGGCGGCGCCCGCGCGCAATATCATCTGCGCCAGACGATGGTCTTCCTCGATGCGGTGGTGATGAATTTGCCGGAAGTGATGGTGGCGCAGGCGCAACACAAGATCGATGCCGCCACGGGCGAACTGACCGACGCGCCCACCAGGGACATCATCGCCAAACAGCTGCAGAGCTTCGTCGCCTTCGTGCGCAAGGTCCAGGCGGGCGCGAAGCTTCAGGCCTGACGCGGTTCCAGCGAGCGGCGGGGCGCCAGCGCCCGATTCTCGGTGCGGATGCGCCAATAGAGGATGGCGAGATTGGCGAGTCCGAAGGTGAGCGCCAGTCCCCAGGCGTGGAACGCGCCCGACAGGACCGGGATCTCGAGCGCCACGACCAGATAGTTGGGGTGGCGGACGAGGCGGTAGGGGCCGCGGCGAACCAGCGGCGCTCCCGGCAGCGAAATGATGCGGGTGGTCCAGTAGCGGCCCAGCGTCGCAATGATCCAGACCCGGGCCAATTGCAGCAACGCGAAGGCACCGAGCAGGATTGGCTCGGGCGCCGTGTCGTGCGGCACGAAGACCCAGAGCGACAGGATCCAGAGCGCATGCAGTGCCACGATCAGGGGATAGTGGTTGCGCCCATGCTCGACGGCGCCGGCCGCGAGCAGCCGCCGGCTGTTGGCATTGGCCAGCAGCAGCTCGATCAGCCTGGCCGCGACCAGATAGCCGAGGACGATCGAAAACGCCATCAGCGGGACCCCAGGAGCTGGAACGCCGCCGTGAACCCCGGCCCCAGCGCCGTCATCAGCCAGGGGCCCTCCGCCCGCGTCGCCAGCATGCGCTCGAGCACGAACAAGGCGGTGGGCGCCGACATGTTGCCGTAGAGGCGCAGGATGTCGCGGGCCTCGATCATGCTGCCCGGCTCCAGCGCCAGGGCATCCTCGAGCGCCTCGATCACCTTGGCGCCGCCCGGATGGCAGACATAGCGCTCGATCTCGCCGGCGGCGACGCCATGGCGCGCGAGAAAGCTCAGCATGGCGGGGCGGAACTGGGTCCGGACCAGGGTCGGGATATCGCGCGAGAACAGCACGCCCAGCCCGTCCTCCTCGACATGCCAGCCCATGACATCGAGCGTGCCGGGCCAGGTATATTCGCCGGCGGGCCCCAGGGCGGGTCCGTCGCCCTCGCAGGAGATCAGCGCGGCGGCGGCGCCGTCGCCGAAGAGGGCGGTCGCGAT
>CAVOLB010000092.1:0-8383 GCA_963696655.1 uncultured Alphaproteobacteria bacterium
TTCATCCACTAGCATGGGCCCATGCGGCCCCTCGCCGCCCTCGTGATCGTCTTGGCACTGGCCGGCCTCGCTGCAGCCGAACCCGGACTTGATGCCGGAGCTCGTGCCGCGGACGGCGCCGACGCCAGCGTCGTTCATTCTGCGCCCGCCGCCGGCACGGCGCCCCCGATCCTCCAGGCTCTCGACGGCGATCTGGCCCAGACCTGGGCGCAAGCGCAGGTGTTCGTGCGCTACGAAGACGACCAGCTCAATCTGCGGGTCATCAGCGGGCCTATGAACCAGCCCTACATGCAGCGGTTCCTCGCCCTGCATGCCACCGATCCACTGCCCGTGATCATTCACCTCCATGGCTGCGGACGCTCCGACGATCTGGCCGATGTGCGCAACCAGGGCCGCGCGCTCGCGGAACTGGGCTATGTGGTGATCGCCCCCGACAGCTTCGTGCGCCACGATCGGCCGTCGGGCTGCGATGCCCGCACCCAGATGCGGGACTTCACGGCGCCCTTGGCGCAGATCCAGCAATGGCGCATCCAAGAGCTCAGCTATGCGCTGACCCGCGTGCTCGAGGCGCCCTGGGCGGACAAGCTGCGGATCTTCGCCGGCGGTTTCGACGAGGGTGGCGACGCGGTGCTGGCCTTCTCCGACCCGGCGCTGGCGGGCCGCTTCGCGATCGCGGCGCCCTGCCGCTTCCCGCCCTTGCGCGACGACAAGCTGCCGACGCTCGTCATCGTTTCCAACCGCGACCTCTGGTTCAACGCCGATCATGAACCGGAGGCCCGCGGGCGCTGCCGGCAGAAGCTGCGGGGCTCGGCCAATGTCAGCCTGTTCGAGTCCGACGGCGTCCTGCATGACGCGCTGATCTACGAGGAGTCCCGCGTCACGCTCTGGAACTTCCTGGTCCGTGCGAGCTTCCTCTAGCCATCCGCCGCAGATCGAAATTCCCTCCCGCTCGTTCTCGTCATCAACGCAATCCTGATGGGAACGCGGTTTTTGTTCTATTGAATGTCATGGGCCGGTCGCAGGATAAGTCCGACATCGACCAGGGAATCCGACATGACCATTTTCGACGACCTCTCGCCAAGCCGGCGCGATCTGCTGCGTCTGGCTGCCGGCGCCGCCGTGGCGGTTCCCTTAGCCACCAGCCTGCCAGAGCGGGTGCTGGCCGCCGATAGCAACTTCGGAACCAAATTATCCAAAAGTAACAACGGGAGCCGGGACATGAGCTACATCACGACCAAGGACGGGACTTCGATCTATTATAAAGATTGGGGTAGCGGTCAGCCGATCGTGTTCAGCCATGGGTGGCCCTTGAGCGCCGACGCGTTCGAGGACCAGATGTTCTTTCTGGCTTCCAACGGCTATCGCTGCATCGCCCATGACCGCCGCGGCCATGGCCGCTCGAGCCAGCCCTGGAACGGCAACGACCTGGACACCTATGCGGACGACATGGCGACCTTGGTCGAGCATCTCGACCTGAAGAAGGCGATCCATATCGGTCATTCCACCGGCGGCGGCGAGGTCGCCCGTTATATCGGCCGGCACGGCAACAAGCGCGTGGCCAAGGCCGTGCTCATCGGCGCGATCCCGCCGGTGATGGTCAAATCCGCCTCCAATCCGGGCGGCACGCCGCTGGAGGTGTTCGACGGCCTGCGCAAGAGCGTGCAGGCCGACCGTTCGCAGTTCTGGAAGGACCTCAGCCTGCCGTTCTACGGCTATAACCGGCCTGGGGCGAAAATCTCCGAAGGCGTGCGCGAATCCTTCTGGCTGCAGAGCATGATGGCCGGGTTCCCGGCCTCCTACTTCTGCATCAAGGCCTTCTCCGAGACCGACTGCACCGAGGATCTCAAGAAATTCGAGGTGCCGACCCTGGTCCTGCATGGCGACGACGACCAGATCGTGCCGATCGCGGATTCGGCGTTGCTCTCGTCCAAGATCATCAAAAATGCCAAACTGGTCGTCTATAAGGGCGCGCCGCACGGCATGTGCACGACCCTGAAAGACCAGGTCAACGCCGAGCTTCTGGCCTTCTGCAGGGCTTGACGCCGGCAAGCCGACGCCGCCACCGGGGCGGCGTCGGACCTTGGCCTCGGGACTCCTCGCAGCTTTTTCAAAGGACACCGATATGGGCCAGAAAATCGAGATCGCCGTCCCCGACAAGTCGGGAAAGATGAATGCCTATCTCGCCACGCCATCCGGCCAGGCCAAAGCCGGCATCGTCGTCATCCAGGAAATCCTGGGCGTCAATCCGGGCATCCGCGCGATGACCGACAGTTGGGCCGCCAAGGGCTATATGGCCGCGGCACCCGACCTGTTCTGGCGCCTGAAGCCGAACGTGGAACTCGATGCCGATGTGCCGGCGCAGTTCCAGCAGGGCCTCGACTACATGAACAAATTCGACGGCGACAAGAGCATCGACGACATCAAGGCCACCATCGCGGCGCTGCGGGCCCGCGGCTGCAAGAAGGTCGGCGTGATCGGCTATTGTCTCGGCGGACGCCTCGCCTTCCTCTGCGCCACGCGCACCGACAGCGACGCCACCGCCGCCTATTACGGCGTAGGCCTCGACGGGTTGCTGGGCGAGAAGGGCAAGATCCACAAGCCGCTGCTGCTCCATATCGCCCGGCAGGACAAGTTCGTTCCGGCCGAAGCCCAGGCCAAGGTCCATGCCGGGCTGAAAGGCAATCCGCTCGTGACGATCCACGACTATGACGCGGACCATGCCTTCGCCCGTCACACCGGCTCGTCGCGGGTGCCCGCCCTCGCCGACCAGGCGGACGCGCGGACCGCGGCCTTCTTCGCCAAGCATCTGGCTTGAACCAAAGCCGGACGTGAAACAGAAGGGGCCGCACCAGAGTGCGGCCCCTTTTCATCTGTTCACCGGCTTCGACGGGTGTTCAGTATTCGGCCTTGGCGTCGGCCTCCTCCGCCGTCTCCGCAGCCTCGTCGGCCATGCCGGTGCTCTTCTTGTCGAGAAATTTGCGGTTCTGCGCGCGAATGGCCGCCGCCTCGTTGTCGTAAAGGAAGGGCAACGTCGCGTAGCGCAGGCCCTTCGTGACCGGCAGCGCTTCGTGGAGCAGCGAGCAGGAAAACACGATGGCGCCGCCGGTGGGCGCCTTGTAGCGCCGCATGCCGAATTCCGGGAAGCGCAACTCGCCGCCGCTATGCTCCTCGGCATTCAGATTGATCGTGACCGCGAAGCGGCGATGGGCGGTGCCGGCCGTGGTGTTGTCGCGGTGCGCCCGGAAGAACCCGGAATCCTCGGCACTGTAGCAGGCGACGATATAGCGCTCGATGCGGTTGACCGAGAACTGGAACGATTTCTTGATCTCCGGCACCAGCCGCGCATGGATGCGCTGAACCAGCGCGTTGCGCAGCGCTGAATCCTCGATCGTCACGTCATTGCGGCGCTTGAAATTCGGATCGAGCTTGCCGACCGTCTTGCCATTCTCGGTCCGCATGAAGCCCGACGCCGACGGCTGGCCGTTCTGATAGCAGCCGATCAGCGCCTGGCAGAGTTCGGACTCGAGCACCCGGGGCACCAGAAGCACCGGCGCCCATAGCTCGACGTTGGTCCGTGCATGGTCGCCCGGCAGCGGCAATCCCTTGATCGCGGCGATGAACAGATCGGGCCGTTCGATGCTGCCGCGGGCATAGACCCGCAGCATCGGATCGAGAATCAGCCAATGCGGCCGATAGTCGAGTTCCGGCCTCTCGGCCTGCCGGTCGATGGCGCCATAGAGGCCGGACACTTGGGCAGCTTCATCATGAAAGACGCGAGCCTTGGGAAAGGCTGCGGCCATGAGGGGATCGGCCTGATCCTCGCCGTCGCAGCTGACCGCGAAACGCACATGGTTCTCGTCCCGGTCGGGCAGCGATGGCGCGACGGCGGCCAATTGCTCGACGAAGGCACGACAGACCGGGGCGTTCGCGCGGCCAAGAAACACCAGCGCGACGAAGCGGCCGCCGAGGCTCGCCATCGCGAAGCGCGGATTGAAGGTGGTATGCGCCTCGAACCAGGGTGCGGGCTCGCCCAGCCCGATCAGCCTGTCACGCAACTCCGCCATGATTCCCCTCCCGCCTCGCGGTCGGCATAGCCCCTCGCCGGCCCTCCGGGCAAGTCCTGGTTTGCGGTCTCGAAGGCTGAAAATCTATCAATGAAACCCGTCAGTTGACGGAAGCGATCGGCAGCAGCCCGGGCCGGTGCCAAGGTCTCGCCACGGCCGTCGCACCCTAGGCCGCCCATTAGAAGGGCCGGGCTTTAAATTTCCGTAAGACCCGCAGGGTTCCGTTGAGCCAGGATAGCCATGGCCGGAGCCCAAATCCCGGCATCGGATCGAGGGAGCGAACAGCCATGACCACACCGGGCATGAAGGGCACCGTCGCCATGACGCTGCCGGCGCGCAAGAAACTCACGCTCGAAGCCGCGCGGCGCATCGCTTCGGCCGCCGAAGCGGAGGCGCTGCGGCAGGAGTTCACCATGTGCATCGCCATCGTCGACGATGGCGGCCACCTGCTCTGCTTCGCCAGGATGGACGACACGCAGCTCGCCAGCATCGAGGTCGCGATCGCGAAGGCGCGCTCCGCGCTCATGTTCCGGCGGCCGACCAAGGCGCTCGAGGACCGGCTGACCGGCGGCTGGATGCCGACCCTGGGCCTGGCCGGCGTGGTCCCGATCGAAGGCGGCGTGCCGCTGATCGTCGAAGACGAGATCATCGGTGCCATCGGCGTCAGCGGCGGCACCGCACAGCAGGACGGGCTGGTCGCGGCCGCGGGATTGGTCGTGCTGGCCTGAACTCTCCGCAAGGTGCTGATCGCGACAGGCGTCAGGCCGATCCGCTCCTGCTTCGGCGCCGGTGGCCGCTGACCTCCATGCCGTCTTCCGGCTTGAGGAAGCGGAAGCCGGGGAGCGCCAGAAGCGGGATGATCGCCATCAGCAGGAACACCTCGTGGAAGCGCGCGGTGGTGAGCGGCGCGCCCTCGGTGGTGAGCAAGCCCAGGAGCATCGCGCCGAGCGAGACGCCGAAACTGACCGTGAGCTGCTGTAGCACCCCGCCCAGGCTGGTGGCGCGGCTGAGCTTGTCGGATGGCATCTCCGCATAGGAGAGCGTGTTCGAGGTCATGAACTGCGCCGAGCGGAGCAGTCCGAAGAACGCGATATAGAGCGCGATGACCCAATAGGGCGTGTCCGGCCCGATCAGGGCGAAGCCGGCGATCACGGCCGCGCCCAGCAGCGCGCTCCAGAACAGCAGCCGATCGAAACCCAGCGTGCGCAGCAGGCGGGTCGAGATGGGGCGGATCGCCAGCGCGCCGAAACTGGTGACGAAGGTGAGCGAGCCCGATACGACCGGGCTCCAACCGAAGCCGACCTGGAGCATGAGCGGCAGGAGATAGGGGACGCCATTCATGCCGATGCGGGCGAGGCCGCCCGAGAGCGTGCCGATCCGGAAGGAGCGCAGCCGGAACAGGGTCAGATCGACCGCGGGCGCCGCCACCTTGCGCGCATAGCGAACGAAGGCCAGCAGGAACAGGATCGCCGCGATCAGAACGGCGATGATGGCCGGGGTCGGGATCGTCGGGCGGCCGACATTCTCGATGCCATATTGCAGGAGCGCCACGCCCGCTCCCACCATCAGGAAGCCGGGGAAGTCGAACCGCACCCGCTTGTCGCCGCGAATCTCCTCGACATAGCGCAAGGCCAACAGGATGCCGGCGCAGCCGAACGGGATGTTGATATAGAAGATCCAGCGCCATGAGGCGTAGGTGGTAATCACGCCGCCCAGCAACGGGCCGATGACCGGCCCGATCAGGGCCGGCAGGCTCATATAGATCATTGCCGTGAAGAACTGGTCGCGCGGGAAGCTGCGCAGCAGGATCAGCCGCCCCACGGGCGTCATCATGGCGCCGCCGAGGCCCTGCAGCGCTCGGGTGGCCACCAGCATCGCGAAACTGTCCGCGATCCCGCAGAGGCAGGACCCGATGGTGAAGATCACCAGCGACAGCACGAAGATCCGGCGCGCGCCGAAGCGATCGGCGAACCAGCCGCTGACGGGAATGAACACGGCCAGGGTGAGGACATAGGTCGTCACCGCCAGGTTCATCCGCAGCGGCGTGGTGGCGAGATTCTTCGCCATATCCGGAATGGCGGTCGTGATGATCGTCGAATCCAGCTGTTCCATCAGGAACGCGATCGCGACGACCAGGGGAATGAGCAGACGCAGGCGGGGATTGCGGACCGTGGCGAACTGCTGTTCGTCCGGCTTGCGGTCGGAATCGGTCATGCGGGAAGATTTATCCGAGGGCCATGTCCAGAAACTCTACATCCGCTGGATGGGATTCGAAGATTGCGTTCTCTTAAGGATCCCGGCGCGGGGGAGCCCGGCCTGGAACGCTCAAGGCCGGACGGCGGCAGATCACGACATCCGTATACTCCCCGAGGATCCCATGATCTTCGTCGTGAAAATGCCGGATGTCGACCTCGAAGGGCGCCCATTTCGGGATCTGGTGCCCGATCGCGTAGCCATAGTCGAAGGTGACCAGGGCGCGCGCCCGACCGATCGAGCCGCCATGATATTGGGGCGGCTCGACGAGATGGCGGACAAATCCCAGCTTCGTGCGCTCCGCGCGCCGGCGCGCCCCCTCGGCCAGGCTCTTGTCGATCGGGAATGTCAGCAGACAATGGCCGCCCGGCTTCAAGGTCCGATAGACCTCGCGATAGACCTCGGCCGGCTCGAACACATGCTCCATCACGTCGAGCGCGATCACGAGATCGAAGCGCCCATCGGCAAATCTCTGCGCGGCCAGATCTTCATGCCGGCCGCCGCGGAGCATCGCCTCCAGCCGGCCGAAGCGGAAGAATTGCGAAGCGACATAGCCGGGCGCCTCGCGCCGAAACTTGACCGAGATGCCGCGGCGGGCCGGCGAAGATTCATGGATCGCGAGCCCGCGCCAGTCGGGCGCCACCTCGTCGAGCGCAAGGGCCAGGGCCCGTTCGCGCACCAACGACCGGCACAGGGGACAGCGAAGATTGTCGCGATACCACGTGTTGCCGGAGGCGAAAGTGACCGCCGTCTCGCAGATCGGACAGGAGCCGGCGTGACGATACATCCTCGCCTTGCGAATAGCGGTCAGAGGCAGTCTTTCCGGCGTGGGCCGCCCACAGGGTCGGCTGGTGCCCGCTGCCGGACTTGAACCGGCACAGCCCTTTCGGGCCTAGGGATTTTAAGTCCCTTGCGTCTACCAATTTCGCCAAGCGGGCCGCGCCGTCCAGGGCAGACCGGCCCGAGGCTAGTCGTCAGGCCCCCGCCGACACAAGACGGAATGAGGCCGCGGTCCTAACCGACTCCCGAGGCCGACGATGGGCCGGCCGCTCGCCGAATGGCGGCCAATCTTTCCGCGAAGGCTTGCAACCCCGCCTCGTCTGCCTGCAGCTCGAAACTCTCGATGCCGACCAGGGCACGGCGGCGGATTTCCTGCTCCAGATAGGATCGCCAGGCGGGCGGAGCGGCCATCTCGACTCGAAGGAATCGGTAGCCATGCTTGAGATAATCCGCAATCTGGTCGAGCGCGAAATCGAGCGAGGCGCGCGCCCGCTCGACCGCGAGATCGTCCGGCGGCAATTGGACGACGCCGAAACCGGCATCGTCCAGGAACGCGAACGCCCGCAACAGGGGCTCGCGCCGCGGATCGCCCAGCGCCAGCAGATGGCCGTTCACCAACGCATCGGGCAGGATCGCGATGCAGCGCGAGCGCGGATCATTGTTGCGCATGCGAGCTCCCGCCGCCCAGGCTGAGGAACCGCCGAAAATCGACCATCGCCTGCGCCATGGTGAAGCCCGGCAGCTCCATGGCAACGCCGAAACTGCGCGGCATGGGAAGCCCGCGCTCCGCCAGGACCTGCTCCAGCTCCTCGATCCAGACGCCCTTGCCCGGAACGACCTCCCAGCTCATATCCTCGGGCCGACCGCCCCAGGCGGGGCCGATGCCGGTGAAGGTGACCGCGCTCGAGCCGCTGCCATCGACGCCGATCAGCACCAGATCCCGGCATCCCTTCGCCACGCGCGCTTCGAGCAGATCCGCGACCGATCGCGCGAGCGCGCGGCAATGGCGGCGAAAGCCCGGGGTATCGTACTGCTCCTTGACCTGCCACCAGCGATTGACGCCGAGGAACGCCATCTCCGGGCAGGGCATCTGCTGGATGGCATAGCCGAACTCCTTCAGGATGGCGACGACGGGCGTCACCATCCCGGGACAGAGCGCGTACTCGTCCACCTTGGCGTTCTGGTTCGCGAGGCAATGCGACAGCAAGGCCACGCGGGTTCCTGAAGCGGTCGCTGCCAACAGGGCCTCCCTCGGTCGGGCCTCGATTCTAGTCGGCTTCGCGGCC
>CAVOLB010000093.1:0-4666 GCA_963696655.1 uncultured Alphaproteobacteria bacterium
ATCATCGCGATGGGCCTCCTGGAGAAGCCGGAGCTCCTCATCGCCGACGAGCCGACCACGGCGCTCGACGTCACGCTCGAGGCGCAGATCATCCATCTGCTGCGCGAGCTGCGTCAGGAGTTCGGCGGCTCCATCCTGTTCATCTCGCACAATCTCGGCGTCATCGCCGAGCTCTGCGACATCGTCGTCGTGCTCTATGCCGGCGAGGTGGTGGAGCAGGGGCCTGTGCGCGAGATCTTCCATCGCCCCAAGCATCCCTACACCCAGGCGCTGCTCGAATGCGACCCGGCGCGCATCGACCTGATCAGCCGCGATCTGCCCACGATTCCGGGCGACGTGCCGAACCTGCTGCATGTGCCGCCGGGCTGCGTCTTCGCGCCGCGCTGTCCCAAGGTGTTCGACCGCTGCCGGGTCGAGGCGCCGGGCGACTGGACCGTGAGCCACGGCCATGTGACGCGCTGCCATCTGCTCGATGGAGCGGCCCGTGGCTGAGGCGGCGCGCCGGCCTGCGACCGAAACGGGCGCCCTGCTCGAGATCGAGCGGCTGCATGTCCGCTTTCCGCTGATGGGGCCGATCAAGGCCTCGGTGTTCCAGGTTCAGAACCGTTTCCTCGACGCGGTGCTGGACGTTTCCTTCCGGGTCCGGCCGGGCACGACGATGGCGCTGGTGGGCGAGAGCGGCTCGGGGAAAAGCACGCTCGGCCGCGCCATCCTGGGGCTGGTGCCGATCGCCAACGGCTCCGTCCGGTTCGAGGGCGAGGAGCCGCTCAAGAGCGGCAAGCCCTCCCCAGGCTATCTGCGCCATGTGGCGATGATGTTCCAGGACCCGATCTCGAGCCTGAGCCCGCGCCGTTCGGTCAAGTCGCTGATCACCGAGCCCTTCATCGTCCATGGCCTGAGCGATCGCGATCTCCACGCCGAGGCGCGGCGGCTGCTGGCGCTGGTGGGATTGCCGAAGGATTTCGCCGACCGCTATCCGCATCAGCTCTCGGGCGGCCAGGCGCGCCGCGTGGGTGTCGCGCGCGCCGTGGCGCTCTCGCCCAAGCTCATCGTCGCCGACGAGCCGACCGCGGGCCTCGACGTCTCGGTCCAGGGCGAGATCCTCAATCTGATGACGCGGCTGCAGCGCGAGCTGGGGCTGACCTATCTCGTCATCACCCACAACCTCGCGGTGGTCCGGCATATCAGCGACGAGATGGCGATCATGTATATGGGCCGCTTCGTCGAATATGGCCCGACGCGGGAGATCTTCGCCCGCGCCGCCCATCCCTATACCGACGGGCTGATCGCCGCCCAGCCGCAACCCGATCCCGACAAGCGGCGCGCCGAGGTCGCCCTCAAGGGCGAGGTCCCGAGCCTGGCGCGCCGGCCGCAGGGTTGCGAGTTCCATACCCGTTGCCCCTATGCCCAGGATCTCTGCCGTCTCGAACGGCCCGAGGTCCATGACATCGGCGGCCACCACACCCATCGCTGCCATTTTCCGCTGACGGGCGGGTGAACACTCTGATCCCCTCCCCCGCTTGCGGGGGAGGGCAGGGAGGGGGAAAGCTCGATCGTTCCAGTCAGCCCCCTCCTTAACCCTCCCCCGGGAAGACGGGGGAGGGGACAAAAATCACGATCCCGGTAACTCATGCCCCAGTTCACCGACCTGTTCCCCAGACCCAAGCCGATCATCGGCGTCATCCATCTGCCGGCGCTGCCCGGATATCCGCAATCCAAAGGCATCGACCATGCGGTCGAGAAGGCGCTCGCCGATCTGGCGGCGCTCGAGGCGGGCGGCGCCGACGGCGTGCTGGTCGAGAACGAAGACGATCGGCCGCATGTGGTGCTGTCGGCGCCCGAGACCACGGCCGCGATGACGCGCATCACGCGGGAGCTGGTGACGGCCGCCCGGCGCTGCGTGATTGGCGTCGAGATCCTGCTGAACGATCCGGCGGCCTCGCTTGCCGTCGCCAAGGCGTCGGGTGCCAAGTTCATCCGCACCGACTATTTCGTCGATCCGATGGAACGGCCCGAGCATGGCGGCGCCATGCATATCGATCCCGAGGGCGTCATGGCCTATCGCGCCCGTATCGGCGCCGAGGACGTGCTGGTGCTGGCCGACATCCAGGTCAAATATGCGCGCATGACAGTGACGCGCGGGCTCGACGAATCCGCGCGGCTGGCGCGCGTGCATCATGCCGCCGCCGCCATCGTCAGCGGCAATGCCACGGCCGAGCCGCCGCGTGCGGCCGAGGTGGCGCTCGCCAAGCGCGGCGCCGGCGCCATGCCCATCCTGCTCGGCAGCGGTACCGATCTCGGCAATGCGGCCGAGCTCTTGTCGATCGCGGACGGCGCCATCGTCGGCACCAGCTTGAAGCAGGGCGATTACATCTCGCTCGACAAGGTGAAGGCGCTGGTCGCGGCGGCGCGGAGCCTGGCGCGATGAAGGTCACCGCGGTCGGCGATTGCGGGATCGACCGTTATGTCGATCTGCGCGCGGATCGCCCCGGCGGCATCTCGCTCAACTTCGCCGCCAATGCCAAAGCCTGGTTCGAGCCTGGCGACCGCATCGGCGTTCTGACGGCGCTGGGCCAGGATCGCGAGGCGGCGCTCGTCGAGGCGGCGATCGTTTCGCTGGGGGTCGGCGCCTTCATCGCCAAGGGGCCCGGCATCACGCCGGTGCAGTATATCGACCATGACGCGGCGGGAGAGCGCATCTTCGTGCGCTATGAGGCGGGCGTCCTGGCGCAGCATCGCCTGACCGGACCGGAGCGGGAGATCCTGCGCCAGAGCGACGTCATGATCGCGACGGTCTTCACCCAGATCGTCGATTTCTTCGAGACGGTCGCGGCGGCCCCTTCCGGCGGCTTGCGCGCGCTCGATTACTGCAATCTGGGCACGGGCGAGGATCCGCTGCGCTATGTGCATCGCTATGCCGAGCGGTTCGATCTGGGCTTCTTCGGTCTCTCGGCGACGCAAGGTGACCTGATCGACGCGCTCGAGGCGATCGCGCGCCGCGCGGGCCGGCTTTTCATCGTGACGCTGGGGCCCGAGGGCAGCCTGGCGCTCGGGGGCAAGCAGCGGATCGCAGCGCCGGCGGTCGCGGTGCGCGAGGTGGTCGACACCACCGGCGCCGGCGACAGCTTCGCCGCGGGATTCCTCAGCCTCTATTCGCGCAGCCGCGACGTGAAGGCCGCGCTCGCGCGCGGTGCCGCAGCGGCGGCGCGGACGATCGGCCAGATCGGCGCCTTTCCGGCCCCGCTCGTGCCCTGGCCTGCGGACGTTCCCGCCGAATGGGCGGCGCTCGCGCGGCCGTGACGAGCGCACCCGATCGGCTCGAACGGAACCGATCCACCCTGCATCCCGTTATCCAGCCAGGCGGGGCGCCCTGCATGTCGGCGCCCCCAGCAATGGCAAACGGGAGGCCCGGCCATGACTGCCGAATTCACCATGGAGGAACTGCATCGCCGCCTGGCGGCGCTGGATCAGAATTTGGCGGCCGCCGCCGATCGCATCCTGGAGGGCGGACCCGCAATCGCGGAGCGTCAGCGCCAGGTCGAGGTGCTGCGGCTCAAATCCAGCCTGCTGCGCCAGCGCCTCATCGACGCGAAGTCGACCCCTTGGGACGACATCAAGGCCAGTCTGCAGGCCGATTGGGAGGGGCTGTCCGAGAATCTCGAACGCTGGATGAAGGATATCGACAGGGATTTCCAGGGAAGGCGCGAACCCTCGCTTTGATTCGCGCCCGGAACATGTCCCCGTTCGTCGACGGGATCAGATGCCTGCGGCTTGTTCCATGATCCAGTCGCGGAACAGCCGCACCTCGGGCTTCAGCGCCTTCTCGTCCTCGCGAAACAGGAAATAGTGGGCATTGTCCTGCGGCAGCTCCATGTCGAAGGAGCGCTGTACGCGATTGGCAGTGATGAATCGTTCTGCGAAACAGCGCAGCACGATGGTATGGCCCATCCCCGCTTCGACCAGCTCGAGCGCCGCCATGGAGGTGTCGACCGTCACCAGTTGACGGTGCATCGGCATTTCCAGGCCCGTCTGCTCGAACAGCCGCAGCCAATAATCCTCGAGCCCCATGATGAGGATCAGGTTCTCTTGCTGGATGTCGGCGGGGCGCGAGACGCGCGATCCGATCGGGCTTACGGGCACGGACGGAACGCAAAAGAGCAGTTCCGAGCGGAACCCCGCCCAGCTGCCATGGCCGTAGCGGATATCGATATCGATGCGGTCCGCCGGCAAGGCGTCCGCCCAGACAATGGAATGGAGCCGCAGGCGGATATCCGGATAGGCCCGACAGAATTCGGGCAGCCGGGGTGCCAGCCAGAGCACCCCGAAGGAGACCGGAACGCGGAGATTCAGCACCGTCTCGCCGGTCGGACCGAACAGTCCCGTGGTCGAGGCGGAGAGCTCGTCGAAGGCCTTGCGCACCGGCGTCAGATAGGCCCGCCCCATCTCCGTGAGCTTCAGATGGCGCGGCAACCGCTCGAACAGTGGATAACCCAGCTGCTTCTCCAGTGAGCGGACCTGATGGCTGATGGCCGCCTGCGTCAGGCCCAGCTCCTCCGCGGCCGCCGTGAAACTGGTATGGCGGGCCGCAGCCTCGAAGGCGCGGAGCCAGACCATGGAAGGCAGCCGGTAGGCCATCGATTCACTCCCGCACCGGGACAATCTCCCT
>CAVOLB010000094.1:0-5662 GCA_963696655.1 uncultured Alphaproteobacteria bacterium
CGCTGCACGTTCCACCTCCGACAGTCTCGCCGCCTGGCTTGCCAAAAAAATGGGCGCTTGCGCGCTGACGCTTATCAAGAGCGTCGATGTCGGCGATGGCGCCTACTGAGCGAGATTGTGCGCAAGGGCGTTGTCGATTCGGCGCTTCCGGATTATCTCGATGGGACGCGCTTCCTCGCCGGCCCCTCGTCTCTCTCCCGCGCGCCGCCGCGCTTCTTGCCGACGGCGTCCCGCCGGGCGCAGCCATCACAAATTTTCCAACGCGAAAGTTCGCCCTGATGACCAAAGAGAAGTTAGTCACGCCGCGCTGGGGTTGGGCACTCACCGGATCCGGGCATTTCTTCTGGCCCTGGCGGCGTGAGCGGCGTCGAGGGCGCGCTCGACATCGTCGACGTCGGAGCGCGCGATCTCGCACAGCGTGCTCCCGTCGATCGGGCTCTTGTCGGTGAAGTAGCGGCCTTTCGCCGGCGCCTTCCAACCACCGCCGATGAAATTGTCATAGCGCTTGCGGAGACGGCTTCTATCGATCTGCGATTGCAGCGGCTGATCAAGCATGACTCGCTCCATGGATTTGACTCGATCCGCCGGGTGCCGGGCTGTCCCGACAGTCTCTTCCGGCGACTGGAGACGAGTGTGCACACCAAATGTCATCGGCCTCTTTGACTCATGTCAATGAGCCGCGGTTCCTCGAGGCGCAGAGTTTCATCTGTAACATGAACGAATGGTCATGGAGGCCGGCGATGGCAAAGACGATGAAGGCAGCGATCGTGCGTCAATTCGGAAAACCGCTGACGATCGAGGAGATACCGGTGCCGTCGCCGGGCCCGGGCGAGGTGCTGGTGAAGATCGTGGCGACGGGTGTCTGTCATACCGATCTTCATGCCGCCAACGGCGATTGGCCGGTAAAACCGGTGCCTCCCTTCATTCCCGGTCACGAGGGCGCGGGGATCGTGGCAGCCGTCGGTGCCGGCGTTGCGAACCTCAAGGAAGGAGATCCCGTGGGCATCGCCTGGCTGCATGACGCCTGCGGCAGTTGCGAGCATTGCATCACAGGTTGGGAGACGTTGTGCGAGAGCCAGCATGACAGCGGCTACAGCGTGAACGGCACTTTCGCGGAATATGCCATCGGGTCGGCGTCCTATGTCGCTCGGCTGCCCGCCCGGTCGGATTTCGTCGCGATGGCCCCGATATTGTGTGCCGGTGTCACGACCTACAAAGGCATCAAGGAAACCGAGGCGCGGCCCGGCGAGTGGATCGCGATCTCGGGAATCGGCGGGCTCGGGCATATCGCGATCCAGTATGCGAAGGCCATGGGACTTCACGTCGTGGCGTTGGACGTGACCGAAGAAAAGCTTGCGCTGGCCCGGCAGCTGGGGGCCGAGATCGCCGTCGATGCCAAGGCCCCGGACGCGGCGGCCCAGGTCGTAAAGCAGACCGGCGGCGGTGCCCATGGCGTGCTCGTGACCGCCGTTTCTCCGCCCGCCTTTGCCCAGGCGCTGCAATTGGTCCGGCGCAAGGGCACTGTCAGTCTCGTCGGCCTGCCACCGGGGACGTTTGCCACGCCGATCTTCGACGTGGTCCTGAAGCGCATCACGCTGCGCGGATCGATCGTCGGTACGCGCAAGGACCTGGCGGAAGCCGTCGAGTTCGCGGCCGAAGGGAAGGTGAAGGCGCATATCCACCAGAAGCCGCTGACGGACATCAACAAGGTCTTTGCCGATCTCAAGACCGGCAAGATCGACGGGCGCATCGTCATTCCGTTCTGACCGGCTTGGGCTTTATCGGCGGAGGGGCGCCGCCATCCCCGATGGCCACGCCCTCCGCAGGCGTAACGCCGTCCTCGCTCAGGGTGCCGGATAGGTAACCTCGGTCGAGATCAGCGGGCTCCTGCAGGCCACGGCGCTGTCGCCGCTGCCCGCGACCGCGTCGATCCGGAACATCGAATCCGCGGTCTCGGCATAGCTCTCATCGACCGAGAACTGGTCGATCTGCGCGAAGTTCAGCAGCGCCGCATAGTCCGAGGCGGGGTTGTCGGCATAGCCGGTCTTGGGGTCGACGCCGCCGGCCCTCTTCACCCGGTCGATCAGCTTCTTGCATTCGGCCTTGGTCGCCTTGCCGGCCGGCTCGTAGACATACATGACGATAGTGTCGGCTTCTGTGCCGACGAAGGTGTTGATGCCGTCACCGCCGGCCCAGCTGGCGAGCGCCGCCTCCACGCGAACGAGCGACAGGTCCCAGAGAGTGGCCGGCGTCTCGCTCAGCTTCTTCTTGATGGCGGCGCTGTCGGCATTGGCAGTCATAGGCAACAGAGCCGCGGCCATCAGAGCGGCCGCGGCGATCGAACGACGAAGCATGAAATCTTCCCCCTGTTGATGCGTAGTCCTAGGCCTGCTGCAGCACCTCGCCGCCATCGACGAGGACCGAGCTGCCGGTCATGAAGCTCGACGCATCGGAGGCCAGAAGCAGCAGAAGCCCATCCAGCTCCTCGGCCTTCCCCACCCGGCGCATCGGGATCGCCTTGATCGCCGCCTGACCTTGCGGCGTCGACAGATAATTCTCCGTCATCTCCGTCTCGAAATAGCCCGGACAGATCGCATTGACGCGGATGCGATACCGGGCCAGCTCCAGCGCCATGGTCTTGGTCAGCGAGATCACGCCCGCCTTGGAGGCGCAGTAGGCGGCCGACCCTTTGGCGACGATGATTCCCATCATCGAGGCGATGTTGATGATGCTGCCGCCCTGCCCGTTGGCCGCCATGCGCCGCGCCACCTCCTGGGCCACCAGGAAAGCGCCCTTGAGATTGGTGTCGAGGGTGCGGTCCCAGTCATCCTCGGTGTGATCCAGGAAGGCACTCGCCGGCGCCACGCCGGAATTGTTCACCAGGATGCGCAACGGCCCCAACGCGGCCTCGACCGACGCGACCGCGGCCTTGATGCCGGGCGGATGGGTGACGTCGAGCGCGATCGGCAGCACCGTGCCGCCGCGCGCGGTGATCGCTTCGGCCAGCGCCTCGAGCCGGTCGGTGCGCCGCGCGGCGATCGCCACCTTGGCGCCGGCTTCGGCCAGGACCTCGGCGAAGCGCCAGCCGAGGCCCGAGGAGGCGCCGGTCACGAGCGCCGTGCGGCCGGTGAGATCGAAGCGCGCGGCGATGCCGCCAAGAGAATTCGTCATGATGGCCGTTCAGCCCCCCAGCTCTTTGGCGCGCTCGCGCAACACGTATTTCTGGATCTTCCCGGTCGAGGTCTTGGGCAAGGGGCCGAAGCGCACCGTGCGCGGGATCTTGAAGCTCGCCATATGGCTGCGACACCAATCGATGATGTCGCGCTCGTCGGGCTCGGCACCCTCGCGCAGGGTGACGAAGGCGCAGGGCGTCTCGCCCCATTTCTCGTCGGGACGTGCGACCACCGCAGCCTCCAGCACCTTGGGATGGCGATAGAGCACCTCCTCCACCTCGAGGCTCGAGATGTTCTCCCCGCCCGAGATGATGATGTCCTTGGCCCGGTCCTTGATCTCGGCATAACCGTCGGGATGCCAGACCGCCAGATCGCCGGAATGGAACCAGCCGCCGCGGAAGGCGTCCTGCGTCGCCTTGGCGTTCTTCAGATAGCCTTTCATCACGGTATTGCCGCGCAGCATCAGTTCGCCGATCGTCATGCCGTCCTGGGGCACCGGCTCCATGGTGTCGGGATCGGCGACGAGGATCGCCTCCAGGGTCGCGTCCGGCACGCCCTGGCGCGCCATGGCCCGGGCCCGGCCTTCCAGATCGAGCTGGTCCCAACTGTCCTGGGGCGCGCAGATCGTGGCCGGCCCGTAGGTCTCGGTCAGGCCGTAGAGATGCGTGACGTGGAAGCCGTTGCGCTCCATCGCCTCGATGATGGCCGAGGGCGGTGCCGCGCCGCCCGTGACCACCTCGATCACGCGCTCGAACTTGACCTTGGCGCTGTCGGGCGCGTTGGCGAGCAGATTGAGCACGATCGGCGCGCCGCAGAGGATCGTCACGCCATGCTGCTTGATCAGGCGATAGACCGCCGCCGCCTCGACCCTGCGCAGGCAGACATGAGTGCCGCAGGCGGCGGTCACGGCCCAAGTGAAGCACCAGCCGTTGCAATGGAACATCGGCAGCGTCCAGAGATAGACGCAGTGGGCGTTGATCCCCGTCGAGACGATATCGCCCAGCGCGTTCAGATAGGCGCCGCGATGGTGATAGACCACGCCCTTGGGATTGCCGGTGGTGCCGGAGGTGTAGTTGAGCGCGATCGCGTCCCATTCATTGTCGGGCCAGCGTCCCTCGAAGCCGGGGTCGCCCTCGGCGAGGAAAGCCTCATATTCCAGTTGGCCGAGCCGCCGGCCGCCGCCGCTCGCGGCATAGTCCGCCTCGCTGTCGTCGATCTCGACCAGCAGCGGCTTGTTCGCGGACTTCGCCAGCGCCTTCTCCGTCACCTCGGCGAACTCGCAATCGGCGACCAGCACCTTGGCGCCGCCATGGTCGAGGATGAAGGCGACCGTGTCGGCGTCGAGCCGGATATTGATGCTGTTGAGCACCGCGCCCAGCATCGGTACCGCGTAATGAGCCTCGAGCATGGCCGGGATGTTGGGTGCCAGCAGCGCCACGGTATCGCCCTTGCCGACGCCCTTGGCCGCGAGCGCCGAGGCGAAGCGCCGGCAGCGCTCGGCGAATTCGGCATAGGCGATGCGCCGGCGCCCGTGGATGACCGCGATCTTGTCGGGATGGACGGCGGCTGCCCGCCGCAGGAAGGAGAGCGGCGTCAACGGCACATAATTGGCCGGATTGGGCTCCAGACCCTGTTCCCAGACGCTGCCCGCGTCCCGTCCCGTCGCCATGCCTTGGTCTCCCTCGAGCGCCTCGGCGCTCATGCCCCTCAGGCTGTTCGCGCCCTCTTGTTTTGCGCTATGGTCGAGGCCAACTGGATAAAGGTCAAGCCGGGCAACGCCCGAAACCCATTAGATTTTCTCCCAGGGTCTGGGGAGGTTTTTCGATGCAGCTCGATATCTTCTCCGACACCATCTGCCCCTGGTGCTATGTCGGCAAGCGACGCCTGGAGCGGGCGCTGAAGACGCGGCCCCAGAACGACATCGCGATCGCCTGGCGGGCCTTCCAGCTGAACCCGACCATGCCGGCCGAAGGCATGGATCGGCGCAGCTACATGGAATTGAAGTTCGGGACCCCCGAGCGCGCCCGGCGCATCCATGAGGCGGTGGCGACCGCCGGGGCCGGCGAAGGCATCGCCTTCGCCTTCGACCGCATCAAGCGGACCCCGAACACGGTGATGTCGCACCGGCTGCTGCGCTTCGCCCATCGCTACGATCTGCAGATATTGATATCTCGGCCAACCCGATCGACCATGTGAGCCCCAAGGGCGTGGTGACGGCAGACGGTGTCGAGCATGAACTCGATGTCCTGATTCTGGCAACTGGCTTCGACGCGGTTACCGGCGGACTCACCGCCATCGATATTCGCGGTGTCAATGGCCAGTCGTTCGGCGAGTCGTACAAGAACGGTGCGCACACTGCGCTGGGCGTAGCCACATCGGGCTTCCCGAACATGTTGTTCGTGTACGGCCCGCAGAGTCCGAGTGGCTTCTGCAACGGCCCTATATGTGCGGAGGCCCAGGGTGATTGGGTGGTCAACTTCATTGCCGAC
>CAVOLB010000095.1:0-13825 GCA_963696655.1 uncultured Alphaproteobacteria bacterium
GTGTTATGTTGCCTACCTTGGACAGATTTACGTATTGCTATGGTGCCGGCGCCGGCCTCGCGCATGTGAAGGCCCGCCTCGCGGGCCATGTAGAAGGTGCCGGAGAGATTGACGTCGATGACCGCGCGCCAGCGCTCGGGCGTCAACTCGGCCAGCGTCGACGGCACCACGATCCCCGCGGCATTGACGAGAATGTCGAGGCCATCGAAGGCCGCGATCGCGGCCTTGACGGCCGCCGCAACTTGGCCTGCGTCGGCCACGTCGGCGGGAATGGCCAGCACGCCCTTGCCGCAAGCGGTTGCCGCCGCGCGGAGCGCCTCGGCCCGGCGCCCCACGATCGCCACCCGGGCACTCTCGCGCGCAAAGAGCTTCGCCGTCGCGAGCCCGATGCCGGAGGAGCCGCCCGTGATCAGAGCACGCTTGCCGGAAAGGCCGGCGCCGCTCGCGGGGCTCATCGTCACCCTCCTTTGTGCGGTCCGGCGCGCGGCGCTTAGACCGTGTGGAAGCGGAACTTCATGCGGTGGTGATAGGTCTGGCCGGGATCCAGGCGGGCCTGCGGGAAGAAGGGGAAGTTCGGCGAATCCGGGAATTTCTGGGTCTCCAGCGTGAAGCCGCCGTATTTGCAGTATTTGGTGCCGCCCTTGCCGACCACGGCCTCGCTCAGATAGCCGCCGGTATAGAACTGCACGCCGGGCTCGGTCGTCTCGAGATCGAAGGCGCGGCCCGAGGCCGGATCGCGCGCCTCGACCACGAGGCGCATCTGGCCGGGCACGCCGGCCAGGACCAGGTTGTGGTCGTAGCCGCCACCGGCTTCGCTGACGCGGCCGCCGCCGAAATTCTCGATCTTCCCGATATCGCGGCCGATCGGTTTGAAGCTCGTGAAGTCGTAGGCCGTTCCCTTGACCGAGAGGATCTCGCCCGTGGTCATCAGCTCGCCGTCGATCGGCGTATAGAAACCGGAATGAACCTTGAGCTCCTGCTTCAGCACAGTGCCGGAGCCATGGCCGCCCAGATTGAAATAGCTGTGATGCACCAGGTTGGCGAGCGTCGGCTTGTCGGTCCTGGCCGACATCTCGATCGACAGCTCGTTGGCATCGGTGAGCTGGAACGAGGCGCGGATATCGAGATTGCCGGGATAGCCCTCGTCGCCGTCGGGCGAGCGGTGGGTGAAGGTCAGGGTCTTGCCGTCGCCCTCGATGGCGCCGTTCCAGACCACCTTGTCATAGCCCTTGATCCCGCCATGAAGATGGTTCGGCGGCTCGTTCAGGCTCAACTGGTAGGGTTTGCCGTCGAGCGCGAAGCGCCCCTTGGTGATGCGGTTGCCATAGCGCCCGCAGGTCGCGCCGAAATAGGTGTCGGTCGCGAGGTAACCTTCCAGCTTGTCGAAGCCCAGCACGATATCGCCCATGCGGCCCTGGCGATCGGGCGTGTGGAGCTCGGTCAGGGTCGCGCCATAGCTGATGAAGCGCGCGGTCAGCCCGCTGCGGTTCGTCATTGTGTAGCGATGGACCTCATGTCCGCCGATGGCGCCGAAATTCTCACGGGTGATCGTCACGTCGTCCTCCTTGCCGCCCTGGCCGATGGCGGGTGTTTGAAACCAGTCCGGATCAGTCTTTCTTGACTTTCGCGGCCTTGCCGGTGAGCGCGCGAAGCGTGCGGCTCTTGGCGATCTTGTAGCCGAGATTCTGGCCGACCGAGGTGTCGAGGATGCGGTCGACCATGCCGGCCTTGCTCGCGACCTTCTTCGCGCCGGGCTTCTCCCGCCCTTCGCCCTTGAGGTCGGCAATGACCGCATGGGCGGCGTTGTGCCCCGGCGCCCCGGTGACGCCGCCGCCCGGATGGGTCCCGGCGCCGCAGAGATAGAGTCCCTCGATCGGCATGCGGTAATGACCGAGGCCCGGGAAGGGCCGCGAATCGAACAGATGATCGAGGCCGACCATCGAGCCCTGGAAGATATTGCCGCCGGTGAGGTTGTATTCGCGCTCGAGGTCGAGCGGCGTGATGGTGTAGCGCGCCAGGATGTGATTGCGCAGGTTGGGCGCGAATTTGCAGAGCCCGTCGATCACCTTGTCGGTCCAGGCTTCCTTGACGTCGTCCCAGGTCCCCGTGGCCAAGTGATAGGGCAGCTGCTGCACGCCCAGCACCAGCGTGTGCTGGCCCTTGGGCGCCACGCTCGGATCGACGGTCGAATGGATCAGCGCCTCGATCACGTAATCGTCGATGATGACGCCGCGGCGCTGCGCCTCCCAGGCGAGCTCGTATTTCTCCGGCGTGGCCCCCAGGATGGCGTGGCCCTGGTGATGCGCGCCGGGGCCGGCGGGGAACCCCACATAATGCGGCAGCTCGTCGATGAGGAGCTGGATGCGTGCCATCGAGCCGCGCTGGTCATGGCGCTCGACCATGTCGGCAACCTTCTCCGGCAGATGGGCGCGTCCCACCAGCTTGCCCAAGGTGCGTTTGGGATCGGCGCCCGAGACCACGGTCTTGGCGGCGATCTCCTCGCCCGAGCGGAGGACGACGCCGACCGCCTTGTTGCCCTTAACCAGGATCTGCTCGACCGGCGCCCCGGTGCGGATCTCGGCGCCATGGGCCTTGGCGCTCGCGGCCAGCGCCTGGGTGATGGCGCCCATCCCGCCGACCGGCAACGCCCAGCGTCCGAATACGCCGTCGAACTCGCCCTGCGCGTGATAGCCATAGACATAGGATGTGCCGGGCGTGGAGGGTCCGCCCCAGGTCGAGACCATGCCGAGAAACATCATATAGCCGCGCAGCCGCGGCGATTCGATGTAGCGGCCCAGCAGGTCGCCGGCCGACATCAGCACGAACTCGTTGAGCAGCTCGAGTTCGCCCGCCTCCTCGAAGGCGGCCAGCACCTCGGAACGGCTCGGCGGCTCGCGCAGCAGCCAGGGCCGGGTGATGTCGCCGAACCGCTTCAGCCGGGTGGCGAAACGAAAGAAACCCTGCGCATCGCGCTTGTTGTGCTTCTCGATCGATTTGAGACTGCGGTCGGCGTCATGAAAGAGCATGACGTGATCGCCATCCTCCCAGAGCGCCAGGCCCTGCACCGGCGGCGAGATCGAGCGCAGCCCATGCTTGGCGAGCTCGAGCTCGGCGATGATTTCGGGGCGCAGCATGCCCTGGACGAAGGCGCAGGAAGACCAGGTGGCGCCGGGGATCAATTCCTCGCTGACGCAGGCGCCGCCGACGACCGGCCGCGCCTCGAGGACGACGGTCTTGAGCCCGGCCCGGGTCAGATAATTGGCCGCCACCAGCCCGTTATGGCCGCCGCCGACGACCGCCACGTCATAGGTTTTCGTCATGGTCCGTTTCCTTCGTCCGTCGCATCGCCGGCGTTGGGTCGTCGCCGGCTATCGTTTGCCGCCGGCAAGACCGCCGGTGATGTCGCCCCTGAGGATGCGCGCCGCGCTCAGGATCAGGATCAGCGAGGCGGCGCCGATGCAGGTGAAGATCGCGTTGACGCTGGGCGTGAAGCCGAAGCGCATCTGGTTCCAGATATGGATCGGCAGGGTCGGCGTGACGCCGGTCAGGAACAGGGTGACGATCACCTCGTCGACCGAGAGCGTGAAGCCCAGCAGCGCGCCGCCGATGAGCGCGCTGCGCAAGAGCGGGAAGATCACATGGATGAAGGTGCGCCGGCGGTTGGCGCCCAGATCCATCGAGGCATGGGCGTAGGAGGGATCGAGGCGCTGCAACCGCGCCAGCACCACCAGCATCACCACCGGCATCACGAAGGAAGCATGGCCCAGGACCACGCGCAGGATGCCGGGCGGGATGCCGAAGGCGCGGAAGCCGATCGCGAGCGACACGCCCAGCACCACGCCCGGCAGCGCCACCGGCAGGGCCAGGATCGACTGCAGCAGGGAACTGCCCGGGATCGTCAGATAATGAAAAGCCAGCGCGAAGCCGGTGCCGACCACCGCGCCGATGGTCACGGCGCTGAAGGCCACCAGCCAGGTCCGCTGCAGCGCGGTCCAGAGCGCCTGGTCGCCCCAGAGCGCCGCATACCATTTGGTGGTGAAGCCCGCGAGCGGCAGAGTCTGGATGGTGGAATCGTTGAAGGAGAAGAGCGCGATGATCAGCAGGGGCGCATAGAGGATGACATAGGGGATCACGAAGGCGACCCAGGCCATCGCATGCCCCAGCCGTCCCGCGGGCGAGAGGAACTTGCGATGGCCGGCCTCGACCGTCATGCCGGTTTCGCCGGATTCCAGCACGCCCCGGCTGCGGCTCAGTCGGGCCACGACGATCAGCACCACCGTGACGACGACCATGAGCGTGATCGACATGGCTGCCCCCAGCGGCCAATTGCCGACCAGGCCGAACTGGGCGGCGATGACCATGCCCAGCATCGTGCCGTCGAGTCCGCCCACCATCGAAGGCGTGATGTAATCGCCGACGGCCACCAGGAAGGCCAGCATGAAGCCCAGGGCCGCACCCTGGCGCGAGAGCGGCCAGATCACGGTCCAGAAGCTGCGCCAGCCGCTGGCGCCGGAATCGGCCGAGGCCTCGATCAGGCTGCGCGGGATGCGCTCGAGCGCGGTGTAGGAGGTGACGAAGACGAACGGGATGCAGACATAGGTCAGCGTCAGGAACACGGTGAAGGGCGTGTAGAGCAGGGCCGTCGAGGGTTTCTCGAGGATGCCCGTGGTCACCAGGAAGGAATTGAGCAGGCCGGACTCGCCCAGGATGATGCGCCAGGCGAAGACCCGCACCAGCAGGCTGACCCAGAGCGGGATGACGACCAGCAGCACGGCGGTCAGCTTGTTGCGCCGGATATAGCGGGTGACGAAGAAGGCCATCGGATAGGCGATCAGGGCCGCGATCAGGGCGGCCAGGAACGCCACGCCGATGGTCTTGCCGATCAGGAACTGATAGGTCGGCGAGATCACGACCTTGGCGTAGTTGGCGAGGTTCCAGTTGTGGAAGATCGCGCCGCTCTTCGCCTGCCAGAAGCTGTAGACGATCATGAAGAGATTGGGCACGGCGACCAGCAACGCCACCCAGAGATAGATCGGTAGCACCATCGCCCAGCGGGCGAGGTCGAAGCCGGACGCGCGGCGCAGCGGGAGGGTGGCGTCAGTCATGCAGGACCACGATGTCGCCGCTGCGCACGGCGCATTCGATCGGGTCGCCGGGACGGACCGTGCGGTCGCGCTGCGAGGTGATGCGGGTGGTGAGCTTGACGCCGCCGACCGCGAACTGGATCTCGCGGCCGTCGCCAAGGAACATGGCGTGCTCGACCGTGCCGTTCAGGCGGTTGAGCCCGTCGCCCGACGCCGCCGGCCCATGGATCAGGGACTCGTAGCGGATGGCGATGGTGGCCGATTCCGGCTTCTGCTCGCCCTCCAGCCGCACGTGGAAGGGGCCGTTGACCGCGACCCAGCCGGCGCCGTCGCGCTCGATCCGGCACTCGACCAGATTGGCCTTGCCGATGAAGTTCGCGACGAAGCGATTATGGGGGCGGTAATAGACGTCCTCCGGCGGGCCCAACTGCTGGATCTTGCCCTTGTCCATGACCGCGAGGCGGTCGGACATGGAGAGAGCCTCGCCCTGGTCATGCGTCACATAGACGAAGGTGATGCCGATCTCGCGCTGGAGCTGGCGGAGCGCCGTCTGCATCTGCTGGCGCAGCTGCAGATCGAGGGCGCCCAGCGGCTCGTCCAGCAGCAGCACCTTGGGGCGCGCGACCAGCGCGCGGGCGAGGGCCACGCGCTGCTTCTGCCCACCGGAGAGCTGATGCGGCAGCCGCGCGGCGAACCCGCCCATTTCCACGAGCTCCAGCGCGGCCTTGACCGGGGCGGTGGTCTCGCTTTTGCCCGAGCCCGCCATGCGCAGCGGATAGGCGACATTCTCCTGCACGCTCATATGCGGAAACAGCGCATAGCTCTGGAATACGGTGCGGACATTGCGCTTGAAGGGCGGCAGGGAGGTGACGTCGCTGCCGTCGAGGATCACGCGGCCGCTGTCGGGCGTCTCGAAGCCGGCGATCAGCCGCAAGGTCGTGGTCTTGCCCGAGCCGCTCGGGCCCAGCAGGGAGAAAAACTCGCCCTGGCGGATATCGAGATCCACCGGATAGAGCGCCGGCGTCGTCTGGTTGGGATAGGACTTCGACACGCCGGAGAGGCGGACGATGGCGTCCCGGTCGCTCACCTGGATCGTCATGGGTCCCCGCTGCGAAGGGTGGACGGGCCGTCAAGCATGCGTCGAGCCGCGGCGGCGGCGCGGCACCGGAATGAGAATAGCGGTGCCGCGCCTGCCGAGGCGAGGGCGGTCAGAGCGTGCCGGCCTTGAACTCGTTCCAGATCTCGACGCGCTTGTCGATGTCCTCCGGCGGCTGCAGCACCGACATCTTGTCCCAGAAGCCAGGTTCGTCCTGGTCGATGATGTTGGTCTTGGCCAGCACGTCCTCGGGGATGCCGGCCGCCTTCGCCTCTGCCGCCGACAGGATGCCGTTATTGATCGAGGCCGTGATGAAGCGGCCCTGCCAGGCACGGTCGAGATTGGCGTCGATGAAGTCGTAGGCCTCCTGCTTCTCGGCGCCGGCCTTCGACAGGATCGCGCAATCGATCCAGGTCGGCGTGCCTTCCTTGGGGAAGGAGTAGGCGAAGGGCAGGTTCTTCGCCTTGAGGTTCCAGACGATCGAGATGTTCTGGCAATAGCCGATCACGCCGTCGCCGGCCGCGTAGATCGTCTGCGCGTCGTCGAAGCCCCGCGCGATGGTGCGGACCTGCGGGCGCAGGTCGCGCAGCGCCTTGCGGCAATTCTCGAACTCCGCGTCGGTCAGCTGATAGGCGTTCTTGGCGCCGGCATAGAGCGCGATCATGGGGAAGGTGATGAAGGCATCGTCGAACATGTTGACCTTGCCCTTGTATTTCGGATCCCAGAGCGCGCCCCAGCTGTCGGGGGCGGGAGTCACCTGCTCGGCGTTGAACATCAGCGGCTGGGTGCCCCAGTTGTAGGGAACGCCCCAGAGCTTGCCGTCGATCGTCAGCAGCTTGTGATAGTCGAGCTGCTTGGTGATGTTGCCGGTGTTCTTGAGCTTGGAATCGTCCAAGGGCGCGATCAGGCCCGCATTGATGTAGCGCGGCACCGAGCTGGTATCGAAATAGATGATGTCGGCCTGCACGGCGCCGGAGCTGGTCTGGGCGAACATCTCGTCCACCGAGCCGGTCCGCACCACATTGACCTTCACGCCGGTCTTCGCGGTGTATTCCGCGATCCACGGATCGTCGTGATAGGTCTCCCAGGTGAAGATGGTGAGTTCCTTGGCGGCGGCACGGGCGGTGCCGAGCCGGCTGGCCACGAAGGCGCCGCCGGTGATGGCGGCGGAGGTCTTCAGAAAGGAACGGCGACCGATCCGGGAACCGGCGGTCGGGCGGAGGGTCTTGTTACGCGCGTCGGTCGAACTCCTCGGCATGTTTCTTCTCCCTTGCCTCAAGGCGGTCGCCGGGCGCGGCGCCGCGATTGCTTGCTCGTTGAAAGCGTCCCCTTGCGCGGCCGGCGCCCTGATCGGGTCTTTTCGGGTCGCGCATTCGTTCGGTATTACCAAACAGCGTTTTATTATACCAACAGGCTGCCATCGGCCTGGGCCGCTGTCAATCGCAGGAGGGATTGATTCCGCGCGCGCGGGCGCCGGGACTTGTCATGTGACAAGCCGGTGTCGCCGCTCCCGCGATGTCGCGCCGGGGAACTGCATACGGGAGGATGTCAGGGAAGGGGAGGCGGGCGGCGGGCCGCCGGGCCCGCGGCGGGCGGCCCTATTTGTCCTGCTTCGAGCGCCAGATGGCGCCGATCACGGCGCCCTTGATGAAGGGCAGCAAGGCCAGCGTTCCGAACAGCGTGACCGGCAACCAGACCGCCAACTGCACCCATTCGGCCGGATGCAGCGTCTTTTCCATGGCGAGGAGGCCCGGCACGACGATATGCCCGACGATCAGGATGGTGAAATAGGCCGGCACGTCGTCGGAGCGGTAGGGCTCGAAGGCGAGCTCGCAGTTCGAGCAATGGTCGGCCATCGTGAGATAGCCCTTGAACAGCGACCCCTGGCCGCAGCGCGGACAGCGCCGCCGCAAGCCGCGTTTCAGCGCCGTCCCAAAGCTGACCGGCGCCATGTGGCTCCAGCGGCCGGTGGGAACAGACAAAGCGGGTTCGGGCATCTGCTCGATCAAGGGGGAGGTCATGGAAAGTGCCGGCCTTTGATAACGATTCGCTGACTGAGATGGAGTTTAAGGCCGGATTCTACAAGCTCGGCATGACGAAAGGTCGCGCCCGCTCGAAGGCCCGGGAAGCGCGCAAAACCAGGCTTTCGGCATAGCGCGCGCCCACGATCTGGAGACCCACCGGGAGGCCGCCCTTGGTGAATCCGCAAGGCGCCGACGCGGCCGGCTGCTGGGTCAGATTGAAGGGGTAGCTGAAGGGCGACCAGTCGGTCCAGCGCCCGCCCTCGTCCTCCGGCGGCACCTCTACCCCGGCCTGGAAGGCCGGCAGCGGCATCATCGGCGTCAGCAGCAGGTCGTAGCGCTTGTGGAAGCGGTTCATCGTCACGCCGAAGGCCTCGCGCGCCTTCACCGCGGCCAGATAGTCCATCAGGCTCATGGCGGCGCCGGCCTCGGCGACCTCGACCAGGCCCGGATCCATCTGCTTCCTCTGTTCCGGCGTGAAGCTCCGGAGCGCGTTGGCGGCGCCGGGGAACCAGTGCTTCACGAAGACGTCGCCGACATTCTCGAACTTGAGGTCGGTTTCCTCGAGCGTGGCGCCGAGCTCGTCGGCGAAGACGCGCGCGGCCTTGGCGGTGATCGCGGCCACCTCGAGATCGACCCGGTTGTCGCCGAGCGTGGCGCTCCAGGCGATCTTCAGGCCCTTGACGCCGGCATCGATGTCCTTGGTGAAATCGGTGCCGTCATAGGGCAGCGCATACCAGTCGCGCTCGTCGGGCTTCGCCAGCACATTCAGCATGAGCGCGGCATCGGCGACGCTGCGCGTCATCGGCCCGACATGGGCGACGGTGCCGAACGGGCTCAAGGGATGCGCCGGCACGCGACCATAGGTCTGCTTCAGCCCGAAGATGCCGGTGAAGCTCGCCGGGATGCGGATCGAGCCGCCGCCGTCGGTGCCCAGATTGAGCGCGCCCATGCCGCAGGCGGCCGCGACGGCGGCCCCGCCGGAGGAGCCGCCCGGCGTGCGCTCGGGATTCCAGGGATTGCGCGTGACGCCGGTGAGAAAACTGTCGGTCACGCCCTTCCAGCCGAATTCGGGCGTGGTCGTCTTGCCGAGCAGCACCGCGCCCTCCTCGCGCAGCCGCGCCACGCAGGGCGCGTCCTCGTCCCAGGCCTGGTCGCGGGAAACCACCTTGCTGCCGCGCAGCGTGGGCCAGCCTTTGGTCAGGAGCAGATCCTTGACCGTCGCGGTCACGCCATCGACGAGGCCCTGCGGCTGGCCCTTCTGCCAGCGCGCCTCGGATGCCTTCGCCGATTTGAGCGCGCCCTCCTCGTCCACGAGGCAGAAGGCATTGAAGCGGCCGTCATGTTTCCGGATGCGATCGAGCGCCGCCTTCGTCGCCTCGACCGGCGACAGCTTCTTGGCGCGATAGAGCGAGAGCAGCTCGGTGGCGGAGAGGAGGGCGGGATCGGTGGTCATGAGGGAAGGCTCCGTCGGGGAGAGAAGCGTTATCGCGATTCCTCTCACGCAAAGGAAGGTTTGTCGAGCGGGGCTTCGGCTTGCCCGCTCCATCGAATGGAGAGCCTCGTTCGACCGGTTGCCGGGTCTCGGCCGATAGGTCATCCTGGTGCCCCGACTTTTCCCACGACCGTGAGGACTCTCTCTTGTCCGAACTGCGTCTCGACCGTTCGGCCGGTCTCATTCGCCTCACCATCGATCGGCCCGAGAAATCCAACGCGATGAGCCGGGCGCTGCTGATCGCGCTCGACCAGCGGCTGGACGAGGTGGCGGCCGACGACACGGCGCGCGTCCTGATCTTGACCGGGGCGGGGGATCGCGCCTTCTGCGCCGGCGCCGACCTGGCCGAGCTGCGGACCGAGACCGCCGATCTGGCGGCGGCGCGCGCCTTCGATGCCTTATGGGAACGCGTCACCGACAAGATCGCGCGGCTGCCGCTCCTGACCCTGGCGCTGTTGAACGGCGCCTGTGCCGGCGGGGGGCTTGCCCTGGCGCTGGCCTTCGATCTGCGCCTCGCAGTCGAGGGGGCGCGGATCTTCTATCCCGCGCTCAAGAACAAGGTGCTGCCGTCGCCGCGCGATCTGGCGCGGCTTCAGGCGCTGACGGGTCCCTCGCGGACCAAGATGCTGCTGATGGGCGGACATCGGCTGGAGGCTTCGGAAGCGCTGCGCTGGGGCCTGGTGGACGATGTGGTTCCGGCCGGCGCCCTCGAGACGGCGGCCGCGCGAGTCAGCGCCGGCGCGCTGGCGGCCGAGCTTCACGAACTCGTCGCCATGAAGCGCATCTGCGACCGCTTCGCCGATGCCGCGACGGTCGAGGATTGCTACCGGGCGATCTTCGGCAGCGACGCCGCCGCGCGCTCGAAACTGCGAAAGGGCTGACGCTTGCAGGGCATCCGGATCGTCGATCTCACCAGCGTGCTGTCGGGCCCCTATTGCACCTGGCTGCTGGGCTCGCTCGGCGCCGAGATCATCAAGGTCGAGAATCCCGACGGTGACATGGCCCGGGTCTCGCCGCCCTTCAAGGACGGGATCAGCCTCTATTTCGCCAGCCTCAATCGCAACAAGCGCAGTCTCGTGCTCGATCTGAAGCAGCCTGACGGCCGCGAAGCTCTGCATCGCCTGCTTGCCACCGCCGATGTCTTCATCGAGAACATGCGGCCGGGCGTGCGCGACCGGCTCGGCTGCAGCGACGAGGAATTGCTGCGGATCAATCCGCGGCTGGTGCGCGCCTCGATCAGCGGCTTCGGCCAGGAAGGCAGCCTCGCGCGTCGACCCGCCTACGACATCGTCGTGCAGGCCATGAGCGGCATGATGGGTATCAACGGTTCCTTGGGCGGCGAACCGACGCGGGTCGGGTTCTCGGTGGGCGACATCGCCTCGGGCCTGTTCTGTGCGATCGGCATCCTCGAGCGGCTCTATCGGCGCGACGCGAAGGGAGCAGCGCAGACGCCACCGGTCGATGTCTCGATGCTGGCCTGCCAATGGGCCTGTCTCGAGAACGCCTTCGCCCGCTATCTCAATGCCGGCATCGTTCCGGGCCCGATCGGCTCGCGCCACCCCTCCTTCACACCCTTCGAACCCTATCCGACGGCGGATCATGACATCGTCATCGCGCTCGGCAGCGCCAAGGACTGGGGCCGTTTCTGCCAGGCGATCGGTCGCCCCGATCTCGAGCATGATTCGCGTTTCGAGCAGGACGAGCCGCGGCTCGCCAATCGCGATATCTTGGACGAGGTGCTGGGCGCGCATCTGCGCGGTCATCCCAGCGCCTATTGGCTGGAGATCCTGGCCGCTGCCTCCATCCCCTGCTCGGCTGTCAACAATATCGCCTCGATCGCCGAGAGCGATATCGCGCGGGAATATGCGGCCTTCTCGACGGTCGAGACCGCCGAGGGCGGCCCTATGTCCTTCGTGCGGTCGCCGATCGCGCCGCGCAACGCGCCGCCCGAACGGGCCGCGCCGGCGCTGGGCCAGGACACGCGCGACATCCTGCGCGAGCTCGGCTATGGGGAAGGCGAGATCGAGGCGCTTGCCACCTTCCCGCGCTGAGCGAGGGCCGGCTGGCTCTTCGGAGAATCCCCCGCTAGAGTGCGCCGCCTCACTCGGGGATCCGTCTTCCAGCCATGACCGCCATCGCCCTCACGGAACGCCAGCGCCGGCGCAGCCTTGCCGCCATCATCTCGGCCGGATTCGGCGCGGGCATGTCGATGGCCTCGCTGCTGCCGCTGATCTCGCTGCAGCTGGAGCATCGCGGCTTCGATGCGGGGCTGATCGGGCTCAACGCCGCCATGTTCCCGATCTCGGTCATCTGTTTCGGCGCGGTGGCACCCCTGGTCGTGCGGCGCCTGGGGGCGCTGCGGACCTTGATGCTGTCGGCCGCGGGCTTCACGCTGCTGACGCCGCTCTATTACCTGACCGATCCCTGGACCTGGTATGGCTGGCGCTTTCTCGCGGGCTTCCTCGGCGCCATCGGCTGGATGACGAGTGAGGCCTGGCTCAACATGGTGGCGCGGCCCGAGACGCGCGGCCGCATCATGGCGGTCTACGCCACTGTGATCGCGTCGGGCATGATGATCGGGCCCTTCATCATCTCCGCCATCGGGATCGACGGCTTCGCGCCCTATCTCTTCATCATGGGCGCCACCTCGCTGACGGCGCTGCCGCTGCTGTTCGCGCGCGGGCTCTCGCCCGATTTCTCGCGGCAGGAGCCGCTGCATCCCTGGATCGCGCTCAAACATGCGCCGACCGTGCTGGTCGGCGCCGCGGCGGGCGGCGCCGTCGACATGGCGGTGATGGCCTTGCTGCCGGTCTGGGGCGTGGCGGAAGGATTTTCGCAGGCCGATGCGGCCAGGCTGATCTCGGTGTTCGCGGCCGGCAGCCTGCTCATGCAATGGCCGGTCGGCTGGCTCGCCGATCACTGGAGCCGGCGCGGCACGCTGCTTTGCTGCTCGGCCGTGACCGGCGCCGGCGCGCTCCTGCTGCCCCTGGCGGCGGGCGAGCCGCTGCTGCTCTGGCCGCTCATCTTCGTCTGGGGTGGCGTGGTGTTCGGCGTCTATACCGCGGCGCTGGCCCTCATGGGCGATCGCTTCCCGGCCCATGAGCTCGCCGGCGCCAACGCGCTCTTCATCATGGGCTACCAGGTCGGCAGCCTTGCCGGACCGCCTGCCGCCGGACTCTCGATGGACCGCTTCGGCGCCATGGGCCTGCCGGTGATGATCGCGGCCGTCTCGGCGGCGTTCCTGCTGTTCGGACTGATCCGCCGCGCGATGATACGGGGATAGGGTACGCCCCTGATCTGTCATCGCCGGGCTCGACCCGGCGATCCAGGGCCAGAGAGGTCTGGATGCCCGGATCAAGTCCGGGCATGACAGGGAGACTATCCCAGCAGCGTCTCCACCGTCGCCGCGGTCTCGAGGCCGCTGCGCATGGCGCCGCCGCAGGTTTCGGCGAACTCGCCGGCGCAGGCTTCGCCGGCGAAGAAGAGGCGGTTCTCGACCGGCTTGCGCATGGCGGCGCGGGCCGGATAGGAGCCGGGCCTGGCCGAGGCATAGGAGCCGAGGCTCCAGGGATCGCGGCCCCAGCCGGTGAAGCCGCCCGCCACGAAATGCTTGTCCATGTTGGAGCCCAGCATGGCGCGCAGCTTCTCCTTGGCGAAATCGACGCCGGCCGCGTCGCCCTGCTTGGTCAGGTCCCAGGCGCATTTGCCGCCGAGGAATCCGATCATCATGTCGAAGCCGAAGGGGCGCACGAGGAAGAAGCAGGCCTCGGTCGAGTCCGCCTTGTAGGTGAGCCAGCTGTTCGCCGGCAGACCGAAGGTCTCGCCGTCGAACTGCAGCGGCGCCTTGGCGAGAAGTCCCATCGGCAGGCCGGCAATCGCGTCCTTCTTCCAGTCGGGCAGCGGCGGATCGAAGGCGATCGTCTCGGCCGCGAGCACGCCCAGCGGCACCGTGACGATGCAGATCCTGGCCTTGATGCTGCCGGCGTCGGTCTCGACCGTGACGCCGGAGCCGCTCCATTGAATTCGCTTGGCCGGCGTCGAGAGCCTGACCGGGATCTCCTGGCCGTAGCGCGCGACCAGCGTGCCGAAGCCCTCCTTGATCATCAGGTTCGGCTCCTCCTCCGCGAGG
>CAVOLB010000096.1:0-23978 GCA_963696655.1 uncultured Alphaproteobacteria bacterium
CCCGGCTTCACCCATCTGGCGGCGATCGACTATTGCAGCCGCGGCTACATGCTGGCGGATTCGGTGGCGATCCTGGGTTCCATGGATATCGTGTTCGGCGAGATCGATCGATGAGTGCGTCACAATCACCGGGGCCTGCGGAGCCGCAGAGCTTCGCCTTCACGCCCGAGAACAAGGCCGAGGCCGAGAAGCTGATCGCGCGCTACCCGAAGGGGCGGCAGCAGAGCGCGGTCATGGGCCTGCTGTGGCTGGCCCAGCGCCAGAGCGGCGGCTGGCTGTCGCGCGCGGCGATGGAACATGTGGCGGCCACCCTCGGCATGGCGCCGATCCGCGTCTATGAGGTCGCCACTTTCTACACGATGTACAACCTCAAGCCGGTCGGGAAGCACCACATCCAGCTCTGCCGCACCACGCCCTGCTGGCTGCGCGGCTCGGATGCCCTGCGCGAGGTGTGCGAGAAGAAGCTCGGCATCGGGCTCAAGGAAGTGACGCCCGACGGCAAGTTCTCGCTGGTCGAGGTCGAATGCCTCGGCGCCTGCGTGAATGCACCCATGATCCAGATCAACGACGATTTCTACGAGGACCTCGACGCCAAGTCGATGGAGGCGCTGCTCGACAAGCTGGCGCGGGGCGAGACGCCCAAGGTCGGCTCGCAGACCGGGCGGCAGGGATCGGCGCCCGAGGGCGGGCCGACGACCTTGTTGAACGCGGCGCCGAAGGCGGGGGAGTAGGGCGATGCTGCGCGATGAAGACCGCATCTTCCGCAATCTCTACGGCACCGACGACTGGCGCCTTGCCGGCGCCCGCCGCCGCGGCCTCTGGGACAACACCAAGGCGCTGATCGAGCGCGGCCGCGACGGCATCATCGACGAGGTCAAGAAGTCCGACCTGCGCGGCCGGGGCGGGGCCGGGTTCCCCACGGGCCTCAAATGGTCCTTCATGCCGAAGCAGTCGGACGGGCGTCCGGCCTATCTCGTCGTCAATGCCGACGAGTCCGAGCCCGGCACCTGCAAGGATCGCGAGATCCTGCGCTACGACCCGCATATGCTGCTCGAAGGCTGCCTCGTGGCCGGCTTCGCCATGGGCACGGTCGCGACCTACATCTATATCCGCGGCGAGTTCTATCTCGAGGGGCTCCACCTGCAGGCCGCGATCGACGAGGCCTATGCGGCGGGCCTGATCGGCAAGAACGCCTGCGGCACCGGCTATGACCACGACATCTATCTGCATCGCGGCGCCGGCGCCTATATCTGCGGCGAGGAGACCGCGCAGCTCGAGAGCCTCGAGGGCAAGAAGGGCCAACCCCGACTGAAGCCGCCCTTCCCGGCGGCGGTCGGCCTCTATGGCTGCCCGACCACGGTCAACAATGTCGAGACCATCGCGGTGGCGCCGACCATCCTGCGCCGCGGCGCCGACTGGTGGCTCAAGATCGGGCGGCCGAAGAACACCGGCACCAAGATCTTCTGCATCTCCGGCCATGTGAACAAGCAGTGCAACGTCGAAGAGGAGATGGGCATCCCGCTGAAGGAGCTCATCGAGAAGCATGCCGGCGGCGTGCGCGGCGGCTGGGACAACCTGCTGGCCGTCATTCCCGGCGGCGCCTCGGTGCCGATGCTGCCGCGCTCGATCTGCGACACGGTGCTGATGGATTTCGACAGCCTGCGCGAGGTCAGGTCGGGCCTCGGCACGGCGGCGGTGATCGTCATGGACAAGTCGACCGACCTGATCGCCGCGATCGAGCGGCTCTCGCATTTCTACATGCATGAGAGCTGCGGCCAATGCACCCCCTGCCGCGAAGGCACCGGCTGGATGTGGCGCATCATGGGCCGGATGGTGAAGGGCGACGCCACGCTCGACGAGATCGGCATGCTCGAAGACGTGACCAAGCAGATCGAGGGCCATACCATCTGCGCGCTGGGCGACGCCGCGGCCTGGCCGATCCAGGGGCTGATCCGCCATTTCCGTCCGGTCATGGAACAGCGGATCAAGGATTATCGCGGCCGCACCGCGAAAGCGGCGGAGTAGCCCCAGCGATGAAGATCGAGCACCAGCGCGAAATCATGCAAGTCGTCGATGCGGACCTGTCGGGGTCGAGCTACCGGGACGTCAGCCTCGCCGGCACGACCTTCAATGACGTGAATTTGACGGGCAGCCGCTTTGCCGACGTCAACATGCAGCGGGTGCGCATCGAGGACGCGGACTTGTCCTCGGCCGATATCCGCCACTGCAAGCTGGCCGGGATGCAGATCGACGGTGTCCCGGTCGAAGCCATGCTCGAAGCCTACCGCGCGTCCGCCAAGGGACAGAAATAGCCATGCCGAAACTGACCATCGACGGCCAACAGATCGAGGTCCCGGCGGGCCTGACCGTGCTCCAGGCCTGCGAGATCGCCGGGGCCGAGATCCCGCGCTTCTGCTATCACGAGCGCCTGTCGGTCGCCGGCAATTGCCGCATGTGCCTGGTCGAGATGGAGAAGTCGCCCAAGCCGATCGCCTCCTGCGCGATGCCGGTGGCCGAGGGCATGGTGATCAAGACCGACACGCCGCTGGTTCAGAAGGCGCGCAACGGCGTGATGGAATTCCTGCTGATCAACCACCCGCTCGATTGCCCGATCTGCGACCAGGGCGGCGAGTGCGACCTGCAGGACCAGGCCATGGCCTTCGGCTATGACCGCAGCCGCTATCGCGAACCCAAGCGCGGCGTGACCGACAAGGATTTCGGGCCGCTGATCAAGACGGCGATGACCCGCTGCATCCAATGCACGCGCTGCATCCGATTCTCGACCGAGATCGCCGGCGTCGAGATGATGGGGGCTTCCGGTCGCGGCGAGCATATGGAAGTCATCACCTATGTCGGCCAGGCGATCAATTCCGAGCTCTCGGGCAATCTGATCGATATCTGCCCGGTGGGCGCGCTGCTCTCCAAGCCCTACGCCTTCAGCGCGCGGCCCTGGGAGCTGGTGAAGACCGAATCCATCGACGTGCTCGACGCCGTCGGCAGCGCCATTCGGATCGACAGCCGCGGCCGCGAGGTCATGCGCGTGCTGCCGCGCCTCAACGAGGCGGTCAACGAGGAGTGGATCGCCGACAAGACCCGCTTCGCCTGCGACGGGCTGAAGCGGCAGCGGTTGGATCAACCTTATGTGCGCCAGGGCAGCAAGCTGGTGCCCGCGACCTGGGCCGAAGCCTTCGACGCCATCGCCAAGCGCCTGGACGGAGTCCCCGGCCAGCGCATCGCCGCAATCGCCGGAGATCTATCCGACCTCGAATCCATGTATGCGCTGAAAGGCCTGATGGGCGCGCTGGGCTCGGCCAACATCGATTGCCGGCAGGACGGTGCCGTCATCGATCCCTCGACCCGCGCCGGTTATCTCTTCAATACCGGCATCGCCGGCATCGAGCAGTCGGATCTCTGCCTGCTGATCGGCACCAACCCGCGCTGGGAAGCGCCGCTGATCAATGCGCGGCTGCGCAAGCGCCATGTCATGGGCAATTTCAAGATCGCCTCGATCGGGCCTGCGACCAACCTGACCTATCCGGTCGAGACGCTGGGCGCCGGCCCCGACACGCTGGCCGCCATCGTCGAGGGACGCCATCCCTTCGCCGAGCGGCTCAAGGCCGCCAAGAAGCCGATGCTGATCCTGGGGCAGGGGGCACTGACGCGCGCCGACGGGCCCGCCATCCTGGCGCTTGCGCGCCAGTTGGCCGAGAACGCCAACATGGTCCGCGAGGACTGGAACGGCTTCAACATGCTCCACACCGCGGCGGCGCGGGTGGGGGCGCTCGACATCGGCTTCGTGCCGGGCTCGGGCGGTCGCGACGTGAAGGGGATCATGGAGGGCGCCATGACCGGCGCCATCGATGTGGTCTACCTCCTGGGCGCCGACGAGATCGACATGAACCGCCTGGGGAAGGCCTTCGTGATCTATCAGGGCCATCACGGCGATGCCGGCGCCCACCGTGCCGACGTCATCCTGCCGGGTGCGGCCTACCCGGAGAAGAACGCGACCTACGTCAACACCGAGGGCCGGGTGCAGCAGGCGCGGCTCGCCACCTTCGCGCCGGGCGATGCGCGGGAGGATTGGACGATCCTGCGGGCGCTGTCCGATCGGCTCGGCCGCAAGCTGCCCTTCGACAGCCTCGACCAGCTGCGCCAGCAGCTCTTCAAGCAGTTCCCCGATCTGGCGGCGCTCGACGGGAAACCGACGGCGGCCTGGGGCCCATTCGGCAAGGCCGGCAGCGTGGAGAAAACGCCGTTCCGTCTGCCCATCGACAATTTCTATATGACCGACCCGATCAGCCGCGCCTCGGCCACCATGGCCGCCTGCAGCGCGGCCTTCCTGAACGGGACGGAAGGCAAGACGGGCACCCATGGCTAATTTCTTCATCAACAACCTCGGCCTCTATCTCGGTACCACCGTCTTCCTGGTGCTGATGATCGTCTGCATCGTGCTGCCTTTGCTGCTGGCGGTCGCCTATCTGACCTATGCCGAGCGCAAGGTGATGGCGGCGATGCAGCTGCGCCGCGGCCCCAACGTGGTCGGCCCCTTCGGCCTGCTGCAGCCGATCGCCGACGGCGTCAAGCTGCTGTTCAAGGAGACCATCATCCCGACCGGCGCCAACCGCGTGGTGTTCGTCGCGGCGCCGATGCTGACCTTCATCCTGGCGCTGGTCGCCTGGGCGGTGATCCCGTTCGACAAGGGTGTCGTGCTGTCCGACATCAATGTCGGCATCCTCTATCTCTTCGCGATCTCCTCGCTCGGCGTCTATGGCATCGTCATGGCGGGCTGGGCCAGCAACTCGAAATATCCCTTCCTGGGCGCGCTCCGCTCGGCGGCGCAGATGGTGTCATACGAGGTCTCGATCGGCTTCGTGATCGTGACCGTGCTGCTCTGCGTCGGCTCGCTCAATCTCTCGGCCATCGTCGAGGCGCAGCGGAACGTGTGGTTCTGCATCCCGCTGTTCCCGATGTTCGTCATCTTCTTCATCTCGGCGCTGGCGGAGACGAACCGCGCGCCCTTCGACCTGCCGGAATCGGAATCGGAGCTGGTGGCGGGTTACTTCTCCGAATATTCGGCGATGACCTTCGCGCTCTTCTTCCTCGGCGAATACGCCAACATGATCCTGATGAGCGCCTCGACCACGGTGCTCTTCCTCGGCGGCTGGCTGCCGCCGGTGGGGATCGCGCCCTTCACCTGGATCCCGGGCTGGATCTGGTTCTTCCTGAAGATCGCGCTGGTCCTGTTCGGCTTCCTCTGGGTCCGCGCCACCTTCCCGCGCTACCGCTACGACCAGCTGATGCGGCTGGGCTGGAAGGTGTTTCTGCCGTTCACGCTGTTCTGGGTGGTGCTGACGGCCGGCGTCCTGGTGACGTTCGGCTGGCTGCCCCATCACGGGTAGAAGGCCGGGTGAGGGGCGTTCCGCCCTCCGGTTCCGGTCTTTAGAGAGTTAGAGAGAGGTTTGTCTCATGTCTGTCCTGCAACGCAGCGCCAAGTCCCTGCTGCTGTCCGAGCTGCTCTCGGGCCTTGGACTGACCTTCCGCTACATGTTCCGCCAGCGGGTGACGATCAATTATCCCTATGAGAAGGGCCCGCTCAGCCCGCGCTTCCGCGGCGAGCATGCGCTGCGCCGTTATCCCAACGGCGAAGAGCGCTGCATCGCCTGCAAGCTCTGCGAGGCGATCTGCCCGGCCCAGGCCATCACCATCGAGGGCGAGCCCCGCGACGACGGCAGCCGGCGCACCACGCGCTACGACATCGACATGACCAAATGCATCTATTGCGGCCTCTGCCAGGAGGCCTGCCCGGTCGATGCCATCGTCGAGGGCCCGAACTACGAGTTCGCCACCGAGACCCACGAGGAGCTGCTCTACAACAAGGAGAAGCTGCTCGAGAACGGCGACCGCTGGGAGTCCCAGCTCGCCGCCAACATCATCGCCGACGCGCCTTATCGGTGAGAGGGGCGGTATCCGTGAGAATGGCAGCAACCGAGACCGGGGCACCCCCCTCCCTAACCCTCCCCCACAAGGGGGGAGGGGATGATGTTGTGATGTCGCCGCCTTTCTTTCTTATCCCCTCCCCCTTGAGGGGGGAGGGTCAGGGAGGGGGTGGGGCCGCCTCCCGGCTGCCGCCAACCCCCGCGACCAGGACCCGCCCATGATCGTCCAATCGCTCGCCTTCTATCTGTTCGCGGCCGTCACGCTGGCTTCCGGCGTGATGGTGATCGCGTCGCGCAACCCGGTCCATTCGGTGTTGTTCCTGATCCTGGCCTTCTTCAACTCGGCCGGCCTCTTCATCCTGATGGGCGCCGAGTTCCTGGCCATGATCCTGATCGTGGTCTATGTCGGCGCCGTGGCCGTGCTGTTCCTGTTCGTCGTGATGATGCTCGACATCAATTTCGCCGAGCTGCGCAGCGGCTTCGCGACTTACCTGCCGATCGGTGGCTTCATCGGGCTGATCCTGATGGCCGAGCTCCTGATCGTGGTCGGCGCCTGGGTGATCGCACCAGGGGCGCCGCAGGCTTCGGCCGCACCGACGCCCTCGGGCGTGACCAACACCCATGCCTTGGGCCAGGTGCTCTATACCGACTATTTCTACCTGTTCCAGACGGCGGGCCTGATCCTGCTGGTCGCCATGGTCGGCGCCATCGTGCTGACCCTGCGCCGGCGCGACGTGCGCCGCCAGTCGATCTCGCGGCAGGTGTCGCGCCGGGCCTCGGAAACGCTCGAAGTCAAGGACGTGCCGTCGGGGAGCGGCGTCTAAGCCATGCAGATCGGCCTCAGCCACTATCTCACCGTCGCCGCGATCCTGTTCGCGCTCGGCATCTTCGGCATCTTCCTGAACCGGAAGAACGTGATCGTCATCCTGATGTCGATCGAGCTGATGCTGCTGGCCGTGAACATCAACCTGGTCTCCTTCTCGGTCTTCCTCAACGACCTGGTCGGCCAGGTGTTCGCCATGTTCGTGCTGACCGTCGCCGCCGCCGAGGCGGCGATCGGTCTCGCGATCCTGGTGGTCTATTTCCGCAATCGCGGATCGATCGCCGTCGAAGACATCAACATGATGAAGGGCTGAGCGGCCATGGATGTCGCTATCGTCTTCCTGCCGCTCCTGGCCGCGATCGTCGCGGGCTGCTTCGGCCGGGTGATCGGGGACCGCGCCTCGCAGTTCGTGACCTGCGGCGCGCTGCTGATCTCGGCCGTCCTGGCGGGCTTCGTCTTCGTCGACGTGGCGCTCAACGGCAATGTGCGCACGACCGAGCTCTTCACCTGGTTCAAATCGGGCGAGTTCACCACCTCCTGGACGATCCATATCGACACGCTGACGGCTGTCATGCTGGTGGTGGTGACCGGCGTTTCCTCGATGGTCCATGTCTATTCGGTCGGCTACATGGCCGAGGACACGTCGATCCCCCGCTTCATGGCTTATCTCAGCCTCTTCACCTTCTTCATGCTGATGCTGGTGACGGCCAACGACTTCATGCAGCTCTTCTTCGGCTGGGAAGGGGTGGGCCTCTGCTCCTATCTGCTGATCGGCTTCTGGTATGACCGGCCGACGGCCAATGCCGCGGCGATCAAGGCCTTCATCGTCAACCGCGTCGGCGATTTCGGCTTCGCGCTCGGCATCATGGGCGTGTTCTTCGTGTTCCGGTCGGTCGACTTTCCCACGGTTTTCGGCGCCGCGCCCTCGATGGTCGGTACCTCGATCAACTTCCTCGGCATGAAGGTGGACACCATGACCACCCTCTGCCTGCTGCTGTTCGTGGGCGCCATGGGCAAGTCGGCCCAGTTGGGCCTCCACACCTGGCTGCCGGACGCGATGGAAGGCCCGACCCCGGTCTCGGCCCTGATCCATGCCGCCACCATGGTGACGGCCGGCGTCTTCATGGTCTGCCGGCTCTCGCCCATGTTCGAACTGGCGCCCAACGCGCTGGCCGTCGTCGCCATCGTCGGCGCCTCGACCGCGATCTTCGCCGCGACCATCGGGCTCTGCCAGAACGACATCAAGCGGGTCATCGCCTATTCGACCTGCAGCCAGCTGGGATACATGTTCTTCGCCGCCGGCGTCTCCGCCTATGGCGCGGCGATGTTCCACCTCTTCACCCATGCCTTCTTCAAGGCGCTGCTGTTCCTGGGATCCGGCTCCGTGATCCACGCCATGCATCACGAGCAGGACATGCGCAAGATGGGCGGGCTCTGGAAGCTGATCCCGATTACCTATGCCTTGATGTGGATCGGCAGCCTGGCGCTGGCCGGCATCGGCATCCCGGGGCTGTTCGGCTTCGCCGGCTTCTATTCCAAGGACATGATCCTGGAATCGGCCTGGGCGGCGCACAGCGCCGTCGGCCAATACGCCTTCTGGCTCGGCATCGCCGCGGCGCTGCTCACGGCCTTCTATTCATGGCGCCTGCTGCTCATGACCTTCCATGGCAAGCCGCGCGCGGACCATCACACCATGGAACATGTCCATGAATTGCCCTGGACCATGATGGTGCCGCTCTTCGTGCTGGCGATCGGGGCGACTTTCGGCGGCATCCTTTTCTACAACTTCTTCGTCGGCCACCACATGGCCGAGTTCTGGGGCAATTCGCTGAAGGTGCTCGAGGGCCACAACTCCATCGAGGCGGCCCACGAATTGCCGCTCTGGGTCGGGCTGGCGCCGCTGGTCATGGGCATCGTCGGCATCGCGCTCGCCTATCTGTTCTACAGCCTGCGGCCCGACCTGCCGGCCCTGGTCGTCCGGCATTTCGGCGCGCTCTACCGCTTCCTCTACAACAAGTGGTATTTCGACGAGCTCTACGACTTCCTGTTCGTGCGACCCGCGCAGGCGCTGGGATACGGCCTCTGGAAGCAGGGCGACGGGACCCTGATCGACGGGCTCGGGCCCGACGGCGTCTCGGCGGTCACCCGCGACCTGGCGAGGCGGGCCGGGCGGCTCCAGAGCGGTTACGTCTATCACTACGCGTTCGTCATGCTGATCGGCGTGGTCCTGTTCATCACCTGGTATCTCTTCGTGCAGGCGCGCTAGATCATGTTCAGCGGTCTTCCCATCCTCTCGCTCGTCACGTTCCTGCCGCTGGTGGGGGCCTTCTTCATCCTGCTGGTGCGCGGCGAGCCCGATGTCGTCGCGCGCAACGCCCGCAATATCGCGCTGCTGACCACGGTCGTGACCTTTCTCCTCTCGCTGGAGCTCTGGTTCGGCTTCGACCGCGCCAGCGCCGAATTCCAGTTCGTGGAGCAGGTCGACTGGATCCCGCAATTCGGGATCGGCTATCACATGGGCGTGGACGGCATCTCGGTGCTGTTCGTGCTGCTCTCGACCCTGCTGACGCCGATCTGCATCCTGGCGAGCTGGGAGGCCATCCAGGTCCGCGTCAAGGAATACATGATCTCGTTCCTGGTGCTCGAGACCATGATGGTCGGCATGTTCTGCGCGCTCGACTTCATCGTCTTCTACATGTTCTTCGAGGGCGTGCTGATCCCGATGTTCCTGATCATCGGCGTCTGGGGCGGCAAGCGGCGCGTCTATGCGGCCTTCAAGTTCTTCCTCTATACGCTGCTGGGCTCGGTGCTGATGCTGCTGGCGATCCTCGCCATCTATTTCGAGCTGCACACCACCGACATCCCGACGGCCCTGGTGCATCGGTTCGCGCCGTCGCTCCAGAACTGGCTCTGGCTCGCCTTCTTCGCTTCCTTCGCGGTCAAGGTGCCGATGTGGCCGGTCCATACCTGGCTGCCGGACGCCCATGTCGAAGCGCCCACGGCGGGCTCGGTCATCCTGGCGGGCGTCCTCCTGAAGATGGGTGCCTACGGCTTCATCCGCTTCTCGGTGCCGATGCTGCCCGACGGCACGGCCTTCTTCACGCCCCTGATCTACACGCTCTCGATCGTCGCGGTGATCTACACCTCGCTCGTGGCGCTGGCCCAGGAGGACATGAAGAAGCTCATCGCCTATTCGTCGGTCGCGCATATGGGCTTCGTCACGGTCGGCATCTTCACCCTGACGCAACAGGGCATCGAAGGCGCCTTGTTCCAGATGCTGAGCCATGGCGTGGTCTCAGGCGCGCTCTTCCTCTGCGTCGGCGTGGTCTATGACCGGATGCACAGCCGCGAGATCGCGCGCTATGGCGGGCTGGTGCATCGCATGCCGCTTTATGCCGCGGCCTTCATGCTCTTCATGCTGGCCTCGGTCGGCCTGCCGGGCACGGGCGGCTTCATCGGCGAATTCCTGGTGATGGTCGGCGCCTTCCAGTCCAACAACTGGGTGGCCTTCCTGATCGCGACCGGCATGATCCTGGGTGCCGCCTACATGCTCTGGCTCTACCGGCGCATCATCTTCGGCAAGCTGGAGAAGCCCGATCTGCAGTCGATCATGGATCTGAACTGGCGCGAGATCGCGGTCTTCAGTCCGCTGGCGATCCTGGTGCTCTGGATGGGCATCTATCCGGTCTCGTTCCTGGAGTTCATGTCGCCGACGGTCGAGAAGCTGATCGCCCAGCACCAGGCCGCGCTGTCGAATCCGCCGACACCGGGGTTGGCCGATATGATCCAGGGGTCGTGGAAGACCCTGACCATGGCGCTGGATTGAAGGGGACGCGCGCATCATGAATCAATCGCTCCTCCTCATCCTGCCCGAGATCGTCATGGCGGCCTCGGGCCTGCTGCTGCTGATGCTGGGCGTCTATCGCCGCGGCGAGTCCACGCGTCTCGTCGCCTGGCTGGTGGTGCTGGTCCTGCTGGTGGCCGCCGTCCTGGTCTGGATCGCGCCCGCCGGCACCGATCACGCCTTCGGCGGCCTGTTCGTGACCGACAACTACGCGGCCTTCGTCAAGGTGCTGGTGCTGCTGGCGGCGGCCGCCGCCATGATCATGTCGCTGGGCTATATCGAGCGCGAGCAGATGGCGCGCTTCGAGTTCCCGGTGCTGCTGCTGTTCTCGACGCTCGGCATGATGCTGATGATCTCGGCCAACGATCTTATCTCGCTCTATGTCGGCCTCGAGCTGCAGAGCCTGGCGCTCTATGTGATCGCGGCCTTCCGCCGCGATACCCTCCGCTCGACCGAGGCGGGCCTCAAATATTTCGTCCTCGGCGCGCTCAGCTCCGGCATGCTGCTCTATGGCAGCTCGCTGATCTATGGCTTCGCCGGCACGACCAAGTTCGACGGGTTGGCCACGCTCCTGATCGGCCTCGATGGCGCGCAGCCCTCGCTGGGCCTGGTGGTCGGGCTGGTGTTCCTGATCGCCGGCCTCGCCTTCAAGGTCTCGGCGGTGCCGTTCCATATGTGGACGCCCGACGTCTATGAGGGCTCGCCGACGCCGGTGACCGCCTTCTTCGCCATGGCGCCCAAGGTGGCCGCGATCGGCCTCTTCGGCCGGGTGCTGGTCGGTCCGTTCGGCTCGCTGGTCTCCGACTGGCAGCAGATCGTGAGCTTCATCGCCTTCGCCTCCATGGCGCTGGGTGCGGTCGCCGCGATCAACCAGAGCAACATCAAGCGACTGATGGCCTACAGCTCGATCGCCAATGTCGGCTACGCGCTGGTCGGGCTCGCCGCCGGGACGCCGGAAGGCCTCAGCGGCATGCTGATCTATATGGCGCTCTATGTGGTGATGAACGCCGGCACCTTTGCGATCATCCTTTCGATGCGCCAGCAGGGCCGCATGGTCGAGGGCATCGCCGATCTCGCGGGGCTGGGCAAGACCAGGCCGATGATGGCGGCCTCCCTCGCGATCTTCATGTTCTCGCTGGCGGGCATTCCGCCGCTCGCCGGGTTCTTCGGAAAGCTCTTCGTGTTCCGGGCCGCGATCAATGCCGGCCTCTACTCCCTGGCCGTGCTGGGCGTGCTGGCGAGCGTGGTGGGCGCCTTCTATTACCTGCGGATCATCAAGGTCATGTATTTCGACGAGCCGCGCGAAGGCTTCGACAAGCCGATGGAATGGGAGCTGGCGGGTGTCCTCACCGTGTCGGCGCTGGTCGTGCTCCTGTTCTTCATCCTGCCCTTGCCGCTGCTGGCCGGGGCCGATACGGCCGCGGCCGCGCTGTTCCACGGATGACGCCGGGCCGTCCCGCACTCCCCGATTTCTTCCGCCTCCACGCCCACGAGACCATCGGCAGCACGATGGAGGAATGCCGGCGCCTGGCTGCCGAGGGGGCGCCCGAGGGCAGCTTGGTCTGGGCGGGCGAGCAGACGGCGGGGCGCGGACGGCGCGGGCGGGGCTGGGCGTCTCCGCCGGGCAATCTCTATCTGTCGCTGCTGCTGCGCCCCGGCCTGGCGCCGGCCGACGGGGCCAAGCTCGGTTTCGTGGCCTCGCTCGCCATGGGCGGGGCCCTGGCGGGCCTGCTGCCGCGGGGCGAAGAGCGGGTCCGGCTCAAATGGCCCAATGACCTGCTGATCGAAGGCCGCAAGACGGCCGGGATCCTGCTGGAGGGGCAGCCGGGGCCGGAGGGGCGGCTGGCCTGGGTCATCCTCGGCATCGGGGTCAATGTGGCGAGTTTCCCGTCCGACACCCCCTATCAGGCGACCTCGCTGACGGCCGCCGGCGGCCCCGCCGACCCGGCCCTGCTGCTGGCGGGTTTTGCCCAGCGTTTCCCGGGATGTTACGACTCCTTCCGCCGGGAGGGCTTCGGTCCGACCCGGGCCGCCTGGATGAGCCGTGCCGCCGGGATCGGGCAGCCGATCGAGGTGAGGCTGGAGCAGGAGACCGTCGCGGGGCGCTTCTCGACCCTCGACGAGGAGGGCCGGCTCTGGCTCGACCTGGCCGACGGAAGCCGGCGCAGCTTTACCGCCGGCGACGTGTTCTTCCCGGGCCTTTGACCGGAAACCTTGAAAGCACCGCCATGCTGCTCGCCGTCAACGCCAACAACACCAACGTGAAATTCGCCGTCTTTGACGGCGAAACGCTGCGCGGCGACTGGCGGCTCCATACCAGCCCGGCGCGCACCGCCGACGAATATCTGGTCTGGCTCAATCAGCTGATGGGCCTCTCCGGGCTCAGCATCAAGGATATCGACGGCACCGTCATCGCCACGGTGGTGCCGCCCACACTCTTCAATCTGCGCCAGCTCTGCGACAAGCATTTCCATACCAAGCCCCTCATCGTCGGCGAGCCGGGCGTCGAGCTCGGCATCAAGGTCCTGGTGGACCGCCCGCAGGAAGTGGGCGCCGACCGGCTCGCCAATGCGGTCGGCGGGCATCTGCTGTTTCCGGACGAGGCGATCGTCGTGGTCGATTTCGGCACCGCCACCACCTTCGACGTGATCGCGGAGTCCGGCGATTATTGCGGCGGCGCGATCGCGCCCGGCATCAATCTCAGCCTCGAGGCGCTCCATGGCGCCACCGCCAAGCTGCCGCGCATCGCCATCGAGAAGCCGCCGCGAGTCATCGGCAAGGACACGCTGGGGGCCATGCAGTCCGGCATCTATTGGGGCTATATCAGCCTGATCGAGGGTGTCGTCGCCCGCATCCGCGAGGAGTGGGGCAAGCCCATGCGCGTGATCGCCACCGGCGGCCTGGCGCCACTGTTCCACGGCAACACGCCCACGATCGAGCGGCTCGAGCCCGAGATCACCATGCGCGGCCTGGTCGAGATCTATCGCCGCAACAACGGGCGCCGCAACGCCGGGCGCCGATGATCGATCCACCCCGCGCCGACGAGCTCCTGTTCCTGCCCCTGGGCGGAGCGGGGGAGATCGGCATGAACCTCACCCTCTACGGCCATGACGGCAAATGGCTGATGGTCGATCTCGGCGTCACCTTCGGCGACGACGCCACGCCCGGGATCGAGGTCATCATGCCCGATCCGACCTTCATCGAGGATCATGCCGACCGGCTGGTGGGGCTGGTCCTGACCCATGCGCATGAGGACCATATCGGCGCCGTGCCCTATCTCTGGCCGGATCTCGGCTGCCCCATCTATGCGACGCCCTTCACCGCGGCGGTCCTGCGCCGCAAGCTGGTCGAATCCGGCATCGAGGACGAGGTCGAGATCACCGAGATCCCGCTTTCCGGACGCTTCAAGGTGGGGCCGTTCGATCTGGAGTTCATCACGCTCACCCATTCGATCCCCGAGCCCAACGCGATCGCGATCCGCACGCCCTGCGGCACGATCCTTCATACCGGCGACTGGAAGCTCGATCCCGATCCGCTGGTCGGCGAGGTCACCGACGAGGCGGCGCTCAAGAAGCTGGGCGCCGAGGGCGTGCTGGCGATGGTGTGTGATTCCACCAATGCGCTGGTGCCGGGCCATTCGGGGTCCGAGGCGCTGGTGCGCGCCAACCTGACCGAGATGATGGGGCGGTTCGAAGGCCGCATCGCCGTCGCCTGCTTCGCCTCGAACGTCGCGCGCGTTGAGAGCGTCGCGCGGGCGGCCGCCCACCATGACCGCCACGCCGCGCTGGTGGGGCGCTCGCTCTGGCGCATCAACCGGGCGGCGCGCGACACCGGCTATCTGGCCGACCTGCCCGATTTCGTCAGCGAGCATGACGCGGGCTTCCTGCCGCGCAACAAGGTGGTGCTGCTCTGCACCGGCAGCCAGGGCGAGCCTCGCTCGGCGCTGGCGCGCATTGCGCGGGGGGAGCATCCGGCGGTGACGCTCGAGGCGGGCGATGCGGTGCTGTTCTCCTCGCGCGTCATTCCCGGCAACGACAGGGCGATCGGGCGGCTGCAGAACGATCTGGCCAAGCTCGGCGTCGAGATCGTGACCGAGCGCGACAATGCGATCCATGTCTCCGGCCATCCGGCCCGCGACGAGCTCATCGCCATGTATCAATGGGTGCGCCCGCAGATCGCCGTGCCGGTGCATGGCGAATATCGCCATCTGATGGCCCATGCGCGGCTCGCCCATGACTGCCAGGTGCCGCAGACGGTCGTGTCGACGAACGGCGACGTCATCCGCCTGGCGCCGGGGCCGGCCAAGAAGATCGGCGAGGTTCATTCTGGCCGGCTGGGGCTCGACGGCAAGGTGCTGATGTCGCTCGACGGCGAGGCGATGCGGCTGCGCCACCGCATGCTCCACAACGGCACCGCGGTCGCCACCCTGGTGCTGGACGATACCGGCCTCCTGGCGGCCGACCCGCAGATCTCGATCCAGGGGCTGCTGGAGTCGGACGAGATGGCGGAGGCCCGCGAGGATGCCGCCGATGCCGTGCGCACGGCGCTGGTGAAGCTCAAGCCCGCCGACCGCAAGCTCGACGCGACGGTCAAGGAGGCGGCCCGCCTCGCCATCCGCAAGACATTGCAAAATCTCCACGGGAAGAAGCCGCTGACCGAAGTCCATCTGGTGCGGCTCTAGGCCCCTTGGACGCGCCCGGCGCTTCGGGCAGACTCCGGTGCGGAGACGCAAAGGAACAGGAACCATTGCCGTGATCGGACGCCTCAATCATGTGGCGATCGCCGTGCCCGACCTGGAGGCGGCCGCCAAGACCTATCGCGAGACGCTGGGGGCGAAGGTGTCGCCGCCCCAGGCCGAGCCCGCCCATGGCGTGACGGTCGTGTTCGTCGAGCTGCCCAACACCAAGATCGAGCTGCTGCATCCCTTGGGCGCGAACTCGCCGATCGCACCCTTCCTGGAGCGCAATCCCTCCGGCGGCATGCATCATCTCTGCTTCGAGGTCGACGACATCCTGGCCGCCCGCGATCGGCTGAAAGCGGAAGGCGCCCGGGTGCTGGGCGACGGCAATCCGAAGATCGGCGCCCATGGCAAGCCGGTGCTGTTCCTCCATCCGAAGGACTTCATCGGGACCTTGATCGAGCTGGAGCAGGTATGAACCCGGTCACCGGCATCGTTGTCTATTTCATCATCTGGTGGACCGTGCTCTTCGCCGTGCTGCCCTGGGGCGTGCGCATGCCCGACAAGGTCGAGACCGGCCATGCCGAAAGCGCCCCCGACCGGCCCTTGCTGTTGAAGAAGGCGATCGCCACCACGCTGATCTCGGCGGTGATCTGGATCGGCTTCTATTTCCTGCATCGTTCCAATCTGATCTCGTTCCGGGCCCCCTGAATCGGGGCCCAACCGTTCCGATCGAGGTTCCATGAGCAGCTATTGCGATATCGCCCCGGGCCATCCGTTCCATGGGCCCTATCATGAGAGCGAATACGGCTTCCCGAACGCCGACGAGAGCGCGCTGTTCGAGCGGCTGGTGCTGGAGATCAATCAGGCGGGTCTCTCCTGGCTGACGATCCTGAAGAAACGCGAGGCCTTCAAGGCGGCCTATGCCGACTTCGATGTCGACCGGGTCGCGGCCTTCAAGGCGCGCGACAAGGCGCGGCTCCTCGAGGATGCGGGCATCATCCGCAACCGGCTGAAGATCGAGGCGGCGATCGAGAACGCCAAGCGTATCCAATCGCTGCGGGAGAGCCACGGCTCCTTCGCCCAATGGATCGATGCCCATCATCCCTTGACCAAGGAGGAATGGGTCAAGGTCTTCAAGAAGACCTTCCGCTTCACTGGCGGCGAGATCGTGGGCGAGTTCCTGATGAGCCTGGGATATCTGCCGGGCGCCCATAAACCGGACTGCCCGACCTATAAGCGGATCGTCAAGCTCAAGCCCGCTTGGATGAGGGCGCGTTGAGGCGCTTCAGGCACGGAAGAAATCGAGATGCCAGGTCATCTCGTCATTGTTCATCGGCCAGCCGCCGGCCCGCGGCTGCAGCAGCTGCTTGGGCGGAATGCCGGCGAGCCTGAGCTGGATCTGCGTCGCCAGGCGGGGGCTGACGCCGGCCTTCCAGGCGAGCGCGACGATGCCCTTGGGGCCGCGGGCGGAGAGGATCTTGCCGGTGAGCGCGCTGCCGAGCTCGCTGAGGATGCCCAGTGCTGCGATCGCGAAGGCGCGGTCGCCGCTGTCGAGGGCCACGGCCAGGCTCGCTTCGTCGAGCTTCCCCTGTTTCTTGAGCCTGTGGGCCCGGTCCTCGGCCGACTCCTTCGAAGCGGCCGCCTTCGCCTCCGCGACCATCTCGGGTTCGGCCAGCCGGCTGGCCACCGCCGCCGCCACCGCTTCGCGCGCCGCCGGATCGAGGTCCTGGCGCTGCTCCAGGCGGCGCAGCAGGGTCGCCGCCACGAAGGACGCGATGCGGGTGACGATGCGCGCGGGCAGCGCCGGGCGATCGACCAGGGGTGGGTGCCAGGTCGGATGGGCGGGCGCGCGATCGACCAGGAGGTCCAGCGTCTCTTCGCGGATCTGGGCGGAGGGATTGCCCAACAGCGCCGCGATGGCCGCTTCATCGCCGACATCGGCGAGAGCGTCGGAGAGCTCGAGGCTGAGGCCGTCGCGCTGCGCGATGGCGCGCCGTGCGCCCTTGACCTGCGGTGCGGCAATGATCGCCAGCAGGTCGTCGTCCGTCAGCAGCGGCGAGAAACGCAGCACCGGCCCGCAGACGGCAAGCTCGACGTCGCGGGCCAATGCGCGAATGACGTCGGGCGGCGCGTTGCCCGTCGACTTCAGCGCCTCGGCGACGATGGCGCGAATTCGAGCGACCTCATCGCGCGCCAGCACGGCCACCATCTCCACGACGCGATCTCGAACCTGGCTTTGCGCATCGGGCCCGAGATCCGGCAGTAGGCGCGCCACCTTCGTCGCCAAGTCGCCGCGCACATCGGCGTCGGGATCCTGGAGCAGCAGCAGGTCGGCTTGTACCGGGGTCTGCGGATTGGCGGCGATTTCGCGGCGCACGGCCGTCGCGCGATCGTTCGCGAGGTAATAGAGGATCTCCGGCCGCGCCTGACGCTCGCGCGCGAGCTCGCGCCGCACCGCCGCATCGGCATGGGCGGCGCGACCTTTCTCGCGCTCATAGTCCAGGTTCTGCTGGTCCCGGGCCACGATCGCGCTCATCGGACCCTCGCCGGCGGCGCCAGCTCGCAGGGGTTCTTGCCCGCGCGCTTGGCGCGATACATCGCCTCGTCGGCGCGAGCGAGAAGATCGTCGAGGGTTTCGCCCGTCGACGGATCGAAGCGTGCGACACCGATGGAAATGCCGAGTGGCGGCTGGGCGCCGTTGAGCGCGCCGGCGCATTCGCGCACCGTGGCGATCAGGCCTTGCGCCTTGGCCAAGGCGCCGGCCTCGTCGGTCTCCGCGGCCCAGAGGGCGAACTCGTCGCCGCCGAGGCGTGCCGCCAGATCGCCCGCGCGCGAGCCGCGGCGCAGGCGATCGGCGACCTGCACCAGCACCGCGTCGCCGCGCTCATGGCCGAACCGGTCATTGATCGGCTTGAAATTGTCGAGATCGAGATAGAGCAGCGTACCGCCGCGCCCGGTGCGGCGCGCATGCTGCAGCCTGCGCTCCAGATCGGCGGTGAAGCTGCGGCGGTTGAGGAGGCCGGTCAGGGCGTCCGTGTTGGCCAAGGCAGCGAGCGCGTCATGCTGGCTGATCTGGGCCATCGCGATCCCGAGATGGCCGGCGATCTCGCGCATCAGGGCATGATCGGATTTGCTCCAGGGGGTTCCCTCGTCGCGGGCCCGCCAGATCGCGACGGCGCCGTTGGCCGCGCGTCGATAGCTGGTCACCAGCGCGAGGCCGTTCATCGTGTCCGTGTCGCAAGCCCGCGGCGTTTCGACGGCGTTGCGGTCCGCCTTGGACCAATCCTGCAGCAGGCCGGGCAGGTTGATCGTGGGAACGGCCAGCGTTCCGCTTTGCGCCACCAGGCGCGGCGGGCCGTTTTCGCAGCGCCAGATGCAGCCGAGCTCGGCGCCCAGCGCATGGGCCAGGGTGCTCGCGGCCTTGTTCAGGATGGCGTCGGGTTCGACCTCCTCGCGGATCGTGCGCGCGATGTAGGCCAGGAGGCGTTCATGGTGACGGGCTTCGAGCAGGGCCGCCTCCTGGGCGTCGGCGGCCGTGATGTCGCGGCACAGCCCGCGGGCGCCGGCGATCTCGCCATCGGGTCCGAGCAAAGGCAGGGCCGAGATGGCGACCCGGGCTGCCGCGCCGTCGGCCCGGCGCATCCACATCTGGCGCGCCTCGATACGCTCGCGCGTGGCGAAGGGCTGTTCGCTCCGGAGAGCATCGTCTTCGTCGATCGCCAGCGTGGCGGGGTCGCGGCCGAGCAGCGCCACCGCGGGGTAGCCGAGACCGCCCTGGGGCGAGACGAACACGAAGCGGCCGCTGGAATCCGTTTCCCAGGCGAAATCGCTCGAGATATCGACGAGGTCCTTGAAGCGCTGGCGGGACTCGATCAGGGCCGACCGGATCCGGGCCTGGAGGGTCACGTCGCGGCCGACCAGGAGCAAGCCGCCCGAGATCGGGATCAGGCTCGGCTCGACCGTCGACGAGCCGGACGGCGAGGGCAGGACCACGGGCTCCAGGGCACCGGCGGTCTTGCGGGCGGCCAGCTCCGTCCTGTCGGCCTCATCGGGCGCCAGGACGGCCAGGAGCGCCTCGCCAGGGGGATTGCCGGCAACAACACGGCCCGTCGCCGCCAGCAGAACGAAGGGACCCGGCCAGCGGGTCGCGAGTTCGGCATAGGGAGAGGCGGGCTGGGCGTCCCCGTTGGGAATCGCCGCCCCGGTCTCAATCCAGGGCTCGATCGCCGTCTTCATCGGGTCGCCTGTCGGAGAGCAAAGACAAGCCTGACTATCCGGTCTCTCGCTTTAAGGACGCTTAAGGCCTGGCATGCTGCCGAGGCTGATATTAAAGTTATAGTTAATGCAATTACTTAGGGCACTTCTTCCTGAGCTTGCATGAGCTTGATTGGGGGGCAAAAAAAAGCGAGCGGGTTGCCCAGCTCGCCTTCGGTTCCTGTGCCATCCCATTCGGTTCGCGCCATTTGGGGGGCGCTTCTACCGTCGGGGCGCGTTTCCCGCGCTCCCTCATCTCCCAGAACCCGGGCCACGCCGGTTGACCGGCGGTTCGACCACGATTGAAATATATGAGGATTCCCGCTCGCCGTCACGTGGTTTTCGCAATGACGAACGGCGCTCGCGAAGCGGGCAAGGGCTGGGGCAGGGCGCCCAAAAAGAAAGCGGGCCGGCGCCATCGAAGGGCCGGCCCGCGATGCCCGTCAGGGCAGCCTCAGATCAGCGCGAACTTCAGGATGAAGGCGATCGCGAGGATCGCCACCGCCGGGTGAATTTCACGCCAGCGGCCCGCCACCAGCTTGATCGCCGCATAGGTGATGAAGCCGAGCGCGATACCATTCGCAATCGAGAAGGTGAGCGGCATCGCGATCGCGGTGATCACCGCCGGCGCATATTCGGTGACGTCCTCCCAATCCACCTCGGTGAGGCCCCGCGTCATGATGCAGGCGACGAACAGCAGCGCCGGTGCGGTGGCGTAGGCGGGGACCGTTCCGGCCAGAGGCGACAGGAACAGCGCCGCGAGGAACAGGACCGCCACCACGACGGCGGTCAGCCCGGTCCGGCCGCCGGCACGAACGCCGGCGGCGCTTTCGATGTAGCTCGTTGTGGTCGAGGTGCCGAGGGCCGCTCCCACCATGGCCGAGCTGCTGTCGACGATCAGGGCCTTGCCGATGCGCGGCAGCTTGCCGTCCTTGTCGAGCAGGCCGGCACGATGGGCGACGCCGATCAGCGTGCCGGTATTGTCGAACAGATCCACGAACAGGAAGGTGAAGACGATCGCGGCCAGCCCGAGGCTGAAGGCGCCGGCAATGTCCATCTGCAGGAAGGTCGGCGCGATGCTGGGCGGCATCGAGAACACGCCCTGCGCCGGGCTGACGCCGAGCGCCACGCCGGCTGCCGTCACCAGCAGGATCGCGATGATGATGGCCCCCGGCACGCGCCGCGCATCGAGCGCCGCCATCACGACGAAACCCAGGGCTCCCAGGATCACGGGCCAGACTGTCAGCGGCCCGAGCGTGACGAAGGTCGCCGGATCGGCGACGATGACTCCCATTTCCTTGAGGCCGATGATCGCCAGGAAGAGCCCGATGCCGGCCGAGATCGCCATCTTCAGGCTCTTCGGAATCGCGTTGATGATGTATTCGCGGACCGGAAGGATGCTGAGGATCAGGAACAGGATGCCGGACAGGAAGACGGCGCCCAGCGCGACCTGCCACGGGTAATGCATCCCGTTGACGACCGCGTAGGTGAAATAGGCGTTGAGGCCCATGCCCGGTGCCAGCGCGATCGGATAGTTCGCGAACAGCCCCATGAAGGCGCTGCCGAAGGCGGCGGCGAGGCAGGTCGCGACGAAGACGGCGCCGATGTCCATCCCGGCCGCCGACAGGATCTGCGGATTGACGAAGATGATATAGGCCATGGTCAGGAAGGTCGTGACGCCGGCCAGGATCTCGCGCCGCACGGTGGTCTCGTGCGACGTCAGGTCGAACAGTTTCTCAAGCATGCTAGGCCCCTCGTGATACAACGAGCGGCCCTGACGCGCCGGAACCGCCGCGGCCGACGCCGGGGTGAGGTTTTGTTAATCCCCTGGCGCCACCCTCACGGCATGAAGCGCTGTACCGCTCGCATCCCCTGGTTGCTCCTGCTCGCCCTCCTGGGTCTTCCCGCCCTGGGGCCCTCGCCCCTGATGGCCGGCGAGCCGCAACTGATGGTGAAAAGGGAGGATTGCGAGGCCCTTGTCAAGTATCGCCAGCCCCCGGGCGTGGCCTATGAACCGGGCGTCGACGCCTATGGCAATCCGGTGGCGCCGGCCGATCTGCCGGGCTCGAATCAGCAGCTCAACCTGCCGCCCCTGATCGCCATCCCGATCGATGTCGATCTCCAGGACCGCTATCACATTCCGGCCAACTCGCCGCTGTTCGAGGGGGACGCGATCGTCGGCATCGCCGTTTCCGATCTCAACGGCAATGTGACCTTCAACGGCCAGCCCCTCGGCGATCCGGAAGCGGACGCTCTGGCCGAAGCCTGCGCCCGCGGCCTGAGCCAAGGGCACTGACGGCCCTTCCGCCACCTTTTCGACGCGATCCTGGGGTCCCCTTGGAACCGTCCCTGCGCGGGCTTCGCGCATGGACAGGGCAGGGGCCATTGCCTACAGTCCCGACCCATTTCCGATGGCATCGCCGGGCCTGCCGCCGATGCACCGGGTTCCCGCTTCGCAAGGATAATCAATGCGGCTGACGAGCTATTTTCTGCCCACCCTCAAGGAAACGCCTGCCGAGGCGCAGATCGTTTCGCATCGGCTGATGCTGCGCGCCGGCATGATCCGCCAGGCCAGCGCCGGGATCTATTCCTGGCTGCCGCTGGGGTTCCGGGTGCTGAAGCGCATCGAGCAGATCGTGCGGGAAGAGCAAGATCGGGCCGGCGCCCAGGAAGTGCTGATGCCGACGATCCAGTCGGCGGATCTCTGGAAGAAGTCAGGCCGCTACGGGGATTACGGCAAGGAGATGCTGCGCATCACCGACCGCCATGATCGCGAGATGCTCTATGGGCCGACCAACGAGGAGCTGATCACCGACATCTTCGCGAGCGAAGTGCGCAGCTACAAGGAGCTGCCCAAGCTGCTCTATCACATCCAGTGGAAATTCCGCGACGAGGTGCGACCCCGCTTCGGCGTGATGCGGGGGCGCGAGTTCCTCATGAAGGACGGCTATTCCTTCGACATCGACTATGCCGGCGCGCGGCGCGCCTACAACAAGATGTTCGTGTCCTACCTGCGCACCTATGCGCGGATGGGGCTGAAGGCGATCCCGATGGCGGCCGACACCGGCCCGATCGGTGGCGATCTCAGCCATGAGTTCATCATCCTGGCCGAGACCGGCGAAAGCCAGGTCTATTGCCACAAGGATCTGATCGAGCGCGACGTGCTGGCGCTGGATGTCGATTACGAAGCCGATCTCGAACCGATCGTCCAGAGCTGGACCAATGTCTATGCCGCCACCGACGAGAAGCATGATCCGGCGCGCTATGCCTCCATTCCGCAGGACCGCCGTGCCGAGGCGCGCGGGATCGAGGTCGGGCATATCTTCCATTTCGGCTCCAAATATTCGGAACCGCTGGGCGCCAAGGTCAGCGGCCCCGATGGCGAGATGACCTATGTGCAGAGTGGGTCCTACGGCATCGGCGTGTCGCGTCTGGTCGGCGCCATCATCGAGGCCAGCCACGACGATGCCGGGATCGTCTGGCCGGAGAGCGTCGCGCCCTTCCATGTGGGTCTCGTCAACCTCAAGGTGACGGACGCCGCGGCCGCCAAGTTCTGCGACGACATCTATGGTCGGCTGCGGCGCGCCAAGATCGAGGTTCTCTATGACGACCGTGACGAGCGCGCGGGCGCCAAGTTCGCGACCATGGACCTGATCGGCCTGCCCTGGCAGCTGGTGGTCGGCCCGCGCGGCCTGGCCAGCGGCACCGTCGAGCTCAAGCGGCGGGCCACCGGCGGTGGATGCAGGTGCCGTCGGTCGCGACCGCCGCGGGCGGCAGGTCGGCGGTCTGCATCTGGGTGTAGGGAAGCCAAATATGCGGCCAGCCACCACGCTAGCCAATCCGGCGCGGTCATCCCGCCGTCAGGCCCAGCCGTGCGAACCAGGCAGACGTCGTCGTCAAGGTCTCGGTTGGGCGTGGTCAGCGACTTCTCGCCCAGAAACACCGAGTTGGCGCCGGCGAAGAAGCACAAGGCTTGCGCCGCCTCGTCGAGGCTTTGTCGCGCCCGGCCGACAGGCGCACGTAGGATTTCGGCATGAAAATACGCACCACCGCGACGGTGCGCACCAGCTCGAGCGGGTCGAGCGGCGTCACGTCGGCGAGGGGCGTGCCGGCGATCGGCACCAGCATGTTGATGGGGCGCGCTTTCGGGCTGCTCGTAGAGATCGGCGAGGGTCGCCAGCAGGCCGGCGCGGTCCTCCGCGCCCCTCGCCCATGCCGACGATGCCGCCCGAGCAGACCTTCATGCCGGACGCGCGTACGCGCGCCAGCGTGTCGAGCCGATCCTGGAAGCTGCGCGTGGTGATGATCTTTGAATAGATCGGATTCAGGAGGATGTCGATGGATCTTGTGGTTGTAATAGTCGAGGCCGGCGGCTTTCGAACCGCTGCGCCTGGGAATCGGTTGGCATTGCCGAGCGTCGCGCAGGCTTCGAGCCCCTCC